>JASJCT010000173.1 GCA_030065855.1 Myxococcota bacterium
CCATTTTCCCCAACACCAACCCCTCTTTTTGACGCAACCACAAATCCCTTTTTGCCAACCCCAGATCACCCTCTTTCATAGGATCACTTTGGCCGCCACTTGCAGGATCAGTTTACCCGCCACTTGACAATTTGTCCTGTGGAAGCTCGGCATTAAACCGGCGGCTGGACGGTAGGAGCCGGATGAGGCGAGAGTTTCATGTCCGGTTCTCGGAGGGCCTCGGGGTGAGATTCCCCGGGGCTACTCACCTAGTTGTGCATTGTCGGTCTCGTCATCAGCTGGAATGGATCAAAAGGAGGATTGAGCGACGTTTGAAGCACTGTAAGCTCGACCTTCATCCGGAAAAGACGCGAGTCATTTACTGCAAAGGCTCAAGACGAAACGGAGAATGGCCGAGTTACAGCTTCGACTTTTTGGGATATCAATTCAGGTCGCGGTCAGCACGAAATCGTCGGGGTGAATTTTTTGTTAGTTTCAGCCCGGCTATAAGCCCCAAAGCTGCCAAGTCACTTCGACAACGCGTGCGGAGGGAATGGAAGCTTAAGGGTAGGACTCAGAGCAGCATCAATGAGATAGCCCGAATTTTCAATCCGATCATCACCGGCTGGATCAACTGCTATGGAAGATTTTGCAGATCTGCCTTGCACCCAGTGCTTGACCACATCAACGATGTGCTAGCGAAATGGGCCATGCGCAAATTCAAGCGGTTGAGAGGACGGAGGACGAGAGCCCACAGATGGCTGAAAGGAGTCGCCCGACGTGATCCGCAACTGTTTGTTCATTGGCAGTATCAAGACTGGATGACAAGAGCCGTATGAGCCGAGAGGTTCACGTGCGGTTCTGTGAGAGCGGGAGGGGGAAGTTCCCTCCCGCTACTCGACCCGTCTCGGAAAGCTTTTTCGCGACCCTCGAGAAAGAGCTGTTGTCTGACAGACCTGTCACTCCCGAAAATTCGGTATTGGTCGAAACTATTGACTTTGTCCGTCTGTTGAGGAAAGGCCAAAATCCATGCTGGACCTCATAAAATTTCTACTTCTCACTGGATCCTCGCTTCTAAAAACTCAACGTGAGCTCGCAATTGAACATCTGGCCGTCCTGTACCGTTATTCAGCCGAAAAAAAAACGGCGGGAATTTAAACAGTTGAGCGGCAGCCAAAACCATGAATCTTGACTCAACAGCCACACAAAAAGTACGCTGAAGCCGAGCCATACCGGGGAGGCCTCATGCACTCTCGCTGTCGCAGGGCTGGGACGACTTTTCAGTTGTCTGGTCGGAAATCGAACAGAAAGAGCGACGGGCCATATCGCTGCCGATAATCGCGACCAAGTCACCTGCCTCGAATCGAAATCCGGCATCGGGATTTGTCACTAGCTTTTCATCGCGAATGATACCAACGACGGATACGCCGGTCTTTGCTCGAATTTTCGCCTCACCGATTGATTGGAACACGAGAGGATTGCCCTCGAGTAATCTAACCCATTGCAGATCGAAATGCTGTTCCGCGGCCCGAAGCTGCGCGAGTGTCTTGTAGCCATGGCCGTCGTCAAAAAACGGCTCGAAGAATCCCTGGCGCAACTGCTCCGTCTGCCTTTGAATCTCGGTTGTCGTTATCGGAAAGTGCAGCATTGCCTTGCGTGCCATCTCAAGGCCCGCTTCAAATTCAGGTAGCACAACACTCTTCACTCCCAATTTCTTGAACGTCGCTAGGAATGAGGCATCCGATGTCCTCGCGACAACGCTCAGCTCCGCGTTGAATTTCCTGGCCTGCTTGACCACTGCCTGAAAAGTGACCACGTCAGGTGCGGTGATCACGACGAGACGTGCGGTTTCGACCTCGGCGGCCTTGAGAACAATCTCGTGCGTCGCGTCGCCGAAGACGATTGGCAAGCCGGCTGCTTTCGCGAGGTCCACCCGGCGGTGGTCGTTCTCTATCAAGATGAACGGCAAATTGAGGCGATTGAACGCCAGCGCGATCTGAGAGCCGATGCGGCCGTAACCGATGATGACAGCGTGACCATTCAAACCTTCAGTCGGGATGTTGAGAGTCTCGAGCTGCTCGTGGCGGAACCAACGTTTTTTAAGTGCGTAGAGCCACGCAGTACGACCGGAAAACAGGGGCGTGAGAATCATCGTTAGGATCGCGGTGGTCAAAATGAGCGAGTAAAGCGCGTGCCCGATTGATCCGGTCGATAAACCGACGGTCGCCAAGACGAAGGAGAACTCGCCGACCTGGAACATTCCCAGACCCACTGCGAGCGGTATGACATTGCCGTATCTAAAAACCTTGGCGAGAAGAGAGAAGATAATACCCTTGCCAAGGCTGACTGCTACCACAAGAACCACAACTTCCACGATGTGGTCTACCACGAAAACCGGGTCGAACAGCATGCCAACCGACGCAAAGAAGAGCAAGCCGAACAGATCTCTTAAGGGGATGATGTCGCTGAGCGCCTGGTGTCCGTGATCCGACTCGTTGAGAACCATGCCAGCGATGAACGCACCGAATGCGAAAGAGAGGCCCAGCATGTGGGTAGCATATCCAATGCCAAGCCCAATGGCCGCGATGGAAAGCAAGAACAGCTCTCTGGAACCGAGCTTGGCAATGTGTCCCATCAGGCGTGGCAACAGCTTGGTACCAAGCAGTAGCATACCGGCAATGAACGCTGCTGCTTTGAGCGCGGCAAACCCCAGGGCAGGCAAACCAACCGACGGGTTGTTGAGCTGCGGCAGGATGATCATCAATGGGACCACAGCTAGATCCTGGATGATCAGCATGCCAATCATGACTTTGCTGGAGAGAGTGCCCAGCCAGCCCTGGTTCATCAGGGTCTTGAGGATCACCATGGTGCTCGATAGGGAGACGCAGGCTCCTAGCCAAAGAGAATCCTTCCATCCCCAGCCAGTGAAATAGCCGATACCGAAGCCAAGCCCAATTGTAAGAGTGAGCTGTATGGGCGTGCCGATCAGGGCAATTTTCTTGACCGGTTTGAGGTCCTTGAGGGAGAACTCGAGCCCGAGGGCGAACAGCAGCAGCGCCACACCTATTTCGGCAAGTTTCTCGATATCTTGGCTATTGGAGACAGTGAAGCCTCCCGTATGCGGTCCCAAGATGATGCCGGCGGCGATATAACCCAGGATCACCGGTTGCCGAAGTCGCTGAAACAGCAGCCCGCAGCCGAACGAGACTACAATGAGCAGGATGATGTCAGTGGCGATTCCCATTCGTCTATCCGCTTTCTCCCTTCGATTCAACAGGCTCCATCATGCCCACTTCCAGATGTCTTGACAATCAGCCTTCGGTTTCTACATCGTTGGTGGTCGGACTGGACGTGCAACAGGCGATCTCAGCCTCGCGCGTGAGCTTCGTCGACATTGTATAGACACCATAACCTAATAGTTGCCTTTCCCAGTGATAACACGCACAAAAAGAAAAGAATCGATTCGTCATTTAGTTTGCGAATGAGGAAGTACACGATGGATAAAGCCAAACACGCCGAAAAAACGAAGAACGCACTGTACAGCCCCGGACGAGATAGCGCGGTGGCAGTCGAGAGTGCCCGGGTATTCACTTGGGAAGAACCGATGCCATGGTTTGCCACCGCCAAGCGAAAGCTGGCTGCCACGGTTCGCCCCCATATGCAGCTCTCCTACAGTCCCAGAGGGGATTACCAACTCGCCTACAACCAGGCGTTGGACCCTGGGCTGGAGCGGATGCGGTGGACCTATCGCATTATCGCCCTCGATTCGAACGAGGAAGAGATGTTCGATTTTTTGGTGGATACACGGGAATTGACCGTTTATCGGGAGACCAAGGCATGGGCCTACCAAATTCATACGGGCGACGAGGTCAACCTCAAGCGTCACTTCGACAAAATTGCGTCGTTCGGACGTGTGCTCTCCGGAAACGCTTGGTTCAAGGACAAGGAGTAGCTGTCATGGCCACAGGTTGGGCACCCGAAGGAGCGGTTCAGGAACAGATCGACGCAAGCGTGGATGCCGCAGTGGAGCGCGCGCGCAGTGGTCCTGCGCTCCCAGTGGAGGGGAAGTAGTTCAGGGACCAGCCGCGCTCACTCGAAGAAAAATGGGCTGGACCAGGCGTGGGCTCCGTCTTCTTGCAGGGCGGTGGGAGGCAAACCGGTCGGCGCTCTAGGTGTTGGCAGCGGGTGGCAAAATGACCTCAAATATCGCCCCCATGCCTTTCTCTGAGTTGACCCGAATCTCCCCGTCGAACCGTTTCACGATGCCGTAGCAAATAGACAAGCCAAGGCCGGTTCCCATCCCGGTGGGCTTGGTGGTCACGAAGGGATCGAACAAGCTCTCTCGTACCTTCTCGTCGATGCCCGGTCCGTCGTCTTTGATGGTGATCCGCACTTTGGCGTCGAGCAGATCCGTGGTCAACCAGATGTTGCCCTCCGGTTTTTCTGACAGGGCATGGATGGCGTTGGTGATCAGGTTGATAAAGACTTCCTGCAGTTGCATTTCTTCCACCGCCACCGGCGGCAGCCCCTGGGCATAGGCCCGGTGCAGGGTGATGTTTTCTTGCTGCGCTTCTTTTTCCAAGAAGGGGATGATCTCGTCCAGGGCGGAATTGACGCCTGTCACCACGATGCGCGACTCCGTCTTGCGGGCAAAATCTAGCATGCGCCGAGTGATAGTGCGGCCCCGTCTGACCTGGTCCAGAATCTTGGGGATGCCCTTGTGGATCTCCTGCAGTAACACCTCGGGCGGTTCCTCGTCCCGGATCAAATCGCCGATGAACCCTGTGATCTCTGAGATTATCGCCAGCGGATTGTTGATTTCGTGGGCCACCCCCGAGGCCAATCGGCCTACCGCCGCCATGCGCTCGGATTGCAGGATCTGGTTCATGAGCACCTTGCGGTGGGAGATGTCCTTGCTCATGCCCACCGTTCCGATAATGTTGCCGTCTGAGTCGCGCAGCTGGGAGAGGGTGATGGAAACGGGCACCGAGGTGCCGTCCTTGCGCAGCAGTTCGGTGGAGTAGTCGCGCACAGCATTGCCCGAGTTGACTTTGCGCATGAGGTTATGCCGCTCCTCATGGGTGTGGTAGAAACTGGAGGCGGGACGTCCGATGACTTCTTCGGCCTTGTAGCCCAAAGAGACTTCGGCGCCGTGATTGAAACTGACGATGTTGCCGTCCAGGTCGGTGGTGATGATGATCACCGGCGAGTCGTCCAGGATCTGTTGCAGGTATTTGCGGGTCTCCACCAGTTCGATTTCGGCTTCTTTTTCCCGAGTCACGTCCTTGGACAGGCCACACAAGGCGGTGGGCTTGCCGCTGGGATCCAGAATGGGAAACTTCACGGTGGAGAGGAAGAGGGTGCCCGTGTCCAGGTCCACCTCTGATTCCAACGACACCGCATTCCGTTTTTGCCAGCACTCCCGATCGCCTTCGCGCATGGTCTCGGCTGCTTCGCGAGGAAAAAGCTCCAGATCGGATTTTCCGATGGTTTCTTTTTCTTTGCGGCCGAACATATTGATGAAGGCCGGGTTGATGTCGATGTACTGGCCGGCTTGGTTCTTGATGTAGGTGGCCAACGGCGCCAACTCCATGAACTGCTGCAGCCGCAGCTCGCGGGCGGCCAACTCTTCCTCCATGCGCAGGCGCTTGGTGATGTCGCGGGTCATTTCGATCATGCCCACCACCTGGCCATCCTTGTCCAGCAAAGGAGCGCCCACAATGGCGGCGTAGCGGATTTGACCGTTTGCGTCGACATGTTTGCGCACCAAGGGGACCGGTTTGCCCTCGCGCATGACGCGAGAGAAGGGGCAGTTGT
The DNA here is from genome assembly GCA_030065855.1 of Myxococcota bacterium. Classification (GTDB taxonomy): domain Bacteria; phylum Myxococcota_A; class Polyangia; order JAAYKL01; family JAAYKL01; genus JASJCT01. Next base: position 5,797 of record JASJCT010000173.1, read on the forward strand.
CCACCGCGATCTGACACTCCCCGCGAATGGGTTGCTCGATTTCGTAGCAGTGACAACCGCGGATGTCGCCGATCTCCAAATTGTTGTTTTTCAGAAAAGACGAGTTGGTATCAACGATCTGCATGTCCCGATCCATCACCACAATCTCGTCGGGGATGGAGTCCAGGATCTGGGCGATGCGCTCTCTTTCCTGTTCCACCTCGGCTTGCATCTCGATGCGTTGTTGGATGACCCGTTGTTCCGCCTGGTGCAGGTTCCAAAACAGACGCGCACCAAAGTGGTCGATGAGGTTGACGTGGCGCGGACGGGTGGCTTCGATTTCATCCCGTATCTTGGCCAGTCCGGTCAACTCAACGATCACGTCAAGGCCCTCAATGGCGTACAGCTCTTTGTAGTCGGTGGTGATGTGGGGAATGTTGATGGATTTGGCGTAGACCGCCCCGCGGGCGTTCAGATCCACCTCGGCCACCCCAACGATGGTCATGCGGAAGCGCCCCAGGGTGTCGTCTTCCACCATCTTCAAAACGGACTCGCACCCTTTGCCGCCACCCACGATGGCCGCCTGCAAGACCCGGGGACCCTTTTGGTTCTGTGCCATCCTTACCTCCTGTGGATATAACTATGTCAAATCATGACGGTAGATGCCAGACATCCGATTTTACTTGTACCCCGACGCAGATTCGCTATACGTACAAAGGGTGAGAGGAGTGAGCCATGTCAGAAACAGACATCCGAGTATTGATTGTGGACGACGAAGAAGAGCTGATTGGCTACATGTCAAAGCGCCTGTTGCGTGAGGGGTTTACGGTACGCGCTACAACGTCCGGCGAGGACGCCGTCAAGGCCCTGGAAAATGAGGATTTTGACGTGGCCATCATCGATCTCAAAATGCCTGGCATGAATGGTATCGAGACCCAGACGGCCTTAAAGGGCCTGCGGCCTCACCTGCAGACCATCGTGCTGACCGGCCATGGTTCGCTGGATGCGGCCTTCGAAAGCGGCAAGCAAAACGCTTTCAAATTCATGGCCAAGCCGGCGGAACACGATGAGCTGGTGCGGACGTTGCACGAGGCGGCCGAGGCTAAAACCAAGCTGGCCACCGAAGCATTCCGGGAAGAGATGGACGAGCTGACCCGGGGTGGGGTCAACAGCCCGCGTTCGTTGCTCAAAGCCATGGACGAGCTGCGCAAGAAGCACGGCCTGGACTAGCAGGGAATTCTGATTGCACCAGTTTTGCGCCGGTTTGCCCCGGGATCAACAACCCCGTCCTGTATCATTATTCAGCTGAGAGAAAAATGAGTAATCCCATGCAGTTGAAAACACGAAACAGACCCGATTCTTGACCGAAAAGCCCCGAAAAAGTACGCCGCTGACTGGCAAAAATGGCCAGAAAACTCAGTCGCAAAGAGCTCAAAGATATCGCATGCGTTGTAACTGCTGATACCTTGTTGCGTTGGTACCGACAGCTTGTGGCGAAGAAATACTATGGCAGCAACAAAAGAGGCCCCGGTCGGCCACGCACTGATGAGGTCATACAGGACCTCATCCTGCAGATGGCAACGGAGAATCCCACTTGGGGTTACACCAGGATCAGGGGTGCGTTGAGCAATCTCGGATATGCTGTTGGCCGCACCACCATCAAAAGAGTCCTCGCCGATAATGGCATTGATCCGGCACCGATCAGAGGGGAGCACATGCCGTGGAAGACCTTTATCAAGGCACATTGGGGAGCGATCGCGGCTGCTGATTTCTTTACCGTCGAGGTGCTGACGCTGTTTGGACTCGTCCGCTATTACGTGTTGTTCGTCATTGACTTCAAAACGCGACGGGTTGAGATTGCCGGCGTCGTTCATCAGCCATATGGGGC
>JASJCT010000174.1 GCA_030065855.1 Myxococcota bacterium
GCGAACGAACTTCATGAAGAAAAAAAAGGCTACGGTACCAACACCGCAGCCCCATTCAAATTTCCATTCCGTAAATCCGAGAGAGCTTCGTTTGCTTTCTCTAGGTCGTACCTCTCTATGTGAGTCTTGACCGGAACCTTCGGCGCTATCTCGAGAAAGTCTTCGCCATCCTTACGTGTTAGGTTGGCCACCGAGCAAACAGACCGCTCCATCCAGAGTATATCGTACGGGAACGCAGGGATCTCGCTCATATGGATACCGGCACACACTACCTTCCCCCCAGGAGCAACCGCTTTGAGTGCAGTTGGAAGCAACGCGCCGACAGGTGCAAAGATGATTGCTGCATCGAGCTCCTCGGGAGGTTGTTCCGCTGAAGATCCCGACCATTCCGCACCCAGATCTCGTGCGAACTGTTGGGCAGTCGAGTCTCCTTCTTTTGTGAACGCAAACACTCGTCGCCTCTGATAGCAGGCTACCTGCGCAATTATGTGTGCTGCAGCTCCAAAACCATACAAGCCTAAGCGCGCGGCATCCCCCGCCGCCACCAACGATCGATATCCTATCAATCCGGCGCAGAGGAGTGGAGCGGCTTCGATATCGGTATAAAAATCGGGTATTGGGAATGAATAGCGCGCATCGGAGATCGCCTTCTCTGCGAAACCACCGTTTAAGTGGTATCCGGTGAATTTTGCGCTATCGCAAAGATTCTCTCTGCCTGTAGAGCAGTACCCACATTCACCACAAGTCCATCCCAACCACGGTACTCCAACCCGATCCCCTTTAGAGAACCGTTTTACATCCTCTCCAACGGCAACTACACGGCCGACGATTTCATGACCCAACACCAGCGGTAGGTTTGGATTGGTAAGATCCCCGTCATAAACGTGGAGGTCGGTACGACAGACTGCGCACGCACCTACATCGAGAAGTAGCTGACCGCTTCCCGGTTCCGGATCGGGAAGGTCCTCTTTAACGAGGTTCGATCCGGGAGAGTGCAGCACCATTGCTTTCATAAAGTTCAGCTCCCTCCGCCTCGCTTGAACTTCTCAATGTCACGCCGTTCGCGTTTGGTAGGCCTACCCTTCGTACGAAAAGTCGTAGCCGGCGCTGATTTTATCTGTGCGGCAAGGAATTCCCTCTTAGCGAGTGACTCCGCTGATTCTTCGTAGAGAGTCTGAGCGACCTTTGCAGGCCCCCTTTTGTCGGACAATCCGCAGACTGTAACTAGTTGTTCGAAGGGACCCTTTCGAATCCGAAGCTGATCGCCTATACGCACCTGTTTGGCTCGCTTAGCGCGGTGGCCGTTCAGTTGGATCTTTCCACCGCCAATTGCTTCCGCAGCCAACGAACGGGTCTTGAAAAACCGCGCAGCCCAAAGCCATCTATCGAGGCGGACGCCGGAGGGATGTTCGGGTTCGTTCATAGTCTAAGATTCTGATCGACAATCTAGCAACAATCGAAAGCTGGGGCCGGGAGCCGGGAGCCGGGAGCGGTACCAGTCTAGGTAATTTGGATTCAGACGTAGGGAACACCAGCTTTGGAGCTCACCTTAGTTATTCTGGCCCTGCTCCCCGCTCCCAGCTCCCCCCTAACCTAGTTCGAAATCTTACCTCCTATTTGCGATTATCCCGCCATGTGTATCATTGTGCTTCAATATCAAACTGCGCATGTAGACACCTATATAGTCGGATCCCTCGAAACCGGCCGCGACTGCAATCGCGTTATCCTCTTCTGGTGTCATCGGCATCCGTTCAGCGAAATGCTGGAGGTCTCTGTAGATACCGAGCGTGAACGAATCCCAAGCTGCTCCGCTCACCTTGGTAAAGATCATGTTCTGTGGCCTACCAGTTTGGGCAAGGTAGATGTTCTCCATCTCGCGCTGATGAAAAAGCTCGTCTTTCTTCCCTGGCAGCGCGATAAAGATTTCGGTATGGAAATAACCGCCACCCTCGATCGTTGCCGTGACAGTCTCCAAGGCGGGTCCAAGAACGTATACGTCTTCTTGCCATGACGCCAAAGAACTAATGAGCCGCTGAAACGCGTCTTCACTTACACCCGCTGCGGCTGCGGTTTCTTCTCTACGAGACACACGTTCAGGGCTGAAGAAGTCCTCAAAACTGCCCATCGGGTACATAAGCTGAAGATCCCAATGATCTCCTTGCGCGTGCCTCATGATAAATGGGGCAGGTTCACCTGCCGCAACAATCACCTCTGTCCGCTCTTGATAAGCGTCTATCAACTCGAGCAACTGACCAGGTGCCGCACGTACAAAATGCGCCCGGTAGAGGTAGCTGGTATCGGCTTGAACAGTGCCTAAAGCAATGAGTGCGCCGGCCAGAATCGGTAGCATAGAAGGATTCTCCATCGGTTAGCAGAAAAAGTGACAACGATGCCGAGAAGGTGGCAAAGAGAAGGCGACGGTGCAAGCGTCCGAAGATGCGCCAGCTAGAAACGGCAGACGATCCTATGATGCTTGCCGCCCCCCATACCGAGGTGTATCATCACAATGCCTCCCTCTGCTCCAGAATCGGAGATACGATGCGTCGTGTCTTGAACATCTATCGCTCGACGGTTGGCAAGAAGGTTCTCATGGCCGCGTCGGGCATAGTTTTTACTGGATTTGTTCTCGGGCACATGTACGGCAACCTCAAAGCCTTTTTCGGTCCCGAGACTTTCGATCATTACGCCGAGTTTTTGAGGGAAATGGGCTCGCCCCTGTTCATGCACGGGCAACTACTCTGGCTGTTCCGCATTGCACTATTGCTGGCAGTCCTGGTTCATGTAGTGCCAGGTATTCAGCTATGGATGTTGAGTCGGAGCGCGCGTCCAGTGAAATACGCTCGCAAGCTAGACACATTGGAAACGACGGTGGCTGCCCGCACCATGATATGGGGCGGCGTCCTCATCGCGGCCTTCGTGGTGCTGCATGTACTGCACCTCACTACCGGTCACCTACATCCGGATTTCGAACCGGGGCGGGCATACAACAATCTGGTTCTCGGATTTCAATGGCCGCCTATCCCAATCGGATACATAGTGGTAATGGCCGCAATATGTCTCCATCTCTATCACGGAGTATGGAGTTTTCTGCAAACGCTGGGGCTTAATCACCCCCGGTTCAACAAATACCGTCGACCGCTTGCCGTATTCGTGGCAGGAGTTGTATTCGTCGGTTTCATATCCGTCCCGGTTGGTGTTCTAGCCGGGTGGCTGACTCTCAACTAGGTGGCGGAGGCGATAGGAATGGAACTCAATTCCAAGGTTCCCGCCGGTCCGGTCCAGGATAAATGGGACAAGCACAAGTTTGACCTCAAGCTGGTGAATCCTGCCAACAAGCGGAAATACGAGGTGATCGTAGTCGGGTCCGGACTTGCCGGAGCGTCTGCTGCAGCGTCCCTCGCCGAGCTTGGATACAACGTCAAATGCTTTTGCTTTCAAGACAGCTCCAGAAGAGCGCATAGCATTGCCGCACAAGGTGGGATCAACGCGGCAAAGAACTACCCCAATGACGGTGACAGCATCTGGCGTCTGTTCTATGACACCGTCAAGGGAGGGGACTATCGCGCTCGCGAAGCGAATGTCTACCGACTGGCGCAAGTAAGTGGCAACATCATCGACCAGTGCGTCGCTCAAGGAGTACCGTTTGCGAGGGAGTATGGTGGTCTCTTAGACAACCGTTCCTTTGGCGGCGCTCAAGTGAGCCGAACCTTCTATGCTCGCGGGCAGACCGGCCAGCAACTTTTGATCGGGGCGTATCACGCACTTGCCAGGCAGGTTGGCATCGGCCAAGTAAAAATGTTTCCCCGGACCGAGATGCTCGATCTCGTAGTTGAAGACGGAAGAGCCCAGGGCATAGTTGTGAGGGATCTGGTTACAGGAAAGATCGAATCCCATGCAGCACATGCCGTGGTTTTGGGTACCGGTGGATACAGCAACGTCTTCTTCCTATCAACCAACGCGATGGGATGCAACGTTACAGCCGCATGGCGTGCCCACCGTCGTGGCGCTGCATTCGCCAATCCCTGTTTCACGCAAATCCATCCCACCTGTATTCCGGCCAGTGGTGACTATCAATCCAAACTCACTTTGATGAGTGAGTCGCTGCGAAACGACGGCCGGATTTGGGTACCGAAAAAGGAGAAGGATTCTCGGGCGGCTAAGGACATTCCGGAGGACGAACGCGACTATTACCTGGAGCGTCTCTACCCGAGCTTTGGCAACCTCACACCACGCGACATCGCTTCCCGCCGCGCGAAAGAGGCGGTAGATACGGGTCATGGTGTTGGAGAGATGTCCAACGGAGTCTACCTGGACTTTGCCGACGCGATAAATCGTTTGGGTAAGCCGGTCATCTCTGCGCGCTATGGCAATCTCTTTGAGATGTACGAGCGGATAACAGGGGATGATCCGTACGAAGTGCCAATGCGAATATATCCAGCACCGCATTACACGATGGGTGGTCTTTGGGTTGACTACAATCTCGAGAGTACTGGTCCCGGCCTCTTCGTGATCGGCGAAGCGAATTTCTCGGATCATGGTGCGAATCGATTGGGTGCGAGCGCCTTGATGCAAGGCCTCGCGGACGGGTATTTCGTGCTGCCATACACCATTGGCGACTATCTAGCTCGTTTGGGGCCGATCAAAGTCTCTGCCGACGCGACGGCGTTTGGTGCGGTAGTCCAAGAATCGGAGGAGAAAGCCAGCAAGCTACTAGGTATAAATGGTTTCCGTACCGTCGATTCGTTCCACCGCGAGCTAGGTAAGCTGCTTTTGGATAAATGTGGTATGGCCCGGAACAAAGCTGGGCTAGAGGAGACACTCGAGAAGATACCGCCTCTCAGAGAGCAGTTTTGGGAGGATGTTCGGGTCACAGGGAACAACGATTCACTGAACCAGGATCTCGAAAAGGCAGGACGTGTTGCCGACTTCCTGGAGTTTGGTGAGTTGATGTGCTACGACGCACTCAAACGAGAAGAGTCATGTGGCGGCCATTTCCGTGAGGAACACCAAACAGAAGAGGGTGAGGCCAAGCGGAACGACGATGAATTTGCCTATGTGGCAGCGTGGGAGTTCACTGGCGTTGGATCGACTCCCAATCTTCATAAGGAACCACTCGAATTTGAAAACGTTCCTTTGTCGCAGCGGAGTTACAAGTAATGAAGATCATATTGCACGTATGGCGTCAGCGGAACGCCAACAGCAAAGGGCGCTTTGAACGCTACGAAGCCCCGAACGTGAGTTCACATATGTCGTTCCTAGAGATGCTCGACACGGTCAATGAATCACTAGTCGAGCAAAACAAGGAACCGATTGCGTTTGAACACGATTGCCGAGAAGGTATTTGTGGCTGCTGCGGCTTGGTGATAAATGGAGTTCCTCACGGGCCACAGCGTGGTGGGGCAACCTGCCAACTTCATATGCGATCGTTTTCGGATGGCGACGAAATCTGGGTAGAACCTTGGAGAGCGAAGGCTTTCCCAGTTCTCAAGGACCTAATAGTCGATCGAAGCGCCTTGGACCGTATTGTGGAGTCAGGGGGCTTCATATCCGTGCGCACAGGCAGTCCTCAAGATGCCAACGCCATACCCGTTAAGAAGGAAAACGCAGACCTAGCCATGGACGCTGCAGCCTGCATCGGATGCGGCGCCTGTGTAGCCGCTTGCCCCAACGCTTCCGCCATGCTTTTTACAGCCGCCAAGATTTCTCACCTCGGACTTTTGCCTCAAGGCCAACCTGAGCGAATGGATCGTGTGCTCAACATGGTCTCGATCATGGATGAGGAAGGGTTTGGAGGGTGTACCAATCACCGCGAATGTGAAGCGGCCTGTCCAAAAGAAATCAGCGTCAGCTTCATCGCCCGCCTGAACCGGGACATGATGAAAAGTGTGGTGGTTACCAAAGAATAGTTTAGGAAATAATCGTTTGGAGGGTTGAGCATTTAAGTGGGTGTCGGGGAGCCGGGAGCGGGGAGCGGTACCAGAATGGGTAGTGAAAGATTGGAAGCGAGAGTCGTACTATGGAACTCGCATTACCTAGACTGGCACCGCTCCCTGCTCCCCGCTCCCATTTTTATTAAGCGTTCTCACCGTTTCCCGTATCTAATACCATGCCCAGGATCCGAGGCATGGTGTGGAGCCCAAACTGACTAACGAGCTCGAATTAGGACCGGCTGAAGCCGATGCCGTAGACGTGGAATTCGCCGTGAACGGCGATACCAAGGCATTCGAGCGTCTATATCGGCGGCATGTGCCAAGGGTGAATAGCCTCGCACGCTGGCTACTTGGTAGGGATGATGTCGACGATGTGATCCAGGAGGTTTTCATCCGGGTCTGGGAAAAGCTCGACACCTTTCGAGGAAACTCGGCGTTCAGCACCTGGCTCCATCGCCTTGCCACCAATGTGATCTTGAGGAAACGGGAGACTGTTCGTCGTGACGAAACGAGACATTCCGGATCGCAGGCCGATCTCGAAATACGTGCCACGAAAGGTAGTCATCCCGGACTCAGGATCGATATAGAGGCAGCAGTTGGACGCCTCCCTAGTAGAGCAAGACAGGTGTTTGTACTGCACGATATGGAGGGCTACAAGCATGAAGATGTCGCCGGTATGCTCGGGATCTCGGTGGGGACTTCGCGGTCTCAGCTCCACCACGCGAGAATGGCACTCCGATCGTTTTTTAATGCTTAGAAGGATGAAACGATGACCGACAGGTGGACAAAATCGCTTTCCGAGTATCTGGATGGGGAATTGGATCCGGAAGTTGCCTCCGAACTCGAGAGCCATCTCGAGGAGTGTGACGACTGTAGAGCCGCAATTGTTCAGTTGCAGAGTGTAGTTGATTGGGCCGAGTCGTTTCCTGGAATTAAACCAGATCGAGATTCGTGGCCTTCTATCCTTGGGGAAATCCGAGATACCGACCGAGCGGTGATCGATATCGGCCAAAAACGTCAAGCAAGGCAAAAACCGCATTGGTGGAAGCACCCACAAGCATTAGCTGCTGTCTTTGCTTTGATAGCTGTGGGGTTGATTGGTGGATTTTTTATTGCAGGTGCTTCACGACCCAGAGATCAAATCAACGCCATGATCGACTTGGCACAGCCCGCAGAGGGGCTCCCCGTATCCACAGCCATTCATGCGGCTCAGACTTATGGCCCGGCGATAGCCGAATTGGAAACTGTGTTGCTCGAAGGTGAGGGGATTCTAGATACCTCAACCGTGAGAGTGCTCCGGGAAAAGTTGGATATCATAGACCAGGCCATGCGGGAAGCTCGTGAGGCTCTGGTCAAGGATCCGAACAGCGGCTACCTGGTTGATCACTACACGGGAATGATGAGAAAGAAACTTACGGTGCTGCGTAGTGTGGCACGGCGAGCCGGTGTCTGATGCAATTGCAACGTTTAGTTGCAGTTTGAAGAGGATTCTTCTGAGAGAGTTGTGTGAATCCTAGGCTATGTAGGTGAGCAGGACTAGTTGTAAGAGGACTTGAGTACGGAGGTTTGTGAGATGCTGTTATTAGCCATTACAGGAACATGTTTGGCGTTGGCAATCGGCCCTAGCCAGGATACTACCTTTGCGGTCGATCCCAATGCGAGGCTCGAGTTGATAAATCGAGAAGGTAGTATCTCGGTAAGGACGTGGGATAGAGACGAGGTGCGAGTCAGCACCGATCTTTCATGGGGAGCCGTCATCGATATTGAGCGCAGCTCACAC
>JASJCT010000064.1 GCA_030065855.1 Myxococcota bacterium
GGTCTGCTCCATCTCGATGCTGCAGCGGCGGTTGCGCATTGGATACAACCGGTCCGCGCGAATCGTAGAGATAATGGAAAAAGAAGGCGTGGTCGGCCCGGCCAACGGCGTCAATAAGCGGGAGGTCCTGATCTCGCCCAACGGTCCGTAAGGGCTCAGCAGGCACCTGCACCGATGATAGCTTCGGGCCGGAAACAAAATACTGCAGCAGGGTGTCGGTTGTATGCATGTGTAGACACCACATGAAACGGATAGCATTTTAGAGATAACCCAACCAACTGAAATTAAAAGGATAGCTAGCACTTTCCGTTTTTACTAAAATCGGCACGATATTTGCCTATTCCTTGATAAACAATAAGAATTGGGAAGCTCTATTCAGATAAAAGGAGATTCAGATGCACAGGGCCTATTTAATGCTGGCACTTATATCAGTTCACATCTTCATTGCGTGTAGCGCTGATAAAAAAAACAACCAAGAAGCATCAGATGGGCATTTAGACGGTGATGCCTGCAAAATTGAGTCAAAAACCCCAGTTGGATGGGAGGATCAAACCGACATCGGAGTCCCCAAGGATATTTTCTCTGATCTTGCAGGAACTTGTGAGGCGCCTTTTAAATGGGATGGATTCGGATGGCAGGGCAGCGGATTGTCCATTGCGCCGGACATTGGCGAAGGTTCAGCAAATGCAGCCGTTCAAGTTGATGAATCGTCGGTCGTATTTGTTCAAACAAAGCCGACCCATAACAGTGTTGACGATGACATGTGCGAAGACTATTTGATGGCAAACGCCCAAGTCACGATCGAAATTCTCGATAGCCCTGTTGTCAGCAACAAAGAAGTTGAAATCAACGCCTACTCTCAAAATCAAAGATTGGATGTTTCTTTCACCTTAAACGAAGCGGATATAAGGAGCTGGGACACGGGAGCACAAGCCGTTGCAATCTCCACAGAGTCGGGAGTAACAAACCTGGGGATGAATATTGAGCTAATGCCATTAGGTGCGGCCTGTGTCGGTGAAGCCAGATTCACCACCACCGAAAGCTTGGGCGCCGGGACCGCTGTGAGCAGCAATGGGCCATTCGGTTTTTGGTCAAACACTGGATGCGGCATGTGGGAGCAGATCGTCGATATCACTCAACTCGTGGATATCGAAACCTTACAATCCGAGATTACAGAGACTTTTGATGATCGCCCATTCAACGGATTCTGGCAAGAAGGCGAAGATCAAGAAGATGAAGATCAAGAAGACGGTGACCCGACCATACTTCGAGTTGCCGTAACGCTTTTGCAAACAGAGATCTGCTCCGAAACCGAAGCATCCCTTGATGCACCACTTGATGTACCGGTGGAGCTAGTAGCGAATACCGATGATGGGATTATCAAAGACCTTGTCGGAGACGGTTCGGTACCTATCACAATTGATAGCCAAGGGATTCAATATATCGGTGCTCTGCAGGCGATGATTAATTTACAATGCCAATCGGAGACCGACAGTCTCCCAGTAACAACCGCAGATTGTAGCATCGTCGATTCGATAGAGGCACAGCTTTACACTGGCGACCCAAGGGAGGATGATGGGGAACTCAGCCTATATATCTACCATCGCGACGGCAACCCAAATGGCGCTCCTGACGAAGTCTTACAACTATTGCTAGACAACGACGGCTAGAATCTTTAGCCACCAACCAATATGGCCAGGACTCTTAGCGCTCATAACGTTAATACTCTTAACGTTGCCAACGTTAGCAAGGAATAAATGGCTATTTTATTTCTTAATGCCTACCCAGGTTAAACGGGGCAGTGGTGAGGTGACGACTTTGCCGTCTTGAAACGTGGCAGTGCCGCATTCGGCGAGTTCGCCGATATGTACTTTCGTGTTTGCAACCCCACCGGTCTCTGCTTCGGTTACGCAACTGGTCTGGCCGCCCTCTTCAGTCTGATAAATGTAGGGAAAGTCTCCAAGTACGTACACTGTTCCCGTATCTCCATCAGCCCATCCCTGGGGCGCTTCGATCGAGAGCGGTGTTCCATTAGCTATCTCTCCCCAATACGGAGCAATAAAGAACAGTGCGTCCAAATCCATGCTGTCAAACCGGGGTCTGAAAGGGGCCTTGTGCACCTTTATGTCCGCTGTCTCAACATCGACAAGTGCATTGGCAGCAAGCTCAAAAGAGAGTCCGGATAAGTCTACGCTCGCTCCGTTTTGAGCCGTATATGCCACGCTTTCAGATGGCAATCGGTGTAACAACAATGTACCCACATCGTACGCATAGTCAGACGCGCCTTCATTCGAGATGGTCTCCTGAGAAGGTTCCAGGTTTACCGGAAAGATGGCCAAGTCGTCTTCAAACGGCAATACAGTCACGTGGATGTACTTTTCTTCATCGGCCAGATTTATTTCTATACATTCCACGCCTTCCTCTATCTGATCCTGTGTTCTCAATTCGACATCAAATCTGCCATTTCCATCTGTTCCAACTCTTTGACAAAAAGGCGTGCATATATTTAATGCGAATTCAATATTTGCCACGGGGGTACAGTCACCATAACCATATGCAAGAAGGCCGGTGATGGAAGCTACACACACTGTGCCGTCCTCTGATTCTGTATCCACTTCCTCGTCTGTGTCGCATTCCACATCAGTATCAGTGTCCGTGTCTGTGTCCGTATCAGTATCCGTGTCTGTGTCCGTGTCAGAATCCGTATCTGTGTCAGTGTCAGAATCCGTATCTGTGTCAGTGTCACTGTCGGTCTCCGCAGTTTCATCATCGTCGTCACCGCAAGAAAGTGGGGAAAAGAACAACATGCTTAACATCAGCATTGTCAGAATTCCGCTAGCTGCGCCTAGACTCAAAAACAATCTCATTTTTTTCTCCCTTTGCTAAATAGCCTCTATGTCTCGTTAGAATATAATTCAGACCACCGCTTCATTTTAGCAAAAAAAATAAAAGATGAAATAAAATTCATGCGGGCACGCTGCAGACATTTTTGCCTATGGCTTGCGAGGGTGTTTTCGTATAAGCTGAACCGGCAGTTGATTGCGTGTGGGAAAGGCAATTCGCAAAAGGAAACCCGGTGCGGGAACAAAACCAACTGAAAGCACTTGTTGTTGTAAAAATGCACCTTGTCATGTTCGGTGTCCTAGTATTTCCATATTTAACAATGGCGCAACAAAACACCAGTGGTACGACGGATCCACCTGAAGCAGCATCAGAGCCGACAACAGGTGATTGCGGCCGGACAATCGAGCGCCGGGCCCCGCCACCAGTGAATTTCAAAGCAACGGAATCGCTGATATCGGAATACATCGGCACCAACGGAAATGCCGAAGACGGCGGTGATGCATTTGGCGATGATGATGAGTTCTGGTCGTTTCGCAATATGCTGTATTTCCAGGCCGGGAATCGAGATTTTGATAGCTCTATGCGTATCGACACTACCTTGTTTCACAACCCGCCCGCATACGTAGACCCGCTAGATTTTGTCAGTGGTGGCAATGGGTACACTGTATATAACTACGACAATGATTTCCGCATCGAGCGCATCTACGGCAAAGTCACCCTGGGCAATTTCAAACTCATCGCCGGAGACTTCTACGTCAATTTCGGCCGGGGCATGGCCCTCTCTCTGGTTAAGCAGGACGACGCCGGCGTAGACAACACCCTGCGCGGCGCCCGGGTCGAGTACGCTATTCCGAGAAAGCTCAAGGCAATACTGGTGGGTGGGGTGGTCAATGCCTCAAATATCGATGTGCTGACCCACCAAGTGCAACGGGACGACCCCCTGGACAAAATCGCCGGTGCCAGGTTGGAATGGGAAGCCCTCGACGCTCTGAGCCTTGGCGCCCACGGCGTGTTCTTGCAGCCCAGATTCAAAGAAGATACCGATATTGCTTATGATCGCATTTACGTAGACCAGTCTCCAGGTATGCAGGCCATCAACGGCGGTGCCACAGCTGAGTTGCACGCAGGTGGCTTGCACGTCTACCTCGAAGGCAATGGACAAGTCCACAGCAACTATAGACCGGTCGAAGGGCGGGATGATGTGATCGATGAGTCCGGCTATGCAGCATTCGGCGAAGTGTCCTATGACCTTTCGCCGTTCAACATCAAAGCCGAGGGGATTTTTTACAAGCGCTGGCTCATGGACGGACCTTACCGAGGATCTGTTCCGAGTGAACCCACACAAGCCGTACCCCTGCCCTATCACCACTTGGTCACTCTGGAGCCCAAGTGGATGGTCATCAAATCCCTGGGCAATGCAGAAGGCGGCCGTCTTACTGGTGATTTGTATTTAAAAACGACTGATACCCAGCTTACCCTGACCACTGCGCTAATCCACTACGAAGGCGGCCTCATGCCCGGAGGCACGTGGACAGATCACCCCCCAACCCTTGTGGTTCACCCCATCTTTAAAGCCGTGCAGATATTTGGCAAAACCAATATCCAGGCCACCCTGGAGGGTGGCTTTCGCTATGAAACCACAGACGAGCCAGAAGTGGAGGATGAAGACAACGGCACTCTAGCCCATGTCATGGCAGATGTGGCCCTACCGATAACAGGCCCGCATAGCCTTGAATTCAAAGAAGAACTCCGACGTTATAAACTCCATGTAACCGAAGGAAATGAATACTGGGTGGTCATGACCACCCTCGCCTATGAGTGGTCCGGGGCCTTTGGTCTATCCCTGGTGCACGAGTATAGCGATCAAACCGCCGGCAACGTGGGATCTATTGCTGGATGGGAGATACCACTACCCCGAAAACATTACCTACTCGCCAACCTCAACATCCACGCGCCTGCCCCACTTGACGGATTATCGCTGCGCATCTTAGCCGGATCCCAACGCGGTGGATTCAAGTGTTTCGGGGGCGTATGCCGCGAATATCCAGACTTGGTGGGTGTGAAAATCGACGCAAGCTATCGTTTTTAATGATAGCATCTCGATAATGGGAGGAAAAATTTGAAAATGAAGCGCTACCCAATGTTCGTTTTATCGGCGTTGTTTATTTGCGCCTGTGGCCAGGACTCGGTGGATTGGCCAGACCAGGGAGAATCGAGCGGGGAATGCGGGGATTGGTATCCGCCGTTTGATGATCAGGACAGTGATCAGGACAGTGATAATGACAGCGACGATGGCAACGATACCGATTCAGAAGATGAGGATATTTACGGGTTTAAAAAAGGCGATATTCTGCCCTGCCTTGTTTGGAAGTCTGCGTACCTTAACGGGGATGACACATACGTCAACATTGGTGATGAATATTTAGAAACCCAGTATAGCCCATCTGATAAAAAAGCGATTCTGATCGTTGTCAGCGCCGAAGAATGACCGACCTGCCCCTCCCTGGTAGGGAGAATAACTGAGAAAAAGGAAGCGCTCGACGCGATTGCTCTGGTGTACGGCGTTGCCTTTACAAGTTTTGTCGACCCCAGCATTGCACTGCCATTGCACAAGACAGACGGCCAAAACGGCGCTGTCGAGGTGATGATCGAAGAAGATGGCTGGCCAGGGGACATGTGGCCCATTACCAACGACAGTGAAAAATACCTTCATGCTGTTGTAAAGACGTTCCCTTACCTCATCCTGGTCAATTTGGAGACAATGGAAATCCATAAATCAAGCCCTGCTGACATTGAGAACGCCGACGAACTAATCGAGATGATCGAGAACTTCTAGGAGTATAGATAGCGTTTTACAAAGGAGGGTAAAGATGAAAAAACGGTTTTTTTTAATCTTCCTTACTTCAACGCTTATGGCCTGCTCCTGTGGTCAGGATTCGATTGAGTTGCCAAACCTAAGCGGATCAGACAGGGAATGCGGCAAGTGGTATCCACCGCATGGTACTGACAGTGAAACCGACACTACGGCGGGCAGCGACCCGGACGTAACCGACTCAGACTCTGAAGAAAATTCTGAATACGGTCTAAAGGCGGGAAAAACGTTTCCCTGCCTTGTCTGGGAATCAGTGCGACTCGGCACCGAAGACAAGTATGTCAATATTGGTGAGGAATACCTAAAAAAGCAGCATGGACTGTCTGATAAAAAAGCCATTGTTATCGTTTTTGTCACTGAACGCTGTCCTGGGTGCCCGACATTGATAAAGGAACTAACCGAGGACATTGCAAAACGAGATGCGCTTAACAAATTGGCTTTAATATATGGTGTGGCATATATTGGTAGTGATGTTAATGAATTGGATTGGGCTGTATCTAAACTGACAAAGTATGGATGGCCGGTCAGTATGTGGCCTGCAACCAATGACGCAGAGCAGCGTGTACGTCTACTAGAAGTATCTTTTCCATGGATCATGGTAATAAATCTAGAAAATATGAATGTGCACACCCAAGCAACCGGTACCTTCGAAGCTGGTTATCATTTTAAGAATGTGGATGAGCTACTTCGGACAATAGAGGCCTTTTAACACCCGGTTCTGCCTTGGCTATGTCTGCCCTGAGGGTCAATGCAGATGAAGTCTGCCTCCTACCCGCCTCGGCCATGACGCCGGAGTTTTGCTTTCGTTGACACCACCCCGCGATTCATCGAAAATTGGGTTATATTGATTCTGTAATTTATCGAGAGGACTGGAAATGAAGCCGTATCTGATTGTAAGCGTGTTGGTGGGGTGTCTGGCAGTTTTGGGCATTGAAGCGCAGGCAGCAGAGGAGAACGAGGCAGCGGCCAAAGCCGCGTTCGACAAAGGTAGGCAGCTGTTCGGCAAGGGTGATTATGCTGGCGCTGCAGATGCGTTCCGGGAGGCCAACCTGCGCCTTCCATCTTGGAAAATCCTGTTCAACATCGGTCAGGCCGAGGCTGCGGCCAAGCGATATGGTCTCGCCCTGGAAGCTTTTGAACGGTACATCGCGGAGGGTGGGGATGACGTGCCCGAAGAACGCCGGGATCAGGTAATTAAGGAGATCAAAGGCTTTCGCGAAATGGTCGGGTCAGTGATGATCGAAGCGCCAGATGGATCCGAAATTGTCGTCGACGGGGTGGTTCGGGGCAAGGCGCCACTGCCAGGCGCTATCAAGATCGGCGCTGGTCTGGACCATGCGATTCAAGCGTTGATGAACGGGACTATCGTAGACGAAAGAACGGTTAGACTGAGCGGAGGGGAGCGACTGGCGTTGAGGCTCGGAACAACTACTCCAGAGGATGAGGACGAAGAGCCAGCAGCAGCTCCTATCGAAGCATCGGAAGGCAAAGAAGATACAGAGGTGCCGGCAGCAGCTCCGGTAGCGAAGATCGACCGAACTGACAGTAGTAGGAAAAAGTTAAACCTGTTCGGCTGGGTAGGCATTGGCGTAGGAGGTGCGCTACTCATAGGCGGGAGTATTACAGGTGGCATGGCCCTAGGGCTGGATAATGAGTTGCAGGAGGACTGCACCCAGGAGCATGTCTGTAATTCAGGTGCAGTAAAAAAGATCGATAAACGGGACGCGCTTGCCACAACGTCCACAGTGATGTTTGCAGTGGGAACGGCAGCGGCGGCGACCGGTGCTGTGCTGCTAATTCTCTCGTTGCGCAACAGAGAGCGCGCTGATGCGAATGAAAAGGTCACTGTTCTGCCTGTGCTGGGCCCAGACTTTCATGGTGCTGCTATTACCGGGAGGTTTTAATAATGATGAACCGACGTTTTATGCATTTATCGATGAGTGCTTTTTTAATGGTATTCAATTTGTCTTGTAATGCATTCATGACCGATTTCGATGTGACAGATGACTCAGACACGGCAACGGGAGATGGGGATACAGATACCGATACGGACACCGATACGGACACCGACACAGATACTGATACGGACACCGATACGGACACGGACACCGATACGGACACCGACACCGATACGGACACGGATACTGACTCAGACACGGATACTGACACCGACACGGATACGGATACCGACACAGATACTGATACGGACACGGATACGGACACAGACACCGATACCAATGAGAACCATCAGCCAGAGCTCTCGGTCCAGGGAGAGACAACGGTGGTGGAGAATTACGAGCTCTCCCTCCTTATCCAGGCAATCGATCCAGAAGGTGGCGAGGTGACGATCGAGGTGATCAATCCGCCTCTAGGATCGTCGTTCGATGAGAGCACAGGTGTCTTTACCTGGACCCCGCCGTTTGACACTGTCGATAAGGTCAATGGTACGGCTCAGGTCATCGTTACTTTCCAGGGAACAGACGATGGCACCCCTGCAGCTGTGGGCACCCTCGACGTGCCCGTCGATGTACACAGCGACTACGACGAGGATGGACAAGAGGACACGAGCGATAACTGCCCGCTTATCGCCAATACGAAGCAATTCGATTACGACCAGGATGAAATCGGGTTCCTGTGCGACCCGATGGTACAGATCCCAGACGAGATCACACTTCTTTTGTCCGTTGATCGGCGAATCGCAACGGTAGCGGTAGGCGGCAATGGCACTGCGCTGATTTACAAAGAGCAGGACATTTTCACATGCTCTCCGGACTGCACGGCGCCGCATGCGGTGGTCTTTGAGAGTGATGAATTCGCTACCTGGTTGGCCGGGACGAATGATACGGCCTGGGACATCTCTGCCAATGTCGCAGGCGATGAAGGCGCGTGGATAGTCCTCGATGGCGCCAACGAACAACACCACGTAGTGGATGGCGCTCCTTCTCAGCCCTACACTGGATCAATCATCTATTGGGATCTACCCGATGGATCATCCCTGATTTTTGCCGATGCCACCCTGGATAAATGGGACGGGGCCACAAAAACGACCCTCTTGTCCAACCTCACGACTGCATCGGTTTTTCTGGCAGGACAGTACGCATACATCATCGCCCAAAACACCGATGGATACAGCCTCTATTCCCTGGGAACAGACGGGGCGCTCCAACTCGAATTGGAAAACTTCACCTCGATTGCGAGGTACACGGTTCGCGGCGGACAGGACAACGATTTTTGGGTCTGCTCGTTCAACAGCGCTGACGGGGGTGCCTATTTGAGGCAGTACAGGGACGGAGAGGCAGAACTGATTATCGGGAGAACAGGATTGAGTAGCTGTAGCGATGTGAGGATCCTCGAGACGCGGCGGCCCGGCGCCCTCTACAATGCACCCCATTGGGATCCTGGTGGATATTTGTGGGCACTCACCAATGTGCCACCGCGCCTCACGAAGCACTATGCAGGAGGGGGCATGAGTACTGTTGGATCCCTAACCAGTTGGCCGGGAACGAGCATCATGTACGCGGCTGGCTCAGAGCGCTATCTCGTGGCAGAAGCAACCTATCGTCAGAGCGGAACGAGTTTGAACAAGGTTACAGACGACCATAAGACGTCTGCGGTGCCATCGGCCAATGGATACCTCGGCTGGTTTGAACGAATTGGTACCACGCCTGGCACCTCAGCAGACCCTGTGGTGATCAACGCCAGACAGGTGTATCAGACCAACTATTACTCAGACAATCTACCACTCGATGGCTTTGATTTTCCCCATGTCTACTGGACCTGGTCGGCCCCGAACGGTGTTGTTTGGTACAATGTGCGGCACGGGGATTTTGGGGGCAACAACTATTACTACGACCTTTTTTCATATCACCAGGGCACGGGAACAAAGCACGTATCTACTGGTACCGCCTATGACATGGACAGCCTGGCGGATTCGGCGGGCAACGCGCTGATCGGTACACCTGGCGGTCTCTACACAATAACCGGGCTCAATACGGTCACCTTGGCTCGCTCGACCCTGGAGACCTTCGAAACCATGTTCGAGCCTGTTGTGTCTGACGATCAATCCTTCTATTGGATCAGCATCCGGGCGGCCAATGGCACCTTCAGCGTTCTTTCATGGCGAGAGGGGACGGTTAGCGACATCCTTACCTCACTCGTATCCAGGCCCAGCGGTCATCGCAATGGCAAAGACTTGCTGGCGTACATTGCCTACGAAACCGGGAGCGGATGGGAAATCAGCCGCTTGTCCCAGGGGGGCGCACAGGTGCTTTTGGATGGCCTTGCTGCGCAACCCATCTGGGTGCCATCGACCAACGGAGGGGACGATTTTGTTATCTATTCGCTCGGCAGTACTTTTTACGTGGCGCAGCTGACCGGAGGCTCGATCAGCCTGCCGGTGTTATGGTCTGATGGGGATATCACTGCACTAGAGGCCCAGAGCAACAGCCAAACCACTGCGGTGAACGTGCAGATAACAGGGGGATCAGGGGGTGAAGGGGCAGGCACAGCCATTTGTTCGGTGGATAGCGACCTTAAGCCGTGTATCGACAGCACGGTTCCCGGCTACACGGTAAAGACCGCACCTGAGCTGAGCACCACAGGCCTACTGTCCGGTGTGATACACGATACTGACGCAAAACTCGCCTACCTCTGGCGCAATGTCATCGATGTGGCAGCAGTGGACTGTTGTGCAGCAAAAGAGACGGGCTACTGCAGCTCACCTGGCATCGTGTCGTGTGTCTGCGCTGCAGACGCAACCTGTTGCACAGGGGTCTGGACTGAAGCATGCGCAGCGCTGGTGGATGCCGAGCAGTGTGGGGTGTGTCCCGCACCTTAGGGTAACCTTGAAAAGAAAAGAGCTGGTTTGGCTTGTTGCCGACGTCGGCCTTTTCGTGCAAAATTCCAAACATACAATGCATCGCATTCAAAAGGAGCAGAAATGAGCGGTTTATCCAGGCTGGTTTTGGCGCTGTCCATGTCGGTTATGGCGGTTGCTTGCACAAACTATGGACAACGACCCAAGTATCCTGCTGCGTCGAGTCCGTTAAAGCTCGATAGGGTGGTGCTGTATCGCAACGGGATCGGGTATTTCGAAAGGCAGGGCGTCATTCGCGGCGACATTCTCACCCTCAAAGTGAGAAAGGATCAGATAAACGACCTTCTCAAGAGCCTCACCGTGGTCGACCGATCGTCGGGCAAGGCGTTGAGCATTTCCATACCCCTGAGTCCAGATGCGTGGCAGAGTGTAGCCCTGTCTACCCTGTCTCCGGGCAGCGGCAGTCTGGCAGAGGTGCTGGACGGCCTCAGGGGAACCCGCATTACTGTGACAACAACAGAGGCAAAAAAAGCCAGCGGACGCATCGCAATGGTGGAGCGAATCAATATAAACCACCTGTATCGCGCGAATGATGAAAGCCCCCCAGAAGAAGACTTCAAGCTGACCCTGCTGGACGATGAGACAGCGAGTGTGGTCCGATTATCAGAAATTAAAAAACTGAGCATTCACGACAAAGACCTGGTGATGCAGCTCCACAGGCGATTGGACGCGAGTTCTGGAGAGGGCATGTTTAAGCAGGTACTCATCGACATCAGGCTCGACAACAACGGCCCTCACGACTTGGTGGTGAGTTACGTGGCCGAGGCGCCCCTTTGGAAACCGACCTATCGCATCGTTCTAAGTGATGACGAGTCCCAGGAAGCCCTGCTCCAGAGTTGGGCCGTGGTCGACAACACGAGTGGCGAAAATTGGGCCGATGTGGATCTCAGCTTGACCTCGGGCGCCCCAATTGCCTTTCAATACGACCTACACACACCAAGGCACATCCAACGCCCGGATCTCTCAGAAAGGGGCTTGCAAAAACAGGCGCGTGTAGCCGTGGGTGAAACCACAATGGAGGAAGAAATTGAAGCCTCTGAAGCAGCAGGCGCAGATGCCGCTGCTGCCGAGCTGCAAAAACTCAAAGCAACACGGAGCGCAAAGCCCCGGTCTGCACCCAAAAGGGAAAAGGCCGCCGAGGCTTTTGCTGTAAAGGACGAAGCAGCCATTAACGAACTGCGCGGTGGACATGCACCCGCCCCTCCTGGCATCTCCATGGGCACGCTGCAATCCAGCGTGACGGCAAAGACCACATCCAAGCAAGTGGCCGGTCTTACCCAGTTCGACCTCGAAAACCGGGTGACCCTCCCGGACGGCAGCGCCACGATGGTCGCACTCATCAACCAGAAAATCCAGGGGGAGCAGACGTTTTTATATCGGCCTGGGGGCTCGGGCAGTGGGTATGAATATAATCCGTACAGGGTCGTGCGCTTTAACAACGACACTGAATTTGTCCTAGAGCCAGGCCCCATCAGCATCTATGCCGGTGGTAGCTTTGTAGGTGAGGGATTATCAGAAGCTGTGGCTGCAAAGGCAAACGCAACCATTCCCTTTGCAGTTGAGCCGCGCATTGTCGTCCGCTCCCAGATCAGCCGATCGAGTGGCGAGACAAAGCTCCTCAAGGTGGTTGCTGGCGTTCTTCACACAGAGAGCTTCAACCGCGTGGAAACCACTTGGAAGGTGACGGGCATGAAGCAAAACACCCCCTACAAAGTGCTGATCCGCCACCCCAGGCAGGGGTCGAATTACGACCTGTTCAAGCCCAAAGAGAACGTAGAGACCTTGACCGACGCCTACTTCATTCCCATCCGAGTGGGTGCAAATAAAACCAAGGCAAGCGTCAACGTCATCGAACAGACACCATCGAGGACAACCCTCTCCATTTGGGACGGACAGGCAGTGGGTCTCTTAGACACGCTGCTCAGCCTATCATTTGTCACTGATGATATGCGCGCCAAGATCAAACCCATTATCGATCTCAGACAGGAAATAGGCCGCATCGATACTGAGATCAGGGGCCTGAAGGCGCAACAACATGAGTTGGATCAAAGGCTTGAAGATACCAGGAAGAACCTAAAGGCCATCAAGAAAGACCCAAAGGCCACGGCATTGCGCAAAAAACTCGGGAATCGACTGGACGAATTCAGCGCAGAGGCTGCCAAAATAGGCAGGAAGATCGTCGCGCTGAACAGCAAACGCCTGGAGAAGAAGATTGAGCTAGAAGACCTGCTGAAGGATTTCACTATCATTCCAAAAAATTAGGCTTCATTGGTTGCAGACTGGGTTTGCGCGGCCTTGCGGGCGAGCCTGTCCACGAGCTCGTTTTCCGGCACGCCTGCATGGCCTTTTACTTTTCGCAGCTCTACGCGCATGCAACGCCCCATGGCCTGTTTGATGCTATCGATGAGTGAGCGGTTGGCCTTGGCTTTCCAACCGAGGACGAGCACGCCAATGGCGTATTCGCTGTCTGTATGAATCACAATGGGTATACGCCTTTCACATGCGGTTTCACAAACCCTTAATATAGCGGTCAGCTCGGCTATGTTATTGGTGCCCGTACCCAATGGCTCGCCTGCCTGAACCCGGGTACCGTCTGGATAGCTAATGACATATCCGAGCCCAGAAGGACCGGGATTGCCAATGCATGCACCGTCTGTGTAGGCGATGATGACGCCGGCTTGTGAACCGGTTTGCTGGGTCGGCTTCTCAGACGGCGTAGTCGGATCTTGAACAGCCGCTTCGATGACCTCTGGTGCTTCATCCAATTCAGTGAGGTTGTTCACGTTGGGATTGTAAACCCGCTCATCAGCCAGCCGATACTTCATCCGAGCCCGATTGCCAGCTAACATCGGGCTGCCTTCCGCATCGACCTCCACGAACACGCGATTCCCCTTAAATTTCATTTCTTTATAAGACATATGAGCACCTCGTTAAGTGATGATGAATGGGTAATAAACGCCCTTTCAGCCCCCTCCCCGACCCTCCCCTGGCGGACCATTGGACGTTGGGGGAGGGGGTGTTGCGTCATCCCGTATGGCTGCCAGTCGCTCTCGTAGTGCAGGGTGGGAGTTGTAGTACCACCTATAAAGCTTGTGAGATCCCGGGTTGGTCAGGTTTTTCTTGGTCAAAACAATGAGTGCGTCACCGAGATCGTCTGCGTTGCCAACTGCTTTTACTGCAAACCTGTCAGCTGCATATTCATCCCTTCTGGAGAGCAAGCGGGAAATCCAGTTAAATGGGGAAAGGACCTCTGAGGCGATGAGACCAAACACAACGAGCGCAGCGTGGTCGCTCACCCGGTCGAACCCAAGCCCGATATAGATGGCGGTCTCATCTCGGATAACGGAGAGTGCGGCAAAAAGCCCCAAAAGCCCAACTGCGGCCATGGCGAGCCGTTTTTTTAGGTGATTGAGTTTAAAATGGCCGAGCTCGTGGGCCAGAACGGCCATGAGTTGGGACCGGCTCAGCTGATCCACCAGGGTGTCATAGAGAATAATCCTCCGCCCACTTCGAAACCCGACGAAAAAGGCATTCGAGTGGGTGGACCGCTTGGATCCATCCATCTGCAACACCTTTGCGTAGGGAAAAGACACCTTGCCAGCCAGCCTGGCCACGTCTTCGGCCATATCCGCTGCCACTGGGGTAAATCGATTAAATAGGGGCATTATCACTACCGGGTAAATCCAGGCGATGAATAACTGAATCCCAAAAACACAGCAATAAGCGTAGACCCACCAGAACCTACCGCCATTTCGCATTAAAAGAAGCACGCAGGATAATAAAATCCCACCCAGGGGAATTGAGATCAGTATCCCCTTTACCTTATCGGCGATAAACCCTCGATATGTTTGCTTATTAAACCCGTGCTTTGACTCAATACCAAATATCGAGAAAAGCTCAATAGGCAACCCCCAAATCTCCCCTAGGACGGCGATCATACCAAAGAATAAAAGACCGGTCACAAGAGGGTTGAAGCCCCATCCCAAGGCAATCCCATCTATCCACCTGAACCCAATCCCAAGCATTGCCAAAAGGGCCACTGCACTGTGGAGCCTGACAAACAGGCCAAAGCGCACCTTGTCCCTGTTATAGGCCACAGCAGCTCGAATCGTATCTAAGCTGACCTTCCCGGAGAGGTGGGTCGGTACGTTGTCCTTGCGGTTTTTGAGATATTGGTTTTGAAGGACGTCTAGGATCCACTCAAAGCCGCGGTGGATAATGAAAAAAGCGATGAATATCCCTGTCCATAAGTTCCATTCCATATCTTCTCTTATCATATCAGGGCTTATTCGAAAGTAGGTCGCAATAGACCCATGCATTGCCTAACACTATGGATCACCAGGGGCAATTAACAATATTGATTAATCAGCAAAACATAGAGAAAATGAGAAAATACTAGGTAAACAACAACTAACATAGTAAGATTATGAGTGCGAGGCAAACAAGGTTTTCGGTTCTTACAAGGGTTTCTATCTTTGCCAAAAGGAGGAGCGTTATGACAAAGATAAATATTTTAATACTTCTCGGCGCGCTTGTCGGTTTTGTGGTCACGTGCAGCAGTGACAACCGCAGTGGCGACGGCTCTGACGGTGATTCAGATAGCGACTCAGACAGCGACGGAGACTCTGACGGCGACTCTGACGGCGACGGTGATTCAGACAGCGATGGCGATTCGGAAGTCTGCGATGAACAGGAGATTGCACTGGAGCCAGCTCCGATCACGTTGATGATCCTCCAGGACATGTCCGGCTCGATGGATCCGGAGTTCAACGATGAGACTCAGGAATGGGATGATCCAACCAACCCGGGACGTTGGTCGATTGCCCGCGATGCGCTTATCTTCATTTTCTCTGAATTCGCCGATGAGGAGATCGAATTCGGCCTGGATTTCTTCCCCAACGGCAACAGTTGCGATGTAGACGATGCCGTATTTGCAGACTGCGCGCTCGACCAGGAGCAAACATTATCAGACAATCTGCCAGATGCCGAAGCCCCGGAAGGGTCGACCCCACTCTACTGTGCAATGGAGAACTTCCTGGACTCGACCTATGCTGAGCGGTTTACCCGACCGCCGGCCGAACCCTACCTGCTCGTCGTCTCAGACGGTTCAGATCGCTGTGGTACTGCCTGCAATGGATCGACTTCAGGAGAGGCTTCACCACAGGAGCTGGGCCAGATAACAGCTGATCTCCTGGCTCAACAAGGCATCCGCACGTTCGTTATTGGTTTTGGCGCAGGCACTAATGAAGACCAACTCAACGCCATTGCGGAAAATGGCGGCACCTCCTATGAAGATTATATCCAAGTAGACGACCAGCAGGAGCTCGAAAACGCTTTGAGCGAGCTCACCTCCTCTATTGTCAGCTGCGAATACGAGCTTAAGCAGCCAGATGAAGACGCGGATCCCAACCTGGTAAACATCTTTTTTGACGGCGAAGTCGTGGGATACGACGAGAACTGCGCTGCTGGCATTGGCTGGACATGGACAGATGATAGCCATACCTATATTCGGTTCTGCGATGAAGCATGCCAAAAGCTGCAAAACGGCGAAGTAGACCTCATCACCGCCCAATGGGGATGTGAAACCATCGTCGTCGAATAACCCCCTCCCTCAAATCAAATTGTGCTAGTATAAGTTAAAGATCCAGACAAAGGGTGACCCATGAAACACACTTACACTGTTCAATTGATGATGATCTGCCTTTTGATAAGTGCATCTGTCCTGGCTGCAGCACAAGATAATCTGGGTACAACGCCACCCATCTATCCACCAGAAAACGCTGAACAAGCAACCCCGCCGGTCCAGGTGGCACCACCCCAAACAACACCTGCCCCAGCCCCGCAACCCAGCGCAGTGCAGGAGACAACACCCCCTCCCCCACCGCCTCAAGGTACGCCAGGCACTGCGCCTGCCCCAGACACAGCAGCCCCGGCAACCCATCCTCAGCCACCGACTGCCCCGGCCGCTCCTGCGCCTGAGCCCCAATGGCGCCGCACGGTAAAGCCGGGACGCGGACTGCGCATCTCAGGCTATGCAATGCTCGGATCAGGATATCTCGTCTCGATTATGCTCGGAACCCTGCTCGGCAGTGATTTTGTCCACAGCTGGTACCTTTATATACCGGTGATCGGTTCCTTTATGTACGGCGTGGACGTAATTCGCCGTTCAGATGAGGAATCAGAATACGAATCAGAAGGCGCTGCCCTTCGCTCCCTGGGGATTCTCCTATGGACACCGTCACTGCTTCAGATAGCTGGCGCTGCGCTGGCAATCGCCGGACACGTCCGCGGTGCTGGCTGGCAAAACGACACAGTGGCTGTTACCTGGGCGCCGATGGGCCCAAACGGTAGCCTAGGCCTTTCCTTGGGCGGTCGGTTCCTCTGAACCCTATAGCTCGTGCCCCGAAATAGCGTTAACTTATTTGGCCGACCACTGGGAAACTCCGAAGGGGTTGCCCATACTAGCCCGGGGCAACGCCCCGGGATTATTGACAAAAATAGGAACCAAGCCCCAACGGGGCGGCCCAAAAAACGAAGCGTTAATTATTGGCAATCGAAAACCTGATGGATCGCCCTTACAGGGTTTGTATCTTCTTTTTTCTTAATGATCCCAGGGCGTTGCCCTGGGCTGAGATGGTAGACCCCCTTCGGGTCCACCTGCCGCCATTGCCTTAGGTTAACGCATATGGGGATAAACCCCACGGCTACAACAGGGTGCTGAGAACGGCCCTTTCGGGACGAGAACTTGCTAAGTGGAGTCGCCCCTTTTGCGGTAGCCCAGCCCTGAGGCTATGGGGATCTCCTCGGCCTTGCCGAGTTGAATGAGGTGCTCCAAGTAGGCCATGGTTTGGGACATGGCTAGCCACTTGGCAAAGGTTTGGGGGCGCTCTCCAAGGGTATCGAGGCTTATGTCATATGCACTCCTGGCCGCATCTTGCAGGGCCTGCTCTACTTGACCGAGCCGTGCGAGATGGTGACCGATAATGGACTCGATACGGCGACTGATATCTGAAATCGGGCTCCCGTGACCGGAAAGTGCTGGTATATTGTCCAAATCACCGAGCCGTCGCAGGGATTTGAGAAACCCGTCTAGGGGGTCAGTACCGACGACTTCGATACGCATGGATATGTGGGTGGCGTCCCGACGGGTGACACAATCGCCCGTTAGGATGAGCGCACGTTCATGCTTGAGACAGATATGTCCGGGGGTATGGCCGGGTGTCACCCAGACGGTGAAGGGGATGCCACCGAGGTCAAGCTTCTGGCCTTCTTCTAACGTGGCAGACGGCTCAAAGGGCTCCTGGAGATTTCTAAAAAAAGAACTCACCGGCACCACTTTTTCGATAAATTCGTCTGGCACCGCATGTTTTCCGAAAAATACCGCGTGTTTTTCGTCTAGTTCTGGATGGGCCAAATACTGCTTTAGGGAGGCAGCATCAGTTCCAGACATGAGCACCTGCGCGCCGGCATCGAGAAATGTCTGCCCCAATCCAGCGTGATCTGCATGGTGATGGGTGCACACTACCGTATCGATATCCGATAGCGCTAGTCCGAGGTCTTTCAGCTGTTTTATCAGGCTTTTTCTGCTCACTGCATCGCTCATCCCGGTATCGACCAGGGCGTTTCCCTTGGGTCCTTGGATAAGATAGCTATTTATCGTGCCCAGGGTTGCGGGCATGGGCAGTTTGAGGGGTATTAGCCACGAGGGAAGTGCAATCATGAGACTTTGGTTTCCTTTTAGTTCGTTGAATTTGGGGCAGGGTCAGGGTTGGGCATGGGCACGACGATGACACATACGGCGCTCTTTTCAAAAGATGTCAACGGAGCGCTCAGTCCGCTCCCGGTAAAAAACACACGCTTTCCTGGCACGCCGGCGCGTTCAAGGGCCTGAGCTATCCTCGAAGCCAGCGACGTGCTCTTATTCATCGCTTTAGGTGGGCGAAACGTTCCCCGTACCGTTGCCACGACGAGCACATGATTTTGGTGTGGCATGATAATGTCGGCCAGCCGGGCGATATCAGTGGGTTTGGGTTCGGTTTTGCCGCGTCCCAGGGGCAAGACAATCCCCATGCCGAATTCTTCGTCCACCACGTCAAAGTTAGCAGATACGAGCGCTTCTCTGAGCGTTGCGAGCATGGCAGTGCGATCCTTGTCCCGGCCCTCCCATATTTCATTCATCAACCGGCGCGTTTCGATCCCTGCAGTCTCGATATGCCCTTGCAAAGCAGCCAGGTCTCGCTGATCCAGCGCTGCCTTACCAAGCGCGAGGGATCCAGATGTGAGCACAATGCGATGAGCCTCAATGGCCCCGGCAGCTGCATAGATGCTGAGAATTTTCTGCCAGATGTTGGCCCGGGCCATCATCTCTCGACCCATTGTCAGACGGGCGTCATTCAGAAGTTCCCGATGTTCTTTGGTCAATGCGGCTTCGCGAAGTGTCTCAGCTGCGGCTGCCCGGCGGTATGTCTCATCTACTGTGCGAACCAGGTGTTCCCGGATGCGCAGGCGCTCCTTCATAGCCTCGAGCTGGCGGACAGCGGATCGGGTTTGTTCCAGCTCCCTATTCAGGCGCGCCTGTTCCTTGAGCACTGCATCGAGCCGGTCTTGCGCGCTAACCCGCGCAACACCTGCCAGGGCAGCTTTTGTCTGAATAATGCCCAGGTTCGCAAGGCGATCTGCTTTGTCTGTATCACCTTGGGCCGCTGCTTTTTCTGCCAAGGAGAGATATCGCGTCCCCTCTTCCCAGGCAACAGGCGATGCCTGCTTGGCAGCTGCTTGATCCGGTGACGCGATGAGTTTTTTGAGACTCAAAATAGTGGGAGGTGGTGGCGCTGGTGCACAGGCGATCAGGGCCAGTGCGATGGACCCGCAGACAATGGGCTGCGCCAGAGGTGGATGGCACCTCACTTATCCACCTCGCCTTGGGGAGGCAACGCATCTGTGGCCTTCCGGCCCTGTACGTTGAGCAGCAGCCGATCATAGCGACCCTTAGCAATGGCAAGCGCTTGGCCGAGCGCTTGGTTGGTGCGGGCGTGTTCCTCTGTCTCAGCCATGATTTGTCCAATGTCGACGAGCAATCGGACCAGGGCAATCTGGCCAGGTAATCGCTCTGCAATGGTTGCGGCTTTTTTAATGCGCCCCTCTCTTAAAAAGAGACGACCATCAACTATCCACTGCTTTGCCACGACCAACTCACCAGCAGCCGCGCTAGCGCCCTTTTTCTTTTCGATCTCAGCGACCTCGACACTGAACTTCTCAAACAAAGCATCGGAAAGCGCACCCAAATCTGAGGCCGCCACAGGTGTAAGATACAATCCGGACACAAGGACGAGGATCGCTGCATTGACTGATTTGTTTATCCAGTCACCCATCCTCACCTATTTATCTGCGTCGATGCGGCGCTGAATGGCGGTCTTTGCTGCGAGCATGATGCCCAGTGTAAGAAAGGCACCGGGTGGAAGAATCATGACCAATACGCCGGGATATTGGGATCCCAGCAGGGTAAATTTCACTTCGGTTTCGCCGAGCTGGAACAGGGTCAGTGTGCCTGATCCAATAACCTCGCGAATGGCGCCTAGGATGAACAATGTAAGGGTAAACCCAAGGCTCATACCTAGCCCGTCCAAGATGGACCTACCGACAGAGTTGCGCGAGGCAAATGCCTCGGCTCGCCCCAAAATGATGCAAT
This sequence comes from Myxococcota bacterium, assembly GCA_030065855.1. Taxonomy (GTDB): domain Bacteria; phylum Myxococcota_A; class Polyangia; order JAAYKL01; family JAAYKL01; genus JASJCT01. The sequence goes on from JASJCT010000064.1 coordinate 20,281, forward strand.
TCACCACGATCAGTGGCACAAAAAGACCCAAGTTTCGCGACAGGTCGTATAAATACGCCTTTAACGCCATGTCCACGATGGTTACAAACGTTGCGATGACCACAATATACACGGGGATGCGCACGCTCTTGGGCACGATGCCTTTAATAAGGGATACGATAAAGTTCGATCCCAAGAGCACAAACGTAGTAGCCACGCCCATGCCCAAGCCGTTGTAGGCAGAGTTTGTCACGGCCAATGCAGGACAAAGACCGAGAAGCAGCACGAGCACCGGGTTGTCTTTCCACAGTCCCTTTGTGATCTCTCCTGTTTTGCTGATTTTAGATGGCACCGCAGACCTCCCCTGTGGCAAGACGCGGCGCCGATGCTATCTCGTCCTTGTGATCCTGAAGTAGCTTTTGAGCTTTTAGAATCGCGTCGATCATGGATCTGGACGATATAGTTGCGCCGCTAATGTTGTCGATGTCCCCCCCGTCCTTGGTAACCTTCCAAATGATATCGTCTGGATCCTTGTCTTTGAATTGAGCCCGCCAGTCAGCCTCTTCTATTTTTGCCCCAAGGCCCGGGGTCTCAGCATGTTTCAAGACCTCGATGCCCTTGACCGTGCTCTGCATATCTAACCCCACCAAGGTGGTGATGGTACCTGAATAGGCCTCATCACCGATGGATACCACTGCCACGCTGTTTAATTTACCACCACGCCTGGCGCGGTAAATCATCATGCCGTTCACACAGGCCGCATCCTTGTCAGGTGACACATCCTGACCTGACCCGGGCGTATGGGCCGCGGGGCTGTCCGGGTTGTTTTGCTGAGGTAACACTTTCCGTATTGACCGCAGGGTGAATTGACGCTCGTTCTCTGCAATGGCCGGCTTGGTGGTACTGTCAAAGGCAGCAAGGCCAAAGCTGGCGAGCCCGGCGATTAACGTGAGAACAATTATCATTTTCACGGTCTCTGGCATCAGGCACCTCCTTTCTCAGTGAGATGCTGCCACCCGAACTTCTTGGGCTTGGTGTAGGTATCGATAATCGGCACAGCCGCGTTCATCAAGAGCACGGCAAACGAAACCCCTTCTGGATATCCAGCCCAGAGCCGGATAACCATGGTCAACAGGCCGCAACCAGCGCCGAAGATGAGCTTACCAGCCGGATACATGGGACTGGTCACATAGTCCGTGGCCATAAAGAATGCGCCGATGATGGCGCCCCCTGAAAACAGGTGAAAGACAATCCCTGCGTAAGCCGCATCATTGAGGGCATGGGTAATGCCCGCGAACACGGCCATGGCAGCAAGGAACGAAACCGGAATATGCCAGGTAATGATCTTGCGAATAATTAAAAATACACCTCCTAGCAGCAAAAAGAGCGCCGATGTCTCGCCCGATGAGCCGTTGATCGTCCCTATAAACAGGTCCGTACCGCTGGAGAGACTGGCAATTGCCTGGGTGCCGTTTTCCATGAGCAACCCGAGAGGGGTTGCCGCTGTCACCGCATCGACCGCTGCGGATCCCGTGGCGACTACCTTGCCGCTCGCGTCCAATGCGGTGACGGGATGGCCAAACAGCGTCGTATCGCCTAGGCTTCCTGTCGGGACCAGCCAACGCGTCAGGGGACCGGGGAACGCAATGAGCAAAAACACACGTCCAGTCATGGCTGGATTAAAGGGATTTTGACCCAGCCCGCCAAAGAACGCCTTGGTAACCACAATGGCTACTACAGCGCCCACACCGCAGATCCAGATGGGCAGTCCCGGCGGTAGGGTCAACGCCAGGATAAGCCCGGTGAGCACGGCAGACCCATCGCGAATGGTAATAGGCTTGCTAGAGATTAACTGGCATGCAACCTCGGCGATAACGCAGAACAAAATCGTCGACAGCGCGACCTGCAACGCCGGAAGTCCAAACAGGTATATCGACCAGATCGTTGCCGGCATGAGGGTCGCCACCACTGTCCACATGATGCGACTTGTTGAGGCATTGCCGTGAACATGGGGAGAGGAGGAAACAAAGAGCGTGTTATCCATGATGCCCTCGATCAGTTCTTTTTTCGTTTGGTCGCCATAACAGCCACCTTACCCAACCGAATTTTCTGAACCAGCGCAATATGCGCGGGACACTCAAAGGCGCAGGAGCCGCACTCGATACAATCCAGCACCCCCCATGTTTCAGCATCGTCTAATAATGCTTTTTCCGAATAAGTGGCGATCTCGGTCGGGGGCAAGCGCATGGGGCATGCCCGCACGCATCGTCCACAACGAATGCACGGACCTGGCGGGTCTCCGTCTACTTCGGCGGTAGATAGGAGCAGGATCCCACTCGTCCCCTTGGTGATGGGTACCGCGTCTGTGTATTGGGCCAGCCCCATCATCGGCCCGCCCGAGATGAGTTTGCCCAGCTCCCCCTGCACACCGCCGCACGCAGCCACGACAGTCTCAATCGATGTGCCAACGCGAACGAGCAGGTTGGCAGGCCCTGCGATGGCCGCCCCTGTGACAGTGACCACCCGTTCGTACAATGGCTTGCCCCGAACAACCGCGTCCGCAATCGCAGCAGCTGTGCCCACATTCTGAACGACCACACCCACATCCATGGGCAGACCGCCAGATGGCACCTCGCGGCCCAAGCACGCTTGGATCAGCTGTTTTTCAGCGCCTTGGGGATACTTGACCTTAAGTGGGACAATCTCAATATCTTTGCCGCTGGCGACCTCCAGCAGCGTTTTAATGGCGTCGGGTTTGTTCTGCTCGACACCGATCATCGCCCGTTTTGCTCCGAGGATCTGCTGCACAATGCGCAGCCCGGTCACCACGGCATCTGGATGTTCCAACATCATTCGGTGATCCGCGGTTAAGTACGGTTCGCATTCAGCACCGTTCAGCATGACCGCGTCAATAGGCTTGTTGGACGGGGGCGACAGTTTTACGTGGGTTGGAAAGGCAGCGCCCCCCATACCCACAATACCGCTTTTATAAATGACGTCTTTCAGCTGGTCCACATCTGCGTTTGTCCAATCGTTTCCCAGGCCTTCTGGGGCCTCGGATTGGTCATTGCCATCGTTCTCAATGATAACAGACATGACTTCTGCCCCGCTCATTGAAGGCGCAGGGGCGACGTCTTTAACTTTTCCAGAGACCGAAGCGTGAATATAGCTGGATACGTATCCAGCTGGCTCACCGATCACCTGACCCCGCAGCACCTCGGCGCCCTTTTCAACGCAGGCCTTGGCAGGCGCGCCAATGTGCTGTGATAGTGGAATCACCACTTCATCCGGGGCTTCCAGGGGCGTCACGGCCAGCTGGGCAGTTCTCGCTTTTTCATACTGGGGATGAATGCCGCCGCCAAAGGTAACCGCTTTCATGCGGGGCCTCCTTTCTCAGCGGATTCATCCGGTGTTGTTTTCTTGGCGTTCTTTGCTGCTTTTGCCTTTTTGGCAGCCAGTTTTCTCTCCTTTTCAGCTACTTTCCAAGCTTCGGATTGCTGAGCGAACGCTTCGCGCGCTGAAGGTTCGGTTAGCCACGCGGAAAGTGAGTGAAAGCGACTGTCGAAAATGCTCCCTTGGGGGCATGCCAGGGCGACGTCTTGGGGTATATCCTCGCCCTGAGATTCGGGATCCACTGCTGCAAGGGCACCTGTCACTTTGAGGCGTTTCGACTGTTTGGCGCACAGCTTACACCCGGTACATCCCACATCGCAGACCGCCTTGACCTTTTTCGCCTTTTCCGGGTTGTGGCAAAGCACGTGTACTGAGTCGCCCCGTGGGACCATTTTGATCATATGCCGCGGGCAAGCAACCACGCATTGTGTACACCCCGTGCACCGATTGGGCAGGACCATTGCCAGGCGGTTTTGCGTAATGACAATCGCGTCAAACGGGCAAGCATCTGCACAATCGCCCAATCCAAGGCATCCATGGGTACATTTCTTAACACCGCCCGCCACAGCCTGGGCGCCAGCGCAGGTCTGAATGCCCAAATATCGGGCCCGTTCTGGCGCATGAACAGCATCCCCAGCACAGGCCACCAGCGCGATCATATCTGGGACGTCCTCTACTTCGACGCCCATGATCTTGCCGATATCCTGCGCCAAATCAGCACCCCCAGGCGGGCATGCGGTCGGTTTGGCCGCACCTGTCACGAGGGCCGCGGCATACCCCGAACACCCTGGATACCCACACCCACCGCAATTTGCCCCTGGGAGAATATCCATCAGCAGCTCTTGACGCTCGTCCACATCTACTGCAAATACGCGTCGTCCCACAGCCAGCAGGGACGCCATAGCAAATCCGATGCCCGATAAAATCAAGACCGGAATAAGAACCATTGTCATCCCGCGCCCTCCTTAGCTGGCCGGTGCCAGGCCTGAAAATCCCATAAAGGCCAGCGACAGGATGCCGGCGGTGACCAGGGCAATGGCCGGTCCCTTAAAAACTGCTGGTATGTCTGTCTTATCCATCTGTTCGCGAAGTCCGGCAAACAGCATCAAGGCGATGGCAAACCCCAGGGCCGCCCCAATGGCGTGAAATATCACCTGGATGAGGTCGTAGCCCCGCTGGATGTTTAATACGGCAAGCCCGAGCACGGCGCAGTTGGTCGTGATCAGCGGCAAATAGATACCCAACCCTTGGTACAGGGTGGGCGAGAGCTTTTGAATGGCCATTTCAGTGAGCTGGACGGTCGAAGCGATGACCAAAATAAAGGCAATGGTCTGGAGGTATTCCACGCTGAATGGCACGAGCAGGTAGACGTGAATGATATAGGTTATCACCGCTGCGACCAGCATCACGAAGAGTACAGCCATGGACATACCGATGGCTGTACTCAGCCGTTTGGAGACTCCGAGAAATGGGCAGATACCCAGAAACCGGGAAAGCACAAAATTCTCTGTGAGCATTGCGAGGATTACAATCAAAACAACATTCATTGCCGCTCCTCATCCCATCTTAATTTATGTGTGTGTTTTTCTGATCGTTTCGCCTATTGTTATCAGTCGCGTGTAATTTGGGAATGTCATACCTCCTTTTATTCAATATCGTCAATAGCTCTTCTGCATCATGGGTGCTGAATGGGTGCTGAAAGCCTGGTCAAAATCCCCCCAGCCCCCTTTTTCAAGGGGGAGCATTGAAAAGTCCCCTTTGAAAAAGGGGATTTAGGGGATTTCGTACTAACGGCTTCCCGACCACCCTCGAAGGCAGAACAACAGGTCAGTGATCTGTGTCGTACGAAGGCGTGTGCTTGGATTCCCAGTCTTCGGTTTCGCGTATTTGATCCAGCAGGTCCATTGCCGGGGCTTCGTAAATCTTGTTGTCTGCAGCCTGGCCAATGCGAATGGACTGTTCGAGATGGGATTTTGCCAAATCCGAATGCTTTCTCTCAAAATGAATTCGGCCTAAAAAGAAATGGACCTGGATCTGCTCCCACACCGTATTGCGCTCGTTCGCCACATCTAGGGCCTTTTCCAGTTGGGCCAGGCCTTCGTTGCTGCCGAATTTCAACGCGTCGATAAAAGCGAGAAAGATGTTGTTGAGGTTAATGAGGACATCATCGCCCAGCCCCCGAGCCATCTCCAGAGACATTCGCAAATAGGTGAATGCTTTTCGATAATCACCAAGCCCGAGGTAGGCATCTCCGGCATTGTGCGCATTTCGCGCGACCATGTCCTTAAGATCGTACTCCTTGCCGATTTCAACCGCGCGAAGGCAGTGGAAAATCGACCGCTCCATATCCCGCAGCATGTAGTACACATTGCTCATGGCATATTCAAATTCGATGTGGGCCAATGGATGGGTCTCTGCGTCGAACAGGGTCTCGGCCTTTTCCAGGGTCGTCAGGGCTTGCTCGGGTTCGTTCGACAAGGCTTGGGCCCTGGCCAGTCGGACATAGCTAGTGAGCAACAGGTCGGGTCTATCGGTATCCTCATAAATATCGATGGTTTCCTGATAATATGACCCTGATTTTTTCATGTCTCCGAGCAGGATGTAGACCTGGCCAGCGGTCAATCGCACCTCGCAGCGCAATTCTATATCACCTGTTTCGTCCGCAAGCTCGATGGCGCGCTGAAAGTATTGTTGGGCTTCCTGATATCGCGCTGCCCGTGCCTGAAGTTCAGCGTTGAGCCGCATGATTTGGATGAGCTTGTGCGTGTCGCCGACCTCCTCGGCCAGCTCCTCGGCGAGACGCATCTTTTTTTGTCCGAGCTCTGTGTTGTTTGTCTTTATGGCGAGCTCCCCAATCGGGACATAGACGGATAAAATGCGATTGAGATCCGGCCTTGGCACGTTCTGTAGCAGCTCGAGGGCCTGAAGAAAATATCCGATCGCTGCCTCGTGTGAGTACTCCTCTGCTACCTTCTCCCCTGCCCGTATCAGATAATCCACTGCCTTGGCCCGTTCTCCGCCCTCTCGGTAATGCACCGCCAACCGCTCGACAAATTCATCGATGCGATCGGCGAACATCTCCTCGATTGACGTGGCAACGAGCGCATGAATCTCCCGTTTGTCCGACAGGACAATGCCGTCATAGACCACATCCCGAACCAAATCAGATGAAAAGGCAAACTCGCTTGCCGAGAGCCGAGTCAGCAACCCAATGTCCCTCAGGCCCAGCAATATTGCCTTTAGATCGGTGGTCTCGATGCCAGTGACCCTCGAAAAGATCTCGACGTGGAACCGCTGACCCAAAACAGCCGCCCGTTGGAGCAGACCCCGCTGTTCCACAGGCAACCGATTTATTCGTGCTCCGACCAAGCCCCTGAGGGTTTTGGGGAAATCGAGTGCACCGGCATCCGCCTGATATCTCGCCTTGCCGTCCCTTACCTTGACCATTTCATTGGCAAGCAAGGCCTTGATATACTCTTCTATATAAAGGGGGTTGCCGCCGCTCTTGAGTGCGACATCCATCAGCAAATCCTCAGCAGCGCGTCGGGCACCCATGCGAGACAATGCCAGGCGTTTGGATTCGTGCTCGGATAGGGGATTTAATCCGATCTCGTGGTAGTTGGGGGTATCTCCAAAATGAAACGTCAACCCGGGACGCGATGCAAATGCCAACAAGAACGGCATGTGGCTTAAGGAATCGCTCAAGTATTGAAAAATAGCAAAGGACTCTTTATCCGCATAGTTGAGGTCGTCCCAGAAAAAGATCGTCAGCTTGTCGCTGCAAAGACTCGAGGCTGCGCGAACAAGGGCAGATCTCAACTGCCGACTCCGCTCTTCAGGCCCCACGTCACTGTCCCCAGCCGCACCGAGCAGCACCGATACAGCCTCGATTTCTTCTGGGATCAGCCCGAGTTCACGCAAGCGCTCGATGCGGGCGCGCAACTCTTCTTCGGGCTCGATTTCACCCACAGCGAGAATGGACCGAAACATCGCCCCCACTGCGGAAAATGGCATCTCATACCGCCACGGCAGACAAATGGCTTCGTACCACCCCACGTCGTGCCCACCCGTCACGAGTCGTCGCCGCATCTCGTGCATAATCCGGGTCTTTCCAGTACCACCTTCGCCGACCAGGTTGAGAATCCGCCCTGTACCGCGACTTACCATCGCGAGAATCTCCCCGATAGTCCTTAGCTCCTCCCGACGGCCAAACAAGCGTCCGTAACTCTCGGCCACAGGTCGACGTTCGAGGACCTTGCACACGGTGTGCTCGGTCCCTTCAATGGTCGTAACCGTTACGTCTTCAAACCGAAAGCTCTCTGCAGCTATCTGTCGGGCAGGGTCTGACGTTACGACCCAACCGATCCCTCGCTTGGCCAAGGATCGGGCAAGGGAGACCGCATTAAAGAACGCATCGTCCTCTCTGGGCTCGCCGCTCGCGAGCAGTACTATCTTGGCCGGATGCACACCAACCCCTATCTGGAGGGATACGGTATCTTCAACCATGAGCGCGGCGCGTTGCAGTTTGAGGGCTGTATCGATCGCATCTAATGTGTCCCGGCCATCGGCGATTTCCAGACCAAATATGCTGAGGACCAAGTCATTGCGGGCTTCGATCACAATTCCGCCATTGCTGGTGATAATGGATCGGAATCGGTCCACTGTGCTATCTGGCGCGGGTGGGCCAACGAACTCCATTGCCATCACCGTCACTTCTCGAAGCTCTGCAGATAAGGTGCTCGTGCCCGTGCCCGTGGTTCCTGAGTGGGCGTCTTCGTATTGGGCACCAGTCGGGACCTGAATAGAGGTGATCTCGCCCTGACTGCCGCTGTCGCCCTGTGACGTGGCGCCGCTGGTACCGATCGAAAAATCTATAATGATATCCTTATTATCAGTGGATTTTTCTTCTTGTTCGTCTTTGAGGGAGCTCAGAAAAGACGCCAGTGAATGGGCACCCACGCGGGTCCTCGTGTTGTACAGGAACGCAATCAGGGCTTCGTAGAACTCACCAGCATCGATATATCGCATGTCCGCATCTGGCTCCATGGCCTTAGCGACAATTTCGGATATTTCTTCGGGCACGCCAAAGGGGCACGCATCTGCCAGTCCTTGGTAGGTCTTCTTTTGAATTCGGCGTAAGATTTCCGAAACTTGGCCCTTCCGAAAGGGATTGGTACCTGAGATGGCTTCGTACAGCACGACCCCGAGGGCAAATATATCTACCCGTCGATCGTGATCTTTACCGCGAGCCTGCTCAGGCGCCATGTAGGCGTTTTTCCCTTTGATCGTATGGGTTTCGTCTCCGGCAATGGCATTTTTCGCCTGGGCGATACCGAAGTCGGTGATCTTTACTTCACCCTCGTGGGAAATCAGGATGTTATGGGGGCTAATGTCTCGATGAATGATGTTGAGGGGCTCTAAGTGCTGATCCCGACGCCGGTGGGCGTAATCCAACCCCTTGGCGACCTCACTGCCGATGAATGCGGCCAGTTCGATAGGTACGGTACGCCCAAGGCGCTGACAGGTTTTAATCGTAGTAGAAAGATCCATCCCGTGGACGTGCTCCATGGCGATGTAATAGGAATCAGCGACCTTGCCCAAGTCGAAAACCTGAACGATATTCGCATGGTTCAACGAGACTGCGATTTTGGCCTCGTTGATGAACATATCGACAAAGCGCTCGTTGCTCGTAAGATTGGGCAAAATCCGTTTAATGACGAGGAGTTTTTCAAACCCTTCGACACCATAGGACTTGGCTTTGAAGACTTCGGCCATACCGCCGCGTCCCAAGATCTCCAATAGCTGGTACTTTCCAAAAATCACGGCTTCAGTCATTAAATATAGCTAAAGAATGGCTGCGCTCTCATAGGTTATCTAGACTTTTACCCTCTCCATCTTTTCTACATTCTTGAAAACGGAATGGTTGATAATATCCATTTGATGCCCGCCGTCAATCATTCAAAATGAAAATCTCTCGCTACACGCTCAATTTTTCCAGTTAAAAAACATCGGTGCACACTGCTCCCAGGTAGGTGCGGGTCCAGTATGGCGCAGCCACTCACTGGCATTGGCTGTATCCAGCTCGTTGCGGGAGAGGCAGTATCGGTGGGGCACCCAAAAAGATGCCACATGGTCTGCTTGCCGCCTCACGGTTTCAGTCAGCCCGGGTATTTTGCCGATACGTTTCAGCAGATCTATGGAAAGGCCTCCTTTTATGCGCGCGCCACCGTATTGCCGCGTCAATTCCGCGAGAACGTCTCTCATGGTCGGTGGGGGGGAAATAACCAGGTGCACGGCATGGCCAATCGCCGCCTCACACTGACCCAGCTCGGCAAGCGCCGACCCGGCCCATGGTACTGGTGTCAGCGGTGCGAGTGTGCTCTGGGGTATGGTCGTCCAAATGCTTAGGAATCGCGGCAGCACTTTGAGCAATCGAATTGACGGCAGCAGTATCTCGGCCGTAGGCCGCCAGTGGGCTCGAACTTCCGCAGGAGCAGGCGCTGGACCGACATCTGATACAAGCCCGACCCGACCCCGCACGATGGGTACATCAGTCGCTTCAATGCATGCGCGCTCGACATTCACACTCGATTGGTCCACCTCATCAAAGGGAATCTGCCCCACGTCGACCCAGTTTTCGCTAAACCGTCCGGGATAGTCTCCGATCATCCCCACGTCGGTCACGACAACCAACGCCTTGAGCACCACTGCCTGCCGGGACAAGGTGAGCACCTTGTCAAATAACTGTTTGTTGTGCTCTCTGGTGAGAGATGCCTTTTGAGATCGATCCCGCTGATGGGCCAGGTGGTAAATATGGGTGGCTGTATGTTTAATCCGGGCGAGCAGTGTGCCATCAAACCCCAAAGCAGTGGACTGGGGATGATAGGCAACGACCGCAATTCGGTTTCTCGCCTGGCCTAGTGATATTTTGATGCTATTTAAGGCGCCGCGCTTTTCAGGTAGATCTGCTGCAATGACGAACGCCTGGGGGTTATTAGAGACAATATGTTGAACAAGGGCCGCGCCAATCCGAGATGCCGCGCCCAGGATCAGCGAGCAGTCGCTGGGTCCAGTGGTCATGCCCGGGCAAGGGCAGCGAGGAACGCCTTTGTAAACGCAAAAAACCGATCGACAGTGGAAATGGATGTTCTTTCCTCAGGAGAATGGGGATTTACAATGGTCGGCCCCAGGGAAATCATGTCCATGCCCGGGTACTTATCACCGATAATCCCGCACTCCAAGCCCGCGTGAATCACTGTGAACTTGGCCTCGGTACCGTGTACGGCTTTCCATACTTCTTTGGCCTTGGCGAGCATCTTTGATTCGAGATTCGGCATCCACGCTGGATAGCCCTCGTTGTGCACGACTTCGGCGCCGACTGCTGCGCCCACTGCGCCAATTTGGGACACAACCCCGTCGATGGCAGACATCACAGAGGAGCGGGAGCTCATGAGCACGGTTAGCGCGTTGCCACCTTCGATGCGAACCCGGGCAAGGTTGGTCGATGTTTCGACCAGTCCATCCATCCCGCGAACCATGGTGAGCACACCATGGGGAAGTCCGAGTAATAATTGGAAGATGCGCTCTGCTGATGAGGCATCTAACGCTGTTGCGGGCATTTCTGTTGCGGCCATTGTCAGGGAGAGGTTGGGCTCTTCAGATAGGAACTCGTCTTTGAACCCCTCGAGTGCTCCATTAAGAAGGGTTTGCACCCGGGCTTCCTCAGCAGTGGGCACTGCAATCACAGCAGTAGCCTCCCTGGGAATAGCATTGTGCTTATCTCCGCCAAAAATATCGCAAAGACTGATCGGTACCCCCTTTACAACGACCTCTAGGGCACGGACCAAAAGCCGGGTGGCATTGGCGCGATTGTGGATAATATCGAGCCCGGAGTGTCCCCCGCGCAGTCCTTTGACGTCCACGCGCAATGCACTGTACCCCGCCGGCACTGACGCGGTTTGTATGGGAAGTCGGATATCCGTGTCCCTGCCCCCGGCACAGCCCACGTAGAAGACCCCATCTTCCTCTGAATCCAAGTTAAACAGTAGGCGGCCCTTGATAAACCCTGGCTCTAGGGCCTGGGCCCCGTCCAACCCTGTCTCTTCTTCGACTGTGAGCAGCAGCTCCAAGGGACCGTGAATCGCATCGTCCATGTCCAAAAACGCGAGCCCAGTTGCCGCGCCGATGCCATTGTCAGCACCCAGGGTGGTGCCGTCGGCAGATATCCAATCCCCGTCCCGCACCAAGACAATTGGGTCTTTATCAAAATCAAACACTTTGTCTGAGTTTTTCTCGCAGACCATGTCCAGGTGGCCCTGCAACACCACTGTGGGCGCGCCTTCATATCCCTTTGTCGCGGGAATGCGAACCACGACATTGCCCATCGGGTCCATTTGACCCTCGCATCCTTTATCGCGGGCCCACGACAGGATCGCCTCTCCCAGGGCGCGTTCGTTCTTGGATCCGTGGGGTATCTGGCGAATCTTGTCGAAATATCGCCACAGTTCTTTGGGTTCTAGTGAATCAACTGGATAGGACATGTTTGGACTCCTTTGGACAAGTCGACCGAAGTGTGTATAACCCCCCCGGTCACGTTACAACGCATTATGTTACGCCACTATAAACTCAGATCCGCCTCAATCGTCAAGGTCAGATATGGCTTCATTTTACTTTCGATCTCGAATCGCCTTTGCAGCGAGTGCATCCACCGAGGCAGGGCTCAACAGCTTGATCCAGCGCGCGAGTTTTCCCCGGAACGAGGTGATGAGCAATCGCTTTCTCTTTTCGATAGCGTCCACCATCATCTCGGCGCAGGCCTCGGTGCCCATAATTTTTGATTCTTGCATGGGGCTCTGCCCAAGGGGGCGGCCTGTGCCATCCACCGCGCGCCTGTGAATTTCAGATACCACAAAGTCCGGTGCTATCATCGTCACTGTTACCCCAGTGCCCGTGAGTTCGACGCGCAGGGAATCAAAAAACCCGAACATGGCGTGTTTGCTCGCTGCATAGCCAGACCTGCAGGGCACGCCTGTGAGGCCGGCCACGCTGGAAACACCTACAACCCGCCCCTTGGTCTTTTTAATAAAGGGCAACGCATAATAGGTGGTATGGGCCGCGCCGAGGTAGTTTAGGCGCATCAGGTTTTCAAAAATAGATGGATCTTCGATGTCATCCACCGGAACCCACATGGTGGCGCCTGCATTGTTGACGAGCACGTCAATGCGGCCCCATTTGGCAATGGTCTCGTTTACCAAGGCCTGGCATGCTTGTATGTCGGTTAGGTCCGTGGGTACAACCAGGGCTTCGGAACCAAGGGATAAAACCTCGGCTTTCAGGGCCTCGAGCCGGTCCTTGTTTCGCGCTGCCAAGACCAGCTGGGTGGTTTGCTTGGCAAGTGCCAGGCAGAGCGCACGGCCTATCCCCTCTGACGCGCCAGTGACAATGATAACCTTATTCTTCAGTCGCATACACGTTCCTTTGAAGCTCTGTGTATCTATTTAAAGCGCTTTTTGTCAACGGAGCTCGGGTATGTGATATATTTATCAATGATGAGTGAGGAGCAACGGCATATAGTCGTGAGACGCTTTGCATCCCATCAGGCCGCACAGCAGGCCGGGTGGGAGTATTGGCTCTCCCTCTCGCCTGAGGAACGCCTCGATGCGGTTGGGGAGTGTGTTAGAGAATATCTGGCATTGCGCAATGAGTCTGAGCAAGGATTTTATCGAGTTTATCGAGTGCTTCAACGCACACCGAGTTAAATATCTCCTAGTCGGCGGTCATGCCCTCGCATTTCACGGCTTGCCGCGGTTTACTAAAGATATCGATTTTTTCATTTATTGGACTTCAGGATCTATGCACAAACAAAAAAGCCACGGGACGCGAACAGGATGCACTGGACGCGCGATTATTGGAACAGATTATTTTAAGCAAACCCAAAGTTTGATCCCTATTTGATCGCAATGCCCCTGCTTAGTTCCTAAAATGGTCTAAACTGACGCTAAGATGGACGGTCAAGACAATCAGCTGTCTCGTCTCAGGCGTTTTCTATTGCAGGATGACGGGTCCATTAGGCTGCGTATTGCCCTCACCGTGGCTGCGCTCGTGCTCATCCACCTGAGCTATCCGTCTGGGAGATGGCCCGTGTTGGCTGCATTGGGATTTCTGGGATGGGCCGCGCTCATTCGAAAAACATCTCCTAAACACGGCCTGGCCCTGGGCTTTGTCTTTGGCTTCGGACTCTTTTTTGGTGGTAGCTACGGCCTGATGATTGCGTTCAACGCACTGCTCTACTTCAGCTGGTTAAAGGCCGCTCTTTTTGCAGCAGTGTTTTCAGGAATCGGCGCGTTGCCCTATGCCTTGTTCGGACTGGTTAGCAGTGTGTTCGCGTCCTGGGGACCGGTTCGGCGTGCGCTTTGCCTATCAGTGCTGCAGGTCTTTTTCTTCGGCGTGTTTCCAGTCACCCCTGTCCATTTTTTATTTCAGCACCCAATCCTATTTCAAATCCTCGACCTGGGCGGCCTTTGTGGGTTGAACGTCGCGTTCAATCTCATTGTCTTTCTCGGCATCGAAATCTGGTATGCGGCAAGGAAAAAGAGAGCACTGCTGATCTACCTCACTGCTTTTATTTTAATTTGCTCGGGTGTGGTTGGATACGGATGCTATCAGGTCCAATACTACGAGAATAAAATAAACGCCGCGGATCCGAATCAGTTGATTCACATTGCTGCGATTCAACCCAATATACCGGTTAAAAAGCATGATCAGCCCCTTTTTGTCCAACCTGAGGATCGAAAGAATGATCTATCGACCCTGCTCGAGCTCTCGCAAACAGCAGCCCAGCGATTTCCAGATACAGATCTATTGGTTTGGCCCGAGCTACCGATCATCATTCCGTGCAAACCCCTCGAAGAAGATCTTTTAGCCATAAGATCTCTCATTCAGCGGATCAGGAAGCCAATCGTTTTTGCCTGCGAACAAGACCTGTCTGATCATCAGCAATGGCGATACCACAATACCGCATTGCACCTTTCAGACACTGGAGCACCAGGCAAGAGGTACCACAAACAGATCTTGGTACCCTTTGCAGAGTATTTGCCATTTGAGAGGAAAATTCCTCTGCTGCGCCAGATATTTCAGAACACTCGATACTATGTCCCAGGAGACGGCGCAGCGGTCTTTGAGATTGGCCCTGGCAAAAAAATTATCCCGACCATCTGCTATGAGATTCTGTTTTCAAACCACATTCGCAAATTCGCCCTGAACGGCGGCAACATCCTTCTTAATCTGACAAACGAGGCCTACTTTGGCAAAACAGTCATCTCAGACGCTAATCTGTCGATGGGCGTTTTCAGAGCCGTAGAATATAGGATGCCCCTCGTCAAAGTAACCAATTCTGGCAATGGCTTTTTCGCAAGCGCCACTGGTAAAATTATAAAGAACACAACAACGCCGCGCTTTCAAACAAAGATCAGCCAAGCGCGGTTATACATCCCCAACGAGAAGACCCTCTTTTTGAGGATCGGCCCCTTGATTGAGTGGCTTTTATTTGTCTTGTTTGTTCTTACAGCCGCTTATGCTACATATGAAAAGGTTATCAAACCGCGGCAATGAAACCCATCATCGTCCAATTTACTGAAACACCTTCAGGATGCGCTTGACGAGCGAATTGTCCTCGGTTTCGAGGATCGTCTCCAACTCACCAGCGTCCAACCAGATACCCGCGCAGGATGTGCACTTGTCGATATGTACCTCGCGATATGCGATCTCCACGAGATCACCGCCACACTTTGGACAGTGCATGTAGTGAAGCGCTTGGCGCTCTTTTCTCTCTTTTTCCGCTTCCTGCTTTGCCTGTTCCTCTGCCAGTGCTTTCAAGCGCTCGTACTCTTTTCGAGCAAAATATTCCTCTTCTTTGTCACTCGGTTTCTGCAACGTCATGGTACCGTTCCTTTCGTATTTAATGATTAACTACATCAATACTAAGTCATCTACTGCTGCAGCCGGGCTCGCCAGAATCGATCTGTTCTTTTCTTCTCGCTCGACCGCAATATCAAACGCGCCTTTAAGCAACTCCGGATACATTTGGGTAGCCTCGTGAAAGGCATCGGTGGACAGCACCAACACAGCCGTGTCCTCCTCGGCAATCACCGTTGCTGTAGAGGGGCGCTGCATCAACAGGGACATCTCCCCAAAGACATCCCCCGGCCCGAGGCGGGCCAGGACTATCTTTTCGCCTGCGTCCTCTTTTACAACGCCAGCAGAGCCGGAAACGACCAAAAACAGGCCCTTGGATGGGTCACCTTCCCTGATAATGACGCGCTTTGCCTTGTAGTAATCCGTATCGAACAAGGCAATGACATCTGGCCTGCTCGCCACTGGCACAGGGGACAGCACCGGAGACGTTCGCATCAGGTTCTCGAGCATGCGAGCGTGGCAAAACGCTACGAGAACGTTCCCGATCTCTGGATTCCTGCTGGCAAGAGCCTCCATTTTTGCCCGTTCCACAAAGAGAACAACAGTGCGCTCAGCAGCAATGACCGCGGCTGCGCGAGGCGCGCGGGCAACAATCGACATTTCCCCGAGAAATGCCCCAGGACCGAGTTTGGCCAGTTCATTGGAGGCGTCACTATCCATTGAATGTCTCATCACCCGGACATGTCCCTCGGCGATCAGGTAAAAGCCGTCGCCAGGCGTATCTTGCTCGATGATCACCTCGCCGGGCTCAAACACCTGCCGCCAGAAAGTATCGATAAACATCACAACTTCTTCAGCTGACAGTGAAGATATCAGCGGGATAAACGGCAGCGGCCCTTCTTTGTTGATAAACGCAATTGAGTCTGCCCATGCCACTGCCATGGCAGCTTGGGCCTTATCGACAAGCGCATCCCTGCCTTGGCTGGGATCCCAGGAAGATACCGGCACTAAGGAGGGCAACGGCGGCGGAGCCATTTCCGCTTCTGTGAGGCGCTCGCTCCCGGCGCTGTACATCTTTGCAAACCCAGCGACAAGGTCGTCGGTCTCTCCACCCAAGTCTTCGATTTCCTTTAGAAGCGATAGCGCCAATACGGGACGTCTGTCCTCGGCCACTGCCAAGGCCACCCCCCTCAAATTCTTCATCGCGTTCTCGGCTTCGCCGAGCCCGTATAGTGCGCGGGCAGTGTGATACCAAGCTGTCAGATCCGACGTATTAGCGGCCAACATGGGTCCAGCCTCACAGAGTGCGCCGAAATAATCACCGGTATGTAACCGCTCTAAAATCGACTTGTGCGTACACATCCTGGACTCCTTTGGCATTGCCTGTGTTGCCTGAGTATTATGCCTCGCGTTCAGCGCGAATATCTTCGAGTTCCTGCAGTAATTCGCGTTCCCTATCATTTGGATGTTGGGGCAATGTTACGTGCACGGTAACAATTAAATCCCCGGAGCCTGATCGACCGATATACGGCACGCCCTTTCCGGATATGCTAATCTCCTCCCCTGGCTGGATACCTGGCGGCAGATCAGTGTGGCAGACCTCCCCTGGAAGTTCAACTTCAATGCGTTGCCCCAAAATCGCCTGGGTATAGGGCACTGTCACAGCATACCTCAGATCATTGCCATCCCGTTCCAGTTTTTCGTGCGGTTCGACTTCTACGAAAATATAGAGATCACCGGGTTCTCCGCCAGTCTCTGGGTGCTCTCCTTCACCAGCAAGGCGCAGCCGCATCCCAGTCCCGATGCCCGCCGGTACGGTTGCTGTTACGGACCGTTTAAACGGTGCGCATCCAGTGCCGTGACAGGTAGGACATTGGGAGGGAATCCATGTACCGCGACCGCGGCAGGCCGGGCAGGTGGTAGATAACGTCATAAATCCCGAACGCTGGACAACTTGACCTTGCCCACTGCAGGTGGTGCAGATTTCCGGTTGGGTTCCTGGGGCTGCCCCCACCCCATCGCATGCCTGACATCGCCGCAACTGTTCGACTTCTATCAATTTTTTTGCGCCGCTCATGGACTCCTCAAACGTCAATTTGAGGTTGTAGCGCAAATCCGCCCCCCTTGCGGGCCGCGAAGGTCTGGAGTGTCGCCGACCGCGAAAGATATCACCGCCAAAGAACTCGGAAAAAATATCACCAAAGGAAGAAAATATATCCTCTACGCCCGTGAATCCTGTCTGTCCATGCAGTCCCTCATGGCCAAACCGGTCGTATATCTCCCGCTTTTCAGGATTGCTGAGCACGTCGTATGCCTCGGCAGCTTCTTTGAATTTGTCTTCGGCTGCTGTGTCGTCGGGGTTGCGATCCGGATGCAGGGTCATGGCCAAGCGGCGATACGCTTGCTTGATTTCCTTTGCACTAGCATCCCGTGAAATCCCGAGTATTTCGTAATAGTCTCGTTTGGTCATTGTCTCCCAATAGGCAGTCTTTTGATAATTATGATATAAAAAAAGTCAAGCGATTGTTGGGAATTCTGCGATTTGGTCATAGAGCCATTGACCATCTCAAAAAGCCCGACTAAACTCGACACAGAAATGAAAACATCGCGTATCACGGTTGCCGGCCGGACCTTTCAAATTCGGTCCGATGCCGATGAGCAATACCTCAACAATCTTTCAAAGATTGTTACAGAACGCTTTCATGTTATTAGAAAAAGTGGCGCACGCCCGGATCAGGACTTTAAAGCCATGGCAATGGTGGCCATTGGCCTGCTCGATGAACTCACCGCTTCGAATAAGCGATACCAGTCCATGCGGGAAGGTGCCAGCCGGTTCGCAACCCATATGATAAAAAAGATTGATGAGCTCTTAGCAAATGCATCCAAATAGATTGCCCTTACTTGCCTTTTTTAACAGTTGGTTATAGAAGACTAACTGGTAACCATTCGCCGGAAGCGGGGAATGTAGAGATAGATTTCGGGTAGCTAGGCCCACGTCTGCCACCAAAAAAATACCGAGCATCGGTTTTGGAACTGGTCGGCAGGATTAAATAATGTCGTCCCATGTCTCGAGCCTCTGGTATGGCTTGAGCAATGTTTTCAGTGGGGACGTATACATACCGTGGTGCACCTTCTGTTTCGGGCTCTCGAAATCCATATCTCCCGCATTGTGACGCCGGATGGATATATTGCCCATTGCGGTAGTAAAGTAAGTATATTCGAGTACTTACTTCTGTATTTTGCAGTGCACGTCGCCGTGGGAGCATATATCCGGGAGTACAGATAAATGGAAATCATCATTATTATCATCGCGGCTATCCTGATTGCGGCCGCCTTTTTCGCCGGACATTTTCTGGCCAGAAAAGCGGTGACCTCAAAGGGCATCCGGGAGGCCAAAATCCTTCGCAGGGAAGCAGAAGATGTTTTGCGCACCGCCAAAAACGACGCACAAAACCTCGTCAAAGATGGGGAAATTGCAGCCAGAGAGGAAAAAATCACCGCCCTGGCTCAGGTCGAAAAGGAAGCCAAACAGATCAAGATAGAGGCAAAGCGCAACGATGATCGGTTTCGCCAGCGGGAGGAGGTTCTAGAAAAGAAAAAGGACGTCATCACCAGCAAGGAAATCGAGCTTTCCAAACACGAAGCCAGGCTGGAGCGCCTGGAGCGAGAGATGTCGAGCAAGGAACGCAAGATCGAGCGACAACTCGAAGACGCGCGGCAATTGGTCGAACGCAAGGCAGGTATGACGCGAGATGAGGCGAAAAAGGAACTTATCGGTCAGATTGCCGATGATGCAAAGCGCTCGGCAGCGATTCGCGTCAAGCAGATTGAAGACGAAGCAAAAGAGGAAGCCGACAACCGGGCCAAGCGAATTGTAGGCATTGCAATACAGCGCTACGCAGGGGAACACGTTCAAGAGCGGGCTGTATCTGTTGTCCACTTGCCCTCTGATGACATGAAGGGGCGGATTATCGGTCGTGAAGGACGCAACATCAGGGCCCTGGAAGCTGCCACGGGTATCGACTTGATTGTAGACGATACGCCCGAGACTGTGGTTGTGTCTGGATTTGATCCAATTCGCCGCGAAGTTGCGCGGATATCCCTAGAAAAGTTACTACAAGACGGCCGCATCCACCCCACCCGCATCGAAGATATTGTCGCCAAGGCTCAGGTCGAAGTCGAAAAATCCGTAAAAGAAGCTGGGGAACAGGCCATTTTAGAGCTGGGATTGGCCCGGGTTCACCCAGAGATTGTCAAGCTCCTGGGACGCTTGAAATACCGATATAGCTATGCCCAAAATGTGCTTCGCCATTCAGTGGAGTGCGGATTTATCGCTGGATTGATGGCTGCTGAGCTCAATCTAAACGCAAGAAAAGCGAGGCGTGCCGGCCTGTTTCACGACATCGGAAAAGCAGTGAGCCACGAGCAAGAGGGATCCCATGCACTGGTGGGTGCCCGGTTTGCCAAGAAGCACGGAGAAGAACCTATCATCGTCAACGCCATTGCCTCCCACCACGAAGAAGAAGCGCCCACGAGCATCCTCGCACACCTGGTCTCTGCGGCTGATGCCCTATCTGGCGCCCGTCCTGGGGCGCGGCGTGAAATGCTCGAATCCTATGTCAAGCGCTTAGAAAAACTAGAGCAAATCTGTACGAGTTTCGAAGGGGTGGAAAAATCATATGCAATCCAAGCTGGCCGCGAGGTCCGCGTACTAGTGGAACACGACAAAATCGCAGATCCCGAGGCCATTGTTTTGGCCAGGGATATCGCTGCGCGAATCGAAAACGAACTGACCTATCCCGGACAAATTCGGGTTACCGTGATTCGGGAGACCCGGGCCGTGGCTGTGGCAAAGTGAGCTGTGGGAACTGTATCAATATTATTGATCGGAGATATTGCGGGTAAGCCGGGGATGCGCACCCTAAGCCGGGTACTTCCCAAAGTGATCAGAGAGCAGGCAATTGATTTCGTCGTTGCGAACGGGGAAAACGCGGCTCAGGGCGTGGGCATCACCCCGAACCTGGCAGATAGCATTTTAGATGCCGGGGTTCATTGTGTCACAACGGGGAACCACGTGTGGCGCCACCGTGAAATCAGAGACTATATCGACCGTGAGCCCCGCCTGCTCAGGCCGCTCAACTTTCCAGAAATCCAGCCAGGAAGCGGCATCGGTCAATACGAAACAGCTGCTGGGATCTCGGTCGGCGTCATCAATTTAGCAGGCCGTGTCTTCATGGACCCGGCTAATAATCCATTTACCACAGCAGACACCGCCCTCACCGACCTAGCCCATTGCACTATCAAGCTGGTGGATTTTCACGCTGAAGCCACAAGTGAAAAGCGCGCCATGGGGTTTTATCTCGACGGCCGAGTAACGTGCATTGTTGGCACCCACACCCATGTACAGACCGCTGATGAACAAATCCTGCCCCAGGGCACAGCATACATTACCGACATGGGCATGACCGGTCCCCACGATTCGATCATTGGCATGCGCAAGGACCTGGTGTTGAACCGTTTTGTCACAGGCCTGCCCAACCCCTTCAGACTCTCCAACGACGGCGTGAGATTTCAAGCAGTGCAAGTCGAGGCAAATACCGAGACCGGCAGCGCCAATACCATCAAAAGATTAGACATCCCGGCCGATTAAGGTTTGTTGAGAAGATCCGTTTCGATCGCGTTTAGATCTATGCAGTCGCTATTATCAATGCGGCGGGTTAAGCGCACTGTGGCCAGGCCTAGGGTTCGATAGAGGTCCTGCAGCTGCTCGTCGCTCTTTAAAGCTGCCAGGTGCGCCTTGGTCGTTTCTGCATCGCCTCTTCTGATCGGTCCGCTTAAGGCACCATCGATGCTGCTTTCCCGTGCCCGGTCCAGTGCACCTCGGGCCAGGGAAAGGAGGAGCGGTTCGATATCTTCAGCCTCTGACGCATCGGTTTCAAAAGCCCGTTTTGCTTCGGCTAGTAACGCCACTATGTAGTTGCTCGCCATGACTGTGACTGCGTGATACAGGGGACGGACTGCACCTGGAATAGATACGGTCGTCCCTCCCAATAAATCAGCCAGCCCCCTGGCAACAGCCAGACTTATGGCATCCCCGTCCACTGCATAACAGACCCCAGGGGGTATTGGTGTCACTTGTCCTGGGGGAAACGCCCATGCTGGATGAAACGCGCCGATTGCACGAACACTGCCGACAAGGGGCTTAAGCGCGGTTGCCGGGAGCGCACCTGCCACATGTAACCAGACTTGCGACCTATCCACGGCTTGGCTTTGTTGGGCCATCTCAGCAAGGTCACTGACTGCGCCATCTGGCACGGCAACGATGACTGTTTCTGCAGCTACCATCTCCCGCGGCAAAGCACCCCAATAGGATGCCCCGCCACAGGCCTGACCGACTGCAAGGGCTCGATGCCTATCGATGTCATATACCCCATCGACCTGCCCACCCTGTTTTACCAAAGCGACGGCAAGGGATCCACCCAGCGCACCAACTCCTGCGATGAAGATTGAACCTGTCACATTGCCCTCCTGTAAAGGCCGTGTTGGGCAATGTAATCCAAGACAGCGGCCGGCACCAAATCCAATGGCCCTTTGCCACTTCTAAGTCGCTCTCTGATGGTGGTGGCACTGGCGCCAATAGGCGCTTCTAACGCAGGTAGATCAATTGGGGGAACACCTTCCCGCGCAAGATAGATTGGCGGAGCCAGCCGAGCAATTTCATCATACCTGTGCCACTTGTCCCGCTCATGGTAGACATCTGCACCTGCGATGAGCCGAAATGCATGATCTGGGTATGTGTCCTTGAGTGTCACTACCAAATCATAAGTGTATCCGGGTCGCGCCAAGGTCGATTCGATATCTGACACCCGCATGCCCTCCCGCCCGTTAATGAGCAATCGGCACATGGCAAGTCGCGCATCATAAGGTGCTGGGGTCTTGCCAAATCGATGGTCTCGGCAGGGAATGAACCAGACCTCGTCAGCCAGGCCAGATGAGATCACGCGATCAGCAACCCCCAAATGCCCTAAATGGGGAGGATCGAATGTACCGCCAAAAACACCGATCACCATATCTATCGCCTCCTAGAATATATTAAGAACCTATCTCAGTAGGCACTCCCGTCGCATGGCGCCCGATCCACTTCGCATTGCTGCGTTACTCCTCCGCGCCTTGCCACCAGCAAGACTTGTCGTCCTGCCTTGCACTGCTCGTGTCTCAATCACCATGCTCGGTCCGGCCTACTGAGATAGGTTC
>JASJCT010000175.1 GCA_030065855.1 Myxococcota bacterium
AATGGTTTAACCGTAAACAGAGCTATCCGCCGACGACATCTTTCATTTTCTTTTTTGCGATCATGGCGTCTATGAGTCTGATGACGGCGTCTTGATCGTTCTTATCGAGCGTGCCTACGTCCTGTAGGCGCTGCCATAGTTTAAGATTTTTGGGTTCTTCTGAAGAGGCAGGTGACGTGCCATCAAACAGAAGGGTATCAGCAGAGACCTCGAGTGCGTTTGCGATTTTTACGAAGTTTTCTAGGTTAGGGGAGACGGCACCTCTTTCGTATCGTGATATGTCGTTTACTTTAAGTCCGCTTCTTTCGGCGAGGTCGGCTTGTGATAAACCACGCTCGGTCCGAATTCTTTTTAGTCGATTAGCCAGAATTTTCAGTGCCATTTTGACGATCACCGCTTGTGTCATTATGTAGGCTCCATCATAGCACGGGATTTCTGACTATCCCTGGGCTTCCCGAGACAAAAAAACAATATCATCAATAATGAGTATTGTCAAAATCAACATAAATGATTACAAAGAAGGTGTGATTTTTTAAATTTCTGCTTGACAGGGTTTTTGCCGGAGGAGGTTTTTATGGCCCGAATAACCGACGATAAGCTCGACCGACTAAAATACGAGATCGCCCTGGAGAGATTGGTCACCGCTCGTGGGGTGGTATTGCGCAAGCGAGGGGATGAGCTAATCGGACTTTGTCCGTTTCATGAAGACCACTCGCCATCGCTCGTGGTCAATCCCGCCAAGAATCTTTGGAACTGTCTTGGTGCTTGTCAGGCCGGCGGCACGGTGATCGATTGGGTGATGAAGGCCGAGGGGGTTTCATTTCGTCATGCAGTGGAGCTACTTCGCAATGACTATACTCCTGCTGGTGTGACCTCTGCTATCAGTCAGCAGGTATCCAAGATATCGACGGTAACCAAGCTAAAATCGGTGGTGTCTACAGATGGTGATACACAGGAGCGTCTTCGTCAGGTGCTCAATTATTACACCGAGACATTGAAGCAAAGCCCCGAGGCGTTGGAGTACATGGCCAAGCGGGGGATTGATCACGGTGATGCGATTGAGCTGTTTCGTTTGGGGTATTCCAACCGAACGCTTGGCTACCACATTCCTTTAAAGAACCGTCGGGATGGGGCTTCGATTCGGGGGCAGCTAGAGGATCTCGGCATCTATCGCAAGTCAGGTCATGAACATTTTTCCGGGTCATTGGTGATACCGGTGTTTGACGATCAGGGTATAGCGCGTGAGGTATACGGTCGAAAGATCAAGCGGGTTTCTCGCAAGGGATCATCGCCGCATCTTTACTTGCCTGGTCCTCATCGTGGCGTTTGGAACGAGGCGGCATTCAAGGCGAGCTCGGAGGTAATCCTTTGCGAGTCGCTGATCGATGCCCTGACGTTTTGGTGTGCTGGGTACCGCAATGTCACTGCTGCTTATGGCATTAACGGGTTTACCGAGGAACACCTGACCGCGTTTCAGGAATACGGGATCGAGCGGGTATTGATTGCTTACGACCGGGACGAAGCCGGGGAGAGCGCCGCGCTGTCGCTCGGCGAGCGGCTGATGGCCGAGGGCATTGAGTGCTTCCGGATCCTGTTTCCCAAGGGCATGGACGCGAACGAGTATGCGCTATCGGTGAAACCGGCGGAAAAGAGCCTGGGTTTGGTCATTCGAAAGGCTGTTTGGATGGGGAAGGGCAGGGCGCCGTCGATCACCACCGCGACAACGACTTCGTCCGTAGGGGCGGTTCGAGAACCGCCCGGTGAGATTACCACGGCGACAACGCCCCCGATGCCGCCCCCGGCAACGTCTTCGTCTGCCGAATCGTCCGAACGAAAATCCCCCTTTGAAAAAGGGGGTTTGGGGGATTTCGATACTTCTGCATCGGCACCGGGAAAGACGAAATCCCCCCGGCCCCCTTTGCGAAAGGGGGAGGAAGAAGCATCGCCTTTGCCTACTCCCACCCCGTCCCAAATCCACGCCGACATCAAGGCCGGCGAGGTCGTTATCCAGCTCGGAGATCGCCGCTGGCGGATCCGGGGTCTCGAGAAGAATATGTCGTTTGATTCGTTGCGGGTAAACGTACTGTGCGCCCGGGGCGATGCGTTTCATGTGGATACGTTTGACCTCTACGCAGCCCGACATCGCCAGACGTTTCTCAAACAAGCGGCCGAGGAGCTGTCTATTAATGAAGACGTACTAAAGAAAGACCTGGGCAAGATCCTGCTCAAGCTGGAGGAACTTCAGGAAAAGCAGATCACCCAAACCCTCAATCCCGACAAGGACAAGGGCGTTGCGCTGTCCGAAGCTGATCGATCCTCGGCCATGGCATTGCTCAAAGACCCCAAGCTTCTGGACCGGATTCTGGCCGACTTCGAGAAGTGCGGGATCGTGGGTGAGGAGACCAACAAGCTGGTGGGCTACTTGGCCGCGGTGTCTCGCAAGCTCGAGGAACCGTTGGCCGTGGTGCTTCAATCCTCATCCGCGGCTGGTAAATCGTCTTTGATGGAAGCGATACTGTCGTTTTTCCCGCACGAAGAGCAGGTGAAATACTCGGCCATGACCGGGCAGAGTTTGTTTTACATGGGCGAGACCGACTTGCAGCACAAGATCCTGGCGATCGTGGAAGAGGAGGGGGCCGAGCGGGCGGCCTATGCGCTCAAGCTGCTGCAGTCCGAAGGGGAGCTGACCATTGCGTCGACCGGCAAGGACCCGAGTACTGGACGACTAGTAACCCAGGAATATCGTGTGGAAGGACCGGTGATGATCTTCTTGACCACCACGGCGATAGAGATAGACGAAGAGCTGCAAAATCGCTGCATCGTGCTGACCGTGGACGAGGACCGGGAGCAGACCCGGGCCATACATAAACTGCAACGAGAGCGTCAAACCCTGGCAGGCCTGCTGGCCCGGCGAGACAGCGACGAGCTCAAAAAACTGCACCAAGATGCCCAGCGCTTGTTGCGTCCCTTGCTAGTGGCCAATCCCTATGCCGAGCAACTGACCTTTCTGGACGACCGCACCCGGACCCGGCGGGACCACATGAAGTACCTGACCCTGATTCGGTCGATAGCCCTGCTGCACCAGTACCAACGGCCGTTGAAGTACGTGCAGAGACGAAAATCCCCCCGGCCCCCTTTGCGAAAGGGGGAGGCATGTAATTCCCCCTTTGAAAAAGGGGGGCAGGGGGATTTCGACACCAACCCAAGACGCCTTGCATACATCGAAGTGACCCTGGAAGACATCGAGATCACCAACCGCCTGGCCCACCAAGTCCTGGGTCGGTCACTCGACGAGCTCGCACCCCAGACCCGGCGCTTGCTGATGCAACTGGACCAAATGGTGACAAAGCGCAGCAAAGCCCTGGCCATGGCCCGGAGCGACTATCGGTTTACCCGGCGGGAAGTGCGGGAGCATACCGGGTTTGGCAATACCCAGCTCAAGATCCACATGCATCGGCTTGAAGAGCTGGAATACCTGATCGTGCATCGAGGAGGACGCGGTCAACAATTCGTGTACGAGCTGGCCTACCAAGGCCAGGGCCAGGACGGTGAAGCGTTCATGATGGGGCTTATGGATGTTTCTGATAAAACACATCTAAGAAATGGGGGTACGATGGAAACCGGTCGGGGCTTGAGCAGCACTGGTCGGGGCCAAGTCGGGCCCAAGTCGGGGGGGTGTCGGGGTGTAGACCGACCAGTATTTCAAAATGATTCCGAAGAGATAGCCCCGATCAACGGTAAAACGCCGCAAATCACGTCTAGGGAAGCGAGTAAAAAACCACCGTACTTGGGGGATCGTAGCGATAGTCTTTCCCCTTTAGTCGCTGATGCTTCCGAGGCGAGCTAATGCCTCGGCGCGGGTATCGCAAGGCCAAGCCGGTGATCGGGGACCCCTCTGATCCCAGAGGCATGGGGGTGAAGCTCGCTGAATTTCTGGACTGGATGCGGATCAAAAACCTATCCGACCGGACCATCGGCAATCGAGAGCTGTACCTCGGGTACTTCATCCAGTGGTCCGAGGAGCGGGGGATCACACAACCGGCCGAGGTGACCAAGCCGATCCTGGAACGCTACCAGCGCTACCTCTACCACTATCGCAAACCCAAGGACGGCAAGCCCCTGAGCTTCAAGAGCCAGTATTCGCGGCTGGTGCCGGTGCGGGCCTTTTTCAAATGGCTGACCAAGTACAACCACATTTTGTACAACCCGGCCTCTGAGCTGGAGCTACCCAAGCTGGAAAAACGGTTACCCAAGCATGTGCTGACCAAATCCGAGGCCGAGCAAGTGCTGATGCAGACCAACGTGGGCAATCCGATAGGCATTCGGGACCGGGCCATTCTCGAGACCCTGTACTCGACCGGCATGCGGCGAATGGAGCTGATAGGCCTAAACATCTACGACCTGGACACCGAACGAGGCACGATCATGGTGAGGCAAGGCAAGGGCAAAAAAGACCGGATGATCCCCATTGGAGAACGAGCCGTGGCCTGGACCGAGAAGTATCTGTACGAGATCCGGCCGTCCTTTGCCGCGGCCCCGGACGAAGGTATTTTGTTTCTGACCGCTACCGGAGACCCCTTCACCCCCAACCGCCTGACCCAGCTGGTGAGGACATACGTCAACAACGCTGACACGGGCAAGAAAGGGGCCTGCCATTTATTCCGCCACACCATGGCCACCCTAATGCTGGAAAACGGAGCGGATATTAGATTCATCCAGCAGATGCTCGGCCACGCTGATTTAAGCACCACCCAGATCTACACCCAAGTCAGCATCCGTCAGCTCAAGCAGATCCACCAAGCCACGCATCCGGCGAGGTTTAGACGGGAGGGGTTGGAGGCCGAAACTATAGAGGGTGAGGATGGTGAGGCATCCGTGAATTGATTCCTTGGTTTTTAGTCGCTACAGTGAATTCAAAAATAAGGAGAATAGATGCCGACGATTCTAAGGATAGCTGGATACCGGTTTTTCTTCTTCAGCAACGAGGGAACAGAACCGATCCATGTGCACGTGGAATCAGCCGAGAGCTATGCAAAATTCTGGCTGAGACCGGTCGCATTGGCCAGCTCGGTGGGTTACAATGGCAAAGAGCTGACTCGATTGCGCAAGATAGTCATCGAGCACTCGGAATTTATTGTGGAGAAATGGCATGAATACTTTGGCACACGCTAAACCAAGCCCACTGATAGGGAATGTGCGATTCACCGATGCCATGCTTTGCGTGTATCTTTTGGATGGCCGGGAGGTCAGTGCGCCATTGGAGTGGTTTCCAAAGCTTCGAGATGCGACCGAAGAAGAGCGCAACGATTGGCGGCTAATCGGTGGGGGCATTGGGATACACTGGGAAACGCTGGACGAAGACCTTTCAGTAGCCGGTCTCTTGGCCTGATAGTTTTATCCGCTAAAAAATAAGGAAGACGATCGGACGAAAACTGAACGTCTGGACGAATTAAGCACCCCCGCCCACCCAGCTCCGGGGTCCCGGAACGGGCTATAGCAAGCAAAACCAATCTTAATAGCCGCCGGGAAGCCGCTCCACTCGGCGGATCGCATAATGCGCATTATACGAACCGGCCGGCCCGTCACCGGGCTTGCAGCTTAGCCTCCCTACCGGGGACGCAGCTTGATTTGCTTTGCAAATCAAAGCAACGTCCCCTACCAATCAGACCAGCAAGCCCAGCGCCGGTCCGCCTCCCCTCCTTCCCGCTTTTACATAACAGGTGTGTTATGCAAACTTCCCGCCGGCCTACCGCTCCCTGCGGTCGCTACATTCCTTTCCGCCCGACCCGGCCCCCGGAGCGGCCCATCTGCCCCCTCAAGGGGGCGCCCACAGCAGAGCAGACAGGGGAAAGCCGGCCTACCGGCCGGCCATACCCCTGCTGCCTCGGCTGATCAGGGCCGATCATCTAACAAACCGGGAAGCCATCCCCCCCTTTAGTCGCCAAACCGACCCGGGCGGTAAAGCGACTAAAGGAAAAAAGTAAATCCGCCCCCATCGAGCTCGGTATCAACTCCTGCCGTTTCTTGCCCCGCGCCCGCATTTCCGGGATAATCAAACATCAACAGGAGGCGGGCAATTAGCCGAAAACCCGCGTCAGGGGTTTTTGCTCTTTGGAAACAGAAAACGACTGGGTGAGAGGGTTTTAACTGCTGGAAAGCATTATGGAAATCGTAGTGGTAGCTGAAAGGAGCTGTCAGGGTCACCCCTTGGTACAGAGGGGGGACCGCAAGTCCTAGAAGGTGGCCCACCGGCTGGTGGCGATTCAGGAAGTACCAAATCCGGCACACCAAAATGGGACAAAGCTCACTGGAAAGGCAAAGATGTCGTTCTGATCGCTCACTCAAAAGACCAGGTGCCCCTAGTTAAAAACTGGGCGGCCGGTCTTAGGGGTGCCGGAGCCAACGTCACTACTTATACCGGAGGGAAAAATGGTGATTTTTCCTACGGCGCTTACTCGAATTGGGCCAAGAGCCATCAAGGCCAATACGATACGGCGTTGGTTTTTGGGCATGGCGCATCAGATCAAGGAGGGCAACAGTTTTTTGGTTCTCCTAGGAGTGGAGACGCAGTTGGACCCAACATAACACCGGAACGTTTCAAGGAATACTCTGCATCCTTGATGTACTTGACCAAGGACAAAGGGACGGTAGGATTCTATTCGTGTAACTTGGGACGAGGTGGAGATAATTCATTCCTCGGCAAGTTCCACAGTTACGCCCAACAGAGCCCTGGCACTGGCCGGAACGTCCATGGTTTCCAGACAAAATATCTGTTTTATGATGACGGATCTGGTGTTGGCTCACCGTTATCAGGGATGAGGCAAACAAATATCCCCAGATCTGTTTTCAATTGGAATAAATATACCGACTAGGACAATGGTGTGGCTATGAAGATACAGCTTTTTGACAGGACTACATTGTTTTTATTGCCAACATTGTTTTTGGCGTGGAACTGCGGTCATGGTGCGGGAGATACGGCCAATTTTCGAACCCAGAAATTAAGAAAAGATCAATCCATGAGAGAGGCTGCTGAAATGAAATGGAACGTCTATCTTGCAGAGAAGTTTTCTAGGGTCCAAGAGGTTAGAGTCATCGAATTTAATGTACCACCATACGTTAGTGGGAAGGCATCGGAAAAGCTTCTGTTGACTCTCGGTAGTGAAGATCCGATTAAGAGATTAGCGTCAGTCATATCAGTCGATGAAGAGCAATCTGGTACAATTGTTGATTGTCTAGGAGAGGCTCATATAGCACTCGAACTAGTAACAAATGCCAATGATGTACTCAGCATGCTAGTGACTACGGACTCTATCACCCCTACCGATGAAGGGTCGTTGTTTTTTACTGAGGAGTCCAAATCCAAGCTCAGAGAGTGGTTCCTGAGAAACATCGGTAGATTGCCCTATGGCTGGGATGAGGGGTGTGGCGAGGAGTAGCGTCTTGTCCCTTCCATCTCGCCGGTTTCCTCATCTCTGATTTTTCTTTCCCAGCCGTGTCGGTGTTTTCCGGTTGGTGGTGTGATGCCGCCTTGCCGGGGTTGCGGATAGAAATATGGGGACGGAGCAAAAAAAATAAAAAGGTGACCATCCCTGTGAATGGTTTAACCGTAAACAGAGCTATCCGCCGACGACATCTTTCATTTTCTTTTTTGCGATCATGGCGTCTATGAGTCTGATGACGGCGTCTTGATCGTTCTTATCGAGCGTGCCTACGTCCTGTAGGC
>JASJCT010000063.1 GCA_030065855.1 Myxococcota bacterium
CCCCTTTGAAAAAGGGGGATTAAGGGGGATTTCGTTGCATATGCCGCGTCCATTTTATGATGAAATCCCCCCTGCCCCCTTTTTCAAGGGGGAGTTTTGCTCTGATTTACTCTTTTTTTTTCAATTTACAAACACCCGCTAAGGAACGAAGCAGGGCAGACGACCCGGTCGGAACAGCTCTTTGATTATTAGAATCGCCTTCCGAGCACTCCGGAACGGCTTTTTGATTATTAGAATCGCGTTTGGAACTGGTCCGGAACGGCTTTTTGATTATTAGAATCGCGTTTGGAACTGGTCCGGAACGGCTTTTTGATTATTAGAATCGCCTTCCGAGCACTTCCACGCGCTATTTAGAGATGTTTTACATTGCGCCTGGTTCGGTTGGCAGCGATGTTGAGGGGGAGATCAGCCCAATGCTGCATCTGGATCGGTTATCTGGCCGGGCTTGCTCTTGACCGGCCTTACCCGGTCTGCAAGCAGTTGTTCGCCTGCGATGCACAACATCGCACTGACCAACCCTGCGGTTTTTGAGAATACCGCGTCGTAAGCCTCGATGGCGCGGTGTTTAGCCGATAGGGTCTGTTCCGCCTCCCGGACTTCGGTGTTGGTATTCTTTAGGGCTGTGTCTAATTTGGCAAGGGGATCGGAGATCTTTTGTTTCCACGGGCCAGGATCAAAGGTCATGCCCTCGAACCTGGGATGGGGTCTGTCGGTTTTGTCTATGCGATCGAGGATCCGCTGCCCCAGACGGTGCAACATAACCGGGTCTTCGGGAGTCTCGCCCTCATAGCCGAGGGATGCAACGTATGAAGCGCCGAACATGGTGCGGGTCAGATCCCTGAAATCCACGAATACATTCCGAATTTGGTCTGCGGCAGCATCGCGGGCAGCGCGATGTGCCGGATCATCGTCCAGCTCGGCGATATGGGCCTCGTCTGCGGTCACCATGGCGCGGGTGGCGGTTTTGAGTGCCTCTGCCGAGGCGTCCATGAGTTGTTCAGCGGCAACGCCAAAGTCACGGCCGAGCAGCTCGGTCATGCCAGTTCCTACCTTGGATTTGTGCGTATGCGCAGCAGCGATCACCTTTGATGCCGATTTCTGACGATCGACAACCATCTTGGAAACTTCCATTGGTCCCTCCATTTTCAAAACAGGTCTTTGTGAACCCGGACAGGTTAGGGTAGCGATCCCGGGGTGTCAATGCCAAATTTTGGGAGCAGCTGTCACTATCGGGAGAAATAATCCTACCCTGCTGAGGTCAACTATTAGTATTGTTGACATGCGATAATTGGTCTATTCTGGTATTAAGTCTTTACGAACTATGAGGTATGTTGATGTGGAAACGATTCCCCCTTGGTTCTATCGTCTGCCTGATGCTGGCCATCAATGCTGAACCCATAACTGCCGCTGCCGCAAAAGAGAAAGCACCTACAAGGCAGCAGCTCGTAGACGCATATGAGGTTGAATACGACCTCTGGAAAGCGTCTGCTGAGTTGACCATCGCCAAGCGAAAGAAGTTTGTGCGTCCCCTGGTGATACTCGGTGTCGGCAGCACTGCGTCATTCGTGGTCAGCATCATCATGTTCAAAAAGGCCATTGAAGAAGACAAAATCGCCAGGCAATACCATGAAAAGTGGACATACCAAACCAACGAGGACTTGCGGAAAGAATTTAAAGAGATCGGCGAGGAAGCCGAGGTTAAACGAAACGTAACCTACACCTTGGGAATGATATCCGCGTCTCTCGGCACTGCCGCCTTCCTGACCAGTGTGACCTTGCTGGCATTCGTTATGCCCCGGGCCCCCGAAGCCCCGACGCCGCCACCCGGCGTTAGGCCAAAACAGCTCTCAAAGATTCGGGTCGCACCCGTGTTTAGCAGCCAACTGGTGGGTATCGGCATTGAGGGGAGGTTTTAATTAAATGAGCAATGGCAACTGTATCAAGCAATATCTCTGGTTAATTTATTCAGTAGCGCTCGCAGCGGGGAGTATCGGATGCATCGAAGATCTGACTTTTTCAAGTGAATCTCATATATGCAGAGATTGTCGAGATTGTGAAAGATGCGTCATATATACAAATGTCGATAACAATTCGGTCGATCATGAATGCGTACCAGCTGATCTCCGAGCGTACACGAAGTGCGGTACCGACGGTAACGTCTACTGGTACGATTCATGTGACAACATTGGTAAAAAACCCGCAAGGCTCTGCCCCCAAAACAGTCACTGTGCTCAACTCTCCACAACCGAAGCTGTCTGTGAGTGCATCCACGAATGGACCGGGTATAGCTGCAATAACTGCCCTGGCAACTGGGATCCGGACAAAAACTGCGCACAATGCATCGACGGCTGGGATCCGGACAAAAACTGTGCGCAATGCTTGGAAAATTGGGACAGTCAAACCGACTGTAAATCTTGCTTGACATACTGGGATATCACGACAGATTGCACTTCATGCCTCGGCAACCGGGATCCGGATAAAAACTGTGAGGATTGTCTCGGCAACTGGGATCTAGGTAAGAACTGCACTGAATGCCGAAACGGCTGGACTGGCGACAACTGTGAAATCTGCCCCGATGGATGGGATCCAGATCAGGATTGCATCGAAGTGTGCGGCAACGGTCAAATTACCGAGTCCGAGGAATGCGACGATAGCAACGTAATATCCTGGGATGGTTGTAACGCATGTAATATTGGCGAGTTTCAGGTTAATACCTATACCCTTGGAGTCCAAGGCATACCCGATGTAGCGATTGCATCTGACGGTCGTTTTCTCGTGGTGTGGGAGAGCGATGGTCAAGATGGCAGCGAATCGGGGATATTCGGTCAGCGCTTCGATGTCAGCGGGTACCCAGAGGGAGATGAATTTCAGGTCAATACCTACACTGCTGATGCTCAAAAGAGACCTGCTGTGGCAATGACCCCAGACGGTGCCTTTGTTGTAGTGTGGGAGAGCGATGGCCAGGACGGCAGCGATACCGGGATATTCGGTCAGCGCTTTAACAATAGTGGAGAGCCGGAAGGAAATGAGTTTCAAATAAACACCTATGCAACTTCAAACCAACAGAACCCAGCTGTGGCAATGGCCTCAGACGGCCGCTTTGTCGTTGTTTGGGATAGTGCTGATCAAGACGCTATCGCAAATGACGTATTTGGTCGACGATTCGATGAGAACGGCGATCCATTGGAAAGCGAATTTCAAGTAAACGCTTACACCGATGATGAACAGCAGCACCCTGCTGTGGCAATGGCATCAGACGGTCGTTTTCTCGTTGTCTGGGGTAGCAAGGGTCAAGATGGCAGCGGATATAGGGTCTTGGGTCAGCGTTTTGACGCTAACGGGAATCTAGATGACGTTGAAATTCAACTGAACGAGCAAACAGCCAGCCGTCAACAGCGTCCCACTGTAGCTATGGCATCAGACGGCATTTTCGTGGTTGCTTGGGAGTCTTTTAACGTGGTTAGCAATAAGGGCTATGAAGTCCTTGCTCAACGCTTTAACGAAAATGCTAGCCCAATTGGGAGTGAGTTTCGTGTCAATAGCTTTAATCATCTGGATCAAGATCATCCATCAGCTGCTATGGCTGGGAATGGCCTGTCTATAATTGTTTGGCAAAGTATATACCGTTCTAGCGTAAGGGGGCAGCGCTATGATCAGGTCGGATCCGTGAATGGTTATAATTTTACAATCAATACCTATGAGCTTGCTATCCAGGACTCCCCTGCCGCGGCAATGGCAGCGGATGGTCGCTTTGTCGTGGTTTGGCAGAGCGGCAGCCAGGATGGCAGCGACGCAGGCATCTTTGCCCAGCGTTATGATGCAGCAGGCAATCCGCTGGGCGTATTGCCTTGGCCGGGTGATTAGGCGCCATCAGGGAGATTACAATGCTATTTCCAAAACACGGTAAAATGGGCTTTGTTTTCCTTTAAGATGAACATACACTTCACGTCGCGCTTGTCGTGCAACCGGGCGGTCTCCTGGTAGAACCCGCTGGCCACATAGAGATCAGTTTCAGCATACCTCGGCTTGTTGCTTTGGACGATATCGCACCCGCGTTGGTTCTCGTGCATCTCCACTTCGATTTTGCCGAGGTTGTAAAGCATGTGATGTAGCTGCGATATCTTCTGTAAAAATCGACCGTAATCCCCGCTGATGATGAATGATCGATATGTCGTATAAAGTGCCTTTTTCGCAGATGCTGCACCGATATCTTCCAGCTTGGACGGGTCGTTATTAAAATAGGTCTTCGATATGTATTCCAGAACCTCTACATAGGTGTCATACGGATACCAGGAAACATTGAGAATGGGGAAAAGGGTCTTGTGGCGTTCTCGGAAGTGCTGGGCCATGGACGCCTTTGCTGGTGGGCCATAGTGCTCACTAACATAGTCGAATTTCGTGCGGATAGAACTCCCCTTAACGCAATATATCGTCATTTGTCCTCATTATTGAGCATTCTCAGTTGGATTTAATATCCCTATTGGGGAACGCTGATAGGAATATCCGCTGCACAGCGCCCGATGAGAAATCCACTCAATACACCCAGCTCAGCTGAAACCTCGATGTCCCAGTCACTGACCTTGTCTACAGCGCAAACACCAACCGTGTATTCACCTGGCGTTGCAAACACATCCACACCAAGGGCCAAAGTGCCGCCACTTTTTAGCCGCGCCCATTTCGAGCCGTCAAAGTGGGCGTCTGTAAAATCAAAATTCTTGTAGACCAGCACACCAGTGGCGCTATTGAAAATGCTGACAATGCCATAGCGGGCCAGTGGCGTCCAACCGATCTCAGCTGTATCACCGGCAAACGCAGGTACTTTGATCATGAAGGAAGACACCTCCTCGCTCGGCGCTGTCATCACCGCGGTAAAGTTGCCGCCGGCCACTTGATCTGCGGCACTGACATCGTCGAGTTCAAAGCAAAACTGGTATGTAGCGCCTGGGACATAGATCAGCGCCGGATTATCAATACTCGATGCCGTATAGTGCCCCGGCGTCGTTAGCTGCAACGGTACCTCGGCCCCATTGGCCATGCGCACTTTGGGATTGACCGCCGTGTCTACAAACTGATGGGGATTGACGTTGGTGCTGATCAACACCAACTCAGCTGTCACCTGACCATCTGCTGTTTCGAGCAAGGTGGTCACTGCCTGCACAGGTGACAACAGGGTCTCATTCGCCTCTTCACTCCCACACCCCTGTTTGGCACCGGGAAACAGACCGAGTGCAACTACGGCAATAACGATTCTTTTGGCGATAGTGCTTAATTTGGGATCCATGCCAAGTATCCTTTCTTCTAATGATCCTGGGGCGTTGCAATGCGTTTGCATACTAGCCTCCTTTGGAGTCTCAATCAATGGGTATACGCTTTGGAATAGGTGATTAGGAACGGACTTAATCGAGGAGTTGTTTGACGTCTTCTTGGGATAATTCTGTCATTTCAGTGACTTGAGATATGGGCATACCAGCGGCGATCATCTTCTGAGCAACGCGAAGGCGGGCCGCTTTGTTGCCCTCGGCCTTGCCCTCGGCACGGCCCCTGGCTTCACCCTCAGCAATACCTTTGGCTTTGCCTCTAGCCTCCAGTTGCTCAATCCATTGGTCAACATTTCTCTCTAACATGGCCCGTACCTCTTTAGCTCCCTTGGCCGTATCGAAGATGTCATCGACATCCACATTACCTTTAAAATATACATGATTGAGATAAACCGCAAAAGCCCTTTGTAATTCGATATTGTCGCCTATCCATTCGAACAATCGCTTGATAAGCTTCTCACCCATATCCACAAGGGGCGTTTTCTCTAATTGAAACAGCACTGCAATTAAATTCTTGAGCGATGCGAGCTCGGCATGCGCATACGCGCCCTCGTCAATGAGTAAGTATTGAAGACGTGGGCTCAACCTCGCCAAACGGCCGGGGATATTTTCTATCAAGTCAAATATCTCGGTCGCCGCGGTCCACCTAGGCTCGCCATTATACAATACGATCGGCAATACTGGCGGCAGCTTGCCGCTGCTGGTGAGTTGCTCACCGCGCACCAAATCTTGATAGAGCAGCCCGAGGTACGTCAAAATCCGAACCGCCATAAATTTCTCTTCTTTAGACTGAAACTCCAGCAAGATGTATAAATATAGCCACTCATCGCCGAACCGAGCCCGCCAGATCACATCATCGTGGCGCTCCCGCAGATCATCAGACACATAACTGGCGGCGACCTTTTCAAGCGTCTCAAAGTCAAGTCGTTTCACCCAATCCTCGCGCACAAAGCTTTCGATCAGCTCCCTGACCATGCGGGGATGAGAAAAAATAAGCTTGTAACTGTGATCGTAGTCCATCATCGCAACCCGTACTATGCTTTGAGCCGTTATTAATTAAACTGGGTGCCCCTCAAAGCGAGCCGTTCCTTTTAAACTGATCGGTGCTCTAGAAGCGACCCAATCCCATGTACATCGCCACGTACAAGAGCGTGAGGATGATGGCGATGGCAGTACCAAAGCCGATGTTTTCCTTTACGCCGCTCTTTGCAAAGGCTGCTGAGAGGGTGTTTTTCACGGGCGCACCGGTCTTGGTTGCCGGGCCTCGAACGAGGGTTGTGACAGCAAATACGATCTCCCCTGCTGCTTTTTCAATATCTGCGCCAATGCGCGTCAGGGAGCTCTCACAAAAGCGCAAGATGCCGTTGGCAATCCGACGGTAGATCCAATCTGTGTCAAGGGTCACGGTCTGATGGCCGCCCATGGCCTTGGCAAAAATCATAAACGCAATCCCCGTGGCGAGCAGGAGCTGAAGCGCTCCCACCAGGTGATCCCGGGTGTAGGGGTGATATTCCACTGCATTGGGGAGCAGGCGATATAGCAGGTCTGGATAGACCCCGAACAAAATGCAAAGCCCTGCGACAATACCCATTGCCCACAGCATATTCCTTGGCAGGGGTTCTGGTTCCAGGCCGCTATCTTTATTGAAAAAAGTGTAATAGGGCAGCTTGAGCGTTGTTGAGAAAAAGGTACCCACCGATGCCAACACCAGCATTAATTCAATCACCGGCCGGTGCAGATCTGCGGCTGCAGTGATGATCATCGATTTGGAGATAAAGCCGTTAAACAGGGGCACCCCTGAAATGGAGAACCCAGCGACCATGTAGAGCACGAAAACGAGCTTCATCTTGGGGCCAAGGCCGCCCAGATCGGTCATGCGGCTGCGCCCAGTCGCGTGAAGCACTGCGCCTGTGCCCATAAATAGCAGGGCCTTGTAAAGAATATGGCAAAACGCGTGGGCAGAGGATCCATTGACGGCAAGCGCGCTACCAAGGCCCACGCCGCAGACCATGTACCCCACCTGGCTGATGATGTGGTATGCGAGCAGGCGGCGGATGTCGTTTTCCATGGTCGCGAACACAACACCGTATAGGGTCATGATCGCCCCGGCCCAAACGAGAATTTCGGTTCCGGAAAACACCAGCGCCAGCACAAATACAGCGGTTTTGGTGGTGTAGGTCGTTAAATAGATCGATCCAGTGACCGAGGCCTCTGGATAGGCATCGGAAAGCCACGCCGACAGGGGCGGCACAGCAGCATTGAGGCAAAAACCAATGAGGATGAGGTAAAACGGAAGACCCGGCGCAGGCGTGACCACGGCCAGGCTGCCAGTCTCCATCAACTGAAACAAAATGCCCGCCATGAGGCATGCGCCCCCAGCGATGTGTACGAGCACGTATCGATATGCTGATTCGCGAGACGCCCGGGAGCCGCGACATAGGATGATCGCAGCAGAGGCAACAGCCATGATTTCCCAAAATATAAAGAGGGTAAAATAATCGCCAGCAAAGACAACGCCTAAAGAGCTCCCGATATACAAAAACGCTGCCATGTGTTGGGCAGATTTCTGAACGTGGATCGCATAGAGAGACGAAGTAAAACCGATAATCGCAAAAATGTACGCAAAACAGAGGCGAATGGGCGAGACTTGAAGGAGCACGAGCTCGTAATCAGTCAGGAACGGTATTGAATACCGCATGCCATCCTGCAGACCGTATATGTGGGCAAATCCCAATATCGGAATGAGCAGGATGAACCCATCCCTGGCCCGTCCCTTTAGAAGTGGGATGACAAACGCAGCGGCGATAAATAGAAACGCGGGCGAGAAAAAGCTAGGCATGGGTGCCCTCCGTCTCCTTATCGCCGTGAGCCACAGCGTGCTTGGCCACTACGAGGTTTACAACAGTTTCGCCGACCCGAACCACCTCATTGGGATCGACAAAACACCGCGAGACCTGCCCGGATTCAGGCGCCCGAATGACCACTGGCAGACCGCGATCCGTTTCGAAAACCACTAGGGACTGACCTTTTATAATCCAGTCCCCCTCCTCGACCAACAGGGTCTTGACCCGCGCAGCGCGATTGCCCGCCCCCACATCATTCTGCTCAAGCGAAATCGATATCGTGGGTCGCCATAAAAAATACTCGCCCAGCCCAAGGGAGAATAAAATGAGCACAATGGCACCTAAAAATCCAAACGCGATATCAAATCCCGCAATGGTGTGCCACTTGAAAACAACGTGATGGTGATCCGGAAAAACCAGATCCACAACAAAAACAGCGGCGATGCCGATGAGCACGTAAATATAGGTGCGCTTGTTCACGGTGTGCCTACCCCGCCCCCGGTCACTTGCCTAACGACCATTTGGGCAATTTCAAAGAATCTCAAGGGTGCATCTGGCGCAAAAAACAGAACCAGCGAATAGAGCCCGGCAAAGCCTAGGGGAACGACCATAAACGCCGATGCTTCGCTAAATGTATTGTCATCGTTTGAATCGGGTTTCTTAAAAAACGCCCGCACAATAATGGGGAAAAAGTACGCCGCGTTGAGTACCGAGCTCAAGAGAAAGACCACGAGAAACACAACTGCCTCAGCTTCCAACGCGCCGATCGAGAGGTACCACTTGCTCAAAAACCCGGCCACCGGGGGAATACCGGCCATACCAAGGGCCCCGATGGTGAACGCCCCCATGGTAATGGGCATTTTTCGCCCGATCCCGTTGAGCTGGGAAATATTCGTCCGATGGGTGTGGGCATAGATCGCACCAGCACAGAAGAAGAGTGTGATCTTCATGAAGGCGTGATTGACGATATGCATCGTACTGCCCAAGAGCGCACTGGGCGCCAGCATGGCTGCACCGAGGACAATGTAGGACAGCTGACTAATCGTGGAATAGGCGAGCCGTCTTTTTAAATTATCCTGGGCCAGGGCGATGAGTGATCCGATCAGTATGGTGATTGCGGCAGCTGTTGCCAGCATCCACCACACATCGAGTTCTTTGAGCAGGGCTGTGCCAAAGACAAACCACAGGATGCGCAAGCAGCCGAACACACCGGACTTTACCACGGCCACAGCGTGAAGCAGCGCACTGACCGGTGTCGGTGCGATCATCGCCGCGGGCAACCAAGAGTGCAACGGCATGATACCGGCTTTTACCCCAACGCCGGCGATAAACATCACAAAGAGAATTTTGAGGGTGGTCTTATCTGCATGGCCAGCCAAAAACCCGCCGGGGGTGAACTCCAGGGTGCCGGCGATCGCGTAGGCAATGACGAGCGCTGCCAGTAGAAAAACGCCGGCAGTGAGGGTGTAAAACAGGTATTTCCGGCCAGCGCGAATGGCCTCGGGAGATTCCTTGTGAATGACCAGGGGATACGTGGCTACTGTGAGGATTTCATAAAAAATAAAAAACGTCAGGATGTTCGCCGCCAGGGCCACGCCGATGGTTGCTGAAAGGCACACCGCAAATGAGGCATAGTACCGGGTCTGGGCGTGCTCTTTGAGCGTGCGCATGTAGCCGATGGAGTAAAGCGAAGTCACGATCCAAAGGCCAGAAGCAATGAGCGCAAAAAAGAGGCCAAATGGATCGACCCTGAGCTTCAACGAGATGCCGTCGGTCAGCGTGAGTATTGATATTTCAGGCGTCTGACCGCCCAGCACAACCGGCAACATAGATAGTATCAGCGCAAACTTCACTACACCGGCGAGCAAGGTCCAGGACTCGCGAATGTTTTTGTGCTTGCCGAACAGGATGATCAAGCCGGCGGTAACGAGCGAGACTAAGACGGCATAGAGCGGTGTCGCCGAATGGACGGTTTCCATTCCCAGTCCTCCTACTTAAATTCCCGGTGGTACTGCCTGGCTGATGAATGTCTCGACTATCCAATCACTGGCAAAGCCGAGGAGCAGCACGGAAGCTGCCAGAATGAGCATGGGAATCAACATGCCGCTGGGCGCCTCCTTTCTCACCACCGCGGTGGCGAATCCGCCCGCAGTTTTGTCTTGTGGTTTCCAAAAAATATGTTCGATAACGCGGAAGAAATAGACTGCATTTAAAAGACTGCTGACCATTATCACGCCCACAAACGCCCATTCGCCAGCCTTGACAGCCCCGAGTATCAAGTACCACTTGCTGAAAAATCCAGCCGTGGGCGGAATGCCAATCATGGACAGCGCTGCAATGGCAAAGGCCACAGCTGTGAGCGGCATTTTTCGGTGTAGCAAACCGAAGTTCTCGATGGTCCGCGTGCCCTGGCGATATACAATCGCACCGACAACGGCAAACAAACACCCCTTCATAAACGCGTGATTCAGGATGTGCAGCACGCCGCCGACAAATCCTTCGGTGTTGCCCATGGTGAGCCCAAGGACGATATACCCCACCTGGCTCACGCTCGAATACGCCAGCATCTGTTTGATATCGCTCCTCGATATGGCGACAATAGACCCATAAATGATGGCCACCGCTGCGGTCCACCCGAGGATTTCTTTGAACGGTAGGGTTTCCAGGGAAAACTCGGGCTGAAACACGCCAAACATGACCCGAATGAACGCATATGCCCCCACCTTGGTCATCAGCGGCGCGATATAGGCGCTTACGGTGGACGGTGCATGGGTGTATGCACCGGGCAACCAGGTGTGGAGGGGAAAAAGCCCCATTTTGATCCCCAACCCCACAACCAAAAATACCAGTCCCACCAATACGGTTTTTGATTCGTAGAGTTCTGGCAGCCGGGTGGCCAGATCGTGCATGTTAAGCGATCCGGTCGCCATGTAGAGATACCCGACCCCGAGCAGGTAAAAACAGGCACCCACGGTGCCAATAACCACGTACTTAAATGCAGCAAACGACGCTTTGGCATCGCCAATTGCGATAAGTGCATAGGCAGTGAGAGATGAGATCTCTAAGAACACGTAGAGGTTGAACATGTCCCCAGTAACGACCATGCCCAGCAGGCCCACATACAGCAGGGTGAAGATGCAGTAAAACGGTACTTCCTTGCCCGGCCGCTCCAGAGCAATGCTCTCTTTTGAATAAAAGGCAATCAACAGGGCAATCGAAGAGACGAGCACACCCATGAACGCGTTGAGGTGATCGATATAATAAACAATCCCCCAAGGGGGTTCCCAGCCGCCCAGCTCATAGGTCAATGGGCCGCCAAGCAACACTTGATGCCCGACACCGACGGCACATATGCAAGAAATGCCAATGCCCGTTACCGCCATGGGAAAGGCAAACTTCCCTGTCCACCAACCGACAATGGGGATCAGGAACGCGAACAGCATGGGTGCCGCGACCATGAGGATCGGGAGTTGGCCGAAAAAATCCATTAGAGCTTCCTTATAATTTCGTCTTCCTCTAAAGTTCCGTACTTTTTATAGAGCGTCAGCAACAGGGCCAGTGAGACGCCGGTGGTTCCAACGCCCACCACGATTGCCGTTAGCATGAGCACGTGGGGTAGCGGGTTCACGTAATTGGCAGATTCTATTACCAACTCGGCCGCGTTATGCCCGTGTCCTGCGTCGATAATTGGAATATTTCCGCCGTGCTTTGCACCGATAGAGACAAAAAATAAGATGATAGACCATTGAAATATGTTCATCCCAACCAGCTTTTTCACCAGGTTCTTCTTCCCCACCATGGCGTAAAAGCCAACCATCATGAGGGTAATATAGATGAAGTAATTGAAGTGGCCGACGAGGAACTCCATTAGCCTAATTCCTATTCAAAAGTTATGAGGTCCCGAAATATCGAGACCATCACCGCCATCACAGTAATGCCAACACCTATTTCAATCCCCAACATTCCCATGCCGCGCGGTTCGAAATCGATGGGCAAGATGCCGTAGTCCAAAAAATTCGCCCCGAGAAGCATGCAGACAACGCCGATCAACCCATAAAGAAATACGCCGAGAGCCGTCATGATTGTGAGCGTCTTAAGGGAGAATCGCCGGTTCATCTCATTGGTGCCGTAGGCAATAGCCAGCAAAATAAAGCTGGCGCCGAGAATCACACCACCTTGAAATCCCCCGCCTGGGCTCGTATGTCCGTGCATAATGACATACAGTCCAAAAAGCTGGATAAACGGAATGAGAATCCGCGATATGGTCTTGATAATGATGCTCTCTTGTTCACGAATCATCTGTCCTTCTCCTCCTTCAGCCTTCCTAGGATGAGAAGACAGCAGATGCCGGCAGTAAAAACCACGGTAGTCTCGCCAAAGGTGTCGTAACTTCGGTAGTCTGCAAGTACGGCCGTGACCATATTCGGCACTTCGGTCTCTTTAAAACTCTGTTCAATATACCGTGGGGATACGTGCGTGCTGGCCGGCGAGGATGGATCGCCCCACCTGGGCATCTCAGATGCGC
Organism: Myxococcota bacterium; assembly: GCA_030065855.1. Classification (GTDB taxonomy): domain Bacteria; phylum Myxococcota_A; class Polyangia; order JAAYKL01; family JAAYKL01; genus JASJCT01. The sequence continues at coordinate 12,687 of JASJCT010000063.1, forward strand.
CGTACATCAATAAAAGCCCGGTAACACAAGCCAAGGTGACATATAGCGCCTTCAATCTCCACTTCTCCTTTCGGTCTGGAACACGGCGATGACGAAAAGGACCGTGGTAATCCCCGCACCCACGGAAGCTTCTGTAAACGCCACGTCCACTGCTCCCATTTCGAGCCAGATCAAGCACATGAACATGCTGAACGCGCCCATCAAAATAACAGATCCGAGGAGATCTCGAATCGATATGGCACCGATGGCACTAATGACAGCCAATACTAGCAGGGCGAGGTCGAGTTGCCAAATCATTGCATTTACTCCTCTTCCTTTGTCCAAAGGGGGAGCTTGTTTCTAAACGCGGCACGAGCAATGGCGTGGGTCGCTGTTGGGCTCGTGAGAAAGATAAAGACTGCAATAAAAACTATCTTTAAACTACCCAACGTGAAGCCGTTGTACACTGCCAACCCGGATATGATGAGCAAGCTGCCCAGGGTATCGCACTTTCCAGCAGCGTGCATGCGCGTGTAGAAATCCGGAAATCGATAGAGTCCCAGGGCTCCCAAAAAGAGGAATAGGAGCCCTGTAACGACGAGTACAACTGAAAGAATATCCATATCTGCTTCGACTCCTACGCCACCCCTTTTCTCTCGAAGTATTTAGAAAAAGCGAGCGTTCCAATAAAATTGATAAGCGCATACACCAAAGCAATGTCCGTAAACATCTCTACATCATGAAAAAGAATGCCCACTATCAAAATGATGGCGATGGTTTTGGTCCCAACGACGTTCACCGCAATTATCCGATTGATAATTCCGGGTCCCATGACGGCCCTTATAAGACAGAGGGCCACCATGAAGAGAATCGCCAGACTGGCTCCAAGAAAGAATTCGTGCATTATCACCTCGTCGCGTTCGCGCTCTCGGTGGCCTTATTTACCACTGGGTGTCTCAAGAAAGACATCTGCCACGCGCCGCTCCATGTCACCGCTTTCGAGGTCATCGGCAACTTTTTTACTCAGCGCATGAACGTAGTACTCCCCGTCGATAATATCCATCGTAATAGTACCGGGTGTGAGCGTGATTGAGTTGGCAAAAGTGACAATAGAAAAATCGGATTTGAGCGTGCTGGTGTATCGCACAATGCGAGGATGAATAGCGCTCGGCTTCAGTACGAGGTATGCCACGTGAAAGTTTGCCAGTAACACCTGGTAGATGAGCCAGGGCACGTATCCGACAAACCGAAAACCCTTCTTTAGTCGATTGTGCGGCGCCATGTCGCGAATCAGCAGATCGTGGGAAACGAACGCGACCAATGCACAACATAGGATGCCGAGGGATAGATGAAATACATCGAACTTGCCCGAGAACAACAACCAAAAGGCAAAGAGAATACCAAACACTACCAGGCGGCCTAGGTTCACCAGCTGCTTTTTGCGGTAGCTTCCGGACATCTATCCCTATCCTCTCGCGGCAGTCGTATCTCGCAAATTAAATAAAGGTCCCTATAAGGTCACTGACTTTCTGTCAAGCCCAATATTTGACGCTGGCCGGTTGACACCTGTTCTGACCCGGGAATATAGTCGCTCTCGCGCGTGGCACTGTTTTGCTATTTTTTTGCCCGCGCCTCACGTTTATCAAAAGGGAGTTACACCGCCGTGGCGCTCAGAAAGATAAAAACAGAAAATAAATCAGATCAAAAAGACGCACTCGATCCGAGCAAGGATCAGTTTGTCACCCGCACCATGTCTGCGTTTGATTGGGCATATGAACACCGTCGCCCCATCATCGCGCTGCTGGCTTCTGTGTTGGCAGTAGCTGTTGCCGGGATTGTCATCGACGGCTTTTGGGAGCGATCAAACGAAGCCGCTTCATCAGCACTGTCAGACGGCCTCATGGCGTCTGTATCTCCGGTAATACCGGCATCAGACGGCGACGACCCTGCAGTGCCAAAAGCCGAAAAAGAAGAAGAGCAGACCTTTGAAACAATCGGTGCCCGGGCAACAGAGACGCTCAAGGGATTTAAACAGGCCGTTGAAAAAACAGATTCAGGCTCTATTATCCAGATCTTTGCCAAGCTCGGTATGGCAGCGGCCCATTATGATTTAAAGGAGTACGGTCAGGCAATAGAGATATATAAGGCCATCGCATCTTCCAAAGATGCATCCACAGGCTGGATACAACAGCTCGCTTTAGAGGGCTTGGGCCTCGCCCTGGAGGCCGCCGGGCGCTTTGATGAAGCAAAAACACAATTCGAAAAGATGGCTGGGACGACCGACGGTTCGGCCGCGCCTATCGCCGATTACCATGCTGCACGTCACGCCGAGAAAGCAGGCGATACGGAAAAAGCCCAGATCCATTACAAGAAAGTGGTGGATGCGTTTGCCGAACAAGGCGATGTGAGCCAGCTCGATTACTTGTTTGTTCAAGCAAGGGAGCGGTTGCTGTCCATAGACCCCACCGCTGACGTGCCACCCCTGCCCGGTGGTGGCATGGGCGCCTTGGACGGCATTGATCCCAAAATTCTCAAGCAGCTCATGCAGGCCCAAGCCGGAGGTGGACCGAGTTGAGGCACGTAGCGCTTTCCCTTGTGCTGATAGGCCTTTTGGATGCGGGATGTGCCGGAAAACAACTCGTGTCCAACGAATGGTCCGAGCCAGCAGCTGTCAAGGTCGTCCGCCTTCGATGGGTGAAACAACTCTATCCCTCCTTGCCCAACTATCTCATCCCAGAGATGGGGGAGGAGCTCGATCGGTTTAATCCAATAGAGACCGCATCGGCCGGATTCGATACAGACCTAGGCCGCGCATTCATTGGCGCCTCGTCAGGCGCTCTCTACTGCATAGATCTGAAAAGCGCACAGACCCTGTGGCGATTCGAAATCGACGACGCAGTCGGGTCTACCCCTATCTTTGATGCAGGACGCAAAGCAGTCTATTTTGGCGCTGACGACGGCATCTTTTACGCGATTCACGCCCGGTCTGGACGTCCACTCTGGCATGTGGAGATAGGTGCAGAAATTAGGCGCAAACCCATCTTTTTCGAGGATACCCTCTATGTGGCCAGCGCAGACAACGCAGTCAAGGCCCTGGATCCCAAAACAGGAGAGATCATCTGGCAATATCGCAGACCAGCCGTGGAGGGATTTTCATCAGCCGGATATGCCGGCCTGACCCTCCATGCGTCAACGTTGATTACTGGTTTTAGCGACGGATATGTGGTCGCCATCGACACAGTAGGGGGCAATGTCTTGTGGTCCCAAGATCTAGCCGGCGAAGTCATAACCGTTTCCAAGGATGGCGCGGTTGCCTTGGTCGATGTGGACGCGACACCGGTCATAACAAAAGGCATTGCCATTGCCGCGTCAGTCGCTGGCGGTATCCAAGGACTCAATCCAGAGACCGGTGCCGTCAAATGGACAAGGCCTGAGATAACCGGCGTCACCGGGCTCGCAGCTAAAGATGGGGTGATCTATGCCGCCCGATCCGGGTTTGGACTGAGTGCTTTGGATCCGATCGACGGCAGGGCATTATGGACGCGCCGATTTAAATCCGGCGTCTTGCAAGATCCAGTGATCCATGACGATGTATTGCTAATTTCAGACAGTGAATTCGGGCTTTATGTTGTATCGACACTTAAAGGGGATCTGCTGCAAAAACTGGATCAAAGGGAGGGTTTTTTTGCCAGACCGAGCATCCAAGGGGGGTATATGCTCATCCTAGGGAACAACGGCACCCTCTATGCCACGAGCATCATGTAGCCCTGATCTTTCGAATGCCCTAAGGAGCTAGCATTATGTCAAACGCATTTTGTCGGGTGAAGATAGCAAATTCCCCCTTGAAAAAGGGGGTTAGGGGGATTTTGTCATATCGCAATGCCAGCGGAAATGACGAAATCCCCCCGGCCCCCTTTGCCAAAAAAGGGGGAGGGCCTCTACCTGACCTTATCGACGGGACAGAGTACTAACACTATGTCGCTTTCATCCGATGAGCTCGTAGCCCTTGTAAACCGAGTTTTTAGGCCTGGGCCTGCTGATCGCAAAATTGCCATTTTTGTGGATTTGCCCGATGCGGAGACACCAGATACACCCTCCTGGAAAGAGCGCAGGGAAATGGCAGCCCAGTGGGCGAAACTGCTCGGATCTCGGCATCGCGACGTGGGAGTCGACTGCGTTGACCTGATACTCTATCGAAACGCACGGGCCAACAATGCTGACCTGCCAGATGAAGCGATGCGTTGGGATAGCGGTACCCTGCCACGAACCGCTGATACCGAGATAGGCCCCCAGACATCAATGGCGTACATCTTTGAGACCTACCAAATGCTCATTGCGCCAACAGAGCTGTCAGCCACTGCGCCATTGAAAATCGCAGCCAAAACGTATGGATTTCGCGCGGCGACCATGCCTGGCTTTGAGCCGTCCATGGTCCCGGCGCTGCGTCTCGACTACGGGCTCATCGGCAGGCGAACAGCTCGGCTAAAAGCACTGCTCGATGGGGCCGAGGCCTGCCATATCGATTTTGTTGCCGAGGGAAAAGAGCATGCGCTCTTTCTCGACCTGCGCCATCGAAGCGCCCACGCCTCTGGCGGGATCTTCACGCAAAAAGGAGAAGTTGGTAACCTGCCGTCTGGGGAATCCTACATCGTCCCCTACGAAGGGGAGCTGGACCGGGATGCCAGCCGAACCGCCGGACAAATCCCCGTGGAGCTGGATAACGAAATCGTCGTCTACCGCATCGAACAAAATCGCGCTGCAGCTATTCTGTCGGACAATACTGCCTCGCGCAAAGAAGCTGCCGCCCTTGCAGCAGAGCCGGCATACGGGAATATCGCAGAGCTGGGCCTGGGGGTCCTCGGCGATTTTGGATTGTCCCCAACAGGATCTGTGCTTCTCGATGAAAAACTCGGACTCCATATCGCATTTGGCCGTTCAGAGCATTTTGGCGGGCAGGTGGGTCCGGGCAGTTTTTCGAGCCCAGATAAGGTCGTTCACATCGATCGCGTCTACATTCCCAAGCTTCAGCCCAAAATCCGTATTTCAGCCGCAACCCTTATCTTTGCAAACGGCCAAAAAACCATTTTAATGAAGGACAATGCATACACAAGCACTGCTTATGAGGATGGATAACTGACCCCGTGGCTATCCATCGCCCACCGAACGTCCTTGTGAGCTGCCGCGGTAACCGGGGTATGGTGGATCCCCGAACTGTTTCGAGGCGCGCTGCGCGTATCTTAGGCGCCATCGAACGCCCCTTGGCCGAGCTATCCATTGTCCTGTGCGACGACGCCTTCATTAGAAAATTGAACCAGGACTTTCGCGGGCGCGATATGGCGACAGATGTGCTCTCCTTTCCCATGGCTGAAGAGGTGCCCATCGACCCTGACCTAGATGTGCTCGGGGACGTGGTCGTGTCAGTGGAGACGGCAAATCGACAGGCAAACAGCGCTCATATCCGGACAATAGACGAAGTTACATCCCTGCTGATCCACGGTGTGCTCCATCTCGTGGGCTGGGATCACGATAGCCCGGCATCTGAAAAGCGAATGTTTCAGGAAAGTTCGAGAATAGAGACCCTAGTCACAGGAAAACCATTGGCATTGTGAACCATTTCAGAGGGCGTTTTTTTCATGGGGGTGAGCTGTGGAAAAACAGTGGGTTTTGTCACTGGGAACCGGCTTTTTTTGCTCACGCAGGCGATATCAAAAAACATGCCCACCCTCAAGAAGTCAAAATTTATAAATAAATACAGACATTTAAGCCATCACATGATCATATGAACCGGTTCGGACAGCTGATGTGACGATATGTTGTGATTGCAACCAGGCCCTGTGGATAACCTGTGGATAACTCGTCTTAAAAAACCTGTAACAATGCGACTTTATTCATCATCGAGGCATGCTTCGACAGCGCGATGAAACGCTTCGAGGAGGGCCACTTTTATGGGATTTTCAGAGGCCCGATCCCCTGTGGCATCTATTTTTTTGGCCTTCACCGAGAGCGCCTTGGCAAGGGGGTGACCTTTTAGCTGCTTTGCCAGATGAATGGCTTCATTTTCTGCTTCATGCGGTTCGAACGAGAAACGCACTTCGCAAACCGTTTCGTTCCGCACCTCGACCTCAGCCGCGGCACTAATGCCCTTTAGCTGAAACTCACCTTTTCCCGTTCTTATATGGTCTTCGTTGTCGCCGTCGTTCCATCCACCCATGATGGTAGCGAGTATTGGATGTTTGATGGGCGATTCCTATGATAGAGATCATACGTGTGCCGTTATCCCGGCTGCCAGATCCTCCAATGTCTCCCTATCTCGAATGCAGATGCCTCTTTTGTCATTGGTAACGATGTCCATCTTTCGCCATCTGCTCATAACCCGAATCGCCGTTTCAACAGTGGTACCAACGAGATCGGCAATGTCCTGGCGGGAGAGCACGAGGGGAATGGTGATATCCGCATCCCCGGACTCCTCTCCAATGCGATCTGCCAATTTGAGCAGGAGATGGGCCATGCGGTATTCCACGCCACCAGCTGCCAACTCCTTGATTTTCTGCATTAGCATCCTCTGGCGTCGAGACATACCGCGCAGAGATTTGAGTGCCAGATGGGGAAATGCCGACAGCAGGTCGATAACGTGCTGCCGGGGCACGCAGAGGAGCTCAGTTGGAGACAAACAAACCGCCGCAGTGGTGTAGGTACCGCCGACAAAGAGGGCCATTTCGCCGATGGGCTCTCCGGGGCCATAAATCTCGATTATCACATCCTTACCGGTCTCGGAGTGTTTGATGAGCTTTACCCGACCGTTTACGATGAAGTAAAGATAGCGGCTGACATCGCCTTCATTCCAAACAAATGCTTGGCGATCGAGCTTGAGTAAAGTGGTCTCCTTGGCCACTTGAGACAACTGGGCTTCCGGAATATCGGTAAACAGCGGGCAGCGGTTGAACTTTGCCACAATGTCCTGAGCCATTAACAACGACCTCCACCTTCTTTCCCTACCTTTGTCGGCGGGTAATTGTCAATGAGCAATGCCACCCATATTGCCCGGTTTGCCACGCACAAGACCATCTGCCGATTGAAAATACAAATCCCCAACCGTTGCGGGTGCCTGTGTGAGGTGGTAAAGTCCCATATCAATGTACTTGGCATAGGCTCTATCCATTTTTTACCACCTCCCGGCTTGAGGCCTTGAGGATTGAATAAATTGTCTTCAACAATGTCCAACTACAAGAAGGAAGCGCCGGATAAGAAGGCAGAAGCGAAAATGGACTTGGAGCTCGTTCGGCGTTGTCAGGCCGGAGACGAGGCGGCGTTTGGAGCGTTGGTATGTCGGTATCAACGCAAGGTATTCAACGTTGCACTCAGCATGGTCAAAGACCCGGAAGATGCGATGGACATTGCCCAGGACGCATTTATAAAGGTTCATCGATATCTCGGCAGCTTTCAGGGGACGTCGAGCTTCTATACGTGGCTCTATCGAATTGTCGTCAATTTGTGTATCGACCATCTGCGGCGCACAGGTCGGTATGCGAGCACGAACTTCGATGAAAAAATTGACCACCAGGCCCACATGGCAGAGGGAAATGGCGTGCTTTCGAATAGACAGGATACAAACCCGTCGAAGATGTTGGGTCGCAAGGAGCTTGCAGCCCAGATCCGGGTGGCCGTCGAAGCGCTGCCACCCTATCACCGGACCGTCATCGTGATGCGCGAAATAGAAGGCATGTCCTACGCTGAAATCGCACGGGCGATGAAGGTCTCCAAGGGAACGATTATGTCGCGCCTTCACCACGCGCGGAAAAAGCTTCAGCGGGCACTCGGGGACTATCTCGAGGACAGCATCGCGGTGGAATAGGAGTGCCACACCAAATGCCAAAGCTGACACAGAAACTGCTCGAGCAATACCACGACGGAGAGCTCAGCCCTCGAAAAGCAAGATGGGTTGAACAGCAGCTTCGCAATTCGCCCGAGCACGCTGAGGCCCTAAAAAAGATAGCCAAAATGGGTACCCTGCTGAACCTAATGGCTGAAGAGACGCTTTCCGATGTCTCGTTTGAGGGATTTGAAACAAGGGTCGCGGCGGGCATCCGCACTGCCGCACGCCCTGGGCTTAAAGAGCGCATAAACGTGTGGGTGTCGGAATTCATCACCCACAGGCGAACCATCTGGGTGCCAACCGCCGGAATTGCAACCGCTGCAATCGCCGTTCTTATCGCACTGCCGTTTGTCAGCGGACCGACGAGGACGCCGCCGCCCGGATCCCACATCGAAGAAATTCAGCTTACGAGCCATTCACCGAGCCCAAGTGCGGTAGGCTCGACCATCGTCTCGGTCAGGATGGGTCAAGCCAATGGTTGGAAGTATCAATTAAAGGATGATAGCGGCGGCACCATAGGGGTTGCATGGATAGCAGAGTAGCAATAACGGATAGCTACTCATTAAGAGGGATAAAATGAAAGGCAGGCTTCCTATCGTAGCCGTGTTACTCGCCCTTTTCACCGGAACCGTCGATGTGCGCGCCGGAGAGAGTGTTCGATGCGAAATCTTGACCATCCAGGCATCAAACACAGGCCAGGGGATCGATCCAGCACTCAGGGCCCATCGCAGCTTGTTTCTTCAGGCGCCCTTTTCCAGCTATAATACGTTTCGATTGGTAAACCGGCACATCCACACCATGGCTCTCGGTGTTCACAAATCCCTGACCCTACCCCCGTCTCTAACAGGGTCCTTGCGCCTCAACCGCATCGATGGGGCAAAACTCGACCTGACCCTGACCCTGACGCGCCAAGGGCGTGAACCGATACGAATTAACGGCAAAGCGAGTCCAGGGTCTCCCTTCTTTGCAGCTGGCCTGAAAAATACCCAAGGCGTCTGGATATTTGGCGTTGTGTGCCATAGAGATGGTATTGTTCATCATTAGTGGCCACTAGAACCAATATTGCTGCCGCCTTGCTCGCGGGCAGCCTCGCACTCTCGGTTTCAACAGCATGTCTGTCGGCAAAATCCGGCAATAGCACCCCTGATCTGCACACCGTAGTCGACGTGGGCTTTGGTATGGTGGACGAGGATGGCTTCCTGCTACTCCTATTGGAACAGGGTATTTCCTGGCGCTTTTTAAATATCCGCCTATCTGGCCCCCTGCGATTTCGCGTCCTGGATCGCAGCCCAGACGACCAGGGGGTCCTGCGCGAGCAGGATTGGGATGAACCGTCAGATTTCATGAAAATCCCGAGATCCGTGACAATGCGGCATGAGTGGGATAATGCTGCGTTGGATTTTCGCTTTGGCGAGCTAAGCGGTGTGGGTATCGGTCACGGGACCCTGGTGGATGCCTATTTCAACTCGATCGACATGGACCATTATAAGGGCGGCGCAATACTCAGGACCGAATGGCTCGGCAACGGCCTGGAATGCCTGATTGAAAACATCATCACCCCCAAGATACTGGTTGGGCGTGCCTTCCTCGCCCCGCTGCGTTGGTTTTCAGACCAGTGGTGGGCGCGCCGCTTGGAGATCGGCTTTACCCTGGGTGCTGATATTAAGGCACCCTACCGGGTTCTCAATAGGTCAGATGCGGCTATTCCCGTTGTCGCCGGAGATCTTTCGTATCGCATCATCGACACTGCCGCCTTTGTCCTAATGCCCTATGCTGCACTGGCCGCAATGGACGGAGATATGGGATTCCACGGCGGTCTGTCATCGCGCATCACCCTATCCAAATCTCAGCAACTATCACTTCACCTCAGGGGGGAGTATCGCCGCGTGACATCGGATTATCACCCGGCTTTTTTCAACCCGTTTTACGATTACAATCGCCTTTTCTTTCCCTATTTTAGCCAAGACAGTATCGGGCCCATCCCCACATTTGCAGATCACCTGGCAGATGAGACTGATCCACCACCGGGAAATGGCCTGATGCTGGACGGCGTACTGATGTGGAAACGCGGCCTGCGCATTCACTTGCGGTATGACAGGGAGGGCAATGAACGCCCCCATTGGGTGATGGGTAGGGTGGACCTATATCCCTTTCGGCACGTAGCCGTGGGTCTATTCTATGCAGGGCAGGATATCACGGGCAAAGACGGCCTATTCAGTACTGATGCCCTCGCTGGCATGGGGTTGAGGGCGCGCATTTGGGGTCCGCTCGATGCATTTGCAGAATTCACCAGGCGCTTGCGCAGCACAGCAGATGAGGTTTTCTTTGCCAATGAAGCCGCAGGGGGGCTTGGGGTTGTTGCGAGGTACTAGTATCTTTTGGTATGAGACTTGCTTTACATAGATTTTGCGAACTGATAACCTTATAATATAGTAGAAGTGCGATACGGAGAGAGGTCAAAACACCCATGACACCTTGTCCCCATTGTGGATCAGAACACGACGCGGAAAATCACTTCTGCCCGGTCTCGGGCCGCGCCATTGACCTCGGCCCGCGCCTTATCTCCCTTAACCTGCTCGAACAATTTCGCGTTGTTGCCGTTTTGGGAGAAGGCCCTATCGGGATTGTGGTAGAGGTCGAGGATATCCGCACGAACAAACACTGCGCAGCAAAACTCATTCACCCCCAATATACACGGGATGCAACTGCTGCCCAACAGGTGCTCGACATCGCCTTGAAAGCCGGCACCCTGGCGTGTCCCCACATCGCGCGCGTCCTTGCAGTGGGACGGGATGCTGGTGCAGCATTGACGATTGTCCGGGAATTGATGACCGGCCAGTCTCTTAAGACCTACCTCGAAGCAAACGGCCAACTACCCTTTGATCGGGCAATTGACATAACGCGTCAAATTCTCGTGGCAATAGATGCCGCACACCAAGCAGGCATTGTCAACTTGGACTTGTCCCCTTCGGATGTCTTTTTGGCCACACAGGGGTCAAAAGAGACGGTTAAACTCGTGGATATTGGCGAGTATCCGATCAAACGCGCGTTGATAGGAAATGACGAAGTACCTGTCGAAAGCAGTCGCTACTACGCACCAGAGCAGTTCGACGCCAGCACCCATGCAAACCCCAAATCTGACCTCTTTGCAGCAGGTGCCCTGCTTTACCAGATGGTGACCGGCAGTGCCCCTTCTGGAAAGCCAGAAAATATTGCGGATTTACGCAGCGATATCAGCGCTGAACTCGCAACAGTCATTCGACAAGCCCTGGCCGCCACCCCTCACACCCGTTTTGCATCAGCTGAAGACTTTATCTCTGCCCTGGACGCCATCGGCAAGGTCCCTGACGGCGATTCGGCCTCTCCTGATGCAGTGGGGGGGGCGTCAGCTGGCACTGAGACATCGTCTTCTGCCGTGCCGACCGATGCGCCGGAACGTACATCGTCCACGTCCATGAAACCGCCCCAGACAGAGGCACAGCCATCGGTTATCGTGGACATGCCCGAGATGGAAAAGCGCTTTCCATTTTTGTACACCCCGGCATTCCGGATAGGCGCGGTGATCGTCTTGCTTGCCATTTTAGGATTCATCATTTATGGAATGACTTCAGGGGACGCAACAACAGAGCCATCTGAACAGGTAGAGATGATAACCATCAAAGTGGCTGTTGATCCTAAAAGTGCCATTATATTTGTGGACGGCCAACGCGTTCAAGGCAATCCACTGACCCTTGATGTGCCAAAAGACGGCCGGCCTCACTCGATTCGGGCCAAGGCACAGGGATACGAGACTGTGGAACGCGATATTGACTTTGATGAGACAAAATCCATCGCGCTTTCTCTCATAGAAATCATAAAACCAGATGAAGATCGGACACCCCTGAGAAAATACGAGAGCTGGGAGGCATCAAAGACCTCAAAATCAGGCACCCTCCCAGGGGATAATGAACCAGGAGAAAAGGTGCCAACCAGCCGTGAGAAGACGGCCGCGGCCCAGGCCGCGGATGAGAAATCAGGGAAGATGTTGAAAAGCACACAGAAGCCCAAGGCGGCGAAATCACCGCGGCAGCCAGGCAAAAGATCATCAAAATCAAGAAGTTCAAAGCGGCGCACCCAGGAAAAGACACGCGATGGGTTCAGCAAAACCAATCCGTTTGGTTAGCGCTTTTTGGGAGGCAATCCAATGAAAAACTGTCGCATGCTCCTGACCAGCTTATTTCTCATGTCAGCACTGTCTGCACCTGCAGTTGCTCAGAACAAAAAAACCAAAGCAAAGCGGCTTTTCGATGAGGGCGTTGCCGCGCTAGACCGGGCTGATTACGAGACTGCGGTGACGGCGTTCGAGGAAGCATACAAAACCATCCCACATTGGGCTGTACTGGCCCATATTGGTTCCTGCTATGCCAAGCTATCCAGGCCGGTTGAATCGATACAGGCACTCGAACGTTTTTTGGCAGAGGGCGGAGAAGACATACGGCCAGATGAACGGGATATCGCAATCCGGCTACTCGAGGAACAGAAAAAAAAGGTCGGCATATTACACCTCGTCGTAAAACCCAATGGCACCCAAGCGCGGATTGACGGGGAGAGCGTCGGCTATGCTCCCTTTAAAAAGATTCCGCTCAGCGTGGGTCCCCATCGTATTTCCATTGCTCATGGGGACAAGACAATGGAAAAAGATGTGTATATCAACCCGGGTGAAGAGGTCACCGTACGGTACCCCAAGCAAGAGGAGGCCCCAGCAGCGCCCGCGGTCGCGCCACCGATAAAAGAACCGACAAGTACTCCCACCCCCCAGCCGACCGAGCCGAAACAGGAAGTACCTGACCAGGACACCTCGGACGAGTGGACCAGTAGTTCGTTTTCCCAAAGCGGTACGCGGGACATTGTCCCGAGACCTGCGATTTCCCCACCGCCGCCAAATGACACTTCTGGGCCCTACTGGGTGGCGTTTGGCGTGGCGATGGCCGGCCTTGCCACGGCAGGTGTGGGTTGGCCGCTCTTCATCTATTATAACAATTCCGAGAATAACTATGCCGATGCCATTAGCGGCGATACGTTCGACGGCTTTTCATGGACAGACACCTGTAGGTCGGGTGATACCAGCGTTGATTTTGATGAAGATGAACAGGCGGAGGTGTACTTCTGCAACCAGGAGCAATCCCGTCGTTACTTCGAAAAAATGCGCAAAAGAATGCTCATTATGTCGATCGCAGGTACAAGCGTGGCTGTGGCCGCGGGAACCACAGCGCTTATATTCTATTTTCATCCGGAGTGGTTTTCGTCTAAAAACGACCGGGTAAAACTCCGCGTAACACCTGTGGCCAACGCATCGTTTGCCGGACTGATGCTCGGTGGGACGTTCTAGTATTTCTCTATTTTTCCGATACTTCGCTGGCGGGCCTGCTGGCATTGAGGGTGGTCGCTTGGTTGAGCTCGTACAGCTCTTCCATCAGTGTGCGACATTCAGGGCGATCTTGAAAATGTTCTGTTAGGTAATTCGCGGCGGCATCGAGGGCTTCAGAATAGCCATCGCGCTCTCCGACCTTTGCTGCGAGTCTGTTGCGTCCACTTTCCAAATCATCTTCGACAGTTGCGGATTGCCTATCGAGCTGGCGCCTGAATTCTACCAGCTGCTCTTCGATGCGGTCGCACTCATCTTGCCATTTGCGAATCTTAGCCTCGACCTTAGCCACGGCTTCGGCTCTGGCCTGACGACGGGCAGCTGCAGCCCCAGCCATCTCGTAGGCATGGCGCAGCTCATCTGTCATTTCATCCCGCCCCTTATCGACAGACGCAATCGTGGACCTGGCCTTTGTTAGCTCTTCACCTGCGCGCTCGTATTCTTCTCGAAGGCGCTCCAGGTCCTGATTGGCAGCTGCGATCTCGCGATTGAGGCGGGATTGCTCTCGAGACAAATCCTCGATGCGTCGCCCCACCCCGGCGCGAAAATCCCGTCCCCGGCGCTCGAGATCTTCGTTGCGCTTAGCCTCGGCCTGGAGCTCACCGTCCAACCGCGTGGTAGCAGCTGCCAAGCGCCAAATATCGTCTAGGGATTCGGCCACCTTTTTGGGGCTACCGCCATTGGGATAGGCCCTGGCCACCATTCGACCAAAAATCGATGCTTTTAGTGCCCACTGGGAGACCTCATTGATGGCGCGGGCCACCAGGGGTGACAGGATGGGCCCTGGACGATCTTGAGGGGGTACATCCCACGTGGAAACAGGGCCAACCCGCCGCTGTAATGCTTTTAGCTCCTCCAGCAGGTGGTGGGCATCCCGGTACCGCCTGGACTGGTCCTTCTCTAGAAGTGCCACGATCATGCGCGTAGCCCGCGGATCCAGGTCTGGCACGTACTTGTCCGGAGGCGGTGGAACTACTTTTTTGTGGCTCTCGATAAAATCATCCCGGTCTCGCGCTGAGAACGGCAAGCGGCCGGTGCACATCTCGAAAAAAATAATTCCCAGGGAATACAGATCAGAAAGGGGCGTAGCATCCTCGCCCCGGGCTTGTTCCGGGGACATGTATTCTGGGGTACCAAAAACCGCCCCCTTGGCTGCGAGCCGACCATCTCGAGATAGGCGAGCGAGTCCAAAATCCAGCAACTTGACAAAGTTACGCCGCCCTCCCCGATTAATGAGGTAAATGTTATCGGGTTTTATATCACGATGGACCACGCCCAGATCGTGGGCACGCGCCAGGGCAGCTGTAACCTGTTCCAGGATGTCGGCGGAGATGGCCAGATCCATGGGGCCCCGCATGATTACATTCGATAGGGCCTCTCCGACCAGCAGCTCCATCACCAAGTATGCGAGCCCATCTTCGGTCTCCCCAAAATCGTTGATGTCGACGATATTGGCGTGATTGATACGGTTGACAGCCCGCGCCTCCCTGAGAAACCAAGCCCTGAAATGCTCCTCGCCACGCCGCTCTGGCTGAAGGATTTTGATTGCCACTACGCGGTCGATCAACAAGTGGCGGGCGCGATACACTGCGCCCATACCGCCAACCCCGAGGCGGCTTTCGAGTCTATATCGGTCGGCTATCACACGTCCCAGCAGTCGGTCCTTCATCTCGATTTAGTCTCCCTCAATTTTGTCCACATTCAGATGTTATCTACTCTAACAGGAGCGAAGATATCTTCGCTACCCGATGATACTCCATAACGAATATTTTTGTTATGTGCCCTACAAGTTTTCAATTAAAAACCGCGCGAGCAGCTCCTGGTCATCGACGCCATCCTCATCTCCGGCATGATGGGTGATCGCAGTCGAGAGATCCGATGCCGCGTTATCTGTTTCAACTGCCGCTATGGGTTGGCCGGTGAATCCAGGGACAACTTGATAAGCTGAATCCTCGATGAGCACGGAATCCATGTAGTGCTCTGCCCCCATTCCCTCCAGCGTCGAAAGCTCCTTGACCCGCCCTACTAGCTGGTATTTATCAGCACCATCTCCCACGTATCGAGAAAAGTAAAACGCCTGACTGACCGCATAGGTCCGATGCTCTTCCAGCAGCGTCAGCTGGTTTCCTTTGAGCGTGATTTTTTCGTCCACAATCCACTCATCGAGCAGTTCTTGCGGCCAAAAGAATCGGTTCGCTCCCATGGCGACCTCCCCAAGCAAGCGTATCTAATAAACAACAGCGTACTATGTACCTATAAAGTCTGAGACGGGTAGTGTCAAACTGTGCCTTTTCGAGGCCTTACTTCCCTAAGGATCATTTCTACGAGATCTTTCACCGCGGTATTCGGGATCAGACCCATCCGTACAAAGTTTTGGGAAAAAATCCATAATTTCCTGAAAGAACCACGCTCGCCGCTCGCACCTTCGGCGAGGACGACCTGCCTCGGGTCCACGTGGTTTTGAATTTGATGCGGGGTGGGGGCTTCTGCAACAATGATCTCTGTGTTGGAGAGCAAGGCCCGGTCTGGTTCATCGAGGCTGGTGATCGCTTGTCCGATAATCATTTCAACCGGTTCCAGGCATCTCACCCAAGGTGGATCAGGTCGCATGGCATCTAATTTAAGTACATTTCCAAAAGCACTCACTGCATCGCCGGTGCGGCCTTCATCGCGCGCAATGAGTCCGCTGTAGTACCACGCATCTGCATTTTCTCCGTCGTGTTCAATCGCCCGACGAATGAAATCACCGGCCGCCTTTGTATCTCCTGCCTCGTAGAATGCCCGCCCTAGGAGCATGGCATAGCTGGGATGCAGCGACTCTGGACTTTCAATATCAGCGAGTCGCCATCGGGCTTTGTCCACATACCCTAAATTGAGCAGGGCATCGACTTCGAGGAGGATCGCTTCGGTGAGCTCCTCCTTGCCAGATACGAGCTGGGTTGCGCTCCGACACAGGCGAATCGCCTCCTCTGGATCTCCGTCGGGATGCACGAGGAGCTCGGCTGTATTTAATATCGGATCCAGATATTCGTCATCGAGCACCATGGCCTGCTTGTAGCTCATCAGTGCCTCATCTACGTCCCCATCGAGCGCGTGAATGTATCCCAGAAGGTTGTGCGCCTCAGGGGATTCGTCATCGATTTCAAGCGCTTCTCCCACTGAAACAAGTGCGCCAGACGTATCGCCTTGCATAATCAGGTCCCACGCGCGATCCAGATGGGCAGTAAATCGATCCATGTCAGCCACCTTTAGATGAGCTTCTTGATAAATGAGGATTTCCCTTTGGTCAACTAAACAGGACATGGATTTTTTTACACCAAAACACCTTCCAGGGGTTGCCGAAGCACACAACAACGCGTATCAAGCCCAATATTATGCCGGATTCGGTTGAGATCATCTTCTTTTTGCTTATTGTCATTTCCCTCTTCAGCGGCATTCATTATTATTTTATCAGGCGCTTTGTTATAGATACTGCCCTTGATCCGCTGGGGAAAAAAATCGCCGTAACGATCATCATCCTTCTCGGTTTAGGCGGGATCCTCACATTCCCCTTTTCGCGAATCCTACCGCTCAACATAGCGCGTCCCGCCGTGTTCGTGCCCTATGTCTGGATGGGCATGATCCTCTGGCTGGTCATGGCCCTTTTTGCCATAGATGGGGTCCGTGCGATGGGGTACGTTGTTAAGCGTCTCAAGGGGCAAAGACGCATCGCCATTGCGAGGCGGGTTTTTCTCGCCCGTATCCTCGCCTTAGGGGTCACCCTAACTGCCGCCTCACTGGGCGCGGCTGCCGTTTGGAGAGCCAGCGCTGCCCCTGAGGTGGTGCCCGTTCGCGTGACACTGAAAAAATTACCCCCTGAGCTGTCTGGCTTTACCATCGCCCAGATAACAGACTTGCATATTGGTCCGATACTGGACAACCGCTGGCTAAAAGACGTGGTGGATCGGGTCAATCGATTGCAACCAGATATGATAGCCATCACCGGTGACTTGGTCGATGGTTCTGTCGATAGACTAAAGGACCAAGTGGCGCCGCTTAGAGATCTCAGTGCGCCTTCTGGTACCTATTTCGTAACCGGGAATCACGAGTACTACTCTGGCGCATCTGACTGGGTCGCTGCCATCAAAAAAATGGGTATCAGCGTGCTTCAAAACGAGCGAGTCAGTATCGGCCGCGGGGAAAAATCTTTTGATCTCGCAGGCATAGACGACGCGAGCGCTCGGCGGACCACATCCACTGCCAGGGAAAACTTGGCCCGGGCGCTTAAAGGCCGAGATCGTCGCCAGGAACTGATCCTCCTCGCCCACAACCCCAGGGTGATGTACGATGCAGGGGGTAAGGGTATCGGCCTCGTACTCTGCGGCCATACCCATGCCGGGCAGATCTGGCCGTTTGTCTATTTCGTGGGTATTGGCCATCCTTACACGCGCGGGCTCCACGCCCACGATCCACAGACCCAAGTTTACGTGAACCAAGGCACAGGCTTTTGGGGCCCCCCCATGCGCTTGGGAACGCATAGTGAAATAACGCACATCACATTGATGAGCGCTAATAAATAAGCACTAAAACGCCGATCCGATCGAGAGAAAGGGAGCAAACCGCTCTTCAAAGGGGCGGCGATATAGATTGATGCCTAAGTCCAAGGAAAAAACACCTAGGCCGGTCAGGTACCGCAGGCCGCCTCCGGTCACGGGTCGCAGGTAAATCGTCAACGGATTGAAGTCTATGAGGTCGACTTCTTTCTGATCTCGCCACAAATTGCCAACCTCTCCGAAGATCGCCCCGTAAAAACCACCGGCAAGGGGAAACCTCATCTCAGCTCTTGCGATGAGCATTGCTTCTCCGCCATTTGAGATCAGCTCATCTACGTTAAAATCATCGCTTTCCTCAGTCGGATTTTCGACTGCTTGCTTCCAGGCCTGAAAAAGATCTTCTGGAACGAGGGATTCCTCAGGAAACCCCCGCAACGTATCCACGCCGCCTGCGTAAAAATATCGATCTGCCCAGGTTCGGGATTTTCGATCGAGATGAAAGATATAGCCACCTGTGACCGAGAGTGCGAGGACAGCGGTGGTATCTCCAAATGGAAGATAGCCGGAAAGGGTGAGCTGTGTTCGGATAAAGTTAGACCGCCGCTCGACTCTCTGAACACTCCCGTTTTCGACTGCCGCTGCCAACTGCTCGTCAGACAGTTCATCTACTGCGCTGCTCACATCATCTGTTGGAAAGATTTTCGGCTTTGTGCCGCGACCAGACCTGACGTATTCGCCTGTAAAAAGAAGCAATGCACCACGCGTGGGGTTAAACGGGTGGTTTCTAAAATCAAAGGTTAGGTTGAGACCAGTGACCCAAAAGGTGGTCTCGCCGTCTGGCAAGCGAAGGAACTTGACGTAGGTCGGATTTACGTTTCCACCAGTTGCCCATACGTTTAGTTCGGTAAACTCAATCCCTGTCCGCGCTTCGGCGATAAGGGCCCGACGGTATTTGGAACCCAGAGAGTGGGTGCTAATAAGCCTAAAATACCCCGTGTATCGAGTGGCGCCAAAAGCGGGCTCATTATCCCGTTCTTTGGTTGCGTCGATACCCCAACCGATGAACCCACGCGTGCCTGGCAGATGGGATTGGGTAAGACCCAAAAGGATGTGATGCTCAAGCCGCTGGTTTTCGCCCTGGAGGCCCCAGTACTGCCTTTCAAATTCGGCGATAACCGGATTTTCAGTCCCTAAAAAAAACAATCGATAGTTTGCCCGCGCCCTAAACCTGGCAGCGATATCCCAGCCGGCGATATTCCGGTAGCCGTATTCGAATCCACCGCGGAGGCCTTCGATTGTCGCGATGCCGCCGCTGAGTTCTAGATACTGGGGATCTCCTTCGACAACCCTTACCTTTAAGTTTTTTTTGGCATCCACGGTCTCTGGGGACACCATTTGAATGACGGCACTGTCGAAGATACCGAGTTCCATCAGCCGCTGCTCGGATTCCTCTATCTCTTCTGGGGTGATGATGTCACCTTGCTCGATGGTGAGTCGCTCGCGTATCAACCTCTCTGACGTGATTTCGGCTCCTTCAATCCTGATGCGACCTATTGTCACCTGTGGCCCCTCATCAACGGTGAACGCAACCCGGGCCCGACGCATATCAGCTGAAAAAGACTTCTCCCAGTCAGCGGCCGCAAACATGTATCCACGGGACCGATAGAAGTCGATAATTTCCCGAGCTGACTCTCGCAACCGGTACTCGTTATATGGCTCAGACACGGACAGGCCGGCCACTTGCTGAAGCTGCAGGGTAGGAAATGCAGTGTTCCCTTCAAAGGTAAGTTCACTTAAGCGCGTTTGAGGTCCTTCTCTTACAGAGACAATAACGAGAATCTGATTTTGTTCTTCGTTAGTGAACACACAAGGCGCCTTGGGCCCGTTCCCATTTGATCCAGAACTGTTTTGTTGCCGTCGAACGGCCAGTGGTTTGTAGGCCTCACCGCGGTAGCTCCGTTGCTTAAGGCTCTCGATATTGCAGGTATCTTCAATAGAAACTGATAAAAACCCCTGTTCCTGATAGACTTCAGAGAGGTGATCCATCGCCTTCAAATAGAGTTCCGGTACGTATGTCCGGGATTGTTCTCTTCGAACAGACTTCATGCCACGGGGTCGCGCCATGCCAGGGGGGCGTTTGTCAGATACGCCCAAATCGTCCAAGGTCTCAGTTGAGAAGGGATGAAGAATATCCTCACTTCCGTTTCGCTCCTTGATAAACGCAAAGACCTCCTCTTCGAGGGTGTTGTGATCAAAAAAGCGGTTGCCCGAGAACAGCACCTTTGTCACTTCCACCATCGGCCCTTCGTCCAATCTAAATAGCAACAGCTGTTTGACGGTCCCAGCCGGGCACGGGGCAGCCACAGGCCAAATCTTCCCCAGACCGGTTTTGTTCACACACATCCGCGTGGCATCAACTTTTGTATGGAAAAAGCCATTAGAGAGACAATGGTCGACCACCCGCTGAATTCCCTGATTGAGTCCCACTGGAGACGTTCGAAAAGCACCATCTCCTTTGAGGATATTAACGAGCGCAGGTTTGCGAAAATGACGGTTTCCCAAAAAGGCAATTTCCGTTTCGACACCCGGCACAATGCCTATCACCAGCTCAATCTCGTATTGGTCCAATCGCCGCTCCCGCAGTGATACGACCTGGGCGTCTGGATACCCCATTTCGGCGAGTTTTCCGCTGAGTTCTTGGACCTTTTCCTCTACTGCGCGACGATCCCGCAATATGCCTTCCTTAAGGCCGACCGCCTTGGCGACCTTGGCGACCTGAAGCGGCTCGGGCAAGCCGTGTATCCGGATGCGCGTATATCGCTCTGGCCGACCTTCCTCTATTTCGGCCACCAACACGACCCTGCCGGGTTCGCGGGTTGTTTCAAGCCTCAGGGCAGTTTGGGCTTCTCTGTAGCCCCGTTCAGTATAGGCGGTTAACAGCTTTCGCTTTAACTTTCTTAAGACTTCTGGTTCCGGGCGAATGGTGCGATCCGGGATATGTTCGATTGCTCGGGCAACGTCGTCGTCTTTCATGGCTTTGTTGCCGCGTATTTCGAGCCGCCGCACCCGGAGCATTGGCTCGACTTGGATCAGGAGGGTCACGCCGCGGCCGCCGCGACCCGAACCAGGGCGCGCAAAGATCTGAACATCGCTGTACAGACCAGACTCCCAAAGGCGTATCACAGCCCTACGAACAACAGACGCATCCAGGCGAATCCCGAGGGGGATATTGGCATCGGCAACTGGATCGTACCCAGCAGGAGGATCTATTGCGGTGATCTCGGTTATTATCTTCCCTGCCATTTCCGAGAGTGAACCATCTCCTCGCTTTGGCGGTGGCCCTGATTCGCCAGGCAAGGGGGCGTTGCGAAGTCGGTCCAGTCGCTGTATTGCGTCTTTACCCCCCTCTGTCGCTCCGAAAGCCGGGAACGCCACGAAGAGCAAATACAAACATACAGCTGACCAAAGATACTTCACGGGATCAAAATCCAGGTCAAAACTCCAGGCGAAACTTTAAATCCAGCCCCACATTGCCCACATTGCCTTCATTGTCGTTCTCATATCCGGTCGAAAGGGAGAATTCGTCATTTATCCTATAGTCGAGCTCGGCTTCGACATCGTTTTCTTGGCTCACGCTAGATGAGAACGAAACCCAGACATCAGGTGTGACCCACCTTCCGATAGAGACTCTGGTCGTCTCTGCGCCTGCCTTCTCAGAATACTCGTTATATACCCTAACTTCCAAGGGAATGGCACCGCCGCTCGGTCCCAACTGACCCAGGATAGGAGCGCCGAGGCTCATGCCGGTGCCTCCGAATTGGCTGTGTTCCGCGCGCGTCAGGCCTGTAAAAATGACAAAAACAATGTCTTCCTTGGCCAGATACGGCTGTGAAGCAAATTTGAGCTCGTACTCATCGACCGTTCCCTCCGCGGTCATGGTAATCTTCCAATCCCGCACCTGTCCGTCGGCGGTCACTTGGAAGTTGGGATTTTCCGGTCTGAGCGGGTCATTAAAATCAATAGAAGCATACTGAATATCAAACCGCTTTCCAGCAAATCGTACATGCCCGCGTCTCCCCAGCACGCGACCTAAAAAACCAAAGGTCTGGTTGGTGCCAACGAGGCGAAGTGGCTTTTCAACATCATCGATAACGAGGCCCATGTCAAAAATATTGTTGCGGGCCTCCAAATTCCGGTTGCCATGCAGCCGTATATCAAATGCAAATTTATCCTTATTTTCGTCAATAAGCTTTGGTCGGGACGGCCTTGTACGTTTTCCAGACAGCCGCTCCACATTGAGATCAGAGAGCTCCATCACGCGGATATCTTGGGCATATTTCAAATTGCGGATCTCGATATCACCGGTGATCATTGGCAAGCTCCCCTTTTCAGACGGGTTCAGCATGAGACCGTTTTTCGTCGTAGATGCCCGAAATGTTAAGTCATCTAAAAGAGCCAGCTCTAAATCGGACATATTCATTCTAAATTGGTAATCGGAGATACGCCCCTTTGACAATCTGAGTTCTCCGCCCCCGCTGAGGACGCCGCCAGCGCAATTCCCGGTAAAGCCACTAAAGCGAATGGACTGGGGATTCAGGGCCACTTGGCCTTGGATTTCGCGAATGGGATATGGAAAATCTTCGATATTCAGGGAACCGTCCTTGAGATTTGCCTCGCCGCTAAGGGCAGGGGTCGGATATTTGCCCCGCACTTTCACGGCGAATTGCAGCGTGCCTTGGGACCGGGTAATACCGCTCACGAGATCGCTCGCCTGATCGAGCCTGGCCAGGCCGCTCACCTTGAGGTTCATGCGCTCAAGTCCAAAAGTGCCGCCAATGTCAAAGACCACATCTCTACCTGAAAAACGGGTGCGCTGGATGCGAAACTGACTCTGGTCCACGTCGACAAGGAGGGGACGCGTTGCCTCAAAGGAGACCTTATTGAACACCATGCTGACCCGGTTCATGGCCGCGTGGCCCGTCAGATCCGGTTTTTTATCGAGCCTCCCATTGAGCGCCGCCTCCCCGGTGAGCCGAAGGGAGGCACGGTGTTCATAGGTGTCGACACTAAGGATCGGAAGCACATTCATACTGCTGATAAACGCCTCGATACCGAACTCCTTCGTGTCGAGATTGAGCCCAGCGTGCTCCAGGGTGGCTATATCCCCTGCCAATTTACCGCGACCCGTAATCTGGGCGCCGTTGAGCCTGAACGTCACCGTGCTGGAGCCATACCGAACCCCGGCGTGGCGAAGCTCTCCGAGTCTAATATTGGCCGACCCGATTGGGTGGTCCAGGCTGCCCTCTGCGATCACAAATGCCTGACCAGTTGTTTGAATACCGAGCTTTTGAAAGACCGGGTTGTCGATCGCCTCTGATGTGATACCTGTTGCAACACCAATAAACTTCAAGCTGCGATCAGGAAGTATCCCGCCGGTAATGGAGATTGTGCCCGTTCCCTTTGGCAGTCCGAACTCAGTCACGGTCAAATGGCCCGTATCCCAGCTCAGGCGAAGCGCATCCGGACCAAAGGATTCCCCAAAAATGGTTAGGGCGTTGTGTGTCAAGTCCGCGTTTAGCAATAGTTTTTCAGGATCAATGGCATAGTTGATCTCGACCTCTCCAACCAGCTGGCCCGTTGGAGATCCGAACGGCCGCGTGTCGATGCGGAACAGACTTACCAAGTCTTCCACGGCCACCCGGTTTGCTTTAATGCGCGTTGCCACATTCAACCCGCCGGGTGCATCGAAATCGAGGGTTAGCTCATCAGCCGAGGCACGGCTCTGGGCCAGTTTTGCAATGAGATCATTAAAAGAGAGTACGGTGCCTTGAAAATGAACGTCAGTGCTGGCGCTTTTAAACGCCAACCCTTCAAAAACAAACCCCTCAAACGCGCCGGATCCGGTAATCTTTGGGTCAGATAATAGGCCTGTAATAAGACACGTGACCGGGCCGTGTCCGCCGACGTCGAAGCCAACTATTTCTTTTAAATCATCCAAATGCAAATCCGGTGATGTGGCGAGTAAGCGCCATGTCTCGTCGTAGTTCATCCTCATATCGACGGCTACAGTGGTCGCACCTGCCAGCACGTTAAGTCCCTGCCCGGCAACGTAGCGATCGGTTATCGTTACCGGCCCTTTCACAGACACCCGTGGAATGTACAGGGCCACCTCTGGTTTGGGGGCGCGAAAGCTGTCGAGAAGCACTGTGTGATCGGCAACCTCTATCTGCGCTGTGCCATCGAGACGCAAGGGGGTTAGCTGACCCTTGAGCTTGACTGGTCCGGTCATTTTTTGAGTGACGTACGCCCCAGGCACCTTTACCTGCTCGAGGAGATGAGCGAGTTCAATACCGCTGAGATGCGCATCGAGCCTTGTCGTGAGCTTTTCGTCGAATGCAATATTGCCCGAAAGGTTCAGGCGGCCTTGTGCTGTGACAATTTCGGTTCCCCTAAATGTCACGCCTTGGGGTGACAGGGAGACCTCACCTTTTAACCCACCGACAATGAAATCATCGATACTGGTGTCGTCGAGCGTAACCCGACCCTGCGCTGCGACTCGCAATGCCCCTGTTTCATCTTTGGGCATGGATAGACGACCGAGGAACGCTGCCGTGCCTGTCATTTTCGGTACGTCCACGGGCAACCGATCAAAAAGCTCCAAGGGGACGGCAATGGAAAGATCAGCCACATCAGGTCCGCGTTCGTCAAAAGACATGGGGATACGCGCATTCCGAACACCGATATTTGCCCCAGCTACCACCGCGTCCAAATGTCGAACCTCGATCGCGCGTTGGGCGATGGCAAACCGGGCCCGCAGTGTTTGAAGTGATTCTGCTAACCTATCCTCACCCTTGTTCCATTTGCCAGTCGCAGCTTCGATCAGAACGCGGACCTCAATGCTCGCCTCGCCCCCGGTGACATCAAGGCCAAATCCGTCCACATCGAGGTTGAGGTCTCCAACGCGGTTGGGATCTCGGATATGGATTTGGAGGTGACCATTGCTGATGGCAAATACGTCAAAGTCCGGTAGCTGGTCCAAATCGAACTTCCCCTTCCCATCGGCATCTGAGGTCTTGCTTTGCAATGCAGTAAACTGCTGTACCTCGGCCTCGGATAGGCGAATCTGACAGTTGGGTGATCCGACATATACCTCTTCGATGCTCAAAATACCCTGAACGAGGTCGAGCGGTCGGGGGGCGAACTCGGCTTCATCAATTGAACAGGCGATGCGGTTCTTTTCATCTGCTGCTTTGATCGCACTGATGCCAATACGGGGGGGGAGGATGCTGAAATCGATGTTATCAAACGATACATCGATGCCGAGATCCCGCCGTAGCTGATGGCGCAGCTTTTGAGAAATAGCCTGGGAACCGGATTGAGACGTGGCCCAGACCAAGACAGCCCCAGTGATAAGCCCCAGCACTGCAATGAGTGCGAGCAGAAATATGCCGATACGCCTAGCCAACGCCTACTCCGTGCCACACCCCAGTTAATTTGACGCATCGAAAGAGGAATCGTTCCACACGGTGTGGAGCGTATAAGCAGCGGATTATTGCATCCAAAGGCATCCATCGATTATACATATTTTCATAACTGTTTGAAATTCTTATCCAATTGATATTACTCTAAAAATACGAGCACCATGTCCCTATGAGCAGGTGTTTTTTGACCTATGCCTTAATTTTTTCTTGAATGGGTCGCATGTATAAGTGACAAAAAAGGTCGGGCCCCGGGGGGCACGGGGCCCGCCGCCCGGTGAAAGGAGGGAAAGCCGAGCGGTTCACCTATCTATTAGGTTAACACCGGGCGGCCCAATGTCCAGAGATGCAACCCATTTGTGTTCGCAACAGCGCCGTTTTTAAAACCTATCTGTATTAATCTCTTGGGATTACCCGGACACAGGCGCTAAAAAGGCCAATTCGGGATGGCCGTTAGCGAAATAGATATCACTCACCTTCTAGGGTTTACTCAAAATCCAAAACCGTGTAGTTTATCTGCCCAATTACTGAAAGATTCGGACGACGCACATACATCGCGTCAATCGGTTGGATACGGCAACATCGCCGGCAGTCATCACCCAGGAGGAGCCCATGAGTCGTCACAACGCAGCACGTAAGTGCAAAGTTATCTTTTTGGCAGTGCTTATCTCCAGTGCGGCCTTTGCACAATCAACCCAAGATGCGCCAGAGACAGCAGCGCCAACAGCAGAAGAAGGCCAATCTAAACAGCAAGATCCACCATCAACTGAAGGTGACCAGGGGGGCAAGGAAAATAAACCGTCAGAACCTGATGCGCCTTCTGGGACGCCGACCCAACCCGATGGTGATGCAACCACAGAACCAAAGACAGACGCACCATCAAAGGAAGTGCCTGCACCTGATGATGCCAACGTCGACGATGGCTCAGCAGATGCGACACAGGACCCAGCGAGTGAAGGTACCCCGGAAAAAGAGGACCAAGGGGACGTGGCAGACACCGCAACACCTCCCGCAGAAGAGGAGGACGTGGAGGAGATTATTATTGTCGGTTCCCGGCGGATACAAGACCGATCAGTGATTGAATCTCCAGTAGCGGTAGATTTTTTGGAGATAGATACAGTCGCGGATGCTGTTGGACAATTGGATATGAACCAGCTCTTGCAATACGTTGCCCCTTCTTTTAACGCCAATCGCCAAACCGGTGCCGATGGCGCAGATCACATCGACCCAGCCACCCTTCGCGGACTTGGGCCAGACCAGACCCTGGTGCTTATCAATGGAAAACGCAGGCACCAATCTTCTCTCATCAATATCTTCGGCACCCGGGGACGGGGAAATACCGGAACCGACCTCAATGCCATTCCCATCGCAGCGATTGAGCGTATCGAGATTTTGAGGGATGGTGCCAGTGCCCAGTACGGTTCTGATGCAATCGCAGGCGTCATCAATATCGTCTTAAAGGAGGATGTTGAAAAATTCACTGCCAATGTAAACGGCGGATTTAGAAACGCGCGGCCCCCAAAGAAGTACGACGCCAAAAGAGGCAAAAAAATTGACGGGGAAACACTTCAGGTCAACGGCAACTACGGCATAAAAATCAAAGACGACGGCTTCCTCAATCTGACGATGGATTACCTGACGCGGGAGCGCACCAATCGCCCGGCAGACCCGGATATGAATTTCGGCATTTATAGGCGTCAGTATGGCGATGCAGAGGGGACGAACTTCAATGCGTTTTTCAACGCCGAGGTCCCTATTTTTAAGCACACCGATTTTTACACCTTTGGCGGATTTAACTATCGGCACACAGATGCCTATGCCTGGTCGCGAGATCCGGACGGAGACAACAACGTCCCAGAGATATACCCCAATGGATTTGATCCCCACATCACGTCTCGTATTTTCGATCCCTCCATTTCGGCTGGCGTCAGGACGAAACTCGCCAAATGGACCATTGATTTTGACAATACCTTTGGCCTCAACCGGTTTCACTACATTATCGACGGCACGCTCAACGCAACCCTTGGACCGGGCTCCCCAACGAGATTCGACGCAGGCGGCCACCAGTTCAGTCAGAACACCACTGGCATCCATTTTACCAGGCTTTTCGAAATGCCCTTTGATGGGTTCAATGTCGCGTTCGGTGCAGAACACCGCATCGATAACTACCAAATATTTGCCGGTGAAGAGGGTTCTTATCAAAATTACAACCTCATAGAAACTGTTGGACCTGACGGAACTATCATAGAGACTGACCCACTGGGCGTGCCAGCGGGTTCTCAGGGTTTTCCAGGGTTTAGACCATCTAACGAAGTAGATGAATCCCGCACCAACATCGCGGTGTATGTGGATACCGAGGTCGACTTTGTCGAAGATGTCCTCATGCTGGGAGTTGCCGGTCGGGCCGAGCACTACAGTGACTTTGGCAATACGCTGGACGGCAAGCTCGCCTCTAGATGGACCATATATAATGACTACGACCGCATCATGCTCGCCATGCGGGGATCTGTCAGCACGGGATTCAGGGCCCCGTCCCTGGCACAGCTTCACTACAACACCGTATTCACGGAATTTGTCTCGGGCCAGGCGGTGGACTCCATCATCGCCAAGAACAACAGCCCCATCACACGCGCCCTTGGCATCCCAGCCTTGGAAGAAGAGAAGTCGCTGAACGCGAGTGTCGGCTTTGTTGCGCGTCTGGCTGGTGTCAGCCTGACCGTGGATGGGTATTATGTGAATATCAAGGATCGCATCGTCTTAACCGGTGCCTTCGAAGATACTGACCCGGATATCGGACTGCAACTACAGGCGCTAAATGTGGGCAGGGCCCAGTTTTTTACCAACGCCCTTGATACGGAAACACTGGGGGTCGACGTTATTTTGTCATCGTTGTTCACTTTTGGCCAGGATCACAACCTCCTCGCCTCTGCTGCCCTCAACTTCAATCACATGGAGCTAAAGGACATCAGGACGCACCCTGGATTGGAGGGCAAAGAGGACATCTATTTTGGCCCGCGGGATCAGGCATTCCTCTTGGCCTCTGCACCGGGCTTCAAGATGAACATCACTCTCGACTACGCGTTCAAGATGATCAACTTTTTCGTACGCGGTGTTATCTTTGACGAGGTCGTCTTGGTCGACTGGATCGATGAAGAAGACGTGTACGACCCCGCATTCGTGCTCGATGTTGCCGCAGGGTGGGATATCAGCGACAACTGGGCTCTCAAGGTCGGTGTTGAGAATCTCTTCAATGCGTATCCCACCCAACAGACGTTCACAGACCCGGACACCGGCGCGATTTCCATTGAGACCGAGACCGGTGGTCTTTGGGATGCGGTACAGATGGGCATTGGCGGCGCCTTTTACTATGCCAAGTTGAGATTTACCTACTAAAAATCTTCGTAACGATCCGCGTGTTGGTGACTCCTGGTTTGAAGATGGATTGAATGGACAATCAAACCGTACGGAGGAAACCAATGACAACCCAAAGAGTACTCATTACAGGTGCCAGCCATGGCTTTGGCCTACTGACTAGCAAAAGCTTGGCCCGAAACGGACATGTGGTGTTTGCAACCATGCGGGGGGTGACTGATAAAAATGCATCGGCAGCCAAAGCGCTCGCCCGTTTTTCCGAGGACACACCCGGCAAAATCCACGTCCTGGAGCTGGATGTGCTGAGCAGCGATACCATAGATGCCGCTGTCCAGCGGGCCATTGAGCTCGAGGGCGGCATTGACGTGGTAATCAATAACGCGGGCATTGGCGCTGGCGGATGGGCTGAGGGATTTAGCGAAGATCAGTTCGGCAAGGTATTTGGCGTAAATCTGTTCGGCGTGCATCGGGTCAACCGGGCTGTCTTGCCGCACTTACGCGAGCGAAAGACAGGACTGCTCCTTCACATCTCCAGCATCCTCGGCCGAGTGGTGATGCCCTTTACCGCGCCCTACACAGCCAGCAAGTATGCCTTGGAGGGATTGGTCGAGAGTTATCGCTATGAATTGGCTGATTTCGGCATCGACGTGGCCATTGTCGAGCCAGGTGCGTATGGCACCAACTTTGGTGCGAGCATGCTGCCGCCAGGGGACCAGGAACGCGTCTCGACCTACGGCGAGTTGGCTGACATGCCGGAAAAAATGTGGAGCGGAATGATGGAACGTTTGCAGAGCGAGGGCGCCCCTGATCCGCAAGACGTGGCCGACGCTATTGTCGGCCTGGTGGAAATGCCCCAGGGTCAGCGCCCATTGCGCACCATCGTGGACGCCATGATGGGCGGTGCCGGGGCAGACAGGATCAACGCCCTCACCGACGAAGTACAAGCCGAGTTACAAAAAGCAATGCAGGGTTGATAGACCGGGCAGGCCTAGCGGCTTAGGCGGCGGTTGTTATGGCGGCTTGCTCTACAGCGGCAATGGGTATCTGATCCTTAGACACCTTGGGTTCCTTGGTTGCAGCCCGAGCTGTTTTATTGGTTTTCCGCCTGGATGGCCTGACTTTCCCAGCTAGTTCGGGCTCGCCTATGGCTGCTAACAAAGCACCAGTTATTTCCGATGCCAGATCGTGGATCCTATCAAATGCCTCAATTGCTTTCCTTAACTTGCGACGGGATGTCTCGGCTTCCCTTTCCGCTTTGGCAACCAATGGAAGTGCTATTCTTAAACCATTTGAGATTTCTTCGAGTTCAGGGATCCATTTACTCATATCAAACAATTGATCCGTCCCAGTAACGCGCAGATTAATGAGCACTGTTTCAAGTATTGACAATACCCTAGTCGGATCTTTAGGCGTGGGCCCCTTGAACCCGAGCTCTTCAGTATACGCATCTCCCTGAAGCGCTTTGGCCATTTGGCGAATCCTAACAAGCAACGCAGCCCCTTTTCTGGCAAAATTGTCCCGCCGGGCGCGCAGCTTGGGATTATCCCGCAATTCGAACGCGTGGTTATGGGCAGCGGTTACCATCGCCGCTGATGCCTGCCTCAATTGGCCCCCAAGCGCCTCAAGTATCAGCTGAAACCCCGTCCCCACTTGCTCTCCTAGCATCTGGGTAGTTCCGCTAGCAATCAAGGGAATGTGCTCCTCAATGGATGCTGCTACCTGTTGGGAAAATTTGACTTTTTTGTAAATTCTCTTTGACAACATGATGTCCATCCTTTGGCCCCTTGTGGCCGGTTGAAGGTTTGTACCCCTCTTCTCGGTCGCCACCTGAGAATGGTTTCCATCTTAACCGGCCAATAATGGTTTCATTTTGATAAGGGTTGAAAAATATTAGAATATTTGGTTTGTTTTTTTTGCATTTAGTTCCTCTGGTTTCCGAGATTCTAAAAAAACGGTTGTGGTTTG
>JASJCT010000176.1 GCA_030065855.1 Myxococcota bacterium
AGCAATTGTTTTCAAAGGTAAAATTCGATTGGACGTGTCAAAATCCCCCTAACCCCCTTTTTCAAGGGGGAGATCCTTTACCCGGCATAAAAATAGCAAAAATCGCGACATTTGCCCTTAACCGAATGCCATTGTCCCTACGAGGGAAGGGGGAGGCGAAACCACCCTGAATTATTGGATTATTTAGTATCGATGCCCCCTTTCCGTATCGGAGAGGGGGTTAGGGGGAGAGGTTTCCAGGATGGACACTAGATAGTTCTTAATGCAATTGTTATCCGAAAATTATCAATTGTCCGTTTTTTATAAAATTTTGTTTGAATTATTTGTTTAGAATAGTTTTTCATTCATTAGTAGTTAACATTAGACCACATCTTTTTCATCTTTTCCGTTTAATTATGTTTTGAAATAATATAGAATCCCCAAGAGAGAGGATATTTATTCGTTCTCACTAGCGGCTATTTAAGGAGGTCTTTCATGAGTCAGCAAGCCAAGTACCGCATTTGGGGATTGTGTTTTATGGTGGCTGTTTGGATCTGGCCCAGCGCAGATACCAGCATCCAAGCGGCACCGGGCAATGCCGATGCGACACAGTCTTCCCACGGTGATACTCAAACCACGCCGTTCCTAGAAGGCTGGACACCCACGGCAGTTTCGAACAACGGGGTATCTGGGGTGAACCCGGTGATAACGGCCGAGCCCTTAATGCCTGCTGCTGCTGAGGGCTATGCCATCCATATCGCCATTCCCGGATATTTGAATCAATCTCGAGAACAAGCGGCCCAGCCGTTCAGCGAGATCAGTATCCCGAGCTGGGTAAACTATAGGGATCCAGGGCGTCCATTGCTGCCAATGAAAAACGTCTTCTTAGAGATTCCCTATGACGTTGACTACAACGTTAAAGTACAAAAAACGCGGCAGTCAGAATCAGCAGTATCGACGGTTTGGCCGTCCCAGCCGCTCTTTTTTGAGGACGACCCGCCCCCGCCATTTACAATGGACCTTGCGGCGTACGCGGTGGATGTATTTGCGCCTCAAAATCTCATCACCGAAGTAAAAGAAGTTTGGATGCGCGACCATCGGATTTTGCATATTATGGTCATGCCGATTCAATACAATCCAGTACGGGGCAAGCTGCGCGTCCACAGCGAGCTGGAGATAGAGGTTGCGTTCTCTCCTGCTGCTGCTGGCAACATCCAGCGAGATCCAAGCGGACTTTCCAGTCCAGTTTACGACCGGGTCATGACCCAAGGCCTCATTGGAGCGCGGCCCCTGGTTGAAGACCGAGAGGATCCGCCGTTGTACATGGTACTGATGAACGACCAATTTGAGGACAACGCTAAGTTAGAAGAATTCATCGATTGGAAACAGAGAAAGGGAAACCGGGTTGTCCAGGTCAAGACCAGTGACATTGACAGCAGTGGTGAGCCGTCGACCGGGGATATCACGGATTACCTCCGGGGCCTTCCTGACGAAGAATACCCGACGTATATACTGATCCTCGGTATGCACTACCGGGATGGGGGCGTGGCCACTCACTATTACAGTGATGCGCCTTCTGATCTGGCCTTTGCCCTGAGGACCACGTCTGACTTTCTGCCGGACGCGTTTGTCGGCCGCCTCCCTGCTGATGACGACGACGAGCTAACCAGCATGCTAGAGAAAGTCATGGACCAGGACCGGACCCCGCCGACAGACGATGTGTACCAAAAGGTAGTCATCGCCGGTCAGATTCAAGACAACGAGGGCGGGTCCAACAATGTGGCGGACCGGCTGTTCTGCGAGACAGCTGATTCAATCATTACCTATTTCGAGAACGACCCTGGCGGCATTGACTACGACGTGACCCATGCGATGGTCAACCCGGACGATGTGGATGAGAACGGCCGATGGAACACCGGATCTTGGTCAGTGCTCTGGGCCGGGGCATCAGGAGATGATCGGTATATCGGGAGCCGGGTATACGATCGATTCATCGGGTACTCACAAGCCACAAATCGTATCACTGACGCGATAAATGAAGGCACATGCATTGTGCAGCACCGGGACCACGGCTACACGCGGGGGTGGGCGGATCCTCCTTATAACTCGGGAAATGTGGACGACCTGAACAACGGCAAGAATCGGCCCTTTGTGTTATCCAACAACTGTCTCAGCGGCTCGTACCACAAGGATAACAACTTTGCCAAGGCATGGCTGACCCATCCCAATGGGGGGGCATATGGATTTATCGGCGCGACCAAGGTGACCCAATCTGGCCCCAACGATTGGCTGGCACACGGATTGCTTATCGGATTACTAGCGGACTGGCGCGAGTGGCACAACCAATCTACCGACCCGGATTGGGTTCAAGATTTGCCTGAGACATCTATTGGCGTAGAAGGAGAGGGAAAGCGCTTGGGCGGGATGTTCAATTTTGGTCGGATGTGGCTGTACGATCAATACGGCAGCTCGAGCCAGTCTGAGTTTCACAGTCGAACTTACCATCTCTTTGGCGATCCCGAGGCCTATGTCCAGTTGTTGCAGCCCATTGACCTCGTGATCGATCACCCAGCAGCTGTTCCGCCCGGGACTGAGACCGAGCTAACCGTACAAACAGGTGTTGAAGACGTTACCGTATGTCTGTACGGCCCTGACCTCAACGTACATCAGGTACAGCAGACCGGGCCGACCGGAGAGGCGACGTTTACCGTTACACCTGAGGAACTCGGGGTGCTCTATCTGACGGCCACGGGCTTTGGGATACGACCCTACGAGGGTGAAATACAGGTCTCACCGACAGTAACCGTACTCATCCCCAACGGTGGTGAGGCATGGCGCCAGGGAATGAGCTACGACATCAGCTGGCAAACAGTGCTCGAATCAAACATACGCATCGAGTTGCTCCGGGGCGGCGTTGTCGAAAAGGTCCTCGCCGATAACCTGGACAACACCGGAACATTTCAGTGGGATGTGGCCCAAGACTTTGACGGCGGGACTGATTTTACCGTTCGCGTGATCTGTGTAGAAAATGAAGAAATCATAGACGAAAGCGACGAAGTGTTTGAAATTGTAGCAAATGGTCTCCCCGAGTTCACTTCCGAGCCTGTGACCGAAGGAATGGTTGACGAAGCATACGTCTACGAAATTACGGCCACGGATCCAGACGGCGATCCCCTGGTGTTCACCTCGCCTGACCTACCGGATTGGCTCTCCTTGACCGATAACGAAGACGGCACAGGTGTGCTAAGCGGTACGCCAGGTCAGGCAGATATCGGTGCACATGATGTCACGCTCGCAGTATCGGATGCCATTGTCGAAGCGCCGACAGAGCAGGTATTTGCGATAGCGGTGGGAGACGCCGACGCGGACAGTGACTCGGATTCAGACAGTGACTCGGATGCAGACAGCGATTCGGATGCAGACAGTGACTCGGATGCGGACAGTGACTCGGATGCAGATGGCGATAATACCAATGGAGATCAGGACAAAAGTGGCTGTGGATGCGACACCGTAGGGCGCCCGTCACTGATGAGAAGTCTCGTTGGCGTGGCAGCGCGCCTCCTTGTCTTGTAATCGCAAGAACCTATCCTACCCAGCCACACGCCCCTTATAATCGCAAGAATCTATCCTACCAGCCACACGCCCCTTATCAGAGATTTGGTGTTCGGTCCGGCCTACTGAGACAGGCTCTTAGCTGAAATATTAGTCTGACGCGGGGTTCATGCTTGCAATGGCCGCTTCGAGCAGCTTACGTCCACGCGCCAGCTTTCCCTTGTAGGTGAGCCCCCAGATTTTATCCTCGATCTGCACCACCACAACCGGCCCGCGGTAGGGAATCTCGCGAAAGAGCCCGTTGAGCGCGCCTATTTTGGTGGGGCTCCATTTGCTTCGTAGATGCTGCCATGTCTCATTGATGGACTGACGGCTGGCGTCCAACACAAATAGCTCGTATGAGGTGGTGCCATCTCGGTTGTACTCGGCGTGAAGAACGCCGGACAGATCTGAGAGACCCAAGTAATTGCGGCCAGTGAATCCTTCTGAGCCCTTGACGCGATGCGCCTGGGGCAGATCAGCGAGTGCTTTTGGCGGGTCGTTTGAGCCCTTCAGGGCCTTTGCAGTGGTGGTAAGTATTTCAAGGCATACGGGTTGGGTGAGCTCCCCTTGGATGGAACGCACCCTAAGGTAAAACCTATCTTTAAACGCCGTACAGCCATACGGTGCTGAAAACGCCGCCTCCGCACCTGCAGGTATGGATCTCGCCTTTGGGGCGCGCTCCCGCCTGAAGATGCCAAACGCGTTTATCGGGGTGCCCTGGTCAAAAATTTCCAGATCAATGCGCGCGCCTTCCCGTTCGTATTTTTGAACGCTTAGGCCCTCGAACCCGTAATCCATATGAAGTTCAGCCGCACCATTGATGGCATTCCACACATTTTGAGGCGTGTAGACCGCTTGGGCACCGGCTTTTTTCCAACCCGGGAGCTTAGGCGCGGCAGCAGCCACTGCATTATTGGCAATACTTGCCAGTATTGCCGCGGCTATGACGATCTTTGAAATCATGGCATTCCCTGTTCTGCTAGGCCAGGGTGAGCATGCTGTGGGCCTTGGTCAGGCTGGCCTGAATCTGCACACCATAGGGGCAACTGCCTAGGCAGGGTGCGTCGCAGGTGTAACACGCCACGCCGCCCAGGGCACCGAGATCAGCGTACTTTTTCATGGCCAATTTTTCCCGACCCTGACGGGAAAAGTAGTACAAATACCGCATGACCGTGCTCACGGGAACGCCGTGGGGACAGCGGACAGTGCATTCCGTACAGCCATGGCGGCAATATCGGTTGCCAAACGCCATCTCGTAATCCCGTAGCAGGGCTGCAGCCTGTGCTGTCAATTCCTTCCCTGAAAGGGGGATGAATTGATCGACCTCGTCAAAGGTCGGCATGGCCACGCAAACAGTATGCATATCCGGGTTGTTAAGCACCCACTTCACGCTCGCCTTGTCTAGCTCCTTTTGAGTGTCCAGCCCGTACTTGGCGCGAAACGCATCCACAGCTGGACGGTTCTTGGTGAGTTCTTCCTCGGCCGCTTTCATCCGCTCTTGAATCGCTGCGACCGCTTGCTTCCGGGTCATGTGCCGCCGCTCCATCAAGGCTTCGATCCAGGCCTTGAATTCGTCGCTGGGGTTGTCTGGGTCAAAGGGATCCAGTTCGATCCTGCCTGCATAGGCCTTCATGCCGGTGGTGCCGATATTCTTTTCTTTACAGGCCTTGAGAACCTGCTCCCCTTCTTCAGGCTTGAGAAAGTTGTAGACGAGCAGCATGAGGTCAAACCGCCCGTCATCGACGGCTTTTAGCAATATTTCCGACATGCTGGGCAGATTTGGCTCCCGCGGGCCGTGGCACGAGATGCCCGCGTGCTTGAGCCGCCCCTCTTTTTTCAGGCGGTCGACAGCGCTGTGAAACCCAGGGTGGCTCAGCTGCTTTAAGTCGGACACTGCGTGGGGATAGAGCGCATCTACGTATTCTGTTTTTAACCTCTCCAAGCATTTGCCAAAGCGATCTCGTATGGTTTGCTCAGTGTCTGTTTCTTCGATTTTTAGCTTGGTGACGATGAAAATTTTCTCCCGATCCATGTGGGGCATGGCTTCGCCGATCCTCCGCTCTGAATCCCCGTTGCCGTAGCTCTCTGCCACATCAAAGAAATTCACGCCTTGGTCGTAAGCGAATCGCACGACGTTGGCCTCAGAGATACGACCACACCCCATGCTGATATCAGATACTTCAAATCCAGTTCGCCCGAGTGTTCGAAATCGGGTAATGCCCCTTGCTGGCGCCTCTTGCCCGGTCGTTGCGACGTCCCCTTGGGGGCCTGCCTCAGAGGGTGGCGGGGCCTGATCAGCAGCTGGTTGGGGTGTCGATGCCGCACCGCATCCAGCCACAGCACCGCCGGCCAAGGCAGCCATGGTTCCTGACGCTTTGAGAAAGCGCCGTCTCGTTACTGTCGCCTGTTTTTTAGTGGTGTCAGTTTTGCTCATCTAGCCGCTCCCCGTTGTGGTTTGATTTTTTTCTAGACGACAATATCCAATGGATTCCTTCCCAGTGCAACCCTGTTTTCCCTGGGTGTTAGACTGATATGAC
This sequence comes from Myxococcota bacterium, assembly GCA_030065855.1. Lineage (GTDB taxonomy): Bacteria > Myxococcota_A > Polyangia > JAAYKL01 > JAAYKL01 > JASJCT01. Next base: position 6,111 of record JASJCT010000176.1, read on the forward strand.
CGGTCAAATATTTCATTCGGTGCTATACTCCACAGCGCGTGGCACGGAAGCGGAGATACGCAAGGGGCATTGAGCAGCGAATCCTCTCAGAGGAAGTGGGGACCATTCGCAAAGAAGCCGCGTCTGTCGTGGCTATCGGCTATCCAGCACCCTATGGGGTAGGTGTTTCCTCCCTGGGGTTCCAGACGGTGTATCGGCTGCTCAATCAAATTCCCGGTCTCTCCTGCACGCGCTTTTTCTTGCCCCCTGACAGTGAGGTCCGTCCACCCCTGCGGTCGTTGGAGACCGGGTACCCAGTGGCCCAGGCCCGGGCGATTGCTTTTTCGATCTCCTGCGAAACAGAGCTGATGGGCATTGTCACACTGCTCAAAGGCGCACATCTAAGCCCCCTGGCTGTGGATCGCGGTCCCCAAGATCCGCCTGTGTTTATCGGCGGCCCCCTGACCTACTTGGATCCCAAACTCGTCTCACCCCTGGCCGATTGCGTGATCGTGGGCGAGGCCGAAACTGCAATCGCCCCGTTGGGCGCTGCCATCGTTGGGAATAGGAGCAAACAAGACCTGCTGGCGGCAGTGGCCGCGCACTGCCCGGTTGCCTGGATACCGGCTGAAACCCCCAGTCCTCCAGCGTTTTGCCCAGCAACTGCACAGGCACTTCCTGCCCTAGCTGCCACCTGGTCGCCGCTCGCCGAGCTCAAGGGGCTTTTTTTGGTGGAAGCCACCCGCGGGTGCAAGCGCGGATGCGCCTTTTGCGTTATGTCCGGTAGATCCCACCATGCCATGCCCTTTCGCCCAGTGCCGATCGATCGCATCTTGGCTGCGATTCCAGATCAAGCCCCTGGCGTTGGCCTGGTTGGTGCCGCGGTGACAGATCATCCAGAGATCGAGCCCCTCGTGGCAGCCATTGTCGCGTCTGGGCGCCGGGTCTCCTTATCGAGTATCCGCGCTGATTGCCTCACCCCATCGCTCGCCGAGTTGCTCGTGCGCGGAGGGCTTCGAACCCTTACCCTCGCTGCTGACGGCTGCACAGACGCGTTGCGCCGGGCAATGCACAAAGGTCTCACGGACGGAGATCTCGTCCGAGCCACAGAAATCGCCCGAGCGGCCGGAGTTAAGGGCATCAAAGTCTACACCATGGTCGGATTGCCAGGTGAGTCTGATGACGATATCCAGCGCTTTGCCGACCTTACTGTTAACATGAGCCGCCACCTGCGGATTGCCATTGCTGCCCAGGCCTTTGTACCAAAACCAGGGACCCCCCTGGCCAACGCGGATATGGCAACCGAAAATGTGCTGCGCAGGCGGCTCAACCTGCTTAAACGGCAGGTTAGGGGACGGGCTCGGCTGATATCCACCTCCCCCCGTTGGTCCTGGATCGATTGGCAGCTGGCCCATGCTGGAAAACAGGCGGCTCGGATCGCAATGGAAGCCCAGCACCATGGCGGCGGGTATGCTGCCTGGCGCCGCGCCATATCTGCATCCCTGCAACGCAAAACGGCGATTTCTGGGACTAAAATGTAGCTGCGAGGTTTATCCCCGCTTGCAGAATACCTTGGAATTACTTGGTTTTTCACCGTGGGGATAAACCCCACGGGGGACCGACCATCCTGCTTTACAGTTCAGTGGTAATTCAGCGGATTCGAAAAAATACCTATCAAAAAAGAAGCTGGAGGTTTGCCTTCGTGAGATAACTGGTA
>JASJCT010000065.1 GCA_030065855.1 Myxococcota bacterium
TCATATCTCCTCCAGTTTTGTCCGAAGCGCGGGCTCGCTCATATTCTTGAAGTCCTCATCCAGCATGAGCACCCTGGACGAATCGAACAGGAGTCCCCAGCGCCGGTCAAGCTCTATGGCTTGGCCCGTTGCGTCGTTGTCCAGCGCCCAGATCACGTTCCGCTTGTGAGCGGCAATCTCGTTGATGTAGTCCGGTCCGCACCCGGTCCCGTTGATGGCGACCGCATCCACGTACCGGGCGGCCCTAACCGCAGACGGTATGTCCTCTACAACCAGCACCGAGGAAGACCTCCCGCCCGTGTACCACGACAGGTGGGGCTCTTCCACGTCCATCCGGGTCTTGGCCTTGGGCTCCCGCCCCAGGTACGAGCGCAGCACCCATCCCCTACGTCGCCCCATCGGGGAGTAAATGGGAAAGGCGAACCGCTCTTGCTCCTCGGCGTACCGAGGCCTGGCCAGCAGGAGGTGCCACTGGCGCCACCCGATCTTCTCTCGGAGGAACTGCTCCTCCTCTTCAGTCAGTTCGCGCAGGGCCCCCTGGTAGGGGGCTATCCTCTGCTTGCGCGGCCGAGGCCGCTCCATCAGCACCCGTCTCCCGTTCGCCTGGAGCGCGCCCCCTCCGTGGAGGGAGCATGAGTTGCGAAAGCATCGATACAGGATACGCCCGTCCTCTCGCTTCACGGAGAACTTGGGCTTCCCGCACGCCGGGCAGGAGGTGTACTGGTTCTCACCTTCTTCAAGGTCAGAACCGAGTAGCGCTATTTCGTCACGATACGCCATTGCTCCTCCTCGCGGAGCGACGAGCCGCTCAACCAGAGCGTCCGGCGCTCTTTCATCTGAGCGTTCGCTGTTCACTCCGCTCGTCGTCGCAATTTAAATATATGAAAAAAAGGGCGGTTTTCTTTCTCAACCGCCTGATAGTTTTTGCCTAATGCGCATGGCAGTGAGGTCCACTGCCCGCCTGGTAATGCCAAGAGAATCAGCAACCTCCTCGGGGGAGTTGCCATCAACTAGCAGCATTCGCCCCACCAGGAACTGGTGGGGCGATAAGCTCTCGAGAGCCTTCTCTACCTGCTCAATGGCGGAGAACACGTCCTCCGGGGAGTCGTCGTGTGCCGGCAGATCGTCCTCCTCCCTGAGGGGGAGGTCGTAGTACTGCCTGAACGAATCGTATTCGCCTGGCTCCGCCCCTGCGCTGTAGAACTCCAGCTCGGGGCCCCGCTTCTTGTCCCGCTGATAGGCCCGGGCCACGTTCCGGGCGATGCCGCCCAGCCACGTGACCTCCAGGGCCCGCTCAGGGTCGTACTGGTCCTGCTTGGCGCAGGCCTGCGTGTAGGTCTCCTGGACCAGGTCCCGCACCTCCCAGTCGTCCAGGGAGGGGACCGTGTCCATGACCACCCTGCGTATCGTACCGCGGCACTTGCGGTACAGTGTGTCCAGATCCATAGGCCTCACCTCCGGCGATGGCGACGGCCACTAGGGCCAAGACAATGATGACGGGCAGCGGGTTGTCCAGGAACGACTTGATGAGCCACAGCGTCATGATGCCTATCAGGATGAAGCCGAACCAGGGGCTCATGTTGCTCATAGCATCCTCACAAAGGGCGTCCACAGGCCCAGGACGTACACCCGCGTCCAACTCTCCTTGTAGCCTACGAACACGGAGTGGCGGTTCCAGCGTAGTCGGATCATTTCTTTTCCTCCTCAAGTTTCTTGTCGATCGCCTGGAGCATCTGAATATAGTGCACAGCGGAATCAAGCGCCTCTTCCAGGTTGCCGGCGTACTCGAAGATGTCGGTGATGTTCTCCAGGGTGAGGTCGAGGACGGTAACGGAGTTAGCCTCCGCCGCGCGAATACTGTTGCCCATCGCGCCGTAGCAGGTGTTGATGCGCGCAAAGGCGGCCGCCACCCGCGTTGCTAACCGGGTTCTTTGGTCCTCAAGTGATTCAGTCTCCATAGCGCTCTCCTTCCCAGTTCTTCTTGCCCCGCTTCAGTTCGCGGAGACGTTCCCCGTCCAGGGTCACCACGGGCGGGCCCGAGATGCCCACGTCGAACTGCTTGCGCCAGGGCACACCGCGCGCTGTCTTCTCGTACTGCCCGGGGGCCTTCTCGTCCTTGTACGTAGGCGGTAGGCCCTCGTACACCGTTCCTGCTACCAGGAACACGTCTAGGTTCTCCATTTGGGGCCGTCCTTCTCTCCGTTGAGGGTGCTGTAGATGTGCTGCTCCTCGATGATCTCCCAGCCCATCTTGGATGCGATGGTAGTCAGCAAAGGAGTAGCTGCGGCGTCCGAGCAGGCCGCTCGGACCAGTGGTAGGCGGGTGGATGCCAGGCACAGGGAGCGTTCCCAGTACGGGGGCCCATCGGGGCCCCCGCCTTTCTCCCGGTGCACTAGTATCACGGGAACCCGCGGGGGCCCCGTTACGTGTGCGCCGTCAGTCATTGCTCTCCTCCCTCTTACGGACGGTACTCGTCGTCCTGCATGCCGCACCAAGGCGGCCCGCCCACGGTGTCCGAGGCGATGATCTTCGCCCACGCTTCGGGCGCCTGGCCCGCAGGGACCTCGGTAGGGACGGCGGCCAGGTAGTGGTAGCGTTCGCCGTTGCCGAAGGGGAAAGTGCGGTTGGCGGCGATGTACTGGTCATCGAAATCATAGGCGTCTACGCTGTCGCCCGCAGATACCGTGCGGAAGATCCCGCGACTCCCGAACCAGGGCTGGCTGCACCCCGAGATGAAGTTCGGGTTGTCCTGGCCCTGGAGGGGGCTGAAGCACTGGTAGACGCGCAGCGTAGCGCTGTCGTAGGAGATGGCCAGGCCCTGCCACTCCTCCGGCGTGGGCGGATCGTAGGTGCCCTCGAAACGGTGCTCGAGCAGCGTGTAGACAACCCCGAAGTCGCTACAGGACACGCAGTCGGCGAACGAGGTTTCCAGGTCCATGTCGGCCCAGGACACAGAAGAAGCGGCCAGCAGGGCCGCGGCAATAAGGTGTTTCATATCTCAGGTTCTCCGGTTGATGAAAGACTCGATGTAGTCGATGGCTTTGCTAATATCGGTGCCCGCCCCCCCGCACCCGTCGTACTCGAACAGATGGTAGACCTCCTCACTACTGAGGCCGAAGTGCTGCGCTGCTTCCCCGAGCGGCCCCTCCCCGGAAGTAGCCCGCACTAGCCCGTTCTTGCGAAGAACAAAAGAGCGCTGCAGATCCCGTCGCGCAGCGTAGTGGCCCAGGGCGCATGCGGGCGTACCGCACTTGTGTAAGGGGTCAACCTCCTCATCGTACTTGTCCCACCCGAATTGCCCCATGTCGAAAGCTCTCGGCTCCGGGGCTTCGCGGAGACAGCGAACCAGGTTGCGCATGCGCTTGAGGTATTTCCCCTTCAGTACGGGGGTATCGATTTCTGTCGTGTCTTGCATGACGAACATGATGAGGTCTCCTTAGGTCCCGTCGATCTGCGCCGAGTCCAGGACAGGCGCCGGTATGACGGCGTAGAGCCGCTTTTTGCCCGTGCGACCGTGGGGCAACCAGTCCCCGCCCGGCATCACGTAGTAGCGGGTCGAGCAGGTGTCCGTGGTGGCGTACACCACCAGGTCGTCCGATCCCACGTCGTCCAGGGAGGGCGGAGTATCGCTCCAGGTAAGGGCTACAGCATCCCGCAGGCGCTCGTTGGCGGCCAAAGCCGCCGACAACTTGTCGTGCGCATCGATGACGCCCCTTCGCTGTTCCAGGGCGATGGTGTACCAGGCCAGGCCCTCAGTCTGGGCAGTAGGCCGCGGGCCCATCGCACAGCGCACGGCCTCGGCGAAGTCCGTGAACAGGCCCAGGTCATCTTCGCCCTCCGTGACAAGGTACTTGAAGCCGTCGAAATTGCGCTCGAATACGGTGCGCTGCCCGCAGTGAAACTTGGCCAACATCACTGGGCACCTCCTGCGGGGAACTGCCAGCACACCCGCTCATCGAGGTGCGCCAGGATGGCATCGCACAGCTCGCCCATGGTCAGCGAGGCCGTGGGAATGCTGGTGTCAGCAGCTATCCACTCGGAAAGGTACTGTACGTTGGAGATGTTGGCGATGATCTTGACGGCGGATCCTCCCGTGCGGGTACTTGTGCAGGGCTTCAGGTTGGCAACCGGGCGGAAGTTGTCCGGATCTATCACGGTGAGGGCGTTGCTGCCCAAAGAGCGTGTAGAGCGCAGCCGACGCCCCCGGTGATCCCTGTTAGCGAGCGCGGCCCCCAGGTTGTTCATGAAGTCCCCAGTGCTCCGGGTTTCGGGCGACACGGACTCCGGTAGTATCAGCATGTCTTTGCGTGGCATGGTGTGCTTCTCCTTTGAAGCGTTACGCCTCCGTAGAGGCTCTAAGAAGTCGGAATTGACGCGCTAGCTACGTACCACAGGGCTACAATAGCCAGCACCAGGGCGAACATGTACACCCAGTCTTCAGGCTCGAAATCATTGTAGTACACGTGCAGCCTCCTTGCGGTGTCCGAGCGTGTCTAGCAGGCCTCTCTCCTCAACCAGGCAGGTGCCCTGGTAGTCCGGGTGGAAGACCGCCTGGTGAGGGCTAGCCCGCCAGTTGCCGTTCGCGGGCAGATCGTAGCGGCGGAGTACGTAGCCTTTCTCCTTGTCTAGTATTTCCAGCATAGGCCGGCAGAAACTAGGCGGCCACCATTTCTCGTACTGGCGCAGCGATCGGAACCCGAAGATCCAATTGCTGTGGATTTCCTGGTCAAATTCCAAGGCGAAGTCGCTAAGGCGTGCGCAGGGCGTACGGGCCTCGTCGTGGAACAGCATCGCAAGCCCGCGATGGTTGTGGTAGGGCCCGGTGCGCTGCGCGGAGTGCTCCACGCGCCAGATTCGTATCCTGCCCTTACCCTTGCGCATTGGCCTGCCCCTTGCTGGCGAAGTTCTCGATGAAAGCGATGGCCTGGTCGATGTTATCTCCGGCCATGCCGCAGCCGTCCGAGTCGAACAGCATCTCGACGTCATCGTCCGAGATATCGAAGTGCTCGGAGAGAGCCTCCCACAGGTCCCCGGTGATCGTGTGCCCGGGTTGGTATTCCAGATCTCCATCAGCGTTGAGGCGTAGAAGATCCTGGAGATCCTCACGCACGGCGTAGAAGCCTATCGCGCAGCACGGCGTGCCGCACCCGTGCGGGATACCTTCCTCGTCCAGGTCCTCACTCTCAAAGCCGAAGTAGGTCATGGTGAAGTTATCCGCCTTCGGCGTGTTCTTGGCCTCACGCAGAGCGCGAGCCACATTCATCAGTCGTTCCACGTGCATCGTCTAACTCCTCGGGTACATCTTGCCGCATGCGCTCCGCCTCAGCTCCAGGTCCCAGCGGCCGCGCCAGGATCCCAGCTGATCGTGCGACGCTCGCACGTCCTGCTCGCAGTCAGGGCACCGGCTTATCCAGATCGTTGACGCGGAAGAACGCCGGGCAGGCAAACTCCACCCGCGTAGACCCGCATTCGTTGCATCTCCACATTGCTCAAATCCTCCAACTTGCCTTTGAACTGCCCTTGCGTAACTCATCGTAGTAGTTTCCCGTCGTTGTCGAACCACCACACGAAGGAGTCCAGCGCGTGGAACACCGCATCCGCAATCTCGCTCACAGTGTGGCCCTCCGTGGAAATGCTGGGCTGCGCCTCCCAGATAATGGTATGGCACTGGTGGTCGATGTTGGTGACGATCTCAAGCTCGGTGCCGCCGACCGCGCGGTTGCACGGGAGGATGCGCGCCACAGGGCGAGCGCAGCTTTTCTGCACAACGCTGATGTCGTCCGAAGACGTGACGAAGCACGCCAGCGCCCGGTAGTCATCGCCAGACAGGCCGGCGGACGCAGCTGGCAGATACACTGCGAGTCGCTTCATGAATTCCCGCCGCGGCGTGTACGCGGCGGGATTGTCATTCTTGTGCAAGATGTAAGTAGGGTGGTCGGTCATTTTAGTCTCCGGGGTGATGCGGCCCCCGAAGGGGCCACGAAGGGGAACACAGTTTACGCGGCCAGCAGCATCTCGGCCACCTTGCCTTTGAACTTGGCGCCTGCGCCGAACTGCGCCGACTTGAAGCGATTGTGCGCTCCACCGTCCTCCTTGCCGCGGGCCCGGGCCTTGTAGTCGATGTAGTGCGTTACCGCGTTGAGAGCGCCCCAGGCGCTACCCCGCGCCGTCTCCAAGTGCGATCCAGGGCCGTTGTCCAGGGAATCCATTATGTCCTTCACGACGGCGCGCATGTGCTTGTCATTCTTGATGTTGCCCTTGTCGTCGTACTCGGCGACGGCCTCGCAGAATACGTTGCAGGCCTCCTGCCGGCTCATCGCCGTATTGATCAGGTCATCAACCGAAGTAGCGAAGTGGCGCATTGCGGCGCCTACGCCGAGCCTCTTCTTGGCAGCGTCCGGGGCAAAGGTGGAGCGGTGCGACAGCTTGACGCGCGTGGTCGACTCCTCCGCCAGGGCCATGGCCATCGTATTGGCGCACACCACGCGCTCCGTGACGTGGTCAGCAGTAGTGGCGGTACCGTTGACACCAGTGGCAAGCAGCAGGTACGGCTTGACAATGTCGCCCGCGCCGAAGTCCATCGCTTCGCGATAGCGTGCTAGCGCCCAGTAGCGGCTGCCCCCGTCCAGTACGCCGGCAGTCTCCAGATCGTAGTCTCCGGCAGCGCTCACCAGATCCTCGAAAAACTCCAACACCTCGCCGGGCTGCACGATCTTGTAGCCGTCGCCCACGGTCGCCAGGGGCGCGAACGTGTCCGAACGATACAGCAGGTGCTGCTTTGGATACTCGATGGTGCGGCGCGTGGGCTCGGCCCCGCCCTCAAACGCGGGTACCGCTATGGTAGCCTTGACAGGCGCGCGCAGAATGTCGTAGCCCATCCCGGCGTCCACAGTCCAGCCGGGGATGTCATTGTCTTTGCGCTCGGTTCCGAGGCCGTGCCAGGCCTTGCGGCCCTTGTAGACGAAAGAAGCGCGGCCGATGGAGTCAGTGTCGATCATGTGCATTTTCGTGTCCTCAAAAATTGATGTCATCTTCGGGCTTGTCGAGTCGCGGCCAATGCCGCAGCGGTGGCGGAGGCGGCCCCACGTAGCGGGGCGTGTCCGTGAATGGCTCCGGCTCAGTGGTGAGCCATTCGTCTAATTCCTTGCCGGGAAACTCAGGCACTTCGGGTGCATTGTGCATCATAGCAACCCCGCATCGCGCCCGGCGCGAATCACGGCGGCAGAGATGATGCCCCCGGAAAGAAGCACGGCAGCGTATATCATCATGGGGTAGTCCTCGGTTTGGTTTCAGGTTCACGCATGGCTACGCGCCTCCCAAGCTTCTACGAGCGCGTCGTAGTCTGTTTCCATGTCGAGGGGCTGGGGGTCGTCCCGCTCTGCCAGGTACTTGAACTCTCCGTCGTGGCCGGAGGAGGAGCACTGCTCGCACCAGCAGTAGCTGCCGGGGCCGTCGCTATCGACGACTTCGTTGGTATTGGGGTCGGCCCACACGGGCACCTGCACAGCTGTGCTCCCGCAATTGGGGCAGCAGAAGTACACTTTAGGCGTCTTTTCGGTAGATGCTTGCATCGCTGCTTCTCCTGGGCTACACGTTTCGGCCTGCTTTAGCCTCATCAGCGCACCAGCGTCAGGTGCGGACCGCGGGGCGCTCGGGCCCCGCTCGGCACCGGTCTAGCCGGTGCGCCTTCCCATTGTGCCCACCTTGTGGGGCGTCCCTCCGGGAGTCCGACTGATTTCCGGACTAGGTCCGGCCGACGCCGTCTACGGTTGGCGGTTTAGCCTAAGGGTCAGTGACGTCCCGCGTGTGTCCCCCGCCCGGGTGGTCGCCGGGCATGAGTCAAGCCTACAGGAACCGCGCACCGGGTCAACCCCTATTTTCCGGTTTCTTTCTCTCTCGCCTTGTGTGTACTGCGCGGGCCTTCGATATGAAACAGGGGCGCACGCGCGTAGCACACCCTAAGATAGCCCGTCAACAAATTTATTTTCAAAAACCCCTTGATAAAATGAGCATGGCATTTTCTTGACCATACCTAGGCCTACCTACCGGGTAGCCCCAAAATCGCTTAGACGGCCATACAGAGCGTTTTAGAGCTATTGGTGATTTCGGCTACTTGTGGTAGCGTCGCGCGCCCGCGTTGCACAGAATCTTGCGCAAAATCAACATCGATAGAAATAAGCTATTGGACGCGGGCCCGGCGCATAGTAGAATGGGAACCGTAGACAGACACAACGCCCGCCACCTACAACGGAGCACCAACAATGATCACCGAACAGAATCGCCAACGCTTAGCAGAGCAAGTGCGGCAGGCCCTGCTCATACACGGGGCAGCCACGGTCAAAGTTGCTATCATTCGCGCCCACCTTTCGGGCTCTACGGACGCGATCGAAGCCATGGTCCTGACCGGCGCATGGTTACGCCAGTACCGCAACAGTGTGACCACAGACGCCAACAAGCTTGTCGCAGAGGCCGCCGCGTTTCGCCCGGTCATGAGCATCACTCTCGAAGATGACGGCACCCTTGACACTGTCTTTTCGTGGGCCTGCTTGGGCTACTCCGGCACCCTGCGCTATCACGGTTTCCCGGAGGATGAAGAAGTCGCACACGATGCCGATGAGGAGTTTTACGGCGCACTGATGGGGGACGTGGCATGAAACTGCTGAACATCGACGCCAACCCGAAGACCGTAAAGGGACAGAAGCAGGGCTATATGACTGCCGTCCTGTACCTTGCCCCGTTCACCGCTGCAGGCATCAACGTGTGCCCCATGGCCGAACTCGCTGGCTGCGTGGCCGCGTGTCTCAACACTGCCGGCCGGGGCGGCATTGCCAAGGGGGGCGCTACCTTCGCTCCTCACGGTACTGAGTTGCCGGACAACGCCGTACAGCGCGCTCGTGTAGCCCGTACACGGTTGTATGCCGAGTATCGCGACGCGTTCATGCGTCAGTTGGAGCGCGAGTTGCACGCTTTCGTCCGCAAGGCCGCGCGCGCCGGTCTGGTGCCCGCCGCCCGTCTCAACGGAACAAGCGATATCGTGTGGGAACGCGTGCCCGTCGATAGCTCACACCCCGATCCGCGTGTCGCTGCTACTATCTTCGACCTATTTCCTGACGTGCAATTCTACGATTACACCAAACTGCCGAAGCGCTTCGCCCGGCCCCTCCCCGCTAACTATCATCTGTCGCTGTCCTATTCCGAAGCGTCTAAGCGCTACGCCGCACTGTGCTTTGCCGCCGCACGCGAGCATGATGCCCCGCTGGCAATGGTTACCCGTAAAGGTTACACGGCGGATTGCACCCTTCCTTGGGCTGCCGGCGAGACTATGCGCCAGCGTGGCGAATGCCACGTCGTCGACGGAGACGCGCACGACCTGCGGTTCCTGGACCCGCCCGGAGCCGTGGTCATCCTTCGCGCCAAGGGCCGCGCCCGCAAAGACACGACTGGCTTTGTGATCGACTGACACACACCTTGCACGGAACTGCACGCCGTCGGGCTCTGACTACTAACAGGCACCTGCTAGCGAGCGCCCGCGCAATGCGGGCGTTCTTGTAAGTGCTTGATTTATAACCCCCATACCCCTACCCCCTAGCGTGTGGGCGGTGCCGCGCCTACTTTCCCTTTGTCAAGTCAATCCGACGAACGGTAGCCCAGCGCACCTGTGCGACCTGGCGTGCACAGCTGTGCCCGGGCAAAAATCATGCCGGTATCACTTCGCCCGGTGATACATAGAAAGTATCAGTCGGGGGTGTACCCCCCTGTTGACTAATGGTTTTGATAGGCGCACCTGCTCTCGTAGATTGGGGGAGGTTTTTTGGCTACTCGAGCGAAAATTCCCCCTCCGAGGGGGAAAGAAAGGGGGTGATGCGGGCCTTAGTAGGCCCGTCAGGGGAGCGAAAGTGGCCAAAATTGCCCTATACAGGGCTTTTTGGGCCGCTGAAAGCGAGCTGGGTCGGCCCTACCCGTCATGGGGACGGGCTGACGGGCCTCTGCGAGCCCTTTACAGGGCGAGTAGTGGAAAATGTGACATTTTCTGCAACCCCAGAGAAAGAAAATGGCCATTTTTTGCATATATACTATTATATAGTGAGCGAAAAGAGCACCTCGCTGAGCTGCGAATGTAGCGAACTATATCAGCTTCCAAGGAAAGCTGGGCGCACCAGTTTTCCGTTGCCATCCATGGAGTTACGTCTCCAAAGACCGCCAATCGGGGGTCCGTCCGGGGCCCACCAGGTGGTTTGCCCGGCGCTAGCCCTGTCTCGAGGGCTTTCAGCGCCGGGTTTCTCCAATGGGGCGATTTGGGCTAAAGAGGCAACCTCGTGCGCTCGCCCAACTCACTCCACCATTTCCCCGCCGCCGCTTCGTCGGCGACCCTTCTTCCCAAAGGAGCCCCATGGCTCGCCCTCCCGTACCTTCCCCCTGCCAGGGGGTGTGCGACTTGGATTACCAGCGCCTTGCCTGCAAAACCTGCGGACGAACTACTCAGGAAATTGAGGAGTGGTCGCGCGCAGACCAGGAACGCCGCCTGGAGATCAATCGCAACGCCTATCTTCGCCGCACAGGCGATGGGCACCGCTGCACTATGACTCACCGCAAATCATGAGCGAAAGTACCCCGCCTGAGCGCAATGCGCTAGGCCAGTTCCCGAAAGGAGTATCCGGCAACCCTGCCGGGCGCCCCAGGGGCGCAAAAAACCGAATCACGCTCCTAAAACAGTCTCTCGAGCTGGCTATGCGCGAGCAGGCCCAGCCGAGGATGCACAACGTGATGAAGCAGGCCTTAAACCTCGCGGAAGCGGGCGACAAGGATATGATCAAGCTCCTGCTCAACCTGCACATGTCCAGGGGCTCGGCGGACGAGAAAGAAGCCAAGGACAAGTTCGAGATCACCATCAATTCCGAAGCTCCTCCCCACGTGGAGCAAACCACTGTCATCGAGGCCCTCGAGGCCGATTACGAGGAAGTAGACCATGCCAAAAGATAAGATGTCCCAGGAAAAGCAGACCCAGGGCTACCAGCCCGGCGGTATCGGCACCATGCCGCAGAACCCCAGCGGCGACGTTGCCAAGTCCGTTCCCTCCAGCGGTATCCCCGGCCCGGCCACGGATCCGTCCGGTGCCACGTCCCAGAGCCACATGCGAGGCAAAATTTGAGGTGGATAGCGTCTTGGTGGGCGCAATAGAGGAGCTTTTCGGCTCTGACCTCCCAACCCAGGAATACGCAGTGAGCACCGAGCAGGTGACCTACGAAACGACTGGGCGCGAAAGCATCTACCAGCACTACGTGCCGCAGGAAGAGATCCTGTTCACCCTGGTTTTCGTCCACGGGTGGGATAAGGGCTCTGGCGAGGGCTCCATGAGCGCCGACACTGGCCTAAGTTGGCTCGCCGAACGCGGCATTGAGTGCTACTCCCTCCAGATGGAGGATCTGCCCCAGGGCTTCGCCAACTACCCCACGCGCATCGAGGAGACCCGCGAATTCGTGGAAACCCTCGGCAAGATGTGCATTCTCGCCGGCCACTCCTTCGGGGCGCACTGCGCACAGGCGGTGTGCGGCGCCGCAATCGACGGGTTCAGCACTGAGCCGCCGGAAAACCTTCTGGCGGGCATTCTTCTGTCGCCTCCGGGCGGTGGAGCTGGTCTGGACGACAACTCCTGGTTGACGCTCCAGGTACCCGTCATCGTCCTGACTGGAACGAACGACCCGTCTCGTACGGGCGATTGGACCACACGGCTCAAGCCGTATACTCGCTCCCGCGGCATCTTCAGCGTGGGAACTGCCCTGGAAGGAGGTGATCACGACTTCGGTGGTTTCATCGGCGACGAGGTCGACAATCCTGTCTTCGTTGACATCACCCGCTCGCAGTGGGCTGCCTTCATCTGGGCACTCGCGTTCAACGACCCCGAGGCAATGGACTGGTTGCAGCGCGGGCGGTGGCTCGAGACGGGCGAAGTGGCCATTTACGCCGTAAAAGGCCTGCGCTTCAGGCGCTGAGGAGGATTCCGTGGCGAGAAAAGACGACTGTCATGACGCCCTGAAGACTGCGCTCAACAACGAGATAGCGGCCAAGAACGACGCCCGCCGGGCGAAAAACAAGATCCGCAATCTGATGGGGATCGAAAGCGACATCCAGAGCATCGCTAAGAGCACGACTGACGCCGCCAATTCGCCGCGGTCTACCATTCTTCAAGGGGAGCGTCGCCGTAGAGGGACGCAACGCTAATACATGCAGGTATCGCTCCACGCCGGCCAGGCGGAAGTCTACCATGACACCGCTCGCTTCAAAGTAGTAGCCGCTGGCCGGCGATGGGGCAAATCCTACATGGCAGCCGTCACTCTCTTCGTAGAGGCGGCCCGGAATTACAAAGTACGCTCCGACGGAGTCACCATTGACCTGGCGCTCGAGGAAGTCTACTACGTAGCGCCTACGTTCGAGCAGGGCAAGAAGATCCTTTGGCCCCTCCTCAAGGAGGTCGGCCACGAGCTGATCGACCAGAAGTACGAGAACACGGGGACCCTGACCCTCAAGAACGGGCGCAGGATCTCCATCAAAGGGGCGGATCGCCCCGATTCCCTGCGCGGGGTTGGCCTCTCCTACGTTGTCATGGACGAATACGCGTTCATGAAGGAAGAGGTCTGGGAGATGATCATCTCTCCCGCCCTGGCGCGCGCCGAAGGCGGCGCTCTCTTCATCGGAACGCCGGACGGCAAGAACCACTTCTACCACCTGTGGCACTACGCCCTGACAAGCGGCGACCCCGAGTGGAAGGCGTGGCACTTCAAGTCGATCGAAAACCCGCACCTTCCTGCGGCGGAAATCGACAAGGCGCGCAAGCGCATGAGCGCAGAGCGCTTCCTCCAGGAGATGGAGGCCTCATTCGAGGGCTCAGGGGGCCTGGTACTCACCAGGGAAATGTTCCCCTTCCTGGACACCGAGCCGGAAGGCCTAACCTACATTGCTGTCGACCTGGCGGGCTTCACCAAGACCGAGGGCGGACGCAAAATCAAGAAGCTGGACGAGCACGCCATCGCCGTAGTGGTCAACCACAAGGGCGGATGGTGGGTCAAGGAGATCATCCACGGTCAGTGGGACGTCCGAGAGACGGCCCTGCGCATCGTCCGAGCAGTCCGCGAGCACCGCCCCCTGGCGGTGGGCATCGAGAGGGGCATGGCCCTGAACGCCGTGGTGCCCTACCTCGAGGATATGCAGGAGCTGCATCGAACCTATTTCAACATCGAAGAGCTGACCCACGGCAATCAGCGCAAGCAGGACCGCATCGAATGGGCCCTTTCGGGCCGTGCGGACAAAGGCCGGATCCAGCTCAAGAAGGGAGCCTGGAACGTGCCTTTCTTCGAGCAGGCTACGGGCTTTCCGTCCCCCCTGATTCACGACGACCTTATTGACGCCCTCGCGTACATCGATCAGCTGGTCGAGCCTTACGTTGAGACTGGCGAGATAGACGTCGAGGACTGGGAGCCGGAAGACGCAGTCGCCGGGTACTAAGGAGCACAAGTGGCGATTCCCAACCGCTTCGGCGCGAACGACAACAAGAGCATGCCCGAGTCGGCCTCGCACAGCTACGGCCGCCTGGCGGCCTGGGTCACGGCCCGTGTGCAGCGCGGCCGGGACGTTCGTGACGAGTTCTGGGAGCATCGCTGGGAGGAAGCTACCCGCCTGTGGCGGGGCTTCTGGATTGCCAAGGACAAGAACACCAACTCCGAGCGCTCCAAGATCATCACGCCGGCCCTGAGCCAGGCGATCGAGATGACGGTGGCGGAAATGGAAGAGGCCATCTTCTCCCGCAAGGCCTGGGTCGACATCGAAGACGACCTGGAAGACCAGCAGCGCGAAGACGCGATTGCCTCTCGAGACCTCCTCCTTGAGGACTTTGAACTCGCCGATGTAAAATCGGCGATAAGCCAGGTGCTGCTGATCGGCGCCATCTACGGCACGGGCATCGCTAAGATGAGCGTGCAGATCATCACCGAGTACATGCGCACGGCTGAAGGGCGCACCCGCCCCGTCAAGCGCCCTATCATCACTCTAATCCCCATCCGGCCGGACGAGTTCATCATCGACCCAGCCGCCCGCAACGTTGACGAGGCCCTCTACGTAGCTCACGAGATGCTGAAGCCAATCCACGGCATCCGGGAGAAGCAGGCAGCGGGGCTCTACTTCCCGGGGAACGTATCCGCCTGGAACTCAAACGAGCGCACGGACCCAACGGGTACCGGCGATACGCGGAACATCAACAAGGCCGACGAAGGCGCGATGATTCTCGAGTACTTCGGCCGAGTACCGCGGAACCTCATGCCCAACGCCAACGGCGACGAGCGGGGCATGGTCGAAGCCATCGTAGTTGTAGCGAACGAGACCACGCTGCTAAAGGCGGTTGAGAACCCGTTCACGTACAAAGACCGCCCGGTCATTGCGTACCAGCATGAAACCGTCCCCGGGGAGTTCTGGGGGCGCTCAGTCACTGAGAAAGGCTACAACGCCCAGAAAGCCCTCGACGCCGAGATGCGCGCCAGGATGGACGCGCTAGCCCTCACTACGGCGCCTATGATGGGCGCGGATGTTACCCGCCTGCCGCGCAACCCTGATCTGCGTGTGCGCCCGGGCAAGTTCTTCCTGACCCGGGGCCGCCCTTCGGAGATTATCGAGCCGGTCGGGTTCCAGAACCCGTCTATCGCCGCCCAGTTCCAGCAGACCGGCGACCTCGAGCGCATGGTGCAGATGGGCACCGGAGCGATGGATTCGGCTACGCCGAACAACATCAGCCGGCGCAACGAGACCGCCAGCGGTATGGGCATGATGCAGGGTGGGTTCATCAAGCGCTCCAAGCGCACGATGTACAACGTCGAGCGCCACTTCCTGGATCGCCTGGTCAAGAAAGCGTTATGGCGTTACCAGCAGTTCGATCCGCGCCGCTACCCCGCCCAGGACTACAAGTTCACGGTCCACTCGACCATGGGCATGATGGCGAAGGAAGTCGAGAACATGCAGCTAGCGCAGATGCTGCAGTTCACGCCGCCGGAGTCCCCGGCGCACGGCATCATTCTCCAGGCGCTCTTTGAGAACACCGTATCTGACCACAAGGCCGTCCTGCACCAGGCCATCGCCGAGATGAACAAGCCGCCCTCGGAAGAGGAGCAGGCTATGCAGAAGCGGCAGCAGGACCTGGCCATGGCTATGGCTGAGGCCACCCTGGCCAAGGAGCAGGCGGAGGCGCAGCAGCTTCGTATCGAGAACGAGAAGCTCCAGGCGGAGACTGAGCTGGCTTTGGCTAAGGCCGAGCTTGCTCGAGTCCAGGCGGACCTCGAGGACGACAAGGTCGAGATTCAGGCCGCCAACGCAGTGACGGGGGCCGAGAAGGCCCGCCAGGCGCGCGACCAAAACGAAGTAGCGCGTGAGCGCAACGATATCGAACGACGGAAGATCAACTCGAACAGCAACTAGCTCGCTCGCACTAGGAGGAGACAATGGTTCGGCTACCCGACGACGTCCAGAGGGAGTACGACGAACTCCAGGAGATGTTCGCCACTCCCGGCTGGAAAGGCCTCATTGATGGCTTCAAACGGGAGATTTACCAGCTACAAGCCGCCGGCTTCGAGCACGCCCGCAACTGGGGCGATCTACGAGAGATGCGCGGCCAGGCCAAGCATATGGCCTACATGATCCACCTTGAGGAGGTCGTGGATAACGAGATGCAGGAAGCGCGTCTCGCCGCGGAACAAGAGGCGGAAGAGGCAGACGATGGCGCTTAAGGTCTACGACTACGAGTGCCGCGACTGCAGGATCACGTTCTACGACAAGCTAGTTCGTGATGAGGAGAAGGATGACATCAAGTGCCCTTGCGGGAAAACACTTTGGCGTCTTCCAGCGCTTGCCAAGATCGATTGGGACAGTCTCGCTAGGGGCGACAACGCCAGCCCTGAGGCCAAGTCTCACTTCGCGCGCAAGCGTAGGCAGCAGAAAACGCGAGAGACCAGAGCCAAAGTTGAGCATGGGGACTACGGATCTCGTCCTGGTGCCGACTAAGGCCCCCCCCCCGGGTAACACGGCATCCGGTGCCGGGGGAATATCAAGAGGGATAACACGTCTAGCACGTGCCCGAGTTTAGGAGTAGTGAAATGGCCCGTTACGAAGACTATCTGGCTAAACTGGAAGATAACGAGAGCGACCAGCTCGAGACTGAAATCAACGAAGCAGCCTCCAATACGGAGCAGCGCAAAGAGAACGCCCAGCCGGGGTTCGTGATGCCTGCCCAATTTGTAGGCAAGACGCCCGAGGAAATTGCGCAGAGCTACGTAGAGCTTCAAGGAGCTTACGGACGCATGAGCAACGACCACGGAGAACTTCGAGGCACGGTCGACAAGCTCCTCCAGTCCCACGAGACGCTTCAGCAGGTGCAGGCCCCTCCCGATAAGGAGGAGCCCGTGACTGTCGACACCCTGTATGACGACGCGGAGGGAGCAATCGCTCGCGTTGCCAACAAGACTGTAGGCAGTCGTATCGAGGCGCTAGAGCAGCGTCAAGAGAAGTCGGATCGAACCCGCGCCCTGGAAGACTTCCAGGAGCGGCATCCCCACTGGCAGGACATCTCCAACAATCCGGAGTTCCTCAAGTGGGCTACCGCTAAACCGCACCGCAACCGACTTGCTCAGGCGGCCGCTCACCAGGGCGACCTCGATGCAGCAGATGAGCTGTTCTCCCTGTGGGAGGATAGCCAAAGTACGCTCAAGCAGAAAGAAGAGGAGACTGCTCGGCAGGAGGCAATCCAGGCGGCAACGCTGGAGACCACCAGCCCGGGGCATGTGGACACCACGGAGACTTTCTCCCGGTCCAACCTCCTCCAGGCCCGCCTTGCAGCTAAGCGCGGAAACAAAGAGGCCCGCGCGTGGCTCCAGGCCAACGGCCCTGCTATTCAGGCAGCGTACAACGAGGATCGTATCACTGACTAACTAATCAATATGCTAGGAGAACAAACAAATGGCTAGTAATGCCTGGAATCCAGGCGATACTTTCGTCAATGTCGACGTCAAAACGGGCCAGGGCACCGTATCCGCGGCTTCCCGTACCCGGTCGAATTCCGCGTTCATTCGTGAACTGTGGGAAGACGAAATCATCGCCTCCTACAAGTCCAACCTTGTGATGCCGCAGCTCGTGGTCGTGATGGACCACAATCGCAAGAAGGGCGACACCATCCACGTTCCCAACCCGGTTCGTGGCTCCGCCTCGGAGAAGCTGACGGAATCGTCCGTGACTCTGATTGCCGCTCAGGAGGAGAAGAAGCAGTACCTCATCGACCAGCACTGGGAATACTCCCGCCTGATCGAAGATGTGGTCGACGTGCAGGCAGACGACAGCCTGCGCCGGTTCTACACCGACGACGCGGGCTTTGCCCTCGCTCGAGAGGTAGACACCAAGATCCACGACGAGGGCCAGTTCCTCAACGCCGCTACGCTCGGCTCGGTGTCGGACGCTACCGATCCTGCGGCCTCCGCTCTGGACGGCGCCGCCATCGGCTCCGGTCTGACGCAGTGGAATGCTGCCACCAGCGGTAACGGCGCTGCTCTCACCGACGCCGGCATTCGTGCCTTCACTCAGTCCCTGGACGACAATGACTCCCCGGTCGCGGGCCGGTACATGGTCATTCCTCCGGTCGCGAAGAACACCCTTCTGGGTGAGACTCGCTATACCCAGGAAGCGTTCATCGGTGAGCGAGGCGCGGAGAACTCGATCCGCAACGGTCGAGTGGGCGACGTCTACGGCACGGAAGTGTTCGTGTCCACCAACTGCGGCTCGGTCGCCTCGGCGGACTCCACGCCGTACCGCGTGGTTCTCTTCTTCCAGGAAGAGGCGATGCTTCTGATCGAGCAGCTGCGTCCGCGCGTACAGGACCAGTACAAGCAGGAGTTCCTCAGCACGCTGATGACGGCTGATACCCTGTTCGGTACGGGCCTGCTGCGTCCGGAAGGCGGTCTGGCTATCGTGGTGCCTGCCTAAGTGATCAAGGCTCTTCAGACTCTCTATGACCTCATGGTCGGCGTCGTGCAGAACTACGATTTCCTGGTGGAAATCATCCAGTACTACACGGAGCACGAGAGCAAGTTCGAGAACCTGGTCGATCTGCTGAAGCAGGCAGCGGACTAAGCGGAAAGGGAGGGGGCCCTTCGGGGCCCCCAACTGTAAGGGGAGCACGAGATGTCCTACGAGAGGCGCTACGCCCCCATCGGATCCCAGTTTCCAGTGGCGTTTCCCCAGGCGGGGGGCTACTGGTACTACACCAACACAGAATTCACTCGAGCGCAGGTGACTGTAGCGGCCACCGCGCCTCCGGATCCCCCGACCGGCTTCGAGCCAGGAGACGTGTGGATCCAGCTACCCACTAAGGATGTGCCCACTTAATGCCCCCGGTCTTCATCCTCGATTCCGACAACACGTGGAAGGAGGTCACCAGGACCAACTTCAACGTTCGGGATTTGACGGCTACGAAGACTCCGGACCAGGCGTTTACGCTGGACTCTGACAACACGTGGAAGCCGTGGTTCGCCACGGACGACGGAACCATCATTCTGGTGGGCTGCGAAGAGACGGCCACTACTGGGGACACCGTCACGGTGGACGTGCCCACGGGCGCTGCTACCGGCGACTACCTCATCGCAATCGTAGCGGTGTTTACAGACCCGACTACGGTCAACGTGGGGCAGGTTACCACCTCCACTAGCGACTGGATTCTCCCTGCGGGGTGGACGGGGGTCGTTGATAAGGTAGGTGTGCGCCGAGACTCCAGCGACCCCTGTGTACTGGTGGCTTACAGAGAAGTGGACGGCACAGAGCCCGCTTCCTACGATTTCGAACTCAACCAGACGGTAACTACCAACCGAATTGTTGGCAACATCTGCGCATTTCGTAACGTAGACGCTCCCATTGTGGAGAGCGCTACGGTGAGTTACGACGAGCCGGCGTTTATCCGCTCCGACGCCTCTGTAGGGCCTTTAGCCAACCGCGACGTCATTGAGGTACCGGCTATTAGAGTGCCTGGCGAGAGCGCGACTATCGTAATTTCCGCGGTCAATGGGCAGTTCAATACGACGGATGAGCAGGGCCAGGGCGCCTCTCTCATCGACAACAAGAACGCAGGCGGCACGATCCGCGCGCGCTGGATCGATTCTGAGACTGGCGACGGCGAGGCTTTCACTAATCTCATCACGTCCCCCTTCGACATTACCGGCGCGGACTGGACGGATGTGGGCGGCACCTCCGGCACTAACAACGCGGGCGGCCAGGATCTAGCAGAGCGCGACTCCTACTTCCTGGAGTCCGGCGCTACGGGCCGGCACGGTGTTGAGCAGGATATCTCGGTTGTAGCCGGGGAGACCTACTACATCTACTGCCTGGCGGACGCCCTCCCGGACTCAGGCGAGACACGAGAAGGCGGTCAACTTAGGGGCCTATCTCTGACTTGGACGGAAGGCGCCACTGAGGTGGGTCAGACGTACGAGGGCAATCAGTCCAGCGCAGGCAACGCTCTAACCGTTAGAAAGCTTAGCGCGGTTGGCGCGGGGTTCGACGAATTTTACCTTTACCCCTGGCAAGGGCGCTTTACCGTAGCTTTGGCTAAGGTAACGGCAGCCGCCACGGGGACCGCCACCCTGGGCATCTACGGGGGCACTATTACGGGCAGCGTTCTAGATTGGGAAAACCGCGCAGCGGTGACCCAGACCATCTTCGACGAAGGCGCCGGCAACATCATGGAAGTGCACGGTGTATACGTAGGCACCGACCCGTGGGTAGACCCCCGCTTCAGCGAAATGGACGGCGACGATGGTACAGGATTGCTTGCCAGCGATGGTTGGGTATTGCCCCGGTTCCTAACGTCTTCGACTACTCTAGGCACGGGTGAAAGCTCTACAGACGAAGAGATCCACACGATGCACGTAGCGTTTACTCTCCCAGCCTCCGGGGTAGCTATCGCGAGTCGTGCACGTCCAAGATTTTGGGACAACCGGGGCATCAAGCCGGACAGTCGCGGGGATAGTCAGTACCAGTACCCGGCCATTATCCCCTTTACACAGCAGACTAACCACACGCCGGAGTTCCGATTGGAGTACTCCAAGACCTCCGGCAAATGGTACTGGGAGGTTACTAATCTCAATAACTTCGCGGGCAGTGCTGCAGACTTTCGTGGCTTGTGGGCAGGTATCTGCCACGCGCACCAAGCGCAGGCTTCAGGCGTCCAGGGCTGGTCTATTGGCGGCGTAGACAGCCGCAACCGCTACGCTGTGAGCCACTCGGGAAGTTTGCGCATCGGGAGCAGCCTGTATGCGGCCATCTCGGCTACTATCGGTCAGGGGGATACCATTGAGTTTGCGTGGGACGCTGACGCGGGAACTTTGGCGGTCTACCAAGCGGGAGTGCTAGTGGATTCCGATATTCTCAACAGGGACTCTGCTTCGTACGTAGTAGGCGAGCCCTACGTTCCTTTTTGCTCCGGCCCGACCCTGCAGGATATGCGTCTGTACTTCCGAGACCAGACCGCTCTTCTCACTCAGACGCCCCCTGGCGGCTTCACGCCCATCGGAGACTAGCATGGCAACCTTCCTCGAAGTTACCAACCGAGTGCTGAAGCGGCTCCGCGAGGACGCGGCTACTGACGTTAACCAGGACACCCTGGTCTCAATCGTATCCGACATGGTAGCGGACATGCAGGACGACATGATCGGGCGGCATGCCTGGTCCAACTTGTTCGCCAACCAGGTGATCACGCTGGCTGACGCCACTGCCACCTACACACTGGCCATCAGCCCCAACTCCGAGCTGGCCCAGGAGCCCGGCGGCGGGCCCAACGTCTACTACTTCGAGTCGGGCGACACGCAGGCAGCCGGCTATATGTACGTGACTACTCAGCAGGAGCTTACCCAGATGAAAGCCCGCCAGGGCGATCAGACTGGTCAGCCTTGCTACATCGCGTTCACTCCCAACTACGTAGCGGGCAACTACACCGTAGAGGTCTTCCCGGTCCCCACAGCAGGCGAAGCCGGAGATACCATCGAGGCCGAGTTCTTCGTCGTGCCTGCGCGCCTTGCTGCCAATGACGATGCCCTCAGCGTCCCGGATAGGCCTGTTTTCCTTGGCGCGTACTACCAGGCTGTCAACGAGCGCGGCGAGGAAATCGGCGAGCCGATCCAGATCGTCGAGCGACGCGCCGTCGACGCCCTGGGCGAGGCCATCGAGAACGACATCCCCCTGCGCGAGCGGGTCAACCGATATGAGGCGTACCGGGACTAATGCCGATCCAGAGGCGCTCCGGCGCCCCACTAGGTAACATTCCCCTCACCCTGCCAGGGTTTCGCGGGCTGAACAAGCAGACCGAGAACTCCCTGCTGGGGCCGGAATGGGCCACCGAGCTTACCAACACGGTACTCGACCAGGCCAACCGCGTGGCAGCCCGCAAGGGCTGGGCCTCGAGCACTACTACGCCTTTGCCGGGCGGCGCGGAGATCACCCAGGTGATCGAGTACGCGACGACGACCGGCACTCGTCAGCTAATCGCTATAGCGGATGACAGCGCTTTATACCGTTCAACGGATAACGGCGAGACTTGGACAGACGTGACTGGCACGGCCACGGTCACCGACACTCAGATGAAGCTCCTGAACTTCAACGACAAGGTCGTGGGGCTCCAGGACGGCGACAGCCCCGTTGTGTACAGCGGGACTACCTTCTCAGACCTAACGGACAGCGGCAACGAGCCTCAGGGCAGGGCGGGGGCTTCTGCCTTTGGCCGGCTGTGGGTAGCCTCGGCAGACGGCGCCACTCTCCAGTACTGCGGGCTTTTGAACGAAGCCGACTGGTCGGGCTCAGACACGGGCAGCTTCCAGCTGCAGAACGTGTGGCCGGACTACGATCAGATCACGGCGGTATCCGAGTTCAACGGCGCCCTGGCCGTGTTCGGTGAGGAGAACGTCGTCATCTACACGGACGGGCAGGGCTCCGCCGTGGGCCTGGATCCTCTTCAAGCGTACGTAGTGGATACCGTGTCCGGCATCGGGTGCGTCGCTCGAGACTCCATCCAGAACGTCAAGGGCGACCTGTGGTTCCTCTCTCGAGACGGCATGCAGTCCCTGGCGCGCCTGGTACAGGAGAAGTCCAACCCGCTTATTAACCTGAGCACGAACATTCAGGATTACTTGATCGATGCGATTACGGCCGCCAACATCGATCTGGAGGACTGCCGATCGGTCTACTCTCCGCGGGATAGGTTTTACCTTCTAAGCCTACCTGTGGGCAGCGGAGTAGAAGAAGGCCAAACCATTGCCTTCGACACCCGGGGGCGCCTAGAAGACGGCAGCGCTAGGGTAGTGGGCATCTGGTCCGGCCTGGTGCCGCGGGCTATCACCCGCCGCCGCAACCAGGATGTGGTCATCGCCATCCGCGCTGCTCCTGGAGAGGTGGGCACCTACTCCGGAGTGTTCCAGGACGCCGCCTCGAGCTACACCTTCGTCTACGAATCCGGCTGGCTGGACCTCACCCAGCAGGGGCTTCTGATCTTCCCCAAGATCCTGGAGGGCCTCCTGTTCCTGGGCCAGGACACGGCCGTAACCTTCAAGTGGGCGTTCGACTTCAACGACAACTTCACTACCCGCAGCGTCTCGTTTTCCGGCGTGGCGGGAACCGCCGAGTATGGCGTCGCTGAGTTCGCTGTGGCGGAGTACGGAGCCAGCGAGGGCCTGCGTACTGGGCGCACGCCGGGCGCCAAGAGCGGCCGCTACATCAAGCTGGGCGCAGAGGCGACCATCTCCGGGGGGGAGGTGGCAATTCAGCAGATCGACCTGTACGCCAAGGCCGGGAGACTCCGATGACCGACTACACGCAGAATACCAACTTCACGGCGAAGGACGGTCTTCCCTCGGGCAACCCGAGCAAGATCGTCTTGGGGGCTGAGTTCGATACCGAGTTCGCGGAAATCGAACTTGCCATCGCATCCAAGTACGACAACACCGATCTAGCGGATCAGCCTACCGCCGAGGCGGGGGTAGATAACACCAGCCTGATGACGCCCTTGCGCGTAGAGCAGTGGGCTACGGCTAACCTCATCGGCGGCGACGGTATCACCCTCACGGGCTTTTCCATCGCCTTGGACGTAAACAGCCTCACCACGCTAGGCGACCCCGTAGACGGGGCTAACGATTTCATCGCTCTCTACGACGCCAGTACCGGGGCTATGCGCAAGGTAGCCGCCAGCAACGTGGGCGGCGGCAGCGGAACAGTTACTCAGGTGGATAGCGGTACCGGCCTGACGGGCGGGCCCATTACCACGTCCGGCACGCTGAGTCTGGATACAGGCAACACCCGCAACACCGACCACGCAAGCGTATCCCTCATCGGGGGCACGGGCATCTCTGCCACGGGCCTAGGGGATCTCACGGCTAGTCGCACCATCACGGTCGATCTGACGGAGTACACGGACGGCTTCGACGCAACCAACCTGGCCGCCACTACCGAGATGCTGATCCAGGTGGAGGGTACTCCCCGCCGGATGGCCTACCAGGACGCAGGCGGCCGCGTCATCGTGGAGACTACGACTACGCGCTCTACTACCGTGGGCGACGGTAACGCCATCATCGTGTCCACCAACGCCTCCACCCTGTCCTACACCATCAACGATGACACCGCTGTGCCTATCCCCGTGGGCGCTGCCATTGTCGTGATTGCTCAGGGCAACACGGTAGACCTCATTGCGGACACGGGCGTGACGTTCGATTCCGTGCTGCAGGCCGGCGGGGGCACCGCTACTCGTACCGTACTTGACGGCGGCACTGGAGTGCTTGTGCACACCGGAAGCAACCGCTGGGCCCTGTCTGGAGACATCTCCTAATGTTCGATCCGCTCCAGTTGATTAAGATGGGCGCCGGAGGGCGCCAGTACATCGAGATTAACCTCAGCACACCGCAGAGCGGCGTAAACCTCTACACGGCCGCGGGCTCGCCGACCATCGTGGGCCTGCCTCTGGTAGTGGTCAACATCACGGCAGCTATCAATGGCCGATCCGCGGGAGGGGAGGGCGCCACTATCCTGGCTGACTCTAACTTTCCTGCTAACACTATCTACCTCATCAACAACGGCACCTCTAATACGGTGCATGGCGAGGGGGGCGACGGGGGCAACGGCGGCGACGCCGAGTCAGACGGAGCTGGAAGCGGTTTTGCTGAGGACGGGTTTCCTGGAGAAGACGGGGCTCACGGTATTGAATTCACCAACGCCGCTATTGTGGTCTGCGATAACCTCGGCGCTGTTCGCGGAGGTGGCGCAGGCGGCGGCGGAGGCGGCGCTGGATCGTTTTTCAACAACGCTGGCGCTACATGCGGCGGTGGCGGCGGAGGCGGCGGTGTTGGCAGCCCCGCAGGTACAGGCGGGCAGCGAGGTTCACGGAACGGGGTTCTTGAGAGCATAGCCACAGACGGCACGGCGGGCAACGACGTAGCCCCTACGGGGACGCCGGGTACGGGCGGATTAGGCGCCACACGTGGAGTTATTGTCTCCGGCGCCGGGGGTAATGGTGCAGACTGGGCCGCAGCAGCGACCGCTGGCGGAGCGGGTTCCGGCGTTTCCGCCTCAGGCGCCGCAGGCGCCGCCGGAGTCGCCGGACGGGCCTTCCGTCTAGTTGGCGGGGGGAGCGTGAAGTTCATCAATCGCGGCACCATTGCCGGCGTCGTAGATAACGAGGTGGTCTAGTGGAAGCAGGAGACGTCAGCACGTGGCTGGGAATTGCGGGGTTCGTGGGCAGCATAGGGGCCGTATACGGGGCAGCGCGCGCGGCGCTGTCGAGCCTGATCAAAGGACAGGAGCAACTGCGCCTGGACCTGGCAGCCACTAGAGAGGCCCTGGACGAGCATGAGAGGAGTTGCCGGGGCAACATAGAGCGCCTGGTGCGCGTCGAGACCAAGCTGGACACTCTCCTGCAAAGTCACACCTTCGTAAGTCATGGGCCCGTGCCCGCTAGGAGAGAGACTGCGTGATCAAAGTACGCCGGGGGAAGTCCGAGGACGTTCCCGCCATGGTTGAACTTGGCGAAGTATTCTGGGAAGAGACTCCCTACCGGGAGATGGACTACAGTGGAGAGGCAGCTGCCCAGGCTGCGCTGTTCCTGCTCGAGAATGGCATCGTACAGGTAGCGCAGGATGACGAAGACCTCGTCGGCTTCATCCTCCTGGCTGTCGGGCCGATTCCTTTCACTACCGCGGGCTTAGCCGCCAGCGAGCTTGCCTTCTACGTAGCCCCCGAAAAGCGGGGCGACGGCGTGGGCCAGCGCCTGCTCAAGCAGGCGGAGAACGTGGCGCGCCAGCAGGGCGTGCGTCGCATCAACATGGTTCACCTGGGAGGCGAGATGGGTGACGCGCCCACGCAGGCGTACGAAGCCCAGGGCTACCGGGAGGGAGAAGTGCTCTACACCAAGGAGCTGTAAGACATGGCACTAGGAACTGCAGCAGCAATCGGCTTAGGCCTGGCGGGGGCCGGCAGCGTAGCCGGATCCGCGATCCAGGCAGGAGCCCAGGATCGGGCAACCGATGCAGCCATCGAGGCTGCTCAGTTCCGTCCGTTTGACATTTTCACGCCGGGCGGATCTGCCGCCTTCAATACTCAGACGGACAGCGTAACGGCCAGCTCGCCGCAGCTGGACCAGTTCGGGCAGCTACTTCAGCAGAACATTCTGGGGGCGCTTGACCCCTCGGCTCTGTCCTCTCGAGGCTTCGGCCTCATCCCCTCACTGCAGAATTTCTCGCTCGAGCAGCTCGAGGGAGTAGACCCCAACGCGGACCTGGATGCGGCTCTGGGCCTGCGTACAGACGCTACGGGGCTCCTCAGCGGGCAGCTGGGCGGACTCCAGGCGCAGCTCTCTGGGCTCGCCGGGAACAGCCTTGGAATCTCCGAGGGGGCTTCTGTATTCGACCCGTTCGCCCAGTTCGCACTGGGCCGGGGTCAGGAGCTTCTCCAGTCGGACAGCCAGTCGGTCGTCGACCAGACTCTCCAGCGCCTCAGAAACCAGGCGCGTCCCGCGGAAGAGCGCGCAGTCGATTCCACAGTGCAGAGTCTCTTCAGTCGCGGCGTCCTGGGGGGCACCCAGACGGACCGCACCCTGGGGGAGCTGTCCCTGAGCCAGGAGCTAGCGGACATTCAGCGGCAGCAGGTGGCCGAGCAGGTCGGCCTAAGCCGGTTCCAGGCCAACCAGAGCGCCGGTCAGAGTCTGTTTGGGCAGGGCCTCGGGGCCCTGGGCGCCGGGCGCGACGAGCGCCGCGCTACCGCCAACCTCTTCGGCAACCTGGGGCTTCAGTCCCTAGGGCAGCAGAGGGGCCTCTTCGGGGACCAGTTTGCGGCCAGCACGGGCTTGGCGGACTTCACTGCGTCTCGAGGCCAGCAGCGCCTGGCCAACCTCCAAAACCTGTTCAACTTCGGCCAGCAGGCCGAGGGGGCCCAGCTCCAGCAGGGCCTGGCGGGCATCTCAGGGCAGCTCCAGCTGAACCAGGATCTGCGCAACCTTATCGCTCTCGGGGGGAACCTTGGGGGCCAGCAGCAGGTGGCGAGCGGCCAGATCGCGAACGCCATCCTTGCGGGGGCGCAGTCACCGTTTGGTGCCGGACTCAGTACACTGAGCGAGGGCCTTCTCACGGGGATCTTAAACAGTGGCGGTTAACAGCAAATTCACCACCCTGCTCGAGGAGCACGGGCTCCGCAGCCAGGAGTCCATCCTCCGAGAGCGCACTCAGGACGCGATCCGCTCTACCCTCAGTGGGCTAGCCCAGACCAGCCTGAAGCCCTCAGAACGTAGCGCAGCGCGGGCCGGAGGCATTCTTGGCGCCGCCCTGGGCGCGCGCCTGCGCAAGCTCAGTCCCGAGCAAGAGCAGAACGCCAAGATCGCCCAGGAGGCACAGGACGCCTTCGATCGCTTTGAGCGCACTACCGAAACGTCTCCGTCTGTTGCGGGTACGGTCTTCAATCCGCAGACGCAGGAATTCGAGAGCGTCTCCGGGCCGGCGCAGGAGTTTACCTTCGAGGGGGACGACCCTCGCGTATTCTTGTCGGACGAGGACAACCTGTTCGAGTTCGAGCGCCAGTTGGCTATCGCCGCCATGAAGAACGGGCGGCCTGACCTGGCTGCCTCCATCGAACAGAAGCGGGTGCAAAAGCTCATTCAGCTGGGCCTGGCTCAGGCGGAGCTGGACAGAGAGTCCAGCCCGGGCGGCGCACCTGCGGACCAGGTGAAGCTGATGAACAACCTGATCCAGAGTTCGGAGCGGCGAGAGCTGGCCACCAAGGCCCGCTCAGTGCAGGCGCAGTCTGCCATCATGCAGACCTTCGGGGATCTGATTGAGGAATCCGGAGCGGAGGCGGGGGACTTCGGCGCCTTCCTGGACACGTCGGGTAACCTATCTAGCGGCTTCGTGAAGCTGCGCAACGCTGTGCGCGGCGTGGGGGCGGCCTTCGGGGCCTTCCTCGTGGGGGATCCCGAAGCCGGCGAGCAGACCTTCGGCTCGAGTGCGGAGCTGCGCAGCTCTCAGCGCTTCGGTAACCTGGTGGATGCCATCAAGGTACCGCCGCAAATAGCGGACAACGCGGTCCGCTCCAACCAGTACAAGGCCCTGATCGTAGACCTGGCCTACGCCACTGCACGCTCCAACGAGAACGCGGGCGGGCGCTTGTCCAACGATGACTACGAAAACGCTCTGAAGCAGTTGGGCGCCCGGTCGGGCGACCCTCGATCCCTGCTCAGCATCTTGTCCCGCAACCTCCAGGGCAAGTTGGCAGACCTCGAGTTCTCCGTGGACTCCTTCGAGGGCCGGGCCGAGGGCATCCTGCCCGAAGGCTTCGTCAGTCAGCGCATTCTGGGCCTGCCCCTGGAGGCCATTATGGCCCCGGCTACAGATGTGAACCGCCGCTTTGGCGGACTGCTCGAGGAGATCGAGGCGCGCGAAAACCAGGCCGCCTTCGAGGCGGAGGGCCGGCGCAACGTAGAGAGGGCCGATCGGGAACTGCGCCGAGCAGGGTTCCGGCCTATCCCGGATACTCCTTCTTCCGCGCCAGCAACGCCCACGGACAGGCCCCCGGCCGACCAGGCGGAGGTAGTGGATCCGGACCGCCTGCGCACCCTCCAGGAGCGCCTGGACGCTCTAGACCAGAACTAAGGAGCCCGCATGGCTTTCAAAGCGGAGACCATCGAAGACGTAGAGACTCTCATGGAGGCTCTCGAGACTGAAGGTGCGCTTCCCCCGGAACGCCGGGCAGAGGCCCAGGCAGCCGTGAAGGACTTCCTGGCGCGCCAGCAGTCCAGGGACACCGCTATCGCGCCGGTAGAGATGGTCACGCCCGGGCAGAAGGCGCAGGCCGCTCAGGCCCGCCAGATCAGCTCTCTGATCGCCACTAACCCGGTAGGCAAGCCGCAGCAGCGCCCCCGCCAGGCCGCCCTCGGCGGCGGACCGCTGGGCTTTACTCCGGGCGCCACCAACTTTGACCCGGCGCGGGGCCAGGTGGGCGCCCCGCGCGAGCCCGCAAGCGATGATCCTTTCACCTTGGCCGCCCAGGCCCAGGCGGGGGGCGTAGATGTCAACTCCGGCGCGGACCTTGTACAGCGCATCGGCGTGGGCCTCTCCGGCTACAAGGAACCCGCCCTCAAGGCGTTGCTCCTGGAGCGAGGCGCTCGAGAGAACATCCGCGAAGCTGGTATCGAGTACCCGGGCAACGCCCCGGTCGTGTTTCTGGACAACGACACCGGCCGCTTGGCCGTGCTGCGCCCCATTCGCGAGGGGGACGTAGACAAGCTCGGGGACAGTCCTGAGAACGTAGGAAAGCTCCGCGTTACCCTGGTGGATCCTGTAGGGATCGATGCGGGGGACTGGGCAGAGTTCGGCCCGACTGGCACGGTCGCCGGCCTGCAGACGGGCGCAGGCATCCTGGCCGGAGCGGCAACGGGCAGCCCTACGGTGGCCCTAGGCGTCTCCAGCATGCTGTCCGGGGGCATCGAGCTGATGGCAGCTCCCCTGCGGGACAGGCTCCTGCGCAACTACTTCAAGCTGTCAAAAGAAGAGATCGCTCAGTTCTCAGATCCTAACGAAGCGCTCGTTAACGCTGCTTGGGCAGCGGGCGGGGAGCTGGGCATTGGCGGCCTCATGCAGGGCATCAATGCCGTGCGAAGAGGGCGCCGCTTCATTCCCCCGGAAGAATACGACACCATCGTCGCGGAGATGGGGCGAGTTCGTGATGTCGCCGACGAGTTCCGCGCCGTAACCGGCGTGGACATGCAGCCCTCCGACGAGTTGGTAGCGGCCGCCTCCGGCGCCGGGGCCGGTACGCAGGCCGGGCAGCGCCTGGCTAGGCGCGCGCGCTCGAACGTAGGCCGCCTGGTAGAATCCGAACAGGAGAGAGTGGCGGCGGAGAACCTCAACACGCGCATGCGCGTGGGAGCCGGGTTCATCGATTTGACTAACCGTGCCGTCAATACCCTGGATCCGGCCAATCTAGTAGCCTTGGGCAACCAGCGGGGCCTGGCAGCGCCCAACATCGGGGACGAAGCTACTCGAGCGCTCCAGACGAGGAGACTCCTGGAGGAGGACGCAGGGGTCCCGGGGGCCCAGCGGGGACTCGAGCGCAGCATCGCCCGAGAAGAAGCCGCTTTAGACCAGATTAACGATCAGTTCAGCAGCGCCCGGGTCGTCCGTACCCAGGAGATTACCGCAGAGGGGCTCCTGAAGGCCGAGAACCGCGCTACGGCGGCGTGGGCCAACTTCGACAGTTACATGCGCCAGCACGGGCTGGTGATCCGTAACTCCGGCGGGCTGGAGCCGGGGGCCCAGATAGCTAGCCCCATCCAGCAGACCCTCAACCGCATCGGCCGGGACGGGGTAGAGAACCTGTCCGCGAAGCTAGGGCAGAAGCAGACGGCCTTTGTAGAGGACCTAGCGTCCCTGCGCGAGCCGACGCTGGATGCTCAGCGGCTGTACCGCCTGCACCGGCAGCTGTCCCTGGAGGGCACCCCAGAGGCGAGAGAGCTGGTAGCCGCTATTGACTCCCAGCTGTCCACGGGGGACTGGATCAACCCCGCCACAGGGCGCCTCAACCCCGCCAAGGCGGAGCAGGCGCACAAGCGCTATGCCGCTGCTGCCAATGCCACTGAGTTTTTCGAACGCATGTCCCAGAAGGATGTGATTCGCGCGCTTACGGATCTGCAGCCGGGCAGTACCGAGTTCAGCAATTTTCCCTCCAGCGCGCGCCGGGCGGTGTTCAACCCCCAGAACCCGGAGGCTCTGCGGGATGTCCTGGCCGTGACGGGCAACAATCCGCGGGTGCGCCAGGCGCTGGCTAAAGAGATGGAGGCACTGTACCGCCGCACGGTATATCCGGGCCGGCGCTTCTCTGCCGCCGACCACGACCGCTTCATGCGGGACTTCGGCGACCACATGGACCAGCTGTTTACCCCCGAGGACGCCGCCCGCATCCGCAACGTAGAGACCATGACCGACGCCGTGGCGCGAAGCCAGGCGCGCCTCAAGAAGGTGGAGGATACTCTCTCCAAAGAGTTCGGGTCTATCTGGTCCCGGGGGGACCGTATCGCCCCCGATCACTTTATCAACGAGGCCATGGCAAACAAGGGCGTGTCCCTCCAGCAGATGCGCAACACGATGAGGGTCCTGGACCGAGAGGACCCGGCCCTTGCTCAGCAGATGCGCGCAGAGATGGCCCAGTGGATGGGAGACCGCATGCTGGCCACCTCGTCCCTGCGCTCCGTAGGCGCCCTCCGGAAGCTCCGCAACGAGAACGGGGGCAAGATCGGAGCCATCATGGGGGCTCAGTACGTGAAGGATTTGGAGGTAGTGGAAAAGGCGCTGTCGTTGACTGATCTGGCCGAAGGCGCCACCGCCCGCGTAATGAACGAGGCCTGGGTGTCTACCGCTCGAGCGATCTTCGGTCCCCTGGATCCGAAGAACCGCGTACTGACCCGGATGAATGAAATCATGCGCCGCCGAGGGGCGGCCAGCGCACTGCGCATCATGTCGGATCCGGATGCCCTGGGGCGCTTCGTAGAGCTTCGCCGCTTAGATCCTCAGCTTCTAGCTGTGCAGTCTACGCTGCGCCAGAACGCTATAGAGCTGGGGCTGGCGGAGTACTTCCGCGAAGCCGGCATTGACCTTGAGACGTTGCCGCCCGAGGCGGCTGTAGGCGAGCTAGATCAATTCCGCCGCATGTCAGGAGCACTCTAATGGTACCTCGTTGCTACAAAAGCGTTAACGGCGTCTGGGAAGTATTCGCAATCACCACCGCGGGTCTCCAGGCCTGGGTGGACTACATCCCGGTAAGGGTAGTAGCTACTCGGCCGGCCTCTACCCGAAACCGCTACGAAAACGATGGCTGGATGCAGGTGCGGTTTCTCACCGGCCCTGAGGCCGATGCCGCTGAGGCGTGGGTCGACTACACGCCCGTAGGCAACAACGCCGCGGGGGACGATCGCTGGAGCACCAACCAGCCGGGCGGCTACATCCCAGTAGGAACCAACGCCAATGCCTGACTTCCAAGACAACATCAAGCGCCTCCTGCTTTGGCATGAAGGCTACCGGCAGAAGCCCTACCTGGATACGGAAGGTATCGTTACGATAGGTATCGGATTCAACCTGGATGAAGTTGGTCTGAGTCTCGAGGAGTCTCTGCTTGTTCTCGAGCACCGCCTGAGGGCCATGCGCGCTGAGCTGATCAACGCGCTCCCTGAGTACAACCGGCTCTCGAGCGCCCGCAAGGCGGTCATGCTGGACATGACCTACAACCTGGGTGTACCTCGCTTCCGGGGCTTCAAGAAGATGTGGCAGGCAGTCCGGGACCGAAACTGGAGCCGGGCAGCCGAGGAGATGCTGGACAGCAAGTGGGCGCGCCAGGTGGGCGCTCGTGCTACGCGCCTGGCAGAGATGATGCGCTCCGGCGAGTGGCCGGACTTTCCTGAGGAGATTTCGATATGAAAGCTATCGCTGGAGCCCTAAGCGGGATCCTCAAACCGGCGCAAAAGGCTCATGAGAACCGCGTCAAGCGGAAGATGGCGTCTGAGGCGGCTGATGCCAAGCTCAAGCTGGCAAAGCACGAGGGGGCCAAGGAAGTCACCCTGACCGACGCTGAGTGGGAGGCTAAGAGTGCCGACGCTCAGGGCGAGACGTGGCGAGACGAGTACGTTACCGTGTCAGTGGTGGCCCCGCTGAACGCTCTTGTGATTGGCGTTTTCGCAGCGGGGTTTGGTCAGCCGCAGATTCTGGACCGAACGCTGGAGGCGTTCACTAAGCTCCAGGAGGCGGGCATCGACATGAACTGGTACCTGGGGGCCGTGATCATGGCTGCGATTGGTCTGAAGGCTTGGAGAAAGGTGCTGTAGGACAAAGATCCGTAGACCAAGGATTCGCCCTCTCTGTACACGAAGGGCCGGTAGTTGTAGTGACTGCCGGCTCTTTTTGTTCTGGGGGACAGATCACGTCGACCTCTACGCGGGCGCCCTCTCCTACGTTGATGTTGATTTCAATCCGGCAGTAGTCTGACTGTACACCCTTCATATCAGTCTCCATCCGGGCTGCTGGAACAGGCGGCGTAGTACAGCTCGAAGTCGTGGGCGTAGACCTCCAGGAGCTGCTCGTAAACCCCCTCCTGCTCGTCGGTCATCCCCACCAGGAGGCTTACGTTAGCGTCCGCCTCGACTCGAGACTGGTTGAGCTGGAACTCCGGGGCGGGCAGGGATTCGGTCCCGTACTTGCTTACGCCGTTTAGCGTCCACAGTTCCCCCGTCTCCGGCCAGTAGTCCTCTAGCAGGCGCCCGTAGGTCTGCACGTGCCAGTCCCGCTTGGCGTCCGGCTTGGCCAGGACGAAGCGGCGGGCGAAGTCCCAGAAGTCGTGGAAGGACCCCCAGTCCCTGTGCGTGCGCACATGCGCTCCTGTGGGGAGGCGTGTAAGCGCTCCGTGCCAGGTGGAAATCAGGCGCTCCAGGGGATCACGGACCACGATCACCTTGTCCTCCAGCTCCAGCCACTCGCCCTTGTGGCACTGCTTGAGGTCCCAGGCCTTCTGGAGCGTGGTGGATCCGCAGCGGGGGAACAGGCGCACACCTGTGCCGTCGGGCGCCTTGAACCAGAACTGGTGCTTGCCGGTGTTGATGTTACCCAACGTCGGGGCCCTCCTCGATGTGCAGGAACTTGCTGACCAGGAGCCTGTCGGCAATGGTCATCCGGGGGAAGCGGGTCGTCAGCCACAGGGCGCCGGCAGGGCGGCCGTGCTGGTAGATGACGGTGTTGATTCTGTCAGCGATGCGCTTAGCAAAGCGCGGGTGCATTGTTGTCATAGCAGGGGATTATCCTTGTGCTCTTCGTCGGTCCACTCGCGCGTGTCGACAGTGCGTGGCTTAGCGAATACGAACTTGCGCCCCATCTCTCTGGTGTTCGGGTAGTCGATGTCAGGGAACACGACTATCTCGTGCATGCGCAGCAGCTTCATGTGGACGCGCAGCTTCGGCGGATTGTCATGGCGCCAGAAGTCCTTGGGGAACTTCTCGATCAAGTGGTTGAGCGCCAGCTTGATGTGATCCCACAAGGTGATCGGCCAGGCGGCCACCACCGTATTGTCCTGGAGCACGTCCCCCAGGGGGCGAAAGCTGGCGTAGATTTCGTGGGCTTTCTTTTCCGCCAGGTAGCGCATCTCTACCTCTCCCCAGGGATGCTCGGCCCGAGACAGATCCACGTCTACGATAGCCTGGGAGTAGAACTCATTCACCTGCAGGGTGATGGTTTCCATCGGGACCAGCTTCTCCACGTTATACTCCATCTCTCCCATGGCCTGCGTCCTCCTGCGTTCGTAGAGACTCAAGAAGGCCCTCGGAAGCGGGCTTGGCGAATTGGGCGCACACAGCGTCCCCCGTGTTGTTGGGGCGCAGGCCCTCCCGCTTGCAGTAGCGGCATCTGCCTATAAATTCTTCGCCTTTGGGGCTGGTGCGGTCCAGTAAACAGACGTGCTCGCTCATAGAGCTGCCTCCCGGGTAAACACTTGTTGAACGTTCGCTAGGCTCAGGTCGCCCCCTACGGGGCTCATTGGTCTCAGGGCTTGATCTTCCTCCGGGCACTCTCAAAGGCAGTGCCGCAGTTCATGCAGCGACGGCGGAACACCGAGAAGTTCTTGGTGCGTCGACTGTCGTGAGCGTGCGTGTGCTCGGATCCGCAGGCCGGGCACGTGTGTGT
This sequence comes from Myxococcota bacterium, assembly GCA_030065855.1. GTDB lineage: Bacteria > Myxococcota_A > Polyangia > JAAYKL01 > JAAYKL01 > JASJCT01. Next base: position 34,248 of record JASJCT010000065.1, read on the forward strand.
CTCGGTAGCGGGGCGGTTACTTGGGGCGGGCCCCACGTACGGGTGGTTCTTAATCACCGGCAGGAGCTTGATGTACAGCTCTTCCGTCGAGGTCACGTCGTCGATGTTGTAGTCCAACATCCGCGCCAGGGCGCCCTCGTCGCCGTGGATTGCCAGCTTCCAGTCTTCCTTGGGCAGGGAGGACTTACGGTTGTCCTTCTCGTTCAAGGACTCCGTCAGGGTCCCCAGCCTGTTGGAAGTCATAGCCAGCTGCGAACGGGCGATGCGCCAGGTGTCGATCACCGTCACAGGAGACGGGGGGGCGATGCCGTGCAGCAGGCACCTGGTGTTCAGGAACGGCAGATCGAAGCGAGAACCGTAGTGAGCTACTACCGCATCAGCCTCGTCCACGATATCCCGCAGCTTTGTGACGATGAGCTTGTCGTCCATCATCGATAGCGGCGTAGTACCGTAGTCCTCGTTGTCCGCAATGGTCGCGTACCAGACCCAGTCCTCGTCAAGGAATTTCGCGGCCCACATCAGCATGTAGCCGAAGTTGGCTTTAAAGTCTGTCGTCTCGATGTCGAACGTCAGAATGCGCCCGTTACTTAGTAGTTCCAATGGCCTGCCTCGTCTAGTGCATCTCGCACTGCCACGTGCAGCAACGCGAACTCATCACCCAAAACTTTCCGCACATCGGCCACGTTACCGTCTATCATGGCGAAGTACTCCTTCACCAGGTCCATGAGCGCATCATCCATCCCCAGTCTCCGGACCCATCAGCTCCAGTTCCAGCTGGATGTAGTGGAGCGCTTTCTCCAGGTCCTGGCGCCTGTTGCCCTTCAGTCCGCAGCGCGCGATGTACTTGACTGCGTTGCCCAGATACCAGGGCAGCTCCCAGTCGATGATCACGTGGGAAGGCTGGGGCGTGAGCAGCCTGTAGTGGTCCCCTCCCACTTGGCGGTCGCTGGGGGGCCCGTTCAAAGTTACTACTTCAGCCATTCTTCTGGTACCTCTCCGAAGGCGTACAGGAACCCATGCTTCTCGCACCAGTCCGAGTACCTCGTCTCGCTCGCCTTGTTGATTTTGTTGTCTACCTTGAACAGGAACCGGATGTCCTTATCCGGGTGCTGCTGCTTGATCAGCAGGTGCTTGGTCCTGTCGTGCACGGTTAGCCGTCCTTTGACTTCGATGATGACTCCGTTGGGGAGTCGGAAGTCGGGGAGGTACTTCCGCTGCTTCGGCGTCCAGGTGATCGTTTCCGCCTTTTCTTCGTAAGTGAAGGCGACTCCTCTTCGCTCGAGGTCTTGGGCGACTCCGTGCTCGAGTCCGCTTCGGTAGCCAGCTCTTCGGGCGTCGGCTCGAGCGGTAGATTTTCGTCTTCGAGCCACAGTATCCTCCGTATCTCGTCGCTCACCTCAGGAGAGAAGTCCCGCCGGTTGGCCCCCTCGTAAACGGCCTTTAACCACAGCTGCACCGTAGTAAAGTCCAGGAACAGGCGCTGGACGGCGGCCGCTACGTTGTCCGGCAGATCCACCTGGCGGGAGGAGAAACTGGTGCGGTCCGTCAGGCCGTAGATTTCCCGCCGGAACCCATCCTTCTCGATGCGCACGCTCACTTGATCACCTGATACACGATGCCGCCCACGGCCACTACAGTGGCGACAAGCACGATCCAGTGCCCCGCCATGAAGTCCTGGACTTCCGTGTTGAAAAAGCTCCATATGGAGCTCCCCTCGTAATTGTCGTTCTCGTAATCGTCGCCATACATTACGCTAAGTCCTCCGGTAATTGTCGTTGCTCCCGCTCGAAATACATGATCTTGAGCGGGCAGAGAGTCTCTGCAGCAGTGCTCTTGTACGTGCCGTGCGGGAAAGCTCTCTCAATGTAAATGGGGGGCTCCGGCTGCATCACAGTCGGAGGCGTCTCTGCGTAAGCGCAGAGCATGAACGGGCCTCTCAGGAAGATGTCGAGAAGCCACAAAGTCTTGCTCATCTCTCATCCCTCCGCCCCGACTAGGGGCTACGCGCCGAAGTTCTTACCCCAGTCGTCGTTGACCAGGGTGGCCTTGAAGAGCTGGTTGGCTGCCGTGTGATAGACCACCACGCCCTCGGGCTCCATGAAGCCCGGGGCCGCCACAGAGCCGCTGATGCCCAGTTCCCCCATCTGCATGTCGATGGTAGCCGAGCAGAACGCGCCCTTGTATAGCACCGGCACGCAACGCAGTTGGGGCAGGTCCGGGTGGCCCGCCGCCAGCCCACTCCAGCGCTTGGCGTTGAACAGGGAGAAGCGCTTCTCCTCTAGACCATAACGGCGCTGGATGCCCTCGCCCCACCACTCCCCGTGGTGAAGGCCCTCGCCGAGAATCTGCGGGAGAAGGTCGGCGTGCTTTGTGACCCACGCGCAGAAGCCGAAGTTGTCCTGGTCCAGAGACAGCCAGCGGTTGCGGCTGCCGGCGCGCACCTGGCCATCTTCGATGGCGATCAGGCCGTTGGTGCCGTCGAGCTTCTCCGTGATGACCATGTCGCGGTTGAGGCGCGGAACCTTGGGAAAGCCGGGGTACTTCGTATCACTCATCTGGGCGAATCCTCTTGGGGGGAAGCCACCACTCGTGGGGGCGGCGGCGCATCCAAAGTAAGCGACCTACCTCGACCAGGGACTCGTACCACTGGTCTCCGTAGTCGCGCTTGTAGTACTCAACAATCAGGTCCCACTGCTCTCGAGGAGAGCCGGCCTGCTCCAGGTACGTGTGGGCCCGCTTGGGCCCGATGTTCTTGATCCCGGGGATGTTGTCCGTAGGATCCCCCGACAGCAACTGCTTCCTGAAGTTGAACTTCCCTAGCTTCTCGCTGATGAAGAACGCTTCGTCTTTGCTGAAGTCGTAGTGGAGCCCCGGGACCATCCGCAGGTCCTTGTCGGAGGATACCAGCACGCTGGACCAGGGGTCCTCGCAGAACATCCGGTAGTGCGAGTAGGCGATCAGGTCGTCCGCCTCCTCGTTGACCGAGGTGCTAACCCGGTAGTTAGCGTGCATGTGCTCCTTGATGGCCTTCCCGTGCACAGGCTTGTGATCAGGATCGCGGTTCCCCTTATAGGGAAGGATGGTAGCTACGCTGTTGCGGAAGTTGGTGGGCCCGGAGAGATAGAGGATGAGGTCATCCTCCGTCTCCCCGAGCTTCCCAAGGGTCGTACTGATGATGCTGTCCACGTTGTACAGCGCATTCTGTACAGGCTCCGGTACCCGCCTTTTCTCTACCGTGTACTCCGCTGGATTGTGCTCTTCTAGCCAGGCTTTCACCTTTGCGTGAGAGGGCTGCGGGACTACGTCCTCCTCGCCGTCGTCGGCAGGGAGTAGGATTTCGTAGTGCGTTTTCTCCGCGGCAAACCCCGCCCGGTACACCAGCAGATCAGCATCAAAGTGTACGACCACCCCACGGACCCCTTAGCTGAGGGCGCCCAGCATGCTCATCATCGGCGGCGTGGGCTCGTAGCCGCTTAGATGCATCTCCTTCTGCAGCGAGATGTCGAACTGGCACGCGGCGGCCAACGCCTCCGGCAGCACGGGAGTCTTGTACTCCTTCGCCCCCGTGTGGTTGTTCACCACGTAGTACAGGTCGTCGTACACCAACCCGTCCCGAATCCACGGCTCCTCGCAGCTGATCTCCAGGAGCACGTGGTAGTTCTCGTTGCGGAACTGCTCGGACATGTCTTCGCCGTCGAGGGTAAGGCCCCCCTTCGGCCGGGCAAGCTCCTTCTCCTCGGGAGCCGCCGCGTCTTCCATGGCCTCCGTGGCCATCTGCTCCAGCTCGGCGTCGGTGAACAGCACGCCCGCGCCGATGCCCAACTCGTCGTTGTTGTCGTTACTCATCGTCGTCATAGTCCTCGTTGTGGGAGACTTCCTCCGCCGCCACAGGCGGAGTCGAGTCGAAGTTGCCGTCCATCGTCCGCGCGTAGAGCTGGAGGGTTACCTCCTCCACCATCCCCAGAAGGATGCCCAGGCGCTCGTTCTTCTTCGATCCAAGGTTCAGGATGCGATCCTTCGTCTCGGTACCCGAGTCGTGGCTCAGGGCGGCGGCGATTATTTCCACCGCGTTGCTGCGGGCGGCGCACCAAGTGATGCGGGGCTCAACCACGGCACGCTCGTGCTGGGTCTTCTCCGCCCAGTACTCGCTACTGCCGGAAGATTCTCCTGAAGACCCGCCTGACGAACGCCTCGTCGAAGACCCTCCCGACCTCTGCGTGGAACTTCTCCCAGTACTCCCGCGACTCTGGTTCGAGCGGCCGGAGCTGCGCGGAGGGGGGCGGCGCTCCTGCACGTCCTCCTCATCGATCTGCTCGAAAGAGGACATCACCACGTTGTGGTTGTTGTTGCGGGAGTTGTAGCTGAAGCGCACCGCATCGCCTTCCTCCACCGGGCACTCCTCGCCCGTGCGGTAGTAGTTCCGGTCGTTCTTCAGCTTGAAGGAATAGAGGACGATGTCCTCGCCCTTGGCCTCGTCGTAGAAGTCTTTGTCGTAGACTCGATCTACGACTCCCTCTGCTTGTCTGCTCATCGTGTTGGTTTCTCCTCCGCACCTACTTTTAATGTATGCGAGATTGGTACAAATCTTTCTCTGCGATGTACGTAACCTCGCCGCCCCTCACCTTGTCCGCCTGGTCCAGGAAGTCCTGGCCCGGGAGGTACTCCTCCGCATCGCTGCCTGACCAATGCGTCGCACACTTCACGCCCGCCCCGAGAGGCACGGTGAAGTCAACGCCGTAGACAGTCGACAGGTAGGGGTACACGTCCCGGATCAGGCACTGCTCACTTAGCGCATGAAACACCTCCACTTCTTCAGGGGGCAGCTCCGTGATGATCGAGTCATGCACGGTGTTCACTATGTACATCCGGCATTGCTGCTCGCGGATACGGTGCCAGAAATACACCAATGCTATGGGAATGATGTCCGCCGTAGCGAACGACTGCACGGGGTAGTTGCAGATCGAAGGCTCCTCCTTGAGGTAGCCCGTCTTGCTCATCTTGGCGTAGGGCCAGTAGAACTTCATGCCCCACTCCGTGCGCAGGCACTTGTGCTCCAGGACCTCGTCCACCCAGCCACGCTGGGTCTCCGTGATCCCTGAGTAGTGCTCGCGGAAGAACGCGTAGTAGCGCTCCTGGGCTCGGGTGCCCTTCTGGCCCCCGTACAGAGGCTTGAAGGTGTCCGCCTTGGCGTCCTGGCGCTGCTCGCTTTTGACCTCGGACTCCTCCACCTCGTTGAGTACCGAGGCAGTCTGCAAGTGCACGTCCTTCCCGGACTCGATGTCCGCTAGAGCCACCTCGCACCGCCCCAAGTGGCCCGCTACGCGAAACTCCAGCTGCGCCCCGTCCGCTTCGCCCACCAGCCAGCCCGGCCGGCGTGACTTGAACAGGGGCTTGTACTTCCTTGGAGGGTTCTGAAGTTGGATCTTGAATCGGCGGCCCGTACACGACAGACGGTGCGTCTGCGTGTTCGTCTGGTTGAACTCCGCCATCAGCACGCCCTTGGCCTCGTCGCAGCACTCGCCCATCTTCCGCAGGTACTTGGTCAGCTGGTAGTATTGCTTCTGGTGCTCCGCAAACAGCTTCTTGAACTTACGCTGCTTAGGCGTCTTAGCCTTCAGGGATAAGATCGTGTCCTCGTCTACCTTAGGCTGCCCCTGGGGGAACCGCTTCGAAGGCTTGGTTCGCAGCGGCCGGCCCCCGGGGCCCTTCAGCTCATCGAAGCCTAGCTCCTCATAGAGGTACTTCTGTACCTGGGGGCCCGAGGCCCAGTTGATCGTCCCGGAGAACTCCTCCATCTGCTCCTGCAGCTTGGCGTACTCCCGCTCCACCTCCAGGAGCTTTTCCGATACGGCAGAAGGCTCCAGCTGCATGCCGTTGCGCTCGATGTCCGCCAGGACAGGAGTGAGCAGGCAGCGCGTGTACTGTATGGGCAGGAGGCCCTCCCGCCCCAGCTCGGACCGCTGGTCCAGGAACAGGCGCTCGGCCAGGGCTACGTCCTGGACGCAGTACTTCAGGAGCCAGCGCTTGGGTATCTCGGACGGGCACACGCCTGCCTTGATCAGCTTGCTGACGAGCCCTACTTTACCCGCCCATCCTCGTCGTTCTGCACACTTCTCCAGGCTAAGTCTAGCGTACTGCCACCGGTTCCCCCCCAAGACGTAATCCCCGATCTGGGAGCACCAGACGAGTGTACGTCCAAGATCCAGGCCGCAGCGCTCGAGCCATTGTAGCTCAAACTTTGCATTGTGGGCGACAACGAAATCAGCATCTCGGATATCTTGGACAAGGTCTCCGAGACCGAACTCGTTGCTCCAACTAGCCTGAAAACGACTCGCTTCTCCCCCCTGCAGCCTTGGATGACCCGGACCGAGACTCCACACCGAGAGCACGAGACGATTCTTGGGATCCAGGGCACTACCCTTGGATGCATTCGTAGTCTCAAAGTCAAGGACCACATAGTTGTTACTCCAGTAGATGCCCGGGTTGGGCTCCGTCAAGAACTTGGGCAGGCTCATACGGGCCTGTCCTGGCACTCCCTCCACCACTCCGCCGCCTTACCAAGCAAGAAGCCGGTGACGACCATCCCTAGGATGGCTGCCGCCACGATCCATATCTCCACGGTGGGCAGCATCTCAGGGGTAGCTGCCTCGTTGGGGATCCTCGCCATCAGTCGATACCTCTTATCTTGGATAGGTGGGGCACGATCTTCACCTGGAAGAAGTCGTGATTGTTGCCTGGCTTGTTCTTGCACAGCGAGAACATCAGCCGGTTGTGCCGCTTGTCGTCATCCGTGGCGCCGATGCCCAGCATCACGTCCACGGCTGCCGGGATTCCCGTCTTCGAGTAGTCCACGTCGTTCAGGTCCAGCACGGACTTGTCCGACGCGCTGTCCCCCGCCTGGGTGACGGAGATGACCAGGGCGTCGTGGCGCTGGCCCAAGGTACGCGCGCCCTGGGCTAGGTGTTCCAGGGCGTTGACGCGGCTCTCCTCAGTAGCCTTGAGGTTGCGCAGCTGATCCAGGATGATCACGTCCGGCTGGTACTTCGAGGCCAGGGCCTCGACCTCCCGGAGGGATCCTGGGGTCAGTTTAGCGAACACCAGGTTGCTGTAGCCCTTCTCGCGGGCGGCCTCCATGTGCGCCCCCACGTCCTTCTGCACCTCCACCGTGGGCGTGTTGGTGAGCCGGGACACGAATCGCGCCATCATGTCCGGAGTGGGGTCCTCGTTCCCACAGTACAGCACGGTGTAGCCCTGATTCAGGAAGCCCGCAGTCATGTTGATCATCACTGCCGTCTTGCCCATCTCAGGCCGGGCGAACACCAGCATGTGATGGCCGCGCAGTAGCCCGCCGGCCAGGCGCTCGTTGAGCTGGCGCGGCAGTATGCGGATCCGCTGACCATCTGCGTAGGTATCCTCGAACATTTCCTCCAGGTCCACGTCCTGGAGTACCTCGGAGGAAGACTGGGTATCGGCCAGGCTGGCGGCCTGGCTCAGCTCCTGGTACTGCTCGAGCAACCGGGAGACCTTGTCCTGCTCCGCTCCTCCGGTGAGGACCGTAGCCAGCTGGTCCCCCGCGTTCTTGCGCTTCACCTCCAGGAGGTCTCGCACCACGTTGGGGGCGGATACGTCCATCTCCGAGATGGCCTTGAGGATCCTGGAGAACGTCTCGACGTGCTTGGGCGTACTCATCGTACGAGCGATGGAGCGCTCCACAATGTCCGCGTCGGCGAACTGCGCGCCCGGGTCAGTTTCGTAGTACTCCTCCAGATGCCCCAGCACGATGCGGGCCTGCTCCCCGAACTCATCCGGGGTAGAGAACCGCAGCACGGTGTCCATGGCCTCCCTGCTGTTCAGGCACGCCGCCAAGACGTTGCGTTCACTCATCTCGGTCACGCTCCACCAGCCGGTAGCTAAGAAAAGCACAAGCTACAGTCAGTGCGCCTATCATACAGCCTACGAAAGCAGAGAACCCCTGCGATCCGCACTCACCCATTGAATCTCTCCCAGCCAGGGCCTGGGGCCTCGTCCCAGTCACCGGACTCCAGTCGGTTGTTGAATCCGCCGAAGCGGCCCTTGCCTACTCGCAGAGCGGTGAGGTACTCCTCCCGCGTCACCGCTTCGCGCTCAGCTTCGCGCGCCACGCGCGCCGCGACTCCCTCCTCCTCGATGTAGCCCAGGAAATATCCGTCTCGCCGATACCGCACCACCCAGTAGTCTCCGAAGCCCGGGTTGGAGGCGGCCGCGTCGAGCGGCCCCTCCTCGAGCACGGCAACGGCGGCGGCCGCCTGCGCAGTCGGGTACCTGCGAGCGCACTGCCGCCGTGCCGTCAGCTTCACGACCCGTGGCGCTCCATGGTGACCGAGGCCTTGCCGGCGCGCGTCACCCGACCGGTCTCGTAGTCGACCTTCACCGGGAACGGGAACACCGTCACCTTCGCCTCGATGTAGATCGGCTCCAGCGCACCACCTTCGCCTGCGCACAGCACCCACGTCGCTGACGTGTTCTGCGATGCGAAGATGCCGTTGGGCTCAGGCTGGCTGACCACGTCGACGCTCGCTCCGACGGCCGGCCCCCAGTAGCGCTTCTCCTGCGTCAACGGATTGGTGAGCGACGCATCGTACGGAATGCCGAAGCCGATGGCGGGACAGTCGAACTCGATCGTACCGTAGTCCGATCGCCACACGGCGTGCGTGCTCGCTTCCATGTTGCGGATGTTGTAGAGCTGGATCAGCAGGTCACGCTCCAGGGACCAGTCGTAGGCAGGGACCGGCTGCACCGTGCCGTACTGCGCCTGCTGGCGCGCCACGTCTTTGGCCACCTGAGCTGACTCAGAGTTGCGCACGTACCCCCCAGAACAGGCGCCTAGCGCCAGAACCGCTAGCGCGGCGAGAAGGATTTTCTTCATTCGTTGATTCCTCAATTACTCGTTGATGGTGATGGCGCGAAGTTGCGCCTTGAGCACGTCCCGCTGACGACCGAGGTCCTCGCGTTCGGTGCCGGTCTGTGCGCGCGAGATGTCCAGCTCGACCTGAGCGATCTGCGCTTCTAGGATAGCGCCACGTTGCGCCATGCCCTCGCGGTACTGGAACGACGTCTTCTGAACGACGCGGTCCACAGCCTTGTTGCCGATCCGGCCTACGGCCCCGAGGGCGCCCAAGAATAGCGCGCCTACGACCACGGCCACCGCAACGGCGCCGGCAGCGGCCCACGGGCCCTTTTCGGCGGTGTCCGCCAGATTATCCCAACCAGTCCTACTCATCCTTGCTTACCTCTTCTGCGGTGAAACCCGCCACGATCTTGTACGTAGAGACGACTTCGTGCATAGCCCAGTTGTACACCGAAAAGTCTGTGATACTGCTACTGGCGGCAGCGAGCGCCTCCTCTACGGTGTCCCCGTAATAATGCTCGCCATCGGTCGTGTCGAAAATCAGAAACTTGCTCATCAGCCCACCTCCGTTGTGACTTCCTGCGCCACGATCTTGAGCTTGTCGACGGCCACCTTACCGATGATCCAGTCTTGCGTTCTGAAGTTACCGTCCGCCAACGCGCGCTCGCCGAAAGCCCGCAAAACTTCCGCCTTGGTGTCGTAGGCGGTAGGGTACAGGTAGTCCTGGTTCCAGTTGACCAGGAAGAACTTATCCTGAATCTGCTTCATATCTCCTCCAGTTTTGTCCGAAGCGCGGGCTCGCTCATATTCTTGAAGTCCTCATCCAGCATGAGCACCCTGGAC
>JASJCT010000066.1 GCA_030065855.1 Myxococcota bacterium
GCGGCGAAGCGTACCCTTGACGCGGGTGAGAACTGCGGCATTTTGTTTCGGCGACGGGCTGAGGGCGCAACTCACCGTTTTTAAACAAATATTATCCATTCGTCATCCTCATTTTACCCACTACGAATGCAGGAGAGCCTCTTTTTTTGGCTGTAATCTAATTTTAATTGAAAGAGATTACATAAGATCTGGGGAAATACAGGACTGCTCAATGGGCACGATAGGTGATCTGGGACTATATCGGAAGTGTCGTTGAGGAATGTGAGGAAAGGGATCTGATGTAGTTATGATTATCTATAAACTGTAGATAATAATGTTGATAAGGATGACGTCGCTTTTGGTGATTTTGACGAAAAGCGAAAAAGGGAATTGATAATGCTCACGGTGCTCGATAATTATCATGAGAATACGGGTCATGAAGACAAAGAGGTCGATACATCGCTTGTTGTAGGGGATAAAAAATATTGTCTTCAGGATCTCATGTGCCGCCGCTCCTCTTTTGGTGCGATTGATGCGGTAGGCCTTACGCAATTAAATCACGGAGCGAATTTCACGCTCCTTGTGATTGTTGAATGCGCCCACGCCGTCGAACTCCGGGAGAGTAAAAAAGCTCGAAGCAGTATTTTTCAAAACAATTCAAAAATCCTCGGGCTTTGGATGGGGTATTCTTACTTGTTGGGTCTCTTTCGGAGCCAGGCGTTTTCTTCCTCGAGCTAAATGACCCCAAATTTTGGAAAGGAGGTGGCAGCATGCACAAAACATAGATAACACGTGAACAAAGCTAGTATTAAATACCGAAACAATTATTAAATTGTTTCACGAACACAGAACTGTTTTTAGGAACACCTAACACAGGAAGGGTTTGATCTACATTCAAACTCTCAACAGGCGTATACGCCGGAAAGTTAGAAGAAAGATGAAGAAAATTGTTTTTTTATTTGCAATCGTAACATTTATATTCGGATGCGAAATGGTCGAACTCGAAGACGAATTTGAAGATGAAATGAATTTCGAGAAAGAAGACGAGCCGGGGGCAGAGAATCTTGAAGTTGAAACAACCGTAATTGCTGAAATCAAACTCGATAATGGCTTCACTGCATATTGGGAGCGGGAGAATGATGGCTCCCTTTCAAGCGGATTCAAGGCAAGAAATGATGACGAAGAACAGATGGAGAGTGCCCGAAAATATATTGAAGCAGAAGAAATGGGATTAGGAAGTGCGGAGATATACGAGGTTTTGACTCAAAAACAAGCTCCAGAAAGACTCGTTGCATTCCAAAAAGAAGTTGAAACTATCTTTCCCAGTCCTGCAGAAATCGAGCAAAACACAGAAGCACTCAAAGTTGAAGAGCCCACAAAAGATTTGAACCGGGAAAATCCAATTATGTCACGTGGTTTATGTGATAATCATTGGTATTACATCCCTGCCCACCCTTATGATACCCTTTGTACGATTAGCAGCTACGGCCATGTAATAGGGACCAAGGCCACACCCGGATCTGGCAGTTATGTTCAAAATTCGAGTCCGTACACAGTAACTCAAAAATTTTATTGGAAGTATTTTAGTTGGTCCAGAAAGCATTTTGTCAAAGACAGAAAGTGCGCTTCGGGTCAAAATTGCCGACATCAAAATTATTCTGGTGACAACAAATGGAGGGGAGCAAAAGTTTACTCGACATGGACGGTTCCCTTTTATGCGGTAACCTTAGAAAGGGGATAATAGCTTCCAACATTTTTATCACTTTCCTTTAGTGACCTCAGTTTCTTTTAAAGCGCTACAAATTAATGATCGGCAGTTCGTATTCAATAAAACACCATAATTCCCAACACGCTTTGGAGCTTCAACAAGTAACTTCAACAAGTAAATGGAGTCTACAAAAAGGCGTCCTATTTTAATTTTGGCCATAATGGTCTATTTTTAGCCAGATACAAAAGATAAGCCGCAGTATGTCTGATTCTCATTCTAAACGGCAGGTTAGACAGCGATGGCCAAAACAGATTACACCTATCACAGGGCTCAGTTCTGTCCCGATATCCTCTCCGGTGCATTTCTTTGACTTTTGTCGCCTTGTTGTTATTGAACACTTCCAGGACACTGTTTTCGATGACACTTCCCCAACCGTACGCACCCTCTTGATCCATGCAACAGAGGGTTGTCTCTCCGTTCGAGAGGATGTCCAGGCGTTCTATGTGCTCACAGGGATACCTTGGGACTGGGAGTGACGAATGGATATCCCCTTTATAGTTGAAGAGCCCAACTGTCATGGGTTTGACACCCAGTTTCGCGCACAACTTTTTAAAATCACTTATTTCTTTTGCACTGCTTTCCTCGGTCAATGTCAGGCGAACAACGATCTTGTCCGCCACGGGCCCCTTTGGGTTAGGGCCACTTAGATAACGCAAATTGTTCATTGTTTTATTAAATGACAGGCCTACGACCCTTTCATAACGCAATCTATCAATAGTGTTGAGCGAAATGAACAACTTAGATACTTTGAATGACCTAAGCTCGTCGCTTTTTTTCGGAGAGAGCGCTGCTCCATTGGAGTAGAGTTGAAGGGCTGTGTTCGGAAGCTTGGTGTTTATATAATCGAGTCTGTCGAAAATCCTGGGATCTACAAAAGGTTCTCCCTGGAGAAATGGTTCTATAAACCGTAAGGGAAATCCCGCGCAATCGTCGACGATCTTCTTGAATAGATCTTCATCCATGACTTTACGCTCTCTTTTGAGAGCATTGTTGGGACAAAACGAGCACTTTGCATTGCAGCGATTGGTGGTCTCGACAGAAACGAGTCTTGGATATTCAATCGTCATGCGCATAGATCCATGATTCTCAAGTTAGATACGATGACAGCCGACATCAACATCCCCTTTTACGATTCTTTATCTGATAACATTTTATCCAATACGAACGAACCATTGTGTCTCCAAGAGGAGTTTCTTGGCAGGCAAGGAATAGACGCTCAAGGTGCTATTTTGTTTGGTGAGTATTATCATTTCGACATTCAGCCTATCTTCGCCCATAGAATTTTTCAAGAGTTCTCTTTTTTCCCCACAATTACCAAGGTAGCGCGAGTTCCTTTTTTAGGAAGTATTCTGCCAAGATCGTATCGAACGAACTGCGCCAGATGCGATATTATTTGCTTATGCCATTTAGAAGGAGGGAGCTTTGTGGGGATAGCCCACATTGGCTTAGGCTCTCTGGATTGTGCCACTTTTTTGGCGAATTGGCGTTCGATCCAAGCAAAGGGCGCCAATCTGGAGAGTAGAGTAAATCGATGGGTCCGAACGGGGGTAAACCCGGTCTTTCTCAGCAACAGGTCAATGGTTTTTTCAGAAAAATGATAGAGATGATCCGGCAATTCCAAATACACATCGGGATCAGCCGGCAGTTCCGCCAAGTTTCCCGTTTCCATGATCACAAACCCTCCGGGACGCAATAAACGATGCATGATAGCGAATTCCTCTAAGGGATAGGCCAGATGACTCAGGACGTTTCTCATGTATACGGCATCAAATGAATTATCCTCAAAGGGAACATCCCGCAGAATACCTTCAAATGTGGGGATTTGGAGTACATTTCGGCTGTACTCTACAAATTGATGGGTGATATCTATGCCCTGAACGTCAAACCCTGATTTTTTAGCCTCCCACAAAAAATATCCTGCCGCAGATCCCACTTCGAGCAGGCGTCCTTCGGAGATATATTTAGAAATCAATTGTAAACACTTTTTGGCCTGAATGGACTTCAGATCTCTCTCAAGCAAATGTCCTGATAAATCGATTTGCGTTTCTTGCCCCTCGTACAGTTTTTTCATCTCATCGATACTCGGCCTGGGCGTTACCCACACGAGTTCGCAACGAGAGCAGCGTACTGCTCGGTATCCGTTTTCCTCCTTGTACAATTCGCTTTTTGCATCATCGCAAAAAATACAGTTCACATCTTCCATGGTATTCACTTTCCAGTTGGCACCATCGCGCCTCTTTGCTTGCCCACTAACCATATCTTCATTCCAGGGTCAATCCGCCTAAAGATAATCGGAATCGGTATCGAGTATTATATGGAAGATGACCGCAGACCGCATCGGGTCGTCCAACTCGAGGCTATTAATTGGAGATTGGCGCCCTTGCCTCTCCATTAACGCTGTAACCCGATCCGTAACCCGCGTTACGATCCCAGTTCTACAGGCCCTTTGGGCCATTAACATGCCTGACTTAGTGCCTGAAATTTAATAGCGATTACAAGTACTTATACTTTTTTCAAAGCGTAGGATGTGCAGTGGCACAGATATTTCAATTGCCTCCATCCACAATGGCAGGGCCCGGTCGCTCAGACACCGCTCAGCCACAAAACCCATGTCGATTGGAGGCATTGTTATGAGACTGAGAAGAAAACACATCATGCATCATTTGAATCGGGGAAATATCAACTGGAAAGGAGGGATGTTATCGGTCCTGTTGGTTCTGGCAAGTGCCTGCTCAGAAGAAGGGTCGTCAGGAAACGGGGATATCTGGGATGAGGCGGACACAGATTCGCAAACAGGACAAACAGATACCGATGTGGACACAGGTACCGACACCGACGAGGCTGTGGACGGGGATATTGCCTTGCCCGGCTTTGAGTGGGAGGTCGACCCGTCCATACAGCCATTTGCCGAGGCACTGCATGGGTTCACCCCGGAAAGCCCACCCAGGCCCCTGTCTGCAGTAGGCGGGGCAGACATGCCCACGGCTACCTTTGTTCAAAACGAGCTCGTCATATTCAGCGACGACTCCGATGCAGTGGCCCGATTCGTCGCGCGCGTGGGTGGCGATCTAATCTTGAGCGAAGATCCAGTGGCATCGGGCGTGGAGACCCCAATGATGCACCTGGTCGCAGTAAATGAACCTGCAGTCGATATGGCTGATATGGCCGAGGATATGACCCGGCTCGCCCGGCGCGCGTTGATTGATGACGGCGAGCACGGCGACGCAACCTCAGATGATGGAGAACACGGGGACAGCACATTGCGCTTCTCAGACATGCTGGGTGCAAGGCTCGTGGCTCTGGCAGCCCGGGAGGCCGCTGTTGAGGGACTGGTCGTGGCGATCAACTGGGTGTCTCAGCCCTCTGCGATTCCTTACTACACCGAGGAAGCGCATAACGGGACGAGCGGCTTCCGCGATGCCTACGACTTTGATTGGTTCAAGCGGGACACTGGCATGCGGACCGGCGTGACCGACGCGTGGAACCTACTGCACCACGGCGGCAGGTTGGACAATACAGTAAAGATAGCCATCCTCGATATGGGCTTTAAAGTCACAAGCGACCTAGAAAACGTCACGGCCACCACTGTTTGGCCTGGCTTTGGTCCGCTCAACAGGGAGAACGACTACGATTGCACCGGTGGATCTGAGTGTCCCTGGCACGGTACTGATGTGGCCGGCGCAGCCATGGGTATTGAAGACAATCAATTTGGTTCGGCCGGTCCAGCCGGCCCGGTCGGAGAGCCGGTCCTGGTCTACACCACCTATGACTACCTCGCGTCTATCACCGCGGTATATCGAGCGCGCAGCAAGGGCGCCAAGATCATCAACATGAGCTATGGCGTGCCTGTACCCTGGTGGCTCAAATGGACAGTGGCTGGGTTTCGCCATGCCACCAGCGCCATTCGAGATTCAGGGGTCTTGCTATTTGCAGCGGCTGGCAATGAACACAGGAATGTAGATTCAGAGATCTGCTTTTTGGGCTATTGCTGGGAAAAGACGTTCTATACCCCGTGCGAAAACGGGGGCGTTACTTGCGTGGGCGGCCTTAGCGGTCCACATTCAATCGACCCCAGCTCCAACTACGGGGATGAAAACGTGGATCTCTACGGTCCCTGGTGTGTATCGGTGGGTCCGAATCCAGAGGATAATGATTTTCATACGAGCTGCGGTACGAGTATCTCGTCGCCATTCGTCGCAGGCGTGGCCGCCCTGGTGTGGGCTGCCAATCCCAGTTTGAGTGCCGCTGACGTGGCCGGTATTCTCGCCGATACTGCCGATGGATACCGGGAGGAAAAGGTCAATGCGTACGAGGCGGTCCTGACCGCCATCGGCACCCTGTCAGATGTGACGATTGTCGACCCCAACCCGGGCAGTGAGATCATCTTTGGCATCCCATCGCCTCTATCGGCTGACCTGACCTTTGTCTCCAAACCAGGTCCCCCGATCGATGCTGTCCTAACGTGGTACTCATCCTTGGATGGGGAACTCGGCAGCAGAGAGGTCACGGTCGAGAGAGAGACCGGGGATGTCCATTCAGAACGTGTATACCTGGACGCCGGCCTCAGTGAAGGCCTGCACCAGATTACCGTGATAGCGGAAATTGAACGCCCCGGAGACATATGGAATTTATTCCCTCCGATTATTCGGCAAGATACCTCCAACGTCCTCGTTACAAATCCCGGACCATCTGTAGTGATCGAAACGCCGTCAGCAGGTGAAACGTTCTGCCAAGGTGAGTCCATTGTGTTTCGCGCGGTGGGATCAGACGTCAACCAAACCCTGCCCCAGAGCGCATATGCCTGGACCTCAATCGTAGATGCCACGCCGTTTCCAATCGCCTACCTCTTGGGCGATGGCCCTGTGATGACTACCGACCTGCTACCAGCTGGAGAGCAAACAGTATCAGTAACCATTACAGACAATGGAGGAGAAAGTGCAGCGGATTCAGTGGATATTGAGATCATTCCCATAAGCGATCCTGCGTGCAGCAACCTACCCCCTCAAATCGCCATTACCGCGCCAGTATCCGGCGCCGTGATCATGGCCACAGGCTACGACGAAAACGGGACTTACGCGGACATCGCGCTTCAGGCCACGGTCACTGATTACGAAGACGATGATGCCACCCTCCAAGTCGAATGGTATTCAGATACGGACGGCCTCATCGCCACCGGTGCCGACACCACCGGGCGGGTCTATATGACCGACGTCTGCGACTCATCCCACATCATTACCGCGCATGTGGTGGACAGTGATGCCAATGAAGACCAAGACGCGGTCTCGATTCACATCTACATTGTCTGCTAGTTCCGTTCTTGCCTAGACTCGTCCGGCTGGGGATTGTTTGAAAAGACCTGGAGCCCGAACTGGCCGAAACCCGAAAACATTTTCACCAGGATTTTATACTGTCCACTCGCGCGAATGCAGGGGTCTGTTTTCACTATCGGGGTGTTGTTTTTGGTTGTATCCCGTTGCACTTCTCGCCCACCTGGCGCCAAAAGGGAGATATTGATGTCCCGGACCGATGGGCTACCCACACCAATGATGGTGTAGCAGTGTCCTGCTTTGAGCCTGATCTCGAATATTTTCCTATTTCCAGTGGAGAGCTTTCCTTTAAGTACCGGAGATACTGGGACACGTCCGTCGCCAGAGGTCTGGTGGAGCTGTCGAATTTTGTTTGCGATGAAATCGGTGGCATGCCCGCCCGCGGTTTCCTGTCCTTTGGGTGAGCCAGTTGTATCGGCTGGCATACCAAGCGTAACCGCACCCACCAAGCAAGACCAAAGACCAAAGATACCTACCCCCAAAAGCGCGTTTGCAGATCGCTTCATCTAAATAGCCGCTCTCGCAATGGGGGTGGCACCGCCATGGATGCGCGGATTTCCCCTTCCTGATCATCAATAAATGGCGTCGAGGAGCGATACGCCTGAGCAAATAGGTGAACAATGATAACATTGGCGATAAATATACTGAAACAGGCCACACAGGCGGCGATACCCAATCCGACGACAAGGGCGGCCATGCCAACTGCTAGGTACACCAGGCCTACAGCTGCGAGGATCAATAAGCAGGTGAAACCGACCGCCACATTTGCGGCCAGGGCCAGGAGCCACACTTTGAGGTAGATCTTTTTGTTGTCCTTAATAAATTGTAGGATCGGTCCCATCTCAAACGCAGATCGCAGCGATTTTAGAACAATATATCGAATGAGTGCCAGGGGAAGCAGGAATGACACGGCGATCATGAGGATCAGTTCTATCGGCCAAAGATAAAAACCCGCAAAAGGACTGACTGAAGCCACTTGTATTTCGATGAGGACCAAATAAAAGAGGATGAGCGGGGCATTATATGCCAATATGATGAGCACTGGTTGGGCGCCCTCGTGGAAAAGCGCTTTTAAGTCGTTCCATTCCGGTAATCTGGCATCGCGCCCTTCAAGGGCAGCGCAGAAAATATTCATTAAATATCCAATTACGACAAAGGCGAAAAAAACGGTAAAAAAGAGAAAGGAATAAGCGCCGCCGATCAGTAACTTTCGGCGCGCATTGGGGGCCTTGAAGGCAAACACAAACGAACGCTCGATCTTCATCGAAACGCCTTTCGTTCGGACCTGTACATAGCGGTACTTAAGCCTCTAACCTAGCATAATTTAAAAAAAAATATATGCAAATTTCAGGACGCTGTCCACTTTAGCGCCAAACAGGGTGTCGCCTAAAAAGCCTAACTCAGACACTTTACGAGTGGCCGTCCCGAGACAGCGATTTCTTGGGGCAAAATGTAGCAGCGGGGTTTATCCTCGCTTGCAGCATAGCTGGACATTACTTGGTTTTTCACCGTGGGGATAACCCCCACGGTTACAAGATAAGGTTGAAAACTGGCATTTCCTGACGGGAGCTAACTAAATGGGAATGTCGATCCCTTCGAGAGGAAGCGGTGGTTTCTGTTCAGATCGTTCCCATGGGCGCCGATGGGAACGGCCAGTAGTGATAATCCACGATCCCACCTTTCCCGGAACTGTGATCTGTCCGATTTCCGCAAAGCCAGCAGCCATGACATGCCCGCTGAAATCGCTTGCGCGGCACCCCGGGCCAAGCTGGCTTCTGCGGCGCGCAAAAGCGCGCCCGAGGGCACCGAGTCGCGTTCCCAAGAGTGGATGGGGCCAGACCATGAGACCGCCCTCGACGAGCAATTCCCGCAATTTGCCTAGGGCCAGCAGCGGATCTTTACCGAGGCGGAGCTTGTGTGAGAGGACAATGGCATCCAATCGCTGTTCCTTGATGGGGAGGGGATCGAACGGGGTTTCTATTAGGAGCTGTTTCCCCGCATCACTGAGATCTGTTTTTTTATAGAGTTTATAAAGGAGGCGGAAGCTATCACTCAGAACAATCGTGATATGGCCCTTGGCTGCGAGATGCAATGGTATCTTTGACGAGGTGGTGTAAAGAAAGCCAACGGACATACTTTTACGTTGGCTTTTTTTTGCCTGCTCGAGCGTTCGGATGACAGCCGTTTCTGTTTTTTGATTCATTTTATCATCGACCGCACATGACCCCTGTTTGATTACGCATGGGTCGCGTCCTCAGGGGCGGCCGCTTCGGGGACCCGCTTGATTTCCAACCGTTCCACATGACGCGCATCAGATACGAGCACCTTTGTCTGGACATTGCCCAGGGCAATAACCGTCCCGACAATCGGGATACGGCCGTGCTCGGCAATGACGAACCCACCGACCGACTCGTAGTCACTCGAATTCGGGATCTCTATGCCTGTCGCGTCTTTGAAGTCGTTTATCGATACGTGTGCGTCGACAATCCACGTATCAGTATCAATTTGATGAATCGGCGCCTTTTCCGGGTCGAATTCGTCGCGAATCTCACCGACCAGCTCCTCGATGATATCTTCTAGCGTGATCAAGCCCGAGGTCCCGCCGAACTCGTCCACCACAATCGCCATGTGCTTTCCCCGCTTTCGCATCTGGGCCAGCAAGGTACTGATTTTTTGTGTTTCCGGGGCAAACATGGGAGGGGTCCGAATGACGCTTTCAATATTGGAAACCGACTGGTCAGTACGGCTGGGAAGGCGCCTGAATAGGTCTTTGGCGTGCAAGAGGCCAACGATGTGATCTAGGTTTTCACGATAGACGGGAATTCTCGAGTGGCCGCTCTCTATCACCGCGTCCACCGATGCTTCAATGGATGTGGTCACCTCCAGGCCGAAGATTTCTGTTCTGGGAATCATGACCTCTTTTACGGCGATTTCAGAAAACTCCACGGCTGAAACCAGGAGGTCGCCTTGGGCCTCTTCTTCGAAAACATCTTGGTCGTGCCCCAATCGGATTTGGTACTCGATTTCATCTTCGGTAATCGACAATTCATCGGTTAGGCGGCCGGATCGCCGCAAAATGAGATCCGGAATTCGGGTCAGCGGCGCTGCTACGATCCAGAGGAGCTTGTCTATAATCCAAACGAGCCTTAAAATAGGCACGGCCACTTGCTGTGCGTAGTGAAGCGCAAGGCTCTTCGGGGTGATCTCGGCGAAAACAAGGATAATGATGGTAAGACCAAAGACCGACAGGGCTTCGGCATAGTTGGGCAAAAAGTGGAGTGCTGCCCGATAGGCCAACACGGAGCATAGAATATTGACGAGGTTGTTCCCGACGAGCAGGACTGCCAGGATCCTCTTTTTTGTCTCCAACCAAAAGGTCAGGATGCCGTATCGACTCGGGTCTGAATCTATGAGCTGGCGCGCCCGGGTTTCTGGCAGATGGGTCAGCGCTGTTTCAGCACCGGAAAAAAAAGCACTCCCGAACAAGCAGGCCACAATGCCGATGATTTCCGATAGGGGAAAGTGAGTTAAAGATCCGTTCATCGCCAGTTATCCCTGTTCTTTTTTTTGTAACCGGGTGGCGAGATCGGCGCTGTAGATGGCAGTGGCAGCCTGGGCGGCAAAGCATGCAAACAGATCGAGATCATCCTCGGTAAACGCACCTTCTTCAGGACTTTCCGCATCTAGGACACCAATGACGTCCCCAAACACGCGCAACGGCACTGCCATCTCTGACCGGCCGCCTGAAACACCGGCGATATATCGAGGATCTTTGGATACATCGGCCGCCAGCGTGGGCACGCCGGTGGCCGCCACATATCCAGTAATACCTTCTCCAATGGGTATTTCGGGCGGTGCGCTGTCGTCGTAACCAATGGCTGCCTCGAGCAACAAGACCTGCTGTTTTGCGTCCAACAGGAGCAATGCGCAGTGGGAGAGATCAAACGCCTCTGCGCAAAGGCGAAGGAGCTCGTCGAGCAGCTCTTTGAGCTTCAGTCGTCGCGTGAGGGATCGCATGACGCGGCTTAAAAGATCCAGCCTGCGGGTGCGATCATCCAACGCCTGCAAATGCCGTTCTTTTTGCTGTCTCAGGTTTAGCGCCGTGTACGCACTCGAGACCTGACTTGCAAACACCGTGAGTAGAGCGCTGTCGCTGGGTGTAAAGGGGGCGTGGTCACCGAGAATATGAAGCACACCGATTATCTCTCGCTCATCCCAAATGGGAACGGCCATTTCCGGCTGCTGCTGTTCTTGGCCGCCAGCGTCATCGCCTTGAGCCGGGGCAGTGTTCACCAGGGCGATGTCACACTGTTTTGCGGCCTTTCCCGGAGTGCCTTCTCCAATGCTGATCCGCTTACCAACCTCAAATGGGACTTCCCCGTGAATGCGATGGGCCACAAGCACCCCGTTCGCAGGCTCGGTATACCACATGGCCGAGCGCTGCCATCCGAGGATTTCGCCCGCCAGATCGAGGCTCTTCTCACATAGATCGTCTGGGTCAGCGATGGCATTGAGGGTTTGATTGACCGTGCTGAGGAGCTTTGCCTCGAGTGCCATCCGATGCCGCAGGCGGCGTTCCGCTTCGAGGGATTCCTGGCTCTGTGCGGCATAAATGGCAGTGGCGGTATATGAGGCTACAATGCTCAGCAGGCGGATATCTTCGGCATCAAATGCATTCATCACGTGGCTTTCGACATCGATGACGCCGCACACCTCGTTATTATTGTGCAAGATTGGTACGACGAGTTCGGATCGCCCCCTGGGAATGCCCTTGACATACCTCGGATCTGTGGTGACATCCGGGATATTCACGGGTTCGCCATGGCGCACGGCATAGCCAGTGGCGCCTTTTGAAACTGGGACGCGCAACCCTTCCACATCCCCATACCCATGTGCTGAAATCACCTCCAGCTCTTCCAGCTCCTTGTCGTACAGCAGGACTGCCGTTCTTGCATATCTTAGGCCCGTTGCGACCATATCGACAACTTTTTGAATGGCCGTCTTGATGGTGGGTCCTTCGGCGATGGTTTTACCGACTTGGTGGATGATTTTGTGTCTGTCGGAACGCGCCTTGAGCTCAATAATGCGCGCGCGCTGCTGGGTTGTCGCTCGAATGGTGGCCACCTGGAGAGCGATCTTTGAAGAGAGGATGCGAAGGAGGACGAGGTCATGTACCTCACAGGCATTGGGCGCAGTGTATTGTACATCGAGCACGCCGATGATCCCATCCCGCCAGAAAATGGGTGCTGCCATTCGCGACTGGGTACCTGGAAACGCGTCAAAATGTCTGGCATCAGCGCTGACTACTGGGATGCATAGCGCCTTTCCATGGGCCACAATCCATTGTGCCAGGTCTGTTGAGATTTCCCCTGGCTCCAATTTCGTAGGGGTGTCCGAGGTACCCCGAACCTCGAGGCCCATTGCTGGGCCTTCTTCCCATTTAAAAAGCCCGAGGGCAAACGCGGATGCCTCAAAGACATTGAAAATAACGGACTTCAGCGTCTCGGCCAGCCTGTCCAGGGAGGTGGCCTGGTTCAAACTCGGGCACGCGTCTGCCAGTTGTTTCGCCGCTGCTAAAAATTCGGACACAGCCTTTTACCTCGCCGCCTGCGCCAATTTTAGAGCTGCTTTGTACGGGTCCATCACTCACCCAATCCCAAAGCCGTTGGCGCTTTGAGAAAAAGACAGGCCGCAGCTTAGCGGACTTCAAGAATGCGGTAAACCTCGGATTCCTTGAAGAGTCGCACCAGCTCTTGATCGATGTGTTTATCCTTTGCTTCAAGTCCCAGTATATCGAGGGCACGCGCCACAGGCACGGCTTTCTTGTAAGGTCTGTCCGAGGCGGTGAGCGCGTCGAAAATATCGGCGACAGCCATCATTTTAGCGGGTATGGGAATTGCGTTGCCTTTTATTCCTTTGGGATATCCGGATCCGTCGAGCTTTTCGTGGTGTGCCCCGGCATACTCTGGAATGGATCGCATGGCCTTGCTCCACGGGATCTGTGTGAGAAAGGAAATGGTATGGGCAGCATGAGACCGGATCTCACTCAACTCCTCGCTGGTTAGGCTCCCTCTGGCAATTTGAAGCGATGTCACTTCGTCGCTCGTTAAGAACCCCTGGCGCTGCCCACCGATATCAAAGTAGCTGCGCTTGGCGATCTCTTTGATTCTCTCAAAATCCGCGTCTGGGAGCACTGTGGGTTCATTGGCCGAACGAATAATGCGCCAGCAGTCCTCGATTTCGGTCACTGCGCGCTCACACGCCTGGTCTAGGATGTCGAGCTCCTCCTTTGGTGCCCCCTCTTCGATCATCATTAGGCGCCGGTGCAGGTGATCATTTTCGATAGATCGGCGTATGAAATCAAAGCGAGATCGGATCATCTTAAGCGTGGGCGCATACAGCTTCTTGGCCTTGACAAGGACTTCTTCGCGCACACCGATCTTGCCGAAATCGTGAAGCATCGCAGCGGTTTCGATCTCTTTCAGCTCAGCGTTGGTGAATCGGGTCTCAGCATAAGGACCGTTAGCCGTATCCATTACGACTTCAGCCAATCGACGCGTGAGTCTTGCAACCCGGAAGGAGTGGCCCGAGGTTGTCGGATCCCGTTGCTCGATGGCGTGCACGGACGCACGGATGAAGCCATCGAAGATGCGCTGAATCTCCTCGTATAAAAATGCCGTCTCAATGGCGATACCGGCTTGGGAGGCCAGGGTTTCGACCAGGGCTTGACACGCCGCATCCATGGGCACCACTTCCCGATCAAAATCCGCTAATTGGCGCAGCTGAACCCCTGAGGTTTTCTTTTTGTTGATCAGCTGCACGACCCCAAGTACTTCGCCGACTTGATTGATCATCGGCACGGCCAGGACAGAGCGGGTGTGGTACCCGGTGCGTGCGTCGGATCTGGGATCGTATTTATAAGGTGTATCCTCGGGAATCGCCCGCACGTCACCGATGTTGATGGTCTCTTTTTTTAAGATGGCCGCTCCGGCAATAGAGCTCATATCCACGGGCATGGTGAATTCACTCGATTCATAGGAGAGGCTGTCGTTCTGAGAGAGTTTGAACTTAAGGGTCTGGGAGTTGGGATCGTCCCGGTCCCCTTCGACCACGTAAATGCTACCCGCGTCTGCGCCGGCTAAGAATCTTGCTTTTTTCAGAATCAACGCGAGGAGCTGATCCACATCTCGAACCGCGCTCAAGCTCTTGCCGGTTTCGATGAGTTGCGCCACCTCCCATTCACGGCGCTTGAGGCCTTTTTGTTGGTCCGATGCAATCCTGCGCAATTCAAAGAGCTCCAGAGCGACCGAGACAATTCGGGCCACACGGGCGTTGCCAGCCGATGCATCGACGACGTCCGTGAACGCATCGTTAGGCACCTCATCCCCAGGTGTGCCGACGAGGATCACCGGGATCTGCCTATCAGCTATGTTCAAGGTGGGTTCTGTTGTAAATAAAGCGATCTGTCCGCTGTCTCCGATGACCCTTGCAGATGTCTTTGAATGATGTTCAATGCGAACATCTGCGCCGACCAGTCGCTGTGCTAACCACTCCACGAGATCAATTTGATTCGTCATCATTACTCGCTTTCCCCGCGGCCGCGCGATTGAGGGTCGCGCTTATCATAGGCTCTGATGATCTCTTGTACCAAGGGATGCCGTACAACATCCATTTCAGTGAAGTAGGTGAACGAAATGCCCTTAATGCCGCTAAGCACGCGCTTGGCGTCCACCAGCCCGGAAACCGCATTGCCGGGTAGGTCTATTTGGCTGATATCCCCTGTTACAACGGCCTTGGAAGAGTATCCCAGTCGGGTGAGGAACATCTTCATTTGCTCAGGTGTGGTATTCTGAGCCTCATCGAGGATGACAAAGGAATCGTTGAGCGTGCGGCCGCGCATAAAAGCGAGGGGGGCGATTTCGATTTGATCCTGTCCGATCAGGGACCGGGTTTTTTCAGATCCCAGCATATCATCGAGGGCGTCGTACAGGGGTCTTAGGTAGGGGTTTATCTTTTCCACCAAGTCCCCTGGCAGAAACCCGAGGCGCTCTCCGGCCTCGACCGCAGGGCGGGCCAACACGATGCGTCGAAAATGCCGCTGCATCAATTCTGATACGGCAACCGCCACTGCCAGGTAGGTCTTGCCGGTGCCTGCAGGACCGATGGAGAACGTCAAATCGCTCGTACGCAGGGCTTCGACGTACTTCTTTTGGGTAAGCCCCTTGGGCGTGATCAGGCGCTTACGGGCCGTTATGTAAATGATATCGTTAAAGATAGGATCCAATTCTGCCTTTGGATCATCGCTCAAGATACGAGATCCTCGGACCAAATCCACCTCACTGAAATTACGCCCGTTTTTGGCGGCACGGACGAGTTGATCGATGAGGCGCAATCCAGCAGATACCGCTTCTTCACGCCCTTTAATGTAAACGCTCAGACCCCGTTGCCCCATAGTGACATCGAGCTCCCGTTGAAGCACGGCGATATTTTCACACCCAGGACCCAGAACCTTCAGCATGACCTCTTGGTCTTTAAACCGGTATTCATCACTCGTAGTGGATGGCCTGTCTGTCATCTCAGTCATTCCGATATTATACGAACCTCCTCAAAACAGCATCCGGGTATTTTATCTTATTTATTGCTATTTCACTGTGCTGTTCGATTGTAAGTAACTCAGGCCCAAGGGCGTGTCCAGTCAATCCGCGCCCTTGTTAATTTGTATTGGTGTCATATGTGGAATATATTGGATGAGAGTCGATTGCACTAAGCGATGATGTCGATGAGGTGTCTCAGAGCTTCGTCTTCTGATTTAATGACGGCAATGTTCGCGCGCGTCGCCGCGCCTGCTTCGATGCGCAGGGCTGTTTCTGCCGCAATATCGGTTTGAGGTACACCGTCTTTGTGCGGCCCGCTTATTTTAGCCACGCGGGCAGCAGAATCGCGCAACTTTGCAAACTGTGTCTCGATGGCCTGGGTTGCAATGCTGAATACGCGCACGTGCGTCCTCCGATCCTTCTAAAAGTATATCGGCGGTATGTCGACGACCTTGAGGAGATGGAGGAAAGATGTATCTTTTTTTTAAAGGTCGAAAATAAACATGCGCGATGAGCGACTCATAGCTGCCTTGGGGTACAGGAAATTCAGGGGGCCCACACGGGTGCTCGTGCTCGATACGGGCTATCTCATGGTTGAAGATGTTATCGACGCGGCAACCGATCTGGGTTGGCACGTGGCAACCATTCAAACCCAGAAAGAGGGCATGGCCCAGGGCAGCTTTATCTCCCAGCTGCTCCGCGCCTTGATTGCCGAGCGCCCGGATTTCATATTCACGATCAACCACCTTGGATTTGACGAAAAGGGGGTCCTGGCGGGGTTGCTCAATCGCTATCAAATCCGCATTGCATCGTGGTTTGTCGATCATCCACTGCCGATTCTCGGCGGGGCGATGGGAAATGCGACGCCCAACACGCAGGTGTTTTGCTTTGAGAAAACAGCGCTCCGCTGGCTCAAGACACAGGGGTACGAAGACCCGGTGTACCTGCCGACCGGCTATAATCAGCGCCACTTTCATCCAGACCGGGTGAATGGGGACCGGGCCGCCGCCCTTGGGGGTCCCCTGACCTTTGTGGGCAACTCCTGGTGGAGTAAAGCCAGGGAATCCCCTGATCAGCAGTCAAAACGAGCGGCGCAAGATATTTTGCAGCAGATCCAGGTGAATCGCAACGCCCTTGCCCAAGGATTTGCCGAGGCGCTCGATGCAGTGAAACTGGATATTCCTGAACCGCGCGCGCGGTACACTGCCACCCAGATCGCCCTGGCTGAAGCATCGATGGAGACCCGGCGACAGTTTGCCGCAGCCCTAAGACCCTTCGGCCTGACCATCTACGGGGATGTGCATTGGGACCACCTCGTGCCCGGCATCGATCGCCGACCCGGCCTGATCGCAGCTGGCGATGTACCGGCGCTCTTTGCCGGTAGCAGCTTAAGCGCCAACGTGAGTGCCGAGCAGATGCCCACTGCGGTAAACCAGCGGGTCTGGGAGGTCCCCGCAGTGGGTGGCTGTCTGCTGACAGACGCCCAGGAAGACGCCCAAGTGTATTTTGTGGATGGTGAGGACATTGTGCTTTATCAGAGTTTTGAAGAAGCAGCTGACAAAGCAGCCTTTTATCTAAGGCATCCTGAAAAGCGCCGCGCCATATCAGAACGATCATTTCAAAAGGTCAGCGCTGCCCACCGGCTCACCCATCGCCTTGAACAAATGGAAAAGACGCTGAAAAGCCGGGTACTATAAAGAATCTCGCTGAAGGAGTCATGAGCGATAACTAGATTTACTTGAAACGTTTCAAGTCCCAAGGAAGAGGAAACCAGGCTTCATGGAAGTAGATTTTTCCACCTTTGTTTTTCAGCTTTGGATCAAAGCCTTTGTTTTCACTCTGATGATCGAAATTCCGATTTTTGTATTCGTCGCTCGACTTGACAATAGGGGCAAGGACTGTCCGATTTGGCGCCTTTGCTTGGCCGGAGCTGTGGGCACTTGTGTCACCCATCCACTCCTCTGGTTCGCTTGGCCAGTTGTACTCGACGAGCTCGCGCGGATCACCGGTATGGCTTGGATAAGCGACTACCGAACCTACATTGTCTGCGGTGAACTATTCGCTGTTTTCATAGAAGTTTACAGTTTTTTCAAGATTGTTCGTACGATCCGACTCAGTAACGCGATTGCGGCTTCCTTCATTGCCAACGCAGCCAGCTTTGGTCTCGGCGCACTGTTGAAAGGGCAGGGTTGGATGGTTTAGCAACACTTCCACCTTTCGAACGTCTGCCCATAGTGCAAGAGTAGCTTGGCACAATATGACACACAGGTATCGCTAGCTAATGCTTTGATCATCGGTCATTTTTGCCTTTATTTTCAAGCGTTTTCAAGTTGAACAGTATTTTTTCATGTTGGTACTCAATTTGCTACCAATTCAGAAGACTCCCTCTGGTAGAGGGATGAAGCTACTAGGAGGCATAAATTGCGAAATCAAATCATGTACGCGATCCTAGTAGGATCGGTAATAGCGATAATCGCTCCATCGGAAGCGATCGCTAATAACGGCCCTGGACCATATTTGTGGGCCACCCAACGCGGTGACGGGGTAGAATTGTTCATATACCTCCGCGAGTGTGATCAGCTCAGTATAGACCAGGCCTACACGTTGCGGCGGAACGGTGAGGTATTATTCGAAGACAAAATTCTCTCTGCTGTTGATGCCGATAGTGTTACAAGCCGGTGCAGATCCCATGATTCTTGTGAACCCGATAGTATCGAATGCGTAGACTGCGATGGCGACGGCTGGCCAGAATGCGAGGGGGGGTGGTCGAAGTGCACCGAGGTTTACGAATTCGTCTACCTGGATTCCTGTGTTCGAGGAAGACTTCGTTATCAAATTGATCCTGCACCCGTTGACGGTGGCAGCTGTCAACTGACAGTAAAGAATGTGGGGCTGGACTGCGAGGCGCAGGACCACAATTTGGGGTGTGCGGTAATCAATCCAGGTCTGGGATCGTTTGAGGTGCTGCTAACGGGTCTCCTGCTCGGATTGGGTCTCATAGCACTTGGATTTAGCATTCGACACGGCTAACCGAATCTTCTTGCTTTGGGGATCTACCTGGTTGCCGATCTCTTGCTCGTGCCTCCCAAAACTGGCGGCATATTGTCTGACATCTGAGCGAGATTTCTTTGACAAAACCGAACAGAGAATCATTAACCGCTAGCGCCTGACCCCTTTTGCCGTCGCTAAAAACCCGAGCGCTATAACCCTCGGACTTCAGGGGCCAAGGCCCAGGCCGCAGGCAGGGCGCTGAAAATTATCCCACTAACTATTTATAAAGGAAGGAAAAGTTCCAGACGCCGCAATTTTTTTAGACGGTGTTAACGACTGTATGACCGGTATGTGGAGTCCGGGTATGGCCCAAAGTCATCATCGACTCCTCTCTATGAAGCGAAAGATTGAAACCTGGCATGACAAATGGAAAACGACACCCGTATCTGATGATGGTATGACACTAAAAGGATCCATCGAAAGCTATATACCCTTGGAAGTAGACGACCCAAGCATCGTACGACGCGCTGAACAGACAGTGCGCAATTACTTAAAAAACGTACAAGTGATTCGAAAAATCGCAGACGCTTATGGGGTTAGAACCTACTTCTTCTGGCAGCCCGCCATTCAAAAAAGCCGCAAGCAATTGTCTGTTTGTGAGAGGGATATCACTCAGTATCCAGAACCATGGAATAGGAATAAAGATCACAATCGGAAAATCAGCCGATGTGTCTGTGCCGTATGGGACGTCGCTGATCAGTTCCTTGAACAACACGGCATAATCTCCCTGACATCCCTATTCGATGCTAAGAGCGATGATCTATTCTTAGATTGGAATCACCTCACACCAAGAGCAAACGAACTAATCGCCAGTGCTTGTGTAAACACGGTTGAGATGCATTGTCAGCTATCTGGCGTACGCAGAAGTGCGAGGCAAGTTGCACAAAAGAACTCTGCTAGCGTTATGTAATACGAAGTATGTCTCGACTAGCATTCAGTTGTACTGCAACTTAGGCTGCCGTTGCGAGCGGTGCAGTAAGTCCATCCACCATCATCATCATCACGGATTTTAAGACATCCTCCCGTGCTTCCATTTAGCTCCCCCCAATACGAGCCCCCAATACGAGTCGAAAAATGGGTCGAAAAATGGGACGCACCCTTCCTATTGCGCTTTTTTCTTATGAAGCGTAGGCTCGTCTCATACCAAGAACAGCGCGAATCGATTTTCCCGGTGCAAGACATCACGTGATGAACCGGGGAGCCAAAGGGCAGAACGTTTTTTTCAATGTGGATCAATGCGACCGCTTTCTGGATCTCTTCGGACAGGCGGTCTCTCGGTACGGCATTCGAGTCCATGGATTTGCGATTATGCCCAATCATTTTCACCTACTGGTGGAGTCGGTAGAGGGAAATCTGGGGCAGGCGATGAAGTATGTCTGTTTCCAGTATGGCTTTTATCTAAACCGCGCCCAATACAAGCCTGTGAGCTATTTATCTTTGGTCAGTGCTGCCCACCGGCTTACCGATCGCCTCGAACAAATAGAAAAAACACTAAAAACCCGAGTGCTATAGCTGTCCGACTTCAGGGGCCAAGGCCCAGGCCGCAGGCAGGGCAAGGACGCCTTGTGCAAGCGGGCGTACCTGTAAGTCATTGGAAAGTACCAGCGATCCGAGCAATGGCTTGTCCAATAGATCTGTTAATCCTATTAGGGATCGGGCTGCTGCTTTTGAGATGCTGGACGATTGCTTGACTTCGATGCCGATGTAGCCGTCCTCCAGCTCAATCATCAGATCGACTTCTCGCCCATCGTGGGTGCGCAAATGGTAGAGCGTTGCTTCGATTTGCGCGGTCTTTATCTGCTTGTACACCTCGGCAACGACAGCTGATTCGAACGCCTCGCCAGTCACATCCCCTCGGCGGTTGATCACGGCGCGCAATACCCCTGGGTCGAGAAAGTGAATTTTTGGCGCTCGGCTCAAGCGCTTTTCGGCGTTTCTAAAGTAGGGTCTAAGAATGATGGCTTGGTAACTGAGCTCCAGGTAATGCACAAAACGGCGGGCCGTATCTGGAGCAATACCTGCGCTGCGAGCCAGATCGCTGTAATTGATTAGCTTGCCACTACGCTCCCCCAGCACGCGCTGTGCGCGAACAAATGGCTCCAGGTCGCGTAGGGCAGCGAGATCGGCCACATCTCGTTCCAAATAGGTGCGCTGATAATCCTTGATCCAGCGGTGGCATTCATCTTCTGGCAATGTGGGATCTGTAATCGCTGGCATGCCACCGAGGCGGAGGTATCGGTTAAAGAGCATCACCGCCTGGGCGTGGGTCGGATGAGATGCTGGTTGTCCCAAAAATATGTTCATGTCCAGCTTTTCAGAGGTCAACCAAGAGAGGAACCTCGAAGGACGCACTGGTTCCTCCCAAGAAGATGTCAGCATCTCCGGCAGGGTCAACGGCCAAAGCTCTGTAATGGCAACTCTTCCAGCGAGGCTCTCCTTAACTTTTGAAAGCAGCTGGATTTGGCTGCTGCCGAGTAGAATATACCTGGCATTTTTTGAGATATCGTGGGCTGCTTTAATGGTTTCTACCAACGAAGGAGCCTTTTGAACCTCGTCGATCACGGCATTGGGAAACTGCTCTATCCAGTCGGTGGCTGTCATGCGCGTGTAGGTGGGACGAACCATAGGGTCTTCGACCGAAATGTAGGGAACTTCTGAAAACACGTGCTGAACCAGGGTTGTCTTGCCGGTTTGGCGCGCGCCGGTCAACACGACAACGCGACTTAGACGCCCCTGAGCCCGTCGCACAAGAGGATCTGCAATCGCCCGGTTTCTCATCATTAGAAATGATACAACATATGCGTAAATATGTCAATGCAATCGACGATTATGGCGTAAAATCGACGATTAATAAGCAATTATTAGCCATAATTCCTCGTTCCTTCTCGTTTGGGGCTTCCTTACAAGCGCTTACTTCTCAGATGGATTTGCAAATTCACGCCGCAGGGATTCCGTGTCCCATCCCGCGTCCCGCTGGGTGCCCTCGTCTTTGAGTTCGGTGGCCAGGACCTCTTCCAGGTCGGCGATCCGCTGGCGGGCGCGGCTGATATAGGCTGATTCGTCCCGATGCAGATGGGCCAACTCTCGTAGGGCCACCTCGTCGTGGCGCCGAAAGATCTGGGCCGCCCGATGGGCTTGAAATGCCCGAAACCCGAGCCGGGCCAGCACGTCGGTCCCCACCCGCAACGCCGCGTCCAGGGTCTCTCGATAGACGTTATCAATGCCGGCCTCCAAAAGCTCGTAGGCAGCCCGCCGCCCATTGGCCCGGGTAAATATGGACAGATTTGGAAAGTGCTTTTTCACTGTCTCGACCAAGGCCAAAATTTTTTCGTGATCGTCGAGCGCAATTACGAGCAGCTCGGCTCGCTCAGCACCGGCCGCTCTGAGCAAGTCGACCCTGGAGGCATCCCCGTAAAAGACCTTGTACCCCAGCTTGCGCAGCATCTCTACGTTGTCCGAATCGTATTCGAGCACGGTGGCGGCCACATGGTTGGCCCTGAGCAGGCGTCCCACGATGTTGCCAAAGTTCCCAAACCCGGCAATGATTACCGGGTTGTCCTCGTCAATGGCGTCGGCCGGGCGCCCTTGGCGCTCGGTGGTGCCGAATCGGGGCTGTACCAATTTCTCGTTCAACAACATCAAAAGCGGGGTAAGCGCCATGGAAAGGGCCACGACCACCACGAATGGATTGGCAACCTCAGGGGTGAGCACGCCTTGTTGAACGGCAAATGAAAACAGCACAAATCCAAACTCCCCCCCCTGGGCCAGGGCAAAGGCAAAGATCAGATTCTGGTCGAGGCCCATGCGAAAAACCCGGCCGAGCAGGAACAACAGGAGGAACTTTCCCGCTATTAGCCCGCCAGTCATGGCGGCTATTTGGATTGGATTGGCGGCCACGAGATTGAAATCGATCGACGCGCCCACCGCAATGAAGAACAGGCCGAGCAACAGGCCCTTGAACGGTCCGATATCGCTTTCCAGCTCGTGGCGGTACTCGCTGTCGGCCAGCACCACACCAGCCAGAAAAGTACCGAGCGCCGGGGAGAGGCCCACCTGGGTCATCAACAGGGCAATGCCGATGACGAGCAGCAACGACGCGGCCGTGAACAGCTCGGGCAGACGGGTGCCGGCAATGACCCGAAACGCCGGCCGGATCAAAAACCGGCCGGCCAAAACGATCGCCGCCACAGCGCCGAGCACCACCAGGGTCTGGAGCCAGCCAGGCAGATGGGCAATCCAGCCCGCACCGTCCCCGTGGCGACCGGATGGGTCGGGAATGGCCGTGGCCAACAGGGGGAACAGGCCGAGCATAGGGATCACTGCGATATCCTGAAACAGGAGCACTGCGAAGCTGTGGTGTCCTGAATCGGCCCGCATCAGTCCCTTCTCGGTCAGGGTCTGAAGCACGAGCGCCGTGGAGGACAGGGCAAGGATCAGGCCCACGGCAACACTCGATTGCCAAGCCAAGCCCACTGCCATAGCCAGCCCTGCAATCCCAGCTGCAGTGACCCCCACCTGCAAGCCCCCCAGGCCTAGAATCGGGCCACGCATCCGCCACAACATCCGGGGTTGTAGCTCCAACCCTATCAAAAATAGCATCAGCACCACGCCGAACTCGGCAAAGTGCATTACATCCTGTCCCTCCTCGCCCACCAGTCCAAGCACGTAGGGGCCGATGAGCACGCCAGCCACCAGGTAGCCGAGGACCGAGCCGAACCCCAGGCGCTTGGCCACGGGCACTGCCACGACAGCCGCCACCAAGTACACGGTCGCCTGATACAGGAACCCCGCAGTATCCATCCCTACCTCTTCTCCTGCTTTAGTACGCTGGCAAGGTCAGCGTTCAGTCGCAGAAGCGACTGGGCTGCATCCAGGTCAATGCGATCGTCCCGAAGGGCTTGGATAACCCGTCGAAAATCTTGTCCATGGGCGTTGATCGCATCGGCGCTCATCTCGAGGGTGCCGTGAACTGCGAACGGCGGCAGATAGGTCATGCCGCAAAGACGGGCTGTCTGGGCAATCGGCGCGAGCAGGTCCAACATGGTGTGCTGGTTGAACCCATCCCTCTGGTAGGCAGCCTCTCGCCCCCCTGTGGAAACAGCCGACAGGAGCAGCTTGCCCTTTAAAGCCGTGCCTTTGTGACCGTATGCCCACCCGTGTTCTAGTACCAGATCCAGCCACTCCTTGAGCAGGGACGGGACGCTGTACCAAAAGAACGGGTGGTGAAAAACCAGCACGTCGCAGCCCATAACCAGTGCCTGTTCGCGGGCCACGTCGATGTCAAACGTCGGGTAGGCCTCGTACAGATCGTGCACGGTCACACCGTCCACCTCGCGGACCGCGTCAATGAGCACCCGATTGACGCGGGACTTCTGCAGCGCCGGGTGGGCGAATAAAATTAAAATACGCGCCATGGCGTCCCTCCAATTGGTACCCGACCGTACCATTTTTCAGGACAAAATTCTCAGAGGATGGGTTTAATCCAGGCGGTTAATGCCATTCCCAGTCGATGTATCCGGGCTTGACGTCGACCATGGCGTTGACCATGAGCTCCACCAGGCCGCCGTAGTAGATGCCGGCCTTCTCCCATGCGTCGTAGTAGGTGATGATGTCTCGTAACTGACCCTTGCAATTACTGCACGGCGCACACACGTACTTGGGGTGGTCCTGATCCATCACCTCGCCCTGGAAAGCTTCGAGGACTTGTCTGAATTTCCGCCGTCCGAAGAGGTGATGCCGATAGGACTGGAAGTTGTGGCCAGACATGATGGCAAAGCCAGATCCACCGCCGCAGCAGTAGTTGTTGCATCCGTGGGGGGCCATTTCCCGGAACCGGCCCTCTGGCACGATGTGTTTTAAGATTTCCCGCTGGGGCGAATTCACGCCCATGAGGCGGACCAGGTTACATGGATCGTGCAGGGTGATGGGAAAGTCGTTGCGGCTCTTATCGAATTTTATCTTTCCGGATTTGACGATGTCGAGCAGCACGGTCATGCAGCTCTCCCGCGGGGTGTTTAGGTCGCCGGTCAGCACCTTGTCGGCGATGACCGTGAGGGCCTTGTGGGCATGGCCGCACTCGCCGATGACGATTTTTTTGACGCCCAGCTTTTCAGCTGATTGGGCATGGACAAGAGCGGTGCGGGCAAACTGGACGTCGTCATAGAAGACGCCGTAGTTGATGCCGTCGTACGCAGCCAGGTCACTAGAGAGCGTCCAGTTGAGGCCTGCTGCATTAAAGAGAACGGAGAAGGACCCGACGTTTTCGGGCCAGGACATGATCTCGCCGGCATTGTGAAGGAGCATGATGTCAGCCCCCTCCTTGTCAATTGGCGTTTTTACATCAAGGCCCGTGAGCTCTGACGTGTCTTCGTCGATAAACTCTATGTTGTCCTTGAACACCAATGTGTTCATGCCTGTCGAAGATCCCACCTTCAGCTGCAGCATGGAGCCGTCATCGTGCAGCTCCTTGGCGTAGATCCCCATCTCCTGGCTAGCGATTTTGCGAATCTCCCGGGCCATCAGGGCATTGTCCGCGCCAATGGGACACGTCTGGGCACACCGCCGGCACAGGTTGCACCGATACGCGAGCTCGATCAGGCGAGCGACCGTCTTCCAGTTGAGGTCAATATCCCCGTGAACCCACGTCGACTTATTCTTAATGTATTTGTAGTAAATGCGGCGGAGGATTTCAGAGCGATAGGTCGGCCGGTACAATGCGTTTTTGCCGCTCTCTTCGTAGATATGACAAGCGTCAGAACAGGTCTGACATTTTGCACAGTGCTCCATCGACATGACGAGGGGCTGTAAGAAGGTCCAGTTGTTCTCCGGCGTGAAGGCCTTTCTCAACCCAGAGAGAAAGCCGTTGACCAGCTTTTCCTCTTCCTCTTTTGTCTTGGGCTCGGGGATGTTGATGACGATGGTGTCGTCCAAGCAGACAATCCCCTTTGCCTTCTCTGTCAGCGGGGCAATGCGCGGCTCGTCTTCCAGTTTGTCGAACGGCGGCGGCAGTGGGACCTGGTCCTCGATCGCTACTTGGGCCAGGGGGGCATCCCCTTTTGAAATATCTTTTACGCTATTTGGCTGTTTCATTTTTTCTGCTCCTCTAACGCGGCATCAACCCAGGTTTTCTTTCCGCCGCCCTGAATGTGGGATGCTGACCAGCTGATCTTCTGACTGAGTACTTCGCCAATGGCCGCTTCTTGGGGACCGCCCTTGAGATTTGGCGTATCGTTCCATCGAATGGCGTGATAGGCGAAATATTTTCCAATGAAATGGGACATGTGGGTCATGGGTACGTAAATGATTAACAAGCTCATCGCGATAACAGACAGGGTCGGCAGGAGCGATTCAATGCCAGTGCCGGGCAGGGCTGCCATGTTGAACGTGACGAGACTTGCTGTAAAGGCCGATATTTGCGTAAAGCCCGGGTCCACCAAAAAGACAGTTGCTAGGGAAAGGCCGAATGCGAGGACAAAGAAGACGAGATTGAAAATATCCGCGCCAGAAGTAAAGTCTTTGAGCGCTGGATCGGATAGTCGCCGCTGCAGCAATCCAAGGGCGCCGAACAGGGCGAGAATGAGCCCTGCGTACCCACAGGCGACTGTGGCAGAGGTAAGCAACGTCCCAAATCCACCGGCAAGGGCTTCAGGGGCGACAGCGCCGAGTAAGCCAGTGCCCAACATGAGCACCGTGCAGCCAATGGTCAGGTAGAGGCCGAAGTGAAACGGAAAAGATCGCGCCCAGAGCTTTGGGTTGTGCTCCTTGAGGGCCACCAGAAATAGAATTTCCGGAATCATGACCTTGAGCTCGCCAAAGAGGGACACCTCCCTCGGCTTTGTCCACCACTCGCTCTCTTCCAGGTAGGACCCCCCGTAGTGGGCGCGTTTGGCCTCGTGGGCGACTGGATAGAGCTCCCACCGCACGTGCATGGGCATCTTGGTCCACATGACCACGCGGGCGATCACCGCAACGACAAAGATAGCGATCGCGACGTAGGCAACCAGGTAGGGAATTATGTGCATCGTGTTCACCTTTCATACGTGCGCCCGGCCGAAAATTGGG
Organism: Myxococcota bacterium; assembly: GCA_030065855.1. Classification (GTDB taxonomy): domain Bacteria; phylum Myxococcota_A; class Polyangia; order JAAYKL01; family JAAYKL01; genus JASJCT01. The sequence goes on from JASJCT010000066.1 coordinate 26,781, forward strand.
GGCGCGTTTGTTTCGGGTTATTCATCTGGGGCATCATCAAAACCACCACAGCGCACGGCGCGTTGTCGCACAGCCGCTCGCCATAGGCGCGCTCCACGGCCAGGCCCTGGTCTCCCACCGCAATGATGTCCATCGCCTGAGTGCGCGCGTATCGCCTTACTTCTGCTATCGGATGACCGGGAAGCACCATGGTGTGCGCATCTTCACCGTAGAGCGCAGCGAGCTCTGTTTCAGCGCGTCCGATGACCTCGGGCGTCAGCGGCAGTTGCCCTGGGCCATTGCTGGGCAGTTGATTTCTATCGCGGGATGGACAGTCGAGCCCCATCACGACATGGCACTTGCCGTTGCAGGTTGCGGCAAGGGATTTGGCAAGTGCCACCACACTGTCCTTTATCCTCGTTGAATTTACCCAGCACAGCACCTTTTTAAAATCCAGGCCTTTGGAACGGACATCTGCCTTGTCCAAAGCGACCTCTATTTCTGGGGGCTGCTGCTTCATTGCCCGCCGTCCTAGCACGCTTCGTACCAAAATATAAAAACCTACATAAATGATCGGAATTATAGTGTAAATTTGAAACACGATCTTTTGGCTGGATGTCTGGATTGCAACATTTTGTTGCATATTTGCTCCCGTTCCCCACCTAGGGTGTAGAATATACACGGTTTTCCGTGTTGCAACCGGTTGCATCAGTGCAACCAGCCCCTTGCTGGCTACTTTGGCAGTTCAATTTTGAAGCGTTTCACCTTTCGCCACAGCGTGGTGCGATGCATACCCAGCTCTTTGGCAGCCCTGGGGATGCTCCAAAAATTGCGATGCAAGCACGCGCGAATCGCCTCTGCTTCCCCGCTACTCGCAAATCCACGAGGTGTGACATCTGGTTCATACTGGGGTCCCCAGTACGCCACCGTGTCCGGACGCCTGCCGTTTGCTTGACCATGTACGAGATGGTGAGGCAGATCTTGAACCCGAACATACGGCCCGCTGGAAATAATATAGGCGTGCTCTACGATATTTTCCAGCTCTCGGACATTTCCCGGGTAGTCGTAGGCCATGAGCACAGCCATGGCGCGCTCGGTAAGGCCCTGGATATTCCGGCCGGTTCGCTGACCGAGTTTATCGATAAAGTGGTCGATGAGCAGCGGGACATCCTCGAGGCGCTCGCGCAGATCTGGTATCTGTATCAGGATAACGTTGAGTCGATAATACAAATCCTCGCGAAACCGCCCGGTGGCCACCAGCTGATTGAGATCCTGGTTGGTAGCTGCAACCACGCGTACATCCACATTAATGGTTCTATCTGATCCGAGGGACTGGAACTCGCGGGTTTCCAAAACCCGTAGCAACTTCACCTGGATGGACAGGGGGGCGTCGCCGATTTCGTCGAGGAAAATCGTACCCCCCTCAGCGGCCTGAAACCGACCGACCCGATCCTGTTTGGCGTCTGTAAAAGCGCCTTTTACATAGCCAAATAGCTCTGATTCGAGGAGTGTTTCTGGCAGGGCACCGCAGTTGACCGTGATCAGCGGACCTTTGGCCCGAGGGCTCAAATGATGAATCGCATTGGCAAAGAGCTCTTTTCCAGTGCCGCTGCGCCCCTGCAGCAGGACGGTGGCATCAGATTGGGCGATATTCGGCAGGGTTTGGAAGATCTGTCGCATCCGGGGAGTTCTGGCGATAATATCGTGAAACGCATTTCCTCTGGCAATCTCCCTTGGCTTCGGATGGGTCGCGCTAACATTGCGAAAGGTCTCTACACCGCCAATGAGCTCCCCGTTCCAGTTGACGAGGGGGGCGGCACATGCGCTGATGGTCATGGGCTTGCCCGACTTGGTCAGGGTGTCAATTTCAAAGTTCTTCACCCGTCGACCCAAGCGGAACGCCTGGCGCAGCGGACAGTCCTGGTCGCAAATCGGGGTGCGGAAAATATCGCGACACTGTTGTCCCAGGGCCTCTTCAACTGAAAATCCAGTGAGCTCGGCAGCGGCTGCGTTAAAAAAAGTGATTTGAAAGCGCCTGTTTACGGTAAATACGCCGTCGGTGATATTCGACAGTATGAGGTCTACCAATTCGGCATGTTGGGGTGTGGCTGAATTAGTCGGCATCAATCCTCCAATGGCCGCGGATCCCTCCCTGTTTAAATTTCGAAGACTGTTGCACTCTGGTTGCAAAACGAGCCATCAATGATGGACTATAATAGATTTTGCTACGTTGCCAGGGGTTTTTGCAACAATTGGTTGCAGTTGGTTGTATGGCGCTAGTGCGATGTCAAACGAGATTTGTCGGGCTAAATTGGCAATTTCCCCTTTTCAAGGGGGCGTTTAGCTGGGGAGGGAGGTGACAATACCCAGTATATAGAGAATAATACATCAATAATATAAGCCCCATAATTTTGCGTCTTTGCCCGGGTATGGGTTAAATTAGAATTTGGATAGTTGCGATTTTGACAAGGCATGTCTAATAGGTTAGACACTCCAAAAGTCGAGGGGCTTTAATGAGGTATTGGGACCCCAAGCTGCTGGAACAGCTGATACATGTGCAGGACATTGACTTAAAGGTTCGAAAGCTCGAACGGGCTATCGATGAACTGCACGAACGCTCCAAAGAAGAGGATTCACTTCTCGTTAAGCTGAAACACGAGTTGATGGGGATTGAAGAGAGTGCCGCTGCAACAGAAGCACAGCACCAGATGTATATCGGCACCCTGGAGGACATTCGCACAGCCATACAAGGATTGGCCACCACCAAATCCGGAGCCCCCAAACCACGCACTCGCTCATCAACCGAAGCCCTTAAAATAGAAGAGGAAAAGCTATCCACAATGGTTGTGGAAACCGAGGAGCAGATCCGGCAACTGGCTGTCCAGCGCACGAACGTGCTGAAGCAAATCGAAACCAGGTCCGCCGAGGTAGAGGCGTTGCAGCAGGGACCTGAGGCGGAAATTCGAAGGATCAGGGGCAGAATCAAGCGGCTCGAAAGGTCGAGAGAGGAAGCGGTTCAGGGTATCCCGCCCATGTTGCTTCGCAAATACGATCGCTTGAAAAACTCGCGCTCCGGTATTGGCCTGACCATACTCAAAGACGGGGTCTGCACGGTCTGCAGAATGCAATTGCCCACTGCCATTGTCTCTCGGGTCAACAACCGGGAGCAAATTCTCGCCTGCCCTGCATGTGGCCGCATGGTGGCGAAAATTGAGATCACCATACTGCCCGCTGGCGAACCAAAAAAGCAGACCAAAGCTGAAACAAGCACGCCTGCGGAGCAAAAGGAACCGCCAAAGCAAAAGAAGTCAAAAGGCGCAGCTGAAAAACCCAAAGCAACAACGACCCCGAAAGAGACCGGGCCGGAAAAGAAAAAAACCAAGAAAAAACAGTCAGCTACGGGGATAAAACAAAAAGCCTCCAAGGCGACATCGGATAAGGCAAAAAAGGGCGCGACAAAGAAGAGTGCGACAAAAAAGAAGCCTTCAGGGTCAAAAGCCAAGGCCGCCAAAGACGCGACGTCAAAGACACCCGCGACGTCGGGTCGAAAAACAGCCGAGAAAGCACCCGCAACTGCAAAAAAGAAATCAGTAGAAAAAAAGGACGCTAAAAAAGCCACGGCTCCAGCGCACAAAAAATCGACTGCTCAAAAGGCAAAACAAGCGACGAAGAAGGAAAAAAAGTAGGGTACCGCACCTGACAGTGGCGCTAGCTCGAAAATGACACAAGAGTTGGATAGACGCGGATTCATCAAACGGATATCCGCATGCAGTGCAGGTATCATCGGCGCCACGTCTATTGGTCTGATCGCCCGGGATCGCGGACGGGATGAGCCGCTCCCCCTGAAACGGACGTTGCAAGTCCGGGATTTTAAGAGCGGATTGGACGCGGTACCCCCCAGGCTCGTCATCGGTCGCGGAGATCCGGCTGTGGCAACCCGAGCCGCCATCGATGCGATGGGTGGTATGTCCCGCTTTGTGCGCCCTGGAGAGAGTGTGGTCATCAAGCCGAACGTGGGCTGGGACAGGATTCCTATCCAAGCTGCCAACACCCATCCCACTGTGGTCGCGACCCTTGTTGGGTTGTGCTACGAGGCCAAGGCATCTCGCGTGATCGTCACCGACAATCCCTGTAATGATGCGCGGCGTTGTTTTACCCGCTCTGGCATTTGGAAGGCCGTGGAAGGGGTCGGCGGAGAGGTCGTCTTGCCAGCTGCCCATCGGTTTCGACCCTACGACCTAGGGGGCGTTATCCTCAGGCAGATGCCCGTGCTCGTGCCTGCTGTGGATGCGGATCGGTTGATTAACGTGCCCGTGGCAAAGCACCACGGCCTGTCTGGATTCACAGGGGCAATGAAAAACCTCTACGGTGTCCTGGGGGGTCGGCGGAACCGACTGCACCAAAAAATAGATGACTCCATCGCTGATCTGGCGGATTTTTTACGGGCCACGCTTACGGTACTGGATGCCACCCGGGTCCTCCTGCGCAACGGTCCCCAGGGCGGTGATGTGTCAGATACCCGGGAAGTGGGCCGGGTGATAGTTTCCCAGGATCCCGTGGCGGTGGATGCCTATGGGTGCGGCCTCATCGATGTCGCGCCGACCGCGCTGCCCTATCTCAACTTGGCGGATCAGCGCGGCCTCGGAACAACCGATCTCACGCGGATTGAAAAGCACGAGGTTTCGTAATGAGCCGCGCAACACCCAAGGCGACAGGGAAGCAATGGCGCAGGTGGCGCACTGCCCGGCGCGTCAGTCAAGGGGTGTTCCTAGTGCTCTTTATCTGGCTCATCGGGGCCACGGTGGCTGTGACCGGAGGGGATGTGGACGCCGGCTCATCCGCCAGGGTGCCCTATCCGGTCGAAGCGTTTCTAGATATCGACCCCTTGGCCGGCGCCATTGTGTTGTTATCCACCCGCACCCTGCCCGGTCCGATGGTTTTCTGTCTCATCGTACTTATTAGCGGCATCCTCTTGGGACGCGCGTTCTGCGGTTGGGTCTGTCCCATGGGCACGATGAATCACATGGTTGCCGAGCTCAGGTCATCTGTGCGCGGCAAGCGGCGGCTCGAAGCCAATCGCACCCGTCCCTATCAAAAGATGAAGTACGTGCTGTTGCTCGGCATTCTCACCGCTGCCCTGTTTGGCTCTGCCGTGGGCGGGCTGTTCGATCCTATTTGCTTGGCCACGCGAGGGCTCTCGCTGACGATCCTGCCCGGGATCCAATGGGCTATCGACGGCGTGCTGGACAGTGCCGGGGCATCCAACATTGCTGGATTGCAACGCGCATCTGACGGGATCTACGACGTCTTGGGCGGTGCCCTGCTCGGTAGCGGCATTATCCTTGCGTCAGGTGGATTCTTGATGTCGGTTTTATTTATCGCCGTACTGGTGGCCAATCGGTTCATACCGCGGTTCTGGTGCCGCGGTCTCTGTCCCCTTGGGGCGCTGTTGGGGCTTGTAGGGCGATACGGGGTGCTGACGTTAAAAAAAGACGGGGAGACCTGCGATGGCTGCGGCAAGTGCCAGCTTCACTGTTCAGGCGCTGCATCGCCAAAGTTCGGAGATCGCTGGCAGCGGGCTGAATGCGACCTGTGCATGAACTGCGTGGCTGTCTGTCCCAAAGATGCGGTTGCCCTCGGCCTGGCGCGGATCAAAACAGACGAGCAACCCGGTCCCAACCTCAAGCGGCGCACCGTATTTGCAGGTATTGCTGCGGGTGCTGCTGCGATCCCCGCAATGCGCACCGGTGCCCTCGGGTCTCCCTTGGGACGGCCGGACCCGGCGTGCATCCGACCGCCGGGCGCCCGAGACGAAGCGGACTTTCTCGACCGATGCATTCGCTGCGGGCAATGCTTAAAAATCTGTCCCAACAATGCCCTTCATCCGGCCTGGGACGAAGCTGGCATCGAAGGGCTGTGGACGCCGGTGTTGGTTCCCAAGATCGGATATTGCGAGCCCACCTGCACCCTGTGTACGCAAGTCTGTCCCACGGCAGCCATACGCAGGGTGACCCAGGACGAGAAGATGGGCCAAAACGGACGAGACATGGTTCGACTCGGGACCGCGTTTATCGACCGGGGGCGATGCCTGCCCTGGGCCAAAGGGACGCCCTGCATTGTGTGCGAAGAGTTCTGTCCCACCTCCCCCAAGGCCATATGGTTCACAGAGGAGGAAGTGGAACAAAGGGGTCGGTCCGTAAAGCTCAAGTTTCCAAGGGTGGATCCCAGCCAATGCAACGGCTGCGGAGCCTGCGAGCACATCTGTCCGGTGCACGATAAGGCGGCCATTCGTGTTTCATCGGCCGGCGAATCCCGATCCCCCGAGCATGAACTGCTGCTCGACCGGTCCAAGTATTCAAAATAGACGTGATGCTAGACACCGGGATTGGTGGTCGCTGGCTTGCTCACTCCTCGGATATAGGCGAGGCGTCGTTCGAAGTACGCCTTCATGTCTCGCTTGCGTTCTCCTTTCATGGCCCGTTCCCGCTCGGAAAAGACATAGGCGTAGGTATCGGGAAGAAATCTAAACCCAACCGCTGCTGCAGCGCGTTCGATGTCATCTCGCTTATGAAATTCACTGTCTACGATCTCCTCGAACAGGGCGCGCAGCAACGACTGTTCTGAGGCGCCATAGGATGTTACGTCCTCGAGATGCTTAAAGTTAAAGTACACGAACGCAATCTTGTTTTCCCATTTGCCGCACGCGTAGGCCTCGTTGTAGCGGGATTCAAAGATCCCGGCCAAGGGCTCGGCGTCGGGGGGGGTACTGGCTTCCTTGAGCACGTATTTGGGTTTGTTACAGTAAAAATCAAACACCGGATCCGGCAGGTTCTCCCCGCTGCCCAGGGCGATGACCTTTTCAGACAGGCCAAAGCCCCTGAGCAATTCTGTGCGACGCGGCTCGTCGATGATATAAGTCCAATCAAATGACATCTTCTCCCTCCATCAGCGGCGACAAAAATAACGCCAGAACTATTTGGCCCTTCTTGGGACAGATTACCACGTTGGTGAATCGACATTCAAACAACGGCGCTTTCGCGCTGAACGAGGTAGCTCGGTCGAGAGACCTCGTGGTATAAGGCCGAACCATGGCCAGGCAAAAGGATCCCAGCGCGACGCCGATGATGCGACAGTACCTTGCGGTCAAGGAGCAGTATCCCGACGCGATCCTCTTCTACCGCATGGGCGACTTTTACGAGATGTTCTTTGAAGACGCTGTGATCGCCTCTGAAGCCCTAGATTTAACCCTCACGAGCCGAAATAAAAACGACCCCGACCCCATCCCTATGTGCGGCGTGCCCCATCACGCGGCTTTGAGTTATGTGGCCAAACTTATCGACAAGGGGCGGAAGGTGGCCATCTGCGATCAAGTGGAGGATCCCACCAAGGTCAAGGGCCTGGTAAAGCGAGAAGTTGTCCGCGTGGTGACCCCTGGCGTGGTCCTGGACGGAGAGAACCTGGATGCGAAATCCAATAATTTTCTCGCGGTGTTGATGCTGTCGGACAGCGGTCCGAGCGCATCGGCTGCAGTGGCCGTGTTGGATGCATCCACCTACGAATTCAAAGGCACGCGCCTTTTAGGGCTGGGCGCGCTTGCAGGCGAGGTGTTTCGGCTCGAGCCTCGGGAAATGCTCGTCCCCGAATCCATGGCCGATGCACTGCGCGGTATCGACGGCCTGCTGCCGCGATGCTACCTCACGACCCAAGCCGATGATTTCTTTTCAACCGAGGTCGCCCAGGCGGCCCTCGAGGCGCTTATCGGGAGCCAGGCCGCTACAATGCTTTTTCGCGAGGATGCACTCCTCGGCAGAGCAGCGGGCGCAGCAGCGGCCTATGTGCAATCCACCCGGCCTAAGGGCGAGCTCCCGATGTCCCGCTTTGTTCAGTACGATGTAGGGGATTACCTGGTTCTCGACGAGGCCACCAAGTCCCACCTGGAGCTTACGCGCACGGTTTCTGGAGAACGAAAGGGATCCCTGCTGTGGCTGCTAGACGAGACCCGCACGGGCATGGGCGGCAGGCTGCTTTTCCAGTGGATCAACTACCCCCTGACCGATGTGGCGGCCATCCGCAGGCGTCTCGATCGGATAGAGCTCTTTTTTCGGGACGCCATATTGAGATCCAGCGTGCTCGAAGTCCTAGGGCATATCGGTGACATCGAACGGCTCGCCGCAAGCGTGGGGCTGCTCGCGGCAACGCCTCGGGATGTGGGGGGTCTCCTCGGGTCCCTCCACGCGCTACCCGCGCTTGACGATCTATTGGCATCGTGCCCAGTGCCGGACGCGGATAGCATCTTGGGCGGCAGGATCGATAGGGCAGAGGATATCTGTCGCTCACTCGATGCGGCATTGGTGCCGGATCCTCCTGTAAACAGCCGGGAAGGCTGTATCTTTCGCGAGGGATACAACGACGCCCTCGACGATCTTATCCGCACGGTGGCAACGGCAAAGGACTTTATCGCCAACTTGGAAACGCGAGAGCGGCAGCGGACCGGCATCAATTCTCTCAAGGTGTCCTATAATCGGGTCTTTGGGTATTACATCGAGGTGACAAAGGCCAACCTGAAGCGCGTGCCAGACGACTACGTGCGCAAGCAGACGCTGGCCACGGGCGAGCGGTATGTCACGTCAGAACTGGAATCGTGGGAGACCAAGATCCTGTCGGCCGACGAACGGCGCAAGGAGCTCGAAGCCGAGCTATTTGGCGCACTGCTCTCCGACCTTAGCGAGCATGTGCCGAGACTCCTCTCTCTGGCCACACGCATCGCCGAAATCGACTGCGCCGCTGCTTTGGCTGAAGTGGCACGCAAGCGGGATTTTGTCCGGCCCGACGTAACCCGGGACGGGATCGTTGAAATTGAAGAGGGACGCCACCCCCTGGTCGAGGCGCTCCAGCCGGATCGGCCGTTTGTTCCCAATGACACGGTGCTCGATCCAGATGGCGAGCGGCTGATTATCGTTACCGGGCCGAATATGGCCGGCAAGTCCACGGTCATGCGACAGGTCGCACTTGTCACAATCCTCGCACAAATGGGGTCGTTCGTGCCGGCGACACGCGCCCATATCGGTATCTGTGATCGCCTGTTCACGAGAATTGGCGCTTCTGACAATATCGCTAAGGGCGCATCCACCTTCATGGTCGAAATGAACGAGACCGCGGATATTCTGCGAAACGCAACCCAGGACAGCCTGGTGATTTTGGATGAGGTGGGCCGAGGTACGAGCACCTACGACGGGTTGTCCATTGCCTGGGCAGTGGGGGAGTACCTGCACGATGTGGTGCGGTGCAAGGTCATGTTCGCGACCCACTATCACGAGCTCGTGGATCTGGCAAACGCCAAGGCCAACGCGGCGAACTACCACGTGGCCGCCCGGGAATACGGCGACGACGTGGTCTTTTTACACAAGCTCGGCCAAGGTGGGACCTCCCGCTCGTTCGGCATACAGGTGGCCAAGATGGCCGGCTTGCCCGAGATCGTCATCAAGCGGGCCTTGGAATTGCTGTCTGGTCTGGAAACAGAGCGGCCAACGCGCGAGGGCATGCCTGAGAAAAAACGCACCGGCACCCCAGAGGGACATCAGTTGGAGCTGTTCATGCCAGATCGGCCATCTGAGGTGGAACGGATATTGGATGAAATCGACCTGGACCGGGTGACCCCGCTCGAGGGCCTGGCCCTATTATCGCGACTCAAGGAAATGACAAAAAAATAAAACACCTTCCGATAGAACTAGCAGCGAGGAGGTAGGCAATGGATGTTTTTGAGGCAATCAACGATCGCCGCAGTGTCCGAAAATTCACCGCCGAGAACGTCGACGACAAAGATCTCCAGCGCATGCTCGAGGCAGGGCAGATGGCGCCATCTTGGGTTAATTTTCAAGTTTGGGAAATCATCACTGTTCGAGATAATTCAACAAAAGAAAAGCTAGCCGCCACATTGTCAGAGAAGAACCCGGCGCGCCGGGCAGTGGCCAGTGCTCCGGTGGTGCTGGTCGCATGCGGCCGAAAGGGAGAGTCTGGCTACAAAAAAGGCATGGCCACAACCGTGCTTGGGGATTGGCTGATGTTCGACGTGGCGTTGTTCCTGCACAACGTTACCCTGGCTGCCCACGCCCTTGGATACGGGACCGTCCACGTCGGGTTGTTCGATCACGTCGCAGTGGCTGAACTGCTGGGGGTCCCAGATACCGTCCAAGTGGTCGAGCTGCTGCCGATAGGGCGCCCGTTGGATCCCCCCAAAAAAGCCCCACGCCGCCGGCTGGTATCTGAATTTATCCACGAGGAACGGTATTAGAGCCGGGCTTGGGCAGTCGCGCGTCTGGCTCCCGCAGGTAGGTGGGCGCGAATGTATCGAGATCTTCAGGACCACTGCGACAATATCGCTCGTAGCCCACGCGGGCCATCCAGGTGGCGCTCGGCGACCAATAGGTCTCTGGGAGAAAGACGGCCTGCTCGGCCAACAGGGCTTCTATTTCCCTGCGATAGGGGCCGATCCCAGTGCCCACCCAGCAAACAGGGCCGTCCTTGGTTGCATTCGAAATAGCTGCGATGACCTGCTCGGCAGGGCCCACGTGCTCCTCAACGCGAACTTCAGTTTCCGGCCAAATACCTGGATTTCGGACCTCATAGCACGCGCCGAACAACTCGCCCCTACGGGCGTCAATGATCGCGGCGACCGGCCCGCTCGAACAGGCGCTCAAGGCCAATGCCTCGAGTGAGGAAATGCCCTTTACCGGCACACCACTGGCGAGCGCAATGCCTTTTGCAGTGCTGAATCCTATCCTGAGTCCGGTGAATGTGCCCGGCCCCCGACCGATAACGAGCAGGTCCACATCTCCGAGCCCAACCCCCCCATCCGACAAAACAGTCCTCAGCCTGGGTAGCAGGGTTTCGGCGTGACCAGGGCGCACAGGCGCGCGATACTCGGCAAACCCCGTGAGGGGTGCGCGTTGAGAAGCATCGGTTGTAAGGATCCAACCGACCACCCCCTCAAGTGTCGATGTGTCAAAGGCTGCGATCAACATAATCCCCAGTACCACATTCCTTGGAATTTTGTCTCGGTCTGCACGACGTGGTAACGTGCATCTATATTCTGACCCGATGGAAAAACCAGGAGGGGGTTGCGGATGTTCCAGGGGTGCTGCCGATGGTTCAGCGATGCTTCGATTTTTAATAACGATACCCGTGCGGCCATCAGATGTCGGTGCTCGCGGGGACATATATTTACCGCCGAAGTACCCGTATCGTTGAACCTCAAGACCAGTAGAGCCACCATGGATGAAATCGCTATTTTGGGATATCCTTTGGCCGTGTGTCCGGAATGTCAGATTGAGTGCCCGGTGGCAGTGCCGGTTGTCGTTCGGGATCCACAGAAAAAAAGAGCCGCGGTTTTTGTCCCGACTCCGATCTCCTATTTGGAGCTCCATTTTCGCGCGGTTTTTTTCGAGAAGCTTTCGACTGCGGATCCAAGCACTGTCCCCTCCTATTTTGGCGATGCCCAAATGGTCGTCGGTCCAGCCGCCCTGATCGCCTGGATGGATGCTGCTGGCAATAATGTAGTACCCCAGCCAAATGTCGCCAGCGTCTCAGCCCAGTCCCTTGCCCATGCTTCGATGAGTCCATCTGCCATGCGGGTTACAGAAACCGACGGTATGAGACCGGCAATTCACGAGGCGTTTGCGGATTTGAACCGGTCTGAGGATCTTCGCCCGTCGTCTGTGCCGCCAGAGCTCGATCCAGACGGGGCAGAGGACGACTGGCTGGATGATGCCGTGATCACAGATGCGAAAAAAAAGCCCCAGCCCCTGCCAGCCAGTAGATCTGTGAAAGAGGGCGCTGAATGAGCCCCTGCCCCGTAGACCAGCGGGATTCCCTCTTTTGCTGCGCTCGACCGCTTGAAATTTCTATTCGTCATCGCATCAACCTAGACAACAGTTCTCGTCAGAAGTATAGAATTGGTGAAAGATCGAGGCGAAGTGGATGCGCATAGGCATATTTAGTGATGTACACGCCAATTTCGAGGCGCTAAGTTCAGTACTGGCCGCATATGAGGACGAAAACATAGATATATTTCTGTGTGCCGGCGATGTGGTTGGATATGGCGCCAGTCCAGTCGAGTGCATGGACCTGGTGCGCTCGGTTGCCGAGGCGGCAGTGCTCGGCAATCACGACGCTGCGGTTGCCGGGCGAATGGATTACTCGTACTACTACGAAGCTGCGCGCAAAGTGCTGGATTTGCACGCTGTTCTTTTGAGTAAAGATCATATGGGATGGCTGCGGGCGCTGCCGTATCGGCGCGAATTCGAAGAGCTCGACCTTACCCTGTGCCACGGATCTCCGATTAACGAAGAGGAATTCGACTATATCTTCACAGCCGATCAAGCATACGCGGTGCTGCCGTATTTCAAGAATCTGAAAAAGGTAACGTGTATTGGCCATTCCCACCTGTGCCGGGTCTTTGCCCTGACTGAGACGGACGTGGAAGAGATAGCCAGGTCGCACTTTTCGGTTGAGCCGGATAGGAAATACATCATATCCGTGGGCTCGGTGGGCCAACCCCGGGACTACGACAATCGAGCGACCTATACGGTCTACGACACCGACACAAAGGAATTCTACTTCAAGAGGGTGGAATACGACATAGAACGATCGGCCTCAAAGATTTTCGAAGCCCAGCTCGAGAGGAATTTCGGCAACCGACTCTTCATTGGCGTTTAGCCAACAAAATTTCCATACGAGAACTAGCTATTGAATCCCCTCGCACATGGTGGTAGAACTCCCGCGATTTAAAGCGCCGATCGCTGGGCAAATGCCAGCTGTTTTTGGGGGAAAGGTGCTTTTTGTTTTGGTAGGAATGGATTGTCTCTTCTCGTCATCTCTTCTGGAGATGGATAGTGTTCGATGCTAACCGCTTACTTCAAGTTGCGATCCAGGATTGATAGGTTGGTCCAATCCATTCGCGCCCGTTACAGTGAACAGATCCTCTGTCAGCCGACCTGCATCGATTGTTGTCAGGCCGGACTCACCCTCGTCCTGGTCGAAGCAGTGGCCATTGGCAGTGCGCACGGCGTTGAACCGGAGCGTATCCATCTCCAAGCCGGACAATCCCCTCGATTTAGCGAGGGGCGCTGTTCCCTATTGGATGAGAAAAGCCTGTGCGCAGTGTATAATGACCGACCGCTCATTTGTCGTACCCATGGACTGCCACTCAAGTATTCGGATAGCAACGAAATCCGGGTTTGCGAAAAAAACTTCATCTACCAGACACCCCACAGATCGGCCATGTTGAATGTGGACAACATGGAAACCGCGCTCTTCGCGGTTAATTTGGAATACTGTCGGCGGGCCGGCCTCAATCCCATGGGCCGCGTCCCTATCGACAGACTCGTCCAATTAATTGGGAAATCGTGCTAAAGTCCGTTTGAAAGCGTAGATAGCAGCGCCCTGTCGAACGGGCAATCGATGGATGGGGAGATAGGATAGTCGAAATGAATTGGGGAAAAGAGAATCGCTGTGCCTGCTGTGGCGCGCCGGTCAAACCGGGGACCGATATGTGCAAGGTATGTGCTCGAGACGCCACAGCCAAGACCCAGATGCTGCGATGCAGGGCCTGTGGCATGCTCAGCCCCTCGCGTGCCAACGCATGTCTCGAATGCGGTGCTCCGCTCGCCGTGCCGCCGCAGGAGCCCCAAGCAGAAGAAACGGCAGTGGGCCGGCAGCCAGTCCTGCAGGCGCTCGAAGACGGCTTTGCCCTTTCTTTGGAAAGTCGCCGCGGCATCGGGGTCATTATCAGCGGCCAAGCAGGTATGGGTGTGACGACCCTGCTGAGGGCCTTTGCCGCGAGCCTGTCCGGCAGACTGCCGGCTGAGAGAATTCGGCTCGTGAGTGCTCGCAGCGATGGGGATGCGTTTGCCGTGCTTCGAGATATCCTTATCCCTTGGCTGGGTCTCCAAGCAGATAAGGATCCTGAAGCAAAACGCGCCGAACTCGTGGCCACCGTGGGCCGGGTTCTGGGCCCTGTATCAGATGCCATTATCAAGGAAACAAGCCATTTAATCGGATATTTGGTGGGTCTCCCGTTTTCCAAGAGTCCGGTGCTTAAATCGATCTTGGCCAACCAAGGGCTCTTGCACCGGCGCCTTGCTGAAGTTTTGGTGCACTACATAAAAACAGAGCTAAAACGGGACCCCGCGGTGCTGCTGCTCGATGATATGCACCTGGCGTCGGTTGATGCCCGGCGATTTACCCTGAATATCCTGGGTGCACTGGGCGAGGTGCCGCTGGTGGTGGTTATCGGTGGTCGACCCGAGGTCAATGCCATTGCCAACCATCTCTCCATGCAGTGCATCACACTGGAACCCCTTGACGACGCGGCCATGCACCAGCTCTTTAGCAAGTTTATGCCCCAGCTCACCAACCCGCCCGAGGATTTGGTCAATGCAGCGGTGGGGAGAGCATCGGGCAATCCCGGTTCCCTCAACCAACTCGTGGCCCTGCTCATCGAATCCGGCGTCGTAAACACCCAAACAGACCCTTGGACCGCCGATGTGAGCAAGCTCGCCATGCCAGACATGCCCGTGGGCCTGATCGATACGTTCAAGGCCAGAGTGGCGCAGCTGGATCCCCGAGACAGGGCTGTGCTGGAGTACGCTGCCATCATTGGGGAGGTATTCTGGGACGAAGCCATCGTCGCGCTCTCAAGGCAGCAGGTAAGGCTGAAAAAGAATATCAGCGCGGCTCAAATTTGGTCGGATGATTCGGATTCGCTTGCTATTTCCTCCTCCCTGGATCGCCTGGTGGAGCGGCAATTCGTGGTTCCGCTCCCAGAGCGAGATATCGAAGGCTGCATCAAGTACGCCTTTGCGCGCTCTGGCATTCGAGGTGAAATTGTCGACAGCATAGCTCAGAAAAAATTACAACTCGGCCACATGCTCGCTGCTGAATGGCTTGCCCAGGTATCCAACAAGGCTGGCAATTCCTTTTGCGAGGCCGAGGCCGCCCACTGGACAGCTGCCGGACAAGATCGGCAGGCCACCTATGCCTACTTCAAAGCAGCGCGTTTCGCCCAATCCCGGTTCTTGAATATAAAGGCGATCAAGCTCTTTAAACGGGGCATTGAGCTCGCGGACGTGCGGGATCGTTTTTCCGTCGCAGATGCCCTGCACGACCTGGGGTCCTTGTACGACCTCCTCGGCGAATACGAAAAGGCCGAGCGGTGCTTTACCGATATGCTGCGGCACGCCTGGATCTTAATGAACCGGGGTAAAGCGGGGGCGGCCTTGAATCGCATCGGCCGCCTGTACAGCGCCCGAGGAGACAGCGATGCTGCCCGGGCATTTTTGAACCGGGGGATGGTCCTCTTTAGATCCGCTGGCGATGAAAAGGGGGTTGCTGCCTGTTTGGGAGATCTGGGTGAGCTCGCGCGTCGCCAGGGGTCGTACGACCGGGCGTTTCAACTCGTCAACGAGGCGCTGGCGCTGCAAAGAAAAATCGAAAACACGCGGTCTATCGCGGTATGTTTGCACAGGTTGGGCCATATTGAAGCGGCGCGCGCGTCCTATGCCCAAGCAGAGGGCTACCTGGAGGAGGCCCTGAGCTTTCACCGCGAGGCCAATGAAAAGCGGGGCATGGCGCAGACCCTATCGACCTTGGCCATGGTCCTTTCCAATCGGGGCGACCTGGATCGGGCCATTGCCCGTTTGGAAGCTGCCCTCAATATCGCCGAAGAAGTTGGGGATAGGCGCATGCAGGCGTTTGTGAACAATAGCTTGGGCGAGGCGCTGCGGGACCAGGGCAAATTGGACCAATCCATGGCGCATTTTAAATCTTGTGAAGCGCTGGTCTCTGGTCTCGATGACTGTCTCCTCCACTCTGAAGTATCCAGAAATATAGGTATTTTGGCGCGTAGCACCGGAGATCTGCCGTTGTCCCGACAGTACCTAAAGCACGCCTTGGATCTGGCCCGGGAAGGGGGAGGAAAGGAGATGGAGGGCCTGGCCCTGCGTGCGCTTGGCGAGCTCGAGTCAACCACGATGTGGGATACATCTAACGTGGGGAAACCAGACACTGCAGAGATGGCCTTTGACAAAGCCACGGCGATATTCAGCGCTATTGGAAACGACTTCGAGCTAGCGCGGACGTTGCACGCAAGGGGCAACCGCCACTTGGAGCGGGGAGATGTGGCGGGGGGTAAAGCGATGCTCGAGCAAGCAGAGCAAATCTTTAAACGCATCGATTCCAAGGCAGGCGACAAGATAGGCCGTACCATCAATGAGATCATGGACCACCAGCCACAGCTTCAAGCCGGAGAAAGGAAAAAATCGACCACTATCCCGCCGCCTGTGCCCTCGGCCGCGATAAAAGTCGAGCGCCGGGGCAGATCCGGGAAGAGATCCCTTGGTTCGCAGGGGGGTTAGCCACTTACCGCTAAGTAGTTTAGGAGCAGAGCATCATGGCCGAAGCCGACAACAAGAACAATCCACCTCCGCAGCAAAAAGGAAAGGGTCGCCTGAACATCAAGGTCAACGATGATGTCGCAAAGGGCACCTACGCCAACTTGAGTATTATTCACAACAGCGACGCCGAGTTTGTACTCGATTTTGTATTTGTAGAACCCCAGCGGCGCCAGGGGCATGTGGTATCTCGCATCGTGACCACCCCGCGCGCAACCAAGCGCCTCCTCGTGGGATTGACCGAGCTCGTGCGTCTCTACGAAGACCGGTTCGGCCCAATAGATGTGGCCGACCCCAGCGCCCCCAAAAGCACCTATCATTGAACTGCCGGAGTCGGAGATCCCAGGCTTTATTCCTTTACCGCTTAGCGGCAATTCACTAGTGCCATGTCAAACGAATTTTGTCGTGAGAAGATAGCAAATTCCCCCTTGAAAAAGGGGGCAGGGGGATTTTCAATTGTCCAAGCAATTGTTTTCAAAGGTAAAATTCGATTGGACGTGTCAAAATCCCCCTAACCCCCTTTTTCAAGGGGGAGATCCTTTACCCGGCATAAAAATAGCA
>JASJCT010000177.1 GCA_030065855.1 Myxococcota bacterium
CATCACTTGAAAGGCTAAGGCCTTTCAAGAAAGAGGAATTCAAATGGACAATCCGGGGAACGCTGTTCCCCTCAATCAAAAAAACTCAATCATTTCAAGAAAGGTGGTTGACAATTGTCAAGTAGGGTAAGGGGGAATCTACTAACTTAACCCGACAAATAACGTTTGACATGGTATTAGCGTAGAATCCGGTTATCCGTCGACCCAGATTTTTCTGACCAGATCGAGGCGGTGCTGGGGGATATGCCATAAATCCCACGATAGCAACAAACCCGCTACGCCACTGCTCTTAAACGCCCTCATGTCAGACGTTATTTGCGCATCGTTGAGCACGGTGAATCGGTCCAGATCCACCAACTCGATACCGGCGTACAGGTTGTCCGTTGGCGCCACCGCGGCCTCGTGGGCGAGCCCTGCCGAAGGGATTCCTGTTTCGCATAGCTCGGTTGTTGTGGATGGCAGGAAGAGGCCGGTCAGGTCGGACAGGAACCGATAGACTCGAGCCTCGCTCAATCCGAGATAGCCAATCATCCAAGCTGCCAGGCCCGAAAGCTCGTATGGCAAGCCGGCAATACCCAGGGTGTGCCCGTAGGACATGATCTTCGTCCAGTCGGCGTGGGGCATAAGGGCGGGTATGTTCTGCCCGACCGCGTGAGCCAGGGACGGCGAGAAACAGTCTAGGCCCACCGCCAGGCTTGAGTCCCGAATAATGGCGCTGGCCGCCTCGACCAGTCCGTTTATCGAGTGGATCCGGAATCGGAGAAAGGCGTCCAGGTCCCCAATCGTCTCGTCGTGAGCGCCGGTCGGCCTACCCCCGAGTAGCAGGCGAACAAGCTCGAAGACCTGCTCGGGTGAGTGAAACAAGCGCGAGATGCTTCGTTCCATCGCCACCAGATCCAGATCTTGCGTTTGCGCCACGCGGCGACAGTGCGCGCAGAAACAGCTGAGTTCCTGCATCGGAGCGGCCATGGGAGAGGGAAAGCGGATGCGATCGAGGAAGACGCCGTGATATATTTCTTGCTCGATGATTTCCTGCAAACGAGCTGTGATCCGGTCCCGAACGTCCGGGTGATTCGGGCAGGCAAAGGTGAACGCCGGCTCTCCCCAATGAATCACTGGTTCCCTGTCCAGGCCGATGGTGAGCCATTCGGGTTTCGGGACGAACACTGCGTCGCTGGTCAAAAGAGGCTGCCACCGATATAGCTCGGCGTCGAAGCGGGCACACTCCTCTGCGCAAGCCTCCACCAGGCCGTGGGCCAGGTTCCAACCCACAATCACCTTGGAGATGGGTAGCGTATCGAATGCAGTGTGCAGTTTTTTTCGGGCGTCTTCAGGGGAGATGTTTTGGGAATCTTCCAGATACTGAACTGCTATGATACCCATCGGGCTGGATTACTTGGGTACGGGTGGAAATTTCTGCCAGTTATGGCCAAGGCTGTTTACTTTCTTAGGTCTCTTGATGGTCTTGGTCCATTTAATCGGTTTGGGCTTATCTTTTCCTGTTTTCTGCTTCTCAAAATCACCCGGGTCTGCACCGTAGGCAATAATTTTATTAACCTTGAAAGTTATTTCATCTGTGTTTGTGGCAGCGCTTGAAAATGCTAGTCCAACAACTTTCTCTAGGTAGTCGCTGTCAACAAAGTCGGCTGCATTGATTGCGTCAACTTCAGCATACGGCATAGGCCTGAAATCTCTCATTCTCATGCGGACCTTGCGCTCTCCACTTGTTCTACTATGCAGCAAAACTTGCATGGGGATAGCGTTTGAACCTTCCTCGGTAAGCAGCATGATGCGCACTGGGCCATCAGTCTCATATATCATGTCGATGATGTTAACGCCGTTTAAGGCACCGGCATTGAATGTTACAAACGCGTCGGCATTGGGATAATTGTTGCCGCTCGCTGTGCCCAGTTTCAACTTTATTTCTGCGGTCGAATCGCTGGTTATCTCGCATGAAGCCGTAGAACCCAGGTCTCCACCATCGTCTACGTTAATTTCGCACTCGCCAGTATTTGCAAACAGGTCATCCATAACCGGTGACTCAGGTTTGAGAAAGCCAACCGCATTACCATCCTTGTCAAACGGTGCTTTCATATAGTCGACAAATTGTTTGCCGCCCATGATGTAAACATCATCAAACCCCCTCACCCAAGTTATGAATTCCGAAAACGCTGCCTTGCGCTCTGCGAACGTATTAAAATTCTTTAAGATATCTCTATAGTCTTCGTTGTTGGCCTGCTCCATAATGGTCTCTTGGTCATACCGCGAGCTGAATTCAGCCGGGTGAAACCCATAGGAGAGCGGCGCTCTGTTGCCATTATACCGTAGATTGAAATTGTACTTCATCACTGCGAGCCACTCTTCTTTATTAAGACGCGGTAACAGCCACATGTTAAAATCAAATGCGGTTGTTGAAGGCAACGCCGTCCCGATCCACGCCTCCAGCTCAGCTTCAGTTGCGTCTGTGTAGAAGCACATCATCCGCTCGGAAATAGATTCCTGGAGTTTATCTGAATCCGAGGGGTCAAACGTCTTGCCTGGTCTGTCACAGGTAAATGATTGCGACAAGAAACCGTCTGTTATCGCAGTCAAACTTTCGCCAATGTACATCATCGAAACGGTGACTTCCCAAAGGCCCTCGGGGAAGTCGTACAGATATTGTCTACCCCCCATATCTTGAGCCTGCCAAGTGCCTGGCGCGCCGTGATCCAGTGTATATGGCCAAACTGCCCATTTGAAACCATCACTGTCACTTAGCTTATTGGCTGCTTGCATGTAGCTCCACTGGTTGCCTTCCTCGATATTGATGTCGTAAAGGTACCCTTCACTCTTGAGAACATTCAGGCCTGTGTCGTTGATCTCAAGACGAGGTGCCCGAAAGCCGTAAAGCTCGGTCACACCAGTTATCTTAGTGGTCAGAGTCGATTCATTCACACCGAGAACAAGGTCTCGCCAGATGCCTTCATCGGTGATCTTGGTCCCTACCTGGGGTACCCAGCCATCGGAGTCCACATAGTCGGTCAAAGCCCCGGTTGGGTTTTGTAGTCTGTTCCACTTCTGTAATTGAACATCTTCAAGGTGTTCGAACGAATGGTTGCCAAGCTCAAACCCTTTGCCAACAAGTTCGTTGTGAATGGCAACCATCAGGTCTGATTCACTGCCCCAAATCTGGCCCTCATTGTTGGGAATGTAACATCCATTGGCATAATACCCCACTGCCACCGGGTCACCGTTCGGATTGGACATGCCACCCAGTGTATCGCTGATGAATTTCATGGCATTCGGACTGCTTTGCTCGTTGGTATGGTTGCCGGAGAACATACAATCGTCAAATCCCAGAATCAGGATCATGGGGGCATCCTCAGGTTGCATGTCACCCGGGGGCATCGGGGATGCAAGGCGATTGACTGCCAAATCAATATCAATATCACTGTCTGAATCGCTATCAGAATCTCCATCGGAGTCTCCATCCGAGTCTCCATCGGAATCTCCATCCGAGTCTCCATCGGAGTCTCCATCAGAATCTCCATCGGAATCTCCATCAGAATCTCCATCCGAACCTCCATCGGGCCCATCCCCATTGGAACGAGATTCACCACCGCAGCCAATTACAGCCAAACTCGCAAACCAAACACCAAATAATACTAAAAACAATTTTTTCATAATTTGTCGCTCCAGAGTAAACTTCCTTTGCTTAAAAATATACGTTTGATCGATCTCTATCGAAGGGCGCTTTTTGCTCTAGCACATGGATGTTTTAAAAAATCCACATATTCCATTAAAAACAGACAACGAACGCGATGATGCGAGTTATTATATCGGCATCAGATCGTTTTTAGCCAATGGTCACGGTGGTCGTTTTTGCTCAAGTTGATGACCAAACCAAAATGGATCTGGTTTTGAATTGGGAGCCGGATTACCATTGTCTCTATGAAATACCTAAATAGAATAAGTACGATTTGCCGCGCGATACCACTTCTTTGCCTGCTGAACTTCCTGTATTGTGGCGCGGACCCCAGCCAAGGCAACAATCAAGACACAGGCACATCAGACGCCGATAGCGATGGGGATACCGATTCAGACGCCGATAGCGATGGAGACACCGACGCCGATGGAGACAGTGACGGCGATTCAGACGCCGATAGCGATGGAGACACCGACACCTCAGAAGACTATGATCCAGTGGCCATTTTAGTGGCGAATATGATCGATGATTTTGAAGACAACAACAATATGATTATCAAACAGATTGGGCGTTATGGCGCTTGGTACACGTACAATGACGGTACTGGAACTCAAACGCCAGAAGGGGATTTCAAACCCGAGGCCGGTGGGCCTGAGGGTAGCGACTATTTTGGACATACCACTGGTGCGGGTTTTACCAAGTGGGGTGCTGGGCTGGCCTTTGATCTGCGGAATCTTTCCGATGAATGTACCGAGGAACTACCCTCAGAACCATACGACGCTGCGGTATTTGATGGGATTGCGTTCTTGGCTCGAGGATTGGGTGAGGTTCGGGTCAACTTAGTTACTCCGGCGGTCATTCCTGTCGATGAAGGCGGCCAGTGTGAGTCTGATGACCCCACAGATGATTGCCACGACGCCCACGGACGAACCGTCACGCTGCAAGGGAACGAGTGGCGTCAATATCAAATCCGGTTCGCCGACGCCAAGCAGGAGGGGTGGGGCCTGAGTTCGGACTTTGATCCGGGTCAAATCCAGTCGGTGGCGTTTAATTTTGCCGAAGATACGACGTTCGATTTTTCAATTGATGAAATTGGTCTGTTTGGTCCAGCCGGCGAAACAAACGAAGCGGCTTATCCCGAGGAAAACGTAGGACCAAGCGATCGCCAAGTTCTGGCAGGATTCCGATCGTCGCACTACGGTATAGAAGGTGCTATTGGATATTTCCCCTCTGGCGAGCAGTGGTCCAATGTGGCGAACCAAATGGCTGGATACTTCCCCGACGCCACTCCCTGCGGTATTTGGATCGTCTGCGCTGCCCAATCGGGTGGTTGGTGTTCATTAGACGAAGGCGATGAAGCATGGCTCGACCATTTTGACGCCAGCGGCACAAAGGTCATCCTGCAAGTAGAGCCGATGGACGAAGATGTTTCCGGCCTAATCAATGACATATATGACCTTTATGGACACCACACCAGTGTCATCGGCTTCGGCGTGGATGTGGAGTTCTACAAACAGGATGAAAGTGAGGACGGGCAGGGCCTAGCTGTTACTGACGAGGTCGCCTTGGGCTGGCTCGGCGACATACAAAGTCATGCGCCCGATCACATCCTGATGCTCAAACATTTCGATCCATATCGAATGCCCCCTTGTGAATCAGAGCAGATGTTGTTTGTCAATGATTCACAAAATGATACCGAAGAGGTGATCCTCGCAGAATTTGATGCTTGGGCAGACCTACTGGCACCAGCGAACGTGGCCTTTCAGATCGGCTACGAGACAGACGCGAACTGGTGGGAAAACTACAACAACCCGCCAGAGGATCTGGGAAACGCGCTCATCCAAGCCCATCTCAACACCGCCGGAATATTCTGGGTGGACTTCACCCTGGACTGGGTGTTTGAACTCTAGGCCGCGGACGGCTACCACCAACAAGCAACAGTGGGGGCAGATGTCGATTATGTCCACATTTCTTATCTATTTTCGCCACCGCGTGCAGTTCTTCTTTGGAATAAATTAATTAGAAGGATTGAATATAAATAAGGGCGGATGAAATAAACAAGGAAAGGTAGATGATGGAAAACGTTGAACGGTTCAGTAAGTGCGTGGTCTTTTCGATACTTATCGGATCACTGCTGCTCGGTTGTGGCGGTTCGGAAAGCCAGAACGGTACGCCAGACGGGACAGAGGATGGGGATAACGGCTCAGACAGTGACGCTGATGGGGATTCCGATGGAGACTCCGATGGAGATTCTGATGGAGACTCGGATGGAGATTCCGATTCAGACTCGGACGGAGATACTGATACAGATTCCGATACAGACACAGATCCCATTTTTGTTTGTGAAAACACAGCAGATGCCGGTGGATTCACCTTCGATAGTATACCCACCTGGATGGATAGTGCCACAGCGGCCTACTCCATGATTCACGACGATATCTGCGATTACGGCCTCAGGGGAATGAAATCCTACGGCGTCCCCGCTCTACGAGACATCGGGATTACCGCCGGTCTGGGTCCCTTTGTGGACGCCTGCAATGAGGGCCTCGGTTCCACTTGGGATGATGTCAAACAATGGGCATCGGAAGGACTTGAAATTGTCAATCACTCCTACACGCACGCATTGGTGACCACCGGCAATGCCGACGTAGAGGTTGCCGAGGCACGGGAAATCATTTCTCAACAGGCTGACACGAATGTCACATTTTACGTCTTTCCATACGATGCGTTCAATGCCGACACCATTTCGGCAGTGGGCAGTGGCGGCCACATTGGCGCCCGTGCGGGTTTGAGGGACGACAATGACGGCTTTGATAACCCCCCAATCAATACAGCTGAACCTGAGGATGACCTCGAACTGGATTTTGATGTCTGGCCCCGGTCCTATTCCAAATACGCCCTTTACTATCCAAACGACATCCTGACGATACACATCTGTAAGGCCTTGGATGTCGGCGGATATGCCATCCGGGAATTTCACAGTGTAAAAGGAGATGACGAACCAGATGAGGGAAATGGCTTTGGTCCCATTGCCGAATCAGATTATCGTCAACACCTCAAGGACCTCAAGGACGCCTGGGCCAAGGGCAAGGTCTGGACAGGAAATCCTTCAACAGTGATTAAATATCGGCATGCAAGAACGGCTTGCAGTGCATCGGTCGGAGACGACAAAATAACCTATACCACCAATGCTGAGTGCGAAACGTTCCATACCCCGATCAGCGTCATCGTCAAAACAGGAACCGATGTGCCCAGCATCGATGCCACCCAAGATGGGGCGTCGGTTCGAACGAGAAAACTGTCCGCCAATACGTTCAGTGTCACCGCTGACCCCACCAAAGGAGACGTTTCACTACAGGGTTGCGAAGATCCGGGTCCAGAAGTTGAGCAGGGAGACATCTTCGAGTGTCCCAGTCCAGCGGACTCGGTTTGTGACATCGTCAGTGTATCCGGAACGGGTAACGATGGGGCCATGGATGATTTTAATAGAGTTGATGCGGAGGGCAATCCCATCACCGATCCCGATGGAGCGAATGAAGTCTTCCAACAGCTTCCCAACCCAGGTCAAGCCGATGGCAGGGATGGCAACTGGTCCTGGTATCCCCAAACAGTCACCTGTGAAATTGTCGATGACGGAGGCAATGTGCTTAATTATGCCGGCCAAACCGGGGCCAACGAATGGAGTGGCACCACCCTGGCCTTTCTCGGCGGAAACGGTGCTGGATCCTGCTACGACGCGACTGCATACCAAGGTGTGCGTTTCCGCATCAAAGGCAGCATCAACAGTACGGACGCCACTTACAACGGCAAGTACGTCGTCAGTCTTGTCACCGCTGAGACCCAAATCCGCAAGTTCGGTGGAGACCTAGATCACGCAGAAGGATGTGGGCACTGGCGAGCATTTGAAAATGTCCCCGCCATTACCTCGGATTGGCAAACCGTGGAGATAAAGTTCTCTGACATGGGCGCCCCGTGGAGTAATGGACAAAATGGCTGTCCCAGTTGGAGTGGCCCGGAAATAGGAGAATGCCAGGCCCTGGACTGGGGTGTGGCCCCCAACACGACCTTCGACATCAAACTGGATGACATCGAGCTATTTTAGTCTTTGTCTTAAAAGGGTAGCGACTTCTGAGATGTCGCCGTTTGAAGCCCCGAAGGGGCGACTCCATACCAGCCCAGCGCACCGCGCTGGGTCGGGTATCCACATAAATGA
>JASJCT010000067.1 GCA_030065855.1 Myxococcota bacterium
GCGTTCTTTACTCCTGCCACACATTACATTTTCCCTGGCGGCGGATATATATACACTCACTTCACACATTTGCGACATTAATCCATTCCCATGAACCGGTTTGCAACGTTAGAGTAAACAGCATCGAAGATGCTTTGGCCAGTGGCAAAGCCATATCTCAAGATCTACTGGACGAAAAAAAAGTATCTTATGATATCGCAACATTGATAGAGTTCAGATACATTCGCGTGGAAAGGTATCTGCCCAAGCTAGTAAAGAAAGTTTCCGATAGATATGGCTGGGAAATGAATGAAAAAGAATGGAACTGGGGTAGCGACGATTTTTTTTCTATATTAACAAGTCAAGATTATCAAAGTAAGTACAATCACCTTCCAGAATATCACAACATCGTTGCAGATGAGTGCCTGCATTTTGTTGGCAAAGAAATCAAAGCCAATGCCGCCTTAGAACCATCCTCAATAAATTGGGAATCGCTGAGAAGCAGAATACAACAGGCAAAACGGCATATTGAAACCGCAATTTACATGACCCCGGAAGATGCGGTTTTTGCTGTTACCAGGTTTGAGATAGATGTATTGGAGAGTATGGTAGAGGCGATATACGAGGCAAATCACAGCGGCGATGGGGCACACGACAGCATTGCCTGGCAGTTCGAAAACCAAGAAGCATCTGTCAATCGCTTCATCAGAATGCCGATACTGCCGCGCGTGAGAGGATACTGGATTTGCTCTGAAACGGACAACGACGAAAGCCCCTTGTGTTTCATTGCCAAGAAATATGGCTTTATCAATGAATATAATACCCTCATAGACGATATATTCAATCGACCCGATGTTGTGATACACAAACCGATCGTCGCCAACGCGTCCAAATACAAAAATCAACTTGCACCCTGCTTATCATTGAAATCCAAGTGAGGCGATACCCCTAGGATTGAGGTTTGGGGCGGTGTTTTTTTACTCTTTTTTCAGGAGAGCAGTGCGTTGTTCAGTATCGATGACCACGGCATCGTAAGGTGCGCTGCACCATCGACCATCATTGAAGTAGCCGTCTTTCCCGACTTTGGCATAGTGGGTATGTCCCATCACAATCACCTTCAATGACGACTCGCTATCCGCGAGGTGCTTGGCATACCAATCAAGGCCATCTTCGCTCCTGACCGAAACCAACATGCTGTCCAGCAGATGAAAAAAATTGTGGTCTTCCTTTTTCAACCAATCCTTTAACAGTGAGTGGTATGTATGCTTCACATCCGATACGGTGACGGTGTCAATGCCTGCTGGCATAACGATGTCAGTGGTGTCATCGATGGAAAAATCAGGGCGCTCTATGTTGACATAATCTACCAATGCATCAATCACCAGCACCACCAGGGCCTTTCCCAGCTCATCCAGTATGTCATCCCTATCGCAGAGTGCCTGACGAGTTGCGAATTTGGCTGCAATCCGATCTGAATGAAATGCTTCAATGGCGTCTTTTAGCGCAGACCGGCATGTTTCTTTATTATCAGCCGTCGCGACCAATCGAGTGATGAAGTAGCCTAGGGGTAGATTGGCAATATTATCCTTTGGAGATGGTTTTGCATTAAACATGTCGCATGCATGACCGTGTTCCAGGTGCAACCATTCCGCGTGTTCAGGGTCTTCGTTGTACTGCTTCGCAGACATCCAACGCACGTGGTTTCCCCCGCTTGATATTGTTTCAATCTGGCCCTTTCCAACCGTCATATCGTGATTGCCGTTGATATAGGTCACGACTGGAAGGGCTGCCACACAGGCCTTGAGTCCATCTATCACTTGGGGCCACTGATGAACGACAGATAAGAAGTCCCACGGGGATACATCGACGGGATAAAGCCACAGATCAAAAATATCGCCTAGCAGCACCAATTCCTGCACTGTGGTATCGGTCGACAGTTTTGTTAAGAAGTGCTTCAGCGCTTCAGGGGTCTTGTTTTTGCTTTTGAACCAGCTGTAATGGGCGTTATTGCTCATGTGAACATCGCTGATGACGACAATGTTTGGGGGAGACATGGGAACCTCCTTGTCTGTTATTTCTTCTTGAACAGATCGAACAGTCCCGAAACTTCACTGCTTCGTTGACGCATCTTTAAGACGCGCAACTGCCTGGCAGAATCTATATGCTGTGGATCTATCCTTATCGCGCGCTCATAAAATGCGATCGCCTTTTTGATGTTTTTTTGCTTCAGCGCGACGTTTCCCAAAATATATGGATAGAGCGCATCTTCGGGGTGCTGTTTTTGTAGGGTCAGCAATGCTTGCTCAGTAGCATTTTTTTCATTGACCGGTTCTGCTAGAAACGCTGCCCAAACTTCGTATGCCCGATACTGGGGGTTACCATTTATGTCATATGCCCGTAGAAAAGACTCGCGGGCCTGTTTGTACTCCCCATTCCGCAAGAGTGATAGGCCTGCTTCAAACGTAACCTCTTGTTCAGATTTACTTGGAATTGTTACCGAGCGATACATCTTTGACGGGGCGATCTGAGGGATGTCAGTCATTTTTTCATCTAGATCGGCAATGTATCGGCGACGGGTCTCAGGATCTGCCAAGGTTTGAAATGCATTGTGAATGCGGACATACAATTCTTCGATCTTGTCGTGCACATGTCCAGCATCCACACCGACGAGCATATCCGGATGGTAGCGCTGCTGCCGTGCTTCAAACGCCTGTTTAATTTCTTCGTCTGTCGCGTCTCTTGCAACACCGAGCAGCTTGAAGTAATCCGCTGTTCTGTATTTTACGTACTCGGCGAGCAAGGTCTTTACACATGTATCCTTTTCTCGCTTTGTGGCAAACAAACCAGATGTAACGCTCGGGGGTGGCATAGGCGCATTGAGTCTGTCGCCGACGAGCAGGAACCCCACACTTCCCATGATATACATGGCATACAGGGTGGCCAGCACCCAGTCTGGATCCGAGACGTCTCGAACAACTTCCCCCACTGATAATCCCCGCCTCACCATCTGTTGAATGCGCATCTCCCGGGTTGATAACCCGAGCTGCTCCTCTGAATAGGGTGCATCGCCCAGGGGAAAGGTGCGGCTCGTCTTTGAAATTGAAAGCCGCTCTTGTACGGCACGCGCGTTCCAGAACCGCTGAACCCCGGTGATCAGTATTCTTCCAGGCTTCATCTTCGCCACAATAATGCCGTCTTTCCAGTCATTCCCTTCTGTAAAGCTATAGGAGCCTTTAAACCAGCCAAACGCCGTGATCACTTTCTCAGTGAGGTGGGCTTCCAGTTCGGCGAACAGTTCATGGGGGCCGAGGAATCCTAGCTTGAGCAGTATTTCCCCAAAGTGCCGACCGCTGTTGGTCATCTCTTCGAGTGCCCGTTGGTGTTGATCACGACTGATACGGTTCTGTTTGAGCAGATGGGACCCCAATGTCTCCTCTGGGATCGAAGATTCTGCATAGACCGGAAGGCCGTTTTGAAAGAAAATGGTCTTTTCAACAATATCAGCGCATATCTGGAGTCGCCCGGTTTTCTGCTCCGCAAAAATGGTGTGCAGCAGCAAGGGAACGGGCAACTCGTCAAGTGTTCCTCTGGGTGTAAATTCTTTTTGGACCATCTGCAATCGCCGCTTACGCTGCGGCTGTGCCGAATCGCTGGTGGACACGGGCAACGGCAGGGTAGGCAGCGGTCGACTTTGGTACGCGCTTTCGACCTGCGCCAGAAGGGTCCTCATTTGAAAAGGTTTTTGAATGAATGACGCCACATTAAATTTAGCGGTCTCTGTTTTCAAATCCCGGGTCTGAAGCACAGCACTCATCATCACGACGGGAATATCCCTTGACGCCTGCTCCTCCCGCAGTCGCTTGAGAACTTCGATGCCGTCCAACCGAGGCAACAGCACATCGAGCAAAATGAGGTTTGGTGTGATATCGGACAGGGTTTCAATGGCCGCCTGCCCATCCGAGGCCTCTACTACGGCGTACCCATTGCGTCGCAGGCAAGTCGTGATGATATTTCGTATATCTTCGTTGTCTTCGACAACGAGTACCAGTGCTTTCATGGACGGATTCATCTAAAGGTTAAGTGTATGCCGAGCAGGAAAGAGCACAACCCAGACGGTCCTCATTTAACTGTTGGCTACCGCAATTGGAATATCTGTTTTCAGATTTGGAGGGGAGGGATCGTTTGGATTATTCACCGATACGTGGGTCGAACGGGAAGTAAAAAATGAGACCGAGGCCGATGCTTTGGTTGAAACTCCACTCCTTGTCCTCGTCTCCGATTTTGCCATCTGGATAGTCGCCAGAGCCGGACGGGTCTGAAATCCAAATGGGCTCCCCGTCATTATCTGGATCCTCGGCATATTGCCATTGGGAAGCAGCATTACCAGCTTCGTCCGTACCGGCTGCATTCCACTTGAATGGCGTCATCCTGTATTCGATGTTGATGGCGAACCAATTGTTGAAGTAGGCCATGAAATTGACGCCCCAGGTAAAGGCGCCGCCGATCTCTGTCTCCAGCTTGGGCGCTAGCTCGCCCACATCGCCGTTTCCTAGAAACGCAGTAAAATCGCCGCATCCATCTTCGATTTCGCCTGTTTGCGGGTTCTTCGAACCATCGCAGGCAGCCCGCTGTTCATAGTGCACGATGCCGCCGCCGGCGAAAATAGCGCCGTCAATAGCGACAAACAGCTTTTCGAACATGGACATTTTGCCGCGGAACGGCACAAAGGACAGCTGACCCAAGTATTGTCCCTTGAGCTTGGCCACCTGATCCTCGAAATTCGCCGCACCCGTATAGCTCGGCCAGTTACTGGCGGTCGTTGCCGGGGTGGTCGCTTCACCACCCAAGTTGGTCGAGTCGGTAATATGGTTCGTCAATTTGGTGGGAACGTTGATACCGAAATATCCAACAGCACCGACCCCAAGCCAATCCGTGAGATTGAATTCCAATCGCGCGCCGACTAAGAAATTGTGCATATAGTGGTTAAGAATCGTATAGGCAAACTGCGGCCCAATCGAAAACCGAAACTTCCTATACTGCACCATCTTGCGGACAGCCGGCGCACCTGCAAGGGGACCCTCGATAAGGATTTCCTGCGCCGATACCCTGGTTGAAGTGGTCATGCCGCAAATCGCACTGATCGCAAGCACCAGCGCTAGGGTGAATCGCTTCATGGCTTCAAGCCCCTTTCGTACTCGGAACTCGCGTTTGTAAGAGCCCGGATCATTTTGGCAACTCATATTCGACCAAGAACGGGATAAATATGGTCACTCCGGCGTGGAGCATCACATTGTTGGTCAGCTTGTAGCCGTCCTCGAGCCAGTTGTCTTTATTTGCCCGCTCCTCTGGAGTGGTGGGCGCCGTGAGCGCCTCGAGCTTTTCTGGGAAAATATAGTCCCTCAGCTCAAGGGAGATGGCCAAAAAGCGGTTTAAGAAAAGCCGACCGCCAATGCCAACGTTAAAGCAGAACTTCATATCCCAGTCGAAGTCGCGATAGTCAGGGTCGATATTGGGAATGGGCCTGGTGAAAATAAACCCACCGCCGCCGATGATCCACACATCCCAGTGGTAAATCCACTCCCGGAACATGGCGAATTTTCCGTACATGGGTACGTAGGTAAAATTCAGCTGCCCTCCCCAAGAGTACTCGTTGATGGGCACGGCTTGATGGGTCGCGCGCTCGAGTATAAAGTTCAGATTGGTCTCGGCGTTGAGCCAGTGGTAGAAATTAAAGCTGACCCCAGCGGCGAGGACCTCCGTGATGTAGTAGGAGGCTGCCAAGCTCACCGCCATGTGCTGAACGTACGGATCGTTCATGGATACGCCAAACGTCGGCTGTAAATCCACGCGTCCGGCTTTCAGCGCGTAGATCTGCTGTACCGACCATATCCGTTTGAGGCGTTGCTCTGGCTCGGCCTTTGGCCCCACTTCAGCCGCCCCTTCCACGGACGCGTCGCCACTCTCGCCAAGCGCACTCAGTATATCGGCATCGGTCGTCTCGCCCTGGGCTTCTGCGGCTACCTCCCCGGCGGCATCATCGCCGGCTTCTTGTGATTTTTCGCCTTGCTCGTCAGATGCGGCTGCCTCGTTTTCTACCTCTTTTTCGGAAAATGTCATGACATCATCCTGCGCGCTAGCTGTAAGAGGCAAAAGTACGTATGTCGCCAACATCAACACACGGCCGAAAACAACTTCCTTCATCGCCTGTTCCCTTCGCGATACCTTCATCCCAACCTGCTTCAACTGTAACTATCCGAAATAATTAATAAAATTAACCAGATAATCATTAAACATGCACTATATCATAGAGACTTAATTATTAGCAATAGAATTATCAGAAATCTTCTTCAATTATCGTATTACTGAAAAATAATAATTAGAATAAATGGAAACATAATAAAAATCTTGACTTATTGATTATCTAATTCTCTTTGGAGAAGAGTACATCAACAAAATCATCTACTTCGAATACCCGCAAATCATCCTTGGCTTCTCCGATGCCGATAAATCGTATCGGCAAGTTATGCTCGTGGCAGATACCGATAATGACGCCACCCTTGGCGGTGCCGTCCAACTTGGTTACGACCAGACCCGTTAGATCGAGCGCTTCTTTAAACATCGCTACCTGAGAGACGGCGTTCTGTCCGGTCGTGGCGTCGAGGACCAGCAAGACCTGGTGCGGCGCACCATCGCACGCCTTTCCCGCGACCCGGGCAATTTTTTTAACCTCTTCCATCAGGGGTACTTTGGTATGCAGTCTTCCGGCAGTATCCGCAATGACGATATCTGCACCGGATTCGGTGGCTTTTTTCACGGCATCGAAGACAACCGAGGATGGATCAGCCCCTTCCTTTGAAGTGATCACGTCGGCGCCAGCCCGTTTGCCCCAAATCTCTAGCTGATTAACAGCTGCAGCGCGGAAAGTATCAGCCGCTGCAAGCACCACGTTGCGGCCATCTTCGATGAACTGCGTGGCCAACTTGCCGATGGTGGTGGTTTTTCCCACGCCGTTGACGCCGACCACGAGAATGACATACGGAGAGGCACTGGTTACGTTTATTGGCGGTGCTTTTACAGAGAGCACCTGTCGCACTTCCTCCCGCAGCAAGTCCCAAATCGCGTCCGGATCTGCGAGCTCCTTCTTATCGAGGGCTTGTTTGAGAACATCGATGAGCCACGCCGACGTTTTCATGCCCACGTCTGCGGTGATCAGGGTTTCTTCCAAGTCATCGATAATAGATGGATCTATCTCCTTTTTGGCTCTGAAAAGGGCGCTTACTTTTTTGATGAACCCGCTTCTCGTCGGCGCCAATCCCTGGCGCAACTTCTTGAGTTTTCGCTCCTTGCGGCTCTGTTCGAGTCGCGCTGCCGCCTCTTGTTCAGCCTGATCGTCGAGTGTGACACCAGGAGCAGTGGGGGGTTCTGAGATGACGATGGGTTTCCGAGGCGTAATCGACGGCGCTTCCCTCGGCACGTCTTTAGCAACATCGGGCTGGGCAGGTTCTTTTTTTGCCCTGTCAACAGCGGGCTTTGGCTTGGTCTCGGGTGCGACTTGTGGCTCGGGTTTTTTTACCGGGATTTTTTCCTGGGGCAGCGGCTTTGCCACAGCGGGCTTTTCTTCGGGTTCGGGTGGTGCCGGCGCCCTGAGGGGTGCTGGCTTGCGCGCAATGTCGTCCTTGAGTGCTTTTCGTTTGCGCCTTACTGCAATGAAGATGATGAGGGCGACGATAAACATCGCCGCTGCGATACCAATGGCCGTGTACATGCTGCGCCTCCAGCGGCTAATATGTTGAAATAGAAGTCATTTTTCTTAAAAGTATCCTCGATCTTTGCGCGTCCAGGATACTGGATTCTCCCTCAAATGAAAAGATACAGAAAGACATTTGACTGTTCTGATGTAGACGGCTTTGGCGCGGTTTGGCATTGAAGGGCAACTGCCAGTATGCTACGCACTGCGCATTGATCTAGATTATACATACGGCGAGGTGATACATGCGCGAGACGCCCGGATCCAAAACGTTGGGGTTTAATGAACCGCTCATTTTCGACCGCTCGACCGCAGGTCGCTTGGGCACGACACTACCGGATCTGGACCTCCCAGAAGCAGACCCGGCATCTGTGCTGCCCCACGGGCTTGCTCGCGCTGAGCGGATCGGCCTGCCAGAAGTGAGCGAGCCAGAAGTCGTGCGCCATTTTGTTCGGCTGTCATCGTGGAACTACAGCGTGGATCATGGGTTTTATCCCCTTGGATCCTGCACGATGAAATACAATCCAAAGCTTAACGAATGGGCTGCCCGCCTGCCTGGATTTGCCCACCTGCACCCCTACACCCCGGACGCGCTCGCACAAGGGGCTATCCAACTGATGGTCGCATTGGAGGAGATGCTCGCAGAGATTTCCGGCATGGCGGCGATCTCGCTGCAACCAGCAGCCGGTGCCCACGGGGAGCTCACCGCGATGATGATGATTCGCGAATGCCTGGCAAAGAGGGGAGATCCGAGAAAAAAAGTGCTGATCCCAGACACAGCCCACGGCACCAACCCGGCCACCTGCACGCTCAACGGCTATGAAGTGGCGTCCGTGCCCTCGACCGATGAGGGGTTTCTCGATCCCCAGGCGATTGCGAAGATGATGGACGAAGATGTGGCCGCGGTGATGCTCACCAATCCCAACACCCTGGGACTGTTTGAGCGATACGTTAAAGATGTGGCAGATGTGGTGCACGCCAAGGGCGGGTTCGTGTTTGGAGATGGTGCCAACCTGAACGCGATCATGGGACGGGCACGTCCTGGCGATTTCGGCATCGACGCGATGCAGTTCAATCTCCACAAAACCTTTTCCACACCCCACGGTGGGGGAGGCCCTGGGTCTGGCCCGGTCGGGGTGTGCAAAGACCTGGCACCCTACTTGCCGCTACCCAGGCCCTTACGGTTGGGCGACGGCAGCTTTGCCCTGAGCGAAGATGCACCAGACAGCATTGGCCGCGTGCGATCTTTTGCCGGCAATTTCGGCGTTATGGTGCGCGCATATACCTATCTTCGGGAAATCGGGGCACCTGGGGTGAAGCGGGTTTCAGAGATGGCCGTGCTCAATGCCAATTACTTGCTTTCCCTCATCAAGGACACCTATCGCGTTCCCTTTGGCAATGGGCGCTGCATGCACGAGTGCGTCGCGTCTGATCGGGATCTCCAAAAGGAAACCGGTGTCTCCACGCTTGACGTGGCCAAGGGGCTGATCGACCGGGGATTTCATCCGCCCACGGTCTACTTTCCCCTGGTGGTTCGGGGGGCACTCATGATGGAGCCGACTGAGACAGAAAGCCGGGAATCAGTTGAGGAGTTCGCCGCTGCACTGCTGGATATTGCAGCGCGTGCAGCAGAAGACCCAGATGCATTTCACCGCGCCCCAGAGCGCACCCGCCTGGGACGCCTGGACGAGACAGCCGCGGCCCGCAAACCCGTCTTAAAAGCAGAATAGATAAGCCAAGGCCCACCCCAAAAACTCACTTTTCAGGTAACCATCATCGCAGGTGCTTTCTGCTGACTTGGCCAACGCTTTGGCTGGGCTTGCACAAACGCACCACTCGGCCCCATACTCATTACTACAATGGAAGGTCGCGTCACCACCAAAATAAGAAAACTTCGGCGAGATCTAGGGCTGACGAGCGCCATCGTCGCCCTCTCCGTGGGGGTCATTCTACCGGTGATTCTTTCCACCTCTTTGGGGATTGTTACCCTTGCAATAGGAGAGAGTTCTGATGCAATCGTATTAGGTGTGTTAATCATATCATTTGCTGCAGCTGCTACAGGTGGTGCAGTTGTTGTAACCGTGTTACTGGGTCGACGGGCCCGGATTGCCAGATTACAATCCGATCTGCTCGCCAACGTGACCCATGAGCTGCGAACCCCACTCGCGGCAATTCGAATGTATAGTCAAACCCTGCTCTTGGGACGGGTGGCTGATGACCCGCCCCGTGTGGACGAATGCGTAAAGACAATTCTGCGCGAAACCGAATGGCTAGAGGCGATGGTAGATCGGGTGTTGACCTGGCGCGGGGCAGCAAAGGATCGTCGCACCCTCAGCTTTACGCGCGCACCGTTAACCGGGGCAGTTGAAGAGGCCGTGGCTCGGTTTTCAAGGATGGTCGCACCTGGAGAAGTCGATATGAATGTAAATCTCAAGTCGTCCTCCCCTGTGGATTACGACAGACAGGGCATTGCCACGGCTATTTTGAACCTCCTCGTAAATGCCTACAAATACACCAGAAGCGAAAAGCGCATCTCGGTCAGCGCAGTGGATGTGGACCACTGGGTTGAAGTGTCTGTGGAAGACAACGGCATTGGCATTCCGCCAAAGGAAGTGGGTCGCATTTTCGATCCCTTCTATCGCGTAGACTCGCGTCTGCGGGGTAAATCCACCGGCGCAGGGCTCGGACTGGCCATTGTGCGGCACCAGATACAGGCGCACCAGGGAGAGGTGTATGTCCAAAGCGATGAGGACCGCGGCAGCTGTTTCTCGATTCGCCTGCCCATGGC
This sequence comes from Myxococcota bacterium, assembly GCA_030065855.1. Lineage (GTDB taxonomy): Bacteria > Myxococcota_A > Polyangia > JAAYKL01 > JAAYKL01 > JASJCT01. The sequence continues at coordinate 10,515 of JASJCT010000067.1, forward strand.
CTCAGATCTTGGAAGCGACTGACATGACCCGTTCAGCAAAAGATAAAGAAACCATCCTCGTCGTAGAGGACGACAAGGCCCTTCGGGATGGCCTGGCAATGAACTTGGAGCTCCAGGGATTTAACGTCATTACGGCCGCGGATGGAGACGACGGCATGAAGCAGGCATTTAACGATGACGTCGACCTCATCCTCCTCGACATCATGCTGCCCGGCTGGAGCGGTCTCGACATACTATCCGAGCTCAGAGACAAAAACTGCGATGTCCCGGTCCTCATCCTATCTGCCAGGGATCGCACCAAGGAGAAAATAGAGGGATTGGAAATCGGTGCCGATGACTACGTCACCAAACCCTTTGAGCTTCCCGAACTCCTGGCCAGGGTCGAAGCAATGCTGCGCCGGCGTCGCGCGAACTTAAAGGCGGAAAAGACCTTGTCGTTTGGCGACGTGGTCATTGAGCCGGGTATGCGACGGGTTGTGGTGCGCGGTCGCCAAACAGAACTCTCGGCCCGGGAGTTCGATCTGTTACTGCTCCTGGCCCGGTCACCCGGACGGCCCTTTACGCGGGAAACCATATTGGACCGGGTATGGGGCTGGGACTTTGAGGGAACCGCCAGGACCGTGGACAATTTCATCATGGCGCTGCGCCAGAAGATAGAGGTCAACCCATCCCATCCCAAATACCTCAAAACAGTGCGACGGGTGGGCTATAAACTCGACTGCTAAATTTTATTGATAAATTCGATGGCTAATTGACCGTGACTTCTCGTCGCCCTTTTCGTAAGTAACAGGTAATGAAAGCGCACACTGGCAATTCAGTTGCAGGTGTTGGGAGGTGAGCGATGAAGATACATGAATACCAAGCAAAGGCGCTGTTTCGACAGTATGGCATTCCCGTGCCCAAGGGCGATGTCGCGTTTGATGTGGATGGGGCTGGGGAGATTGCCCGCACCATCATTGGGGAAACAGGCAGCGACACCGTGGTGGTGAAAGCCCAAATCCACGCTGGTGGCCGGGGCAAAGGTGGGGGCGTTAAAGTCGTGACAGGCATTGACGCGGCCCGGGATGCTGCTTCAGCAATCCTCGGGATGCATTTGGTGACCCACCAGACCCTGCCCCAGGGAAAAGAAGTCGGACGCGTCCTCGTCGAACAAGGCATGGCCATTGAGCAGGAGCTCTACGCGGGCCTTGTGGTGGATCGGGAACAACGGCGCATCTGCTTAATGGCGTCCACCGAGGGGGGCGTGGAGATCGAGGAGGTTGCTGCAACAACCCCGGAAAAGATACGCAAGACCTGGTTCAATCCAGCGACCGGGCTGATGCCCTTCCAGGCCCGGGAAATCGCTTTTGGGTTGGGCCTCACAGGCAAGCAGGTGAGGGGTGCTGTGCACATACTCCGGGCGCTCGCCCGACTGTTCGTCGAAGAAGACGCCTCACTGGTCGAGATCAACCCGCTGGTGGTGACATCGACCCAGGATGTTATCGCCCTGGATGCCAAGCTGACCTTTGACGACAATGCCGGGTATCGCCACAAGGCCCGCGAAACCCTGCGCGACGAGACAGAGGAGCACCCGGTCGAGGCCGAGGCAGCAGCCCTTGGATTTTCCTATGTGGGCATGGACGGCAATATCGGCTGCTGTGTCAACGGGGCTGGCCTGGCCATGGCCACGATGGATATCATCAAACACGAGGGAGGGGAGCCGGCCAACTTCCTCGACGTCGGGGGCGGTGCAGATGCGAAGACAGTGAAAAAGGCGTTCAAAATCATCCTCTCTGACGAGCGCGTCCAGGCAATCTTTGTAAATATCTTCGGCGGCATCCTAAAGTGCGACGTGCTTGCCGAGGGGGTTGTCGGCGCCACGACAGAGATGGGTATTAAAGTGCCCCTGGTGGTGCGCCTTGAGGGAACAAACGTGGACATCGGCCGAAAGATTCTGGCCGACTCAGGCCTAAAGATCAACGCGGTCAAAGATATGGCCGAGGGCGCGCGCATGGCCGTTGCCCTGGCCCGGTCCTAAGGAGGTCGGCAGATGACAATTCTCATTAACAAAGATACCAAAGTGCTCATCCAAGGTATCACCGGTGGTGCCGGTGCCTTTCATACCCGCCAGATGATGGCCTACGGCACCAATGTGGTTGCCGGTGTGACGCCTGGCAAGGGGGGGCAGCGGTTCGACGACCAGGTGCCGATTTTCGATACCGCAGCAGAGGCGCAGGAGAAAACCGGCGCCAATGCCGCGACCATATTTGTGCCCGCGCCATTTGCGGCGGACGCGATCATGGAAGCCGCGGCCGCAGGTATCGCCTTGGTGGTCTGCATCACTGAAGGCATCCCCACCATCGACATGATCAGGGCGCGGTCATTCATCGCCCATTACAACACCAACCTCATCGGCCCCAACTGCCCGGGTATCATCGCCCCGCCCCTTGAGATGAAGCTGGGCATCACGCCCCATCGGGTCTGCAAAGCAGGGCGGATTGGGGTCATCTCCAGATCGGGCACCCTGACCTATGAGGCCATTGCCCAGCTGGGCGCCCTTGGTCTCGGCCAGTCCACCTGCGTTGGGATCGGCGGGGATCCAGTGGGCGGCCTGGATTTTGTCGCACTCCTCGAAATGTACGAGCGGGATCCAGACACCGACGGCGTGGTCTTGATCGGTGAGATCGGCGGATCAGCAGAAGAACAGGCAGCGGCCTTTATCAAAGACAACATCAAAAAACCCGTTGCCGCGTTCATTGCCGGACGCACGGCGCCGCCAGGCAAACGCATGGGACACGCCGGTGCGATCATCGCCGGTGGCAAGGGAACAGCGCGAGAAAAAGTGGCCGCGTTAGAAGCAGCTGGTGTCCGCGTCAGCCCCACGCCCGCAGAGATCGGATCCACCCTCGCCGCGTTGCTATAGCCCTCATAAAGAGCTGTTATTTTTTGGTTTGATAGGGTGCCTTTTCCTCGGCAGCCTTGCTCGGGGCAGATGCAGCTCTTATGGCAATGGCCTTCATGACAACTTTCACGATGGTCTCGATTGTCTGATGGACGTGCGCGGGCTGCGCCTCCAGCAGCGAAATGATGCGCATCAGTGTGGCCGGATACTGGGTCTTTGGCAGCTCACCTGTCGAGACCAGCTCGGAGATTGACGTGTCCAGTGCCTGGGCAATCCGATCCAACGTGTCGAGGGTGGGCTTCCGGCTGCCATTCTCGATGCGGCTCACAGCATCCACGGAAATACCGGCCCGATCGCAGAGATTCTCCTGAGTCAGCCCGCGCTGGAGGCGGAGCCTGCGAATTCGCTGTCGAACGACCTCGACGATGTGGCTATTGGCGGTCTTTTGATGGCCCTTCATCATCGAATCAGTTGTCTGACACAAATGCGCAAAGTAAACAGTGACAGGGGCACATATATTTGATATGGTTCCTAGAACAAATCTGGTCTTCGTGGCATGCGCCACGGGATGCTATCCAAAACGGGGAGGAAACATGACACCTCAACGCACGAAGCAGCTGCTTTCGGTGTTGGCTGTGGACGACGACCCAGCTTGCCTGAAGCTGCTCTGTCGCCATCTGGGCGATGACTTCAATGTCGAGACAGCCGATTCAGCAGAAAACGCCTTAAAAATACTAGAAGAGAGCACATTTCACGTGCTTATATCGGATTACGATTTACCTGGCAAGAATGGCGCCTGGCTTTTCACCAACGCCCGGAAACGCGCTCCCAGTATGAAGCGGATACTCATCTCGGGGCAGCACCCTGACGACGTGGAGCGCTTTTTGCGCACCAATCTGATAGATGCCTTTCTGGCCAAGCCCATCTCCCCCAAGCAGATCCGGAAGTTCTTGGCCGCATCTGTGGGCGTCAGCCGCCCTTCTGCTCCGGAATGCGAATGATTTCCTTACGATAAGGACTTGACAAATATTCCCATAATAACGAATATTCTAATGGTGCTCACATGGAGGAAAGATGCCTTTAAATATTTGGAATTCCATGGGAATTCGAATGAGTCCCTTTTTTCAGGAGGCACTCGATATTTCCGAGACCAGTTCAAATCCCATTAAGCTCTTTGTTGGACGCCAGCAAGAAAACAGAGACGTTTTGAAACGGATTCTCGGCAGTAATTCAAATAGAATTATCATCGCTGGCCAACCTGGCACTGGTAAAACAAGCTTCATTCAATACGTGAAACACCAACTGGCCAATCAGCACGGCTTTGCCGTTTGTTCCAGCCACTGCCGTGTCCCCCATAATTTCTCAGCCACCGAATTAGGGGTAGAGATTTTGCGTTCAGTGGTTTTGAGCCTGAAAAACGCTTTGCCTTCGGGCAAATTGGAGAAACTTAAAGGATTCAAAGAAGCCCGCTCACTCGTAGAAGAAACGGATCTGCGCACATGGCAGCTCAGTCTCAGCGCATATGGATTTGGAGCTGGTCTTGGATCAGAAAAGAAAAATCAACCACCTCATTTTGTTCCAGGCCAGTTTTACGACGCGCTGGCTCAAATGACCACTGCAGCCTCAACTGAAGGGGTAACCGGGATTGTCGTTCATCTCAACAACCTGGAGAACCTTGAACAAGACGCAAAAGAGGCGGCATTTCTCCTTCGAGATGTTCGCGATTCGTTTTTGGTCTCCGGGCTTCATTTTCTATTGGGAGCAACTTCGGAATTCTATACTTCCGTGGTTTCCGCGCATGCGCAGGTTAGAAGTATCTTTCCAGAGCCAATTTCAATTAAGCCGATGCGCTTTCCTGAAGTGAAGCTGCTTCTTGAGCGTCGATATGAATATCTTCAAATTGAGGGCATGGACTTTGTTCCTCCTGTGACCTGGGATCTTGTAGAGGAACTGCACAGGATTTTTCTCGGCGATCTGAGGGGGATGTTAAGTGCTCTTGAGGAAGCTTGTTTAAGCACCCTGGTTGTCGATCCATTGTCACTGAATCAAGCCCTGCCGTACCTTGCCAAGTACTATATGCAGCAGATGACCCAAACGCTCAGTGACGCTGAATTGGTCCATCTCAGCCGACTCGCCAACTTCAGTACGGACGAATTTCGCCAAGCAGATGTTAGAAAGCATCTGAAAATTTCAGTCGGACAGGTGAGCAAGGTGTTCAATCAGCTAGAGCGCGCTCAAGCGATCATCCGAACCAAAACACAAGGACGCAGCCAATACTACGCACTTAGCGGTCGGGCTCGGTTGGCGCTCGGTGAAATGCTCTCGTGAATCGCAATTATTTACTTCTGCTCCGGAATGCGAATGCGCAGGCAAATGAAAAATCCAATGGCCGCAATGGCCGCAGCAATGAGGAAAACAGCGCGAAACCCATAGCGCTCCCAAACATATCCAGACAAGATGGGCAGGGACATGGCCACACAGTGATCGATGGTAATGCCCATGGAAACGGTGGGCGTGATATCAGCGGGGTCATCGGCGATCTTCTGAAGGTACGTGGTTCGGGCGATGCGCAGTGCAAATAGGATGCTGTCCAAGACATAGGCGCCATAGAGTGCATAAAGGCTGTAGGGCGAGGGCAGCACATCCCCTGCAAAGGCATAGGTAAGACAAATTAACAGCAGCAGCACTTCGTCAATTGAAAGGACCATGCGCTCGCCGATCCAATCGATCACATCCCCGAGCAAGGGTCGCATAAAGATGCCCAGCACCTGTGAGATGAAAATTAAGAGGGCGATGGTTTCCACTGGGACGTCGTGGATGGTGACCAGCACCCATCCGCCAAACGCGAGAAAAATCTGCTTTCGAACACCGAACAGGGCACTGATGGCGTAAAATATTGCGTATTTCTTTTTAAATACGATGCGCCTGGACCTGGCATCTGAATTTCCCACTTTTAAACGAAAGTAACAAATGCCCGCAATAACGGCACTGGCCGCGGCAATGGCGTAGAAGAGATCGTATTGATTCCCTAAGGTAGTGGCCAGGAGAAAGAGACCGCCACCGCCGAGAAGGCCGCCGATGTTGCGCGCCGCGCCGATTTGACCCAGACGCCGCCCTGCTCCACCTGCGCGAGCCAGCTTGAGTCCGATCGGGCCTTCAACCGCGAAAATGATGTGGTCGCCCAGAGACCAAATGACGATAAAGACGACCAACATGAAGGTATCCCGCGCCCAGAATCCCAACCCCAACGCACCGAGCCCGGTGAGCAGCATTGCCGCCGCTGCCATTCGGGTCTCGCGCAGCCAGAAGAGCAGCACTGCAGATACGAACATCATTAAAAAACCGGGAAATTCCCGGGGCAATTCTATCCACCCCCGGCTCGTCGCATCCAACCCGTGCATATCGCTTAAATAATTGTTGAACGAGGACTGGAAGATGCCCCCGGCAAGGCCAAAGAACATCGTGGCCATCAAGAGATAAGTGAAATCAGGGCTGATTTTTTTGAAAAGGGTCTGCCTACTCATCCAGGTCTTCTTCACCCCAGACTATGGCCCTGAAGCCCTCTATTTTTGTGCTTGGATCTTTCCAGCAGTCCAGGGACAGGCCTGCCTTTCGACACGTGGCAGCGAGGAATGCTTCCCTGTCCCAGCCCCACTCGATAGGCACCTGGGGCAGCAGTAGTCCCGAGCGCCCGCCGCTGGTCATGATCAGCCCGTGGCGGCCCACAATCACCTCCTCAGGGGCAATGGGTTCGGGCGCGGTGAGGACTGAAATTTCGTAATCCAGATCGCCGAGCTCTTCGGGTTGAACCGGGTTGAATCGGGTATCGTGGATCGCCGCGGCCCGGGCCACATCTACCACACATTTGGACAGGGGGACCCGGGCGATGACATGGCCGATGCAGCCGCGCAGTTTACCGGCCTTTTTTAGTGTCACAAATGCCGCTCCTTTATCGTTCAAGAGCGATGACGCTGGCGGGTCATAGGACAGGGCGCTACCCTGCACCGCTGCTGCCACTGCCTGTTTTGCCAAATCCATCAATTGGCGCCTGTCTGCAGCTGAATAAGGACCAAAATCTTCTTTTTGACTGGATGCTGTCCGCAAGCCCTGATCCAAGCTGAACGCCAGCGCACCATATCCGACCACGCTGGATTTATCACCGGCGGTGTCCCCGCTGTTTTGATACGCGAGCCGGGTAACGTGTCTTTTCTTGGTTTCGTACTGTTCAAAAAAAGCAGTAAAGGCCTGAATCGGGCGATGGCCGCACATGCCCTCGCTCCTCTTGGCAGCTGCCAGGTTCCATTCTTTTAGCTGCCATTTTTCCAGATACCCGAGCGTGCGCGTGTCCAGAGCAACTGCTTTGTCATAGGGAAAGAAGTGGGACAGGTCAGAGCTCAAGACAAACAGCACATCCTGCCGCGTTCCCACCACATCGAAGAGGGCCTGCCCTATCTTGGCGACCGCAGTGTCGTCGTGCACAGCGACAATCATCGGCACGATCTTCGCTTTTGGCAGGGCAACCTGAATGAACGGCAGTTGCACTTCCAAAGAGTGCTCCCCCTCGAACATGGGTTCGTCAGCATCGAACATGCCTGAAGCATGGGTCAGGAGGGTTTTGACCAGATCCCGATCTACTTTCAACGAGCCGAGCGGGGTATCGTATGCCGGCCGATCCAGCACAGCAGCCCTGCGGGCAGCGCGGCGATGACTCAGGGCCATGACAATCACCGTGCGATAGTCCTTATTTTGGACAGCCCGATACGCGTACCCCGCGACCCGGCCAGAGTAGCGATATCCCGCATGGGGCGAGAGAATGCCGACCAGGTCCTGCTTGACCAAGGCGGGGACCTCCTCTGCAGCTCGGATGAACCCTGCCACTTCCTGGGCCAGTGCGGTTGGATTTGCAGTATAGAATCCGCCGGCAACCTGAGGGGAAAATGCATGTTCAATCCGTTGGGATGCGTCTCTTTGCGATGTCATGTCTTTTTCCTTTGTTAGCGGGCGGTTCCCGTTCCCCATTTCCTTGGTCGACGACCTTACTGGCGCGGGGGTGCGTTCTGTACAGTTGAATATGGACAACAAACAGGTGATAAGCGCAGCCATTCGCCACATTGAAATCTCCTTCTTGCCTCCTATGCGTCTGCGACGATACCGACGAGGGTCATGGGGTTGATGCCAAGGCGACTGAAACAGGCCATCCAGATATCCTCTATCGGTACATCAAAAATGAGGTCGACGGATAAAGGCATGTTAATCCATGCGCCTTTTTTGATCTCGCCGATCAACTGGTGGGGACCCCAGCCCGCGTACCCCAGACAGAATCGATATTTTTTCGGCCCCTGGTCTGCGACGATTGCCGTTAGAACATCTAGTGATGACGTCACACACAACCCCTCTACCACGGTCCGGGTCTCTGGACCTTGCCAATCCTCTGTGTGCAGGATCCAGCCTTGTTCCTGGGACACGGGTCCCCCGCAAAGCAACGGTGGATGCTTTGAAGCATCTATTGTGCGCTCCGGTGCATCGAGTTTCATCTCGCTGAGTACGGTCCCGAAATCCACCTTTGCCCGTTGATTGATCACCAATCCGAGGGCACCTTCCTCGTCTTTGTGATCGATCATTAATATCACGCTGTTTTCAAAGTTTGGATCCTTGAGCTGGGGTGCAGCCACCAAGAATCCCGGTGCGATATTGAGTTCAGCCATGTCCCGATGATGCCTCAAGTAGCGCCCTGCGTCGAGCGAGAATCACAATCAATCGTTAAACGAATCCTCTCTGAGGAAGTCATCAAATTCCCCCTTAAAAAAAGGGGGTTAGGGGGATTTTGTCACCTCGCAACGCTAGAGGACACGACGAAATCCCCCCAGCCCCCTTTGCCGGGGGAGGGTTCTTATCCGAAACTGCAGAGAAAACAATCCATTATAATCCCCTCAGAAAATCCGGACGAAGTCGGGATCCCGTTGGATCGCCAAGGGCTGCGTCGATTTCCTCTAATAGACGGTTTTTATCCCGCTGAAGATCGCCAGCCAATGCGAGATAGTTGGACGCGTGATTGGATCGAAAAGTAATGGCGTCGGCCACAATATGGTCGATCAGCACGCGGCATTCTGCAAGGGCTTCGACTGGTGTTAACGGCCGCCAGGTCTCGTCCCCATATACCGCTTCAAAGCTGGGCGACCGCGGTGCGAGCATCAGGGTGAGCGCTGATGCGTATCGCGGGGCAATTTCGTTTATCACGGCTGCCGTTGCCTGGGCGTGACGATCCGATAATCTCGGACCGCCGAGTCCGAGAATCACTGTTGCCGAAAGGTCGATACCCGCCTGCTGGGGTTTTGCCCCGGCATCTGCAATTTCTCGTGCTGTGGCGTTTTTGTGCACCCGCTGGAGTACCTCGTCATCTCCAGACTCGATGCCGTAGTAAATCATGGTCAGCCCGGCCTCCCGAAGGGTCCGTAGCTCGTCGATGCTCTTTTTCTGGAGGTTTTGGGGACTGCCATAGACCGTCACCCGCTCGAGATGGGAGAGCCGGCTGTAGAGGCGCGCCAGAATGCGCAGCAGTCTGCGAGTGGAAAGGACAAGCGCATCGCCGTCAGCCAAAAACACCCGGCGAACCCCTGCATGGTGGGTCGCTGCCCAGTCGATTTCAGCAAACAACTCTGCTTCCGGGCGCACCTTGAATGATTTTCCCTGATACGCCACGCAAAACGCGCAGGTGTTGGTCGAGCAGCCGATGGTCGCCTGGAAAATAAGGGAGCGCGCCTCAGATGGCGGTCTGTAAAGTGGTTCCTCGTAATGAATCATGGCCTGGGCGCCTTTTCGCACAAAGATAACGCTCCTTGTATGTATGATAAGTTGACGAAACGCAAAAAAAATACGACACGTGCAGCCAGGTGGTGAGACGATAGAGGAGCAGTCCATGGCGAGATACATTAAGGAGATTCTGACGCTTGAGCCCCAGGACGGCGTGGTCGCAGAGGGGTGGTTGCGCACGGCCCGGTCAGGCAAGAACGTGGCGTTCATGGAGGTCAACGACGGGTCGTGTCCGGCCAGCTTACAGGTCGTTGTGGAACCGTCCCTGTCGAACTTTGCCGAGGTTGCAAAGGCAGGTGTGGGCACGGCCGTTCGCGTCACAGGCGAGCTCGTCCCATCCCCGGCAAAGGGGCAGCAGGTCGAGCTCAAAGCCAGCGCTGTCGAGATTGTAGGAACCGTGGATACGGACTACGCGCTCCAGAAAAAGCGGCATTCGTTCGAATTCCTGCGAACCATCGCCCACCTCCGTCCCAGGGCGCGTACCTTTGGCAGCGTCTTTCGGGTGCGTCACGCCCTACAGGCGGCCATCCACAATTTCTTTGACCAGCGCGGCTTTATCCAAGTGCACACCCCGATCATTACCGGGTCGGACTGCGAAGGTGCGGGGGAGATGTTTCGGGTCACCCATTTCGACCTGAACGCGCCGATTCCCAAGAAAGACGATCACGCGGACTTTGAACGGGATTTTTTTGGGACAGAAACCTCCCTTACGGTGAGTGGTCAGCTAGAGGCAGAGGTATTTGCCCTTGCCTTTAAGAATGTCTATACCTTCGGCCCTACCTTCCGAGCTGAAAACTCCAACACGTCGCGGCATGCATCTGAATTTTGGATGATCGAACCGGAGATGGCATTTTGCGACCTCTCCGGCAACATGGCCGTGGCAGAGGATTTTATTCGCGGGATTGTGCAAAACGTGCTCGATCGGTGCGCCGACGATATGGCGTTTTTCGATCAATGGATAGAACGCGGGCTCACTGAAAAGCTGGAAAAAATCATCAATGCCCCGTTTGAAGTGCTGACCTATACCGAGGCCGTTGCCCAGCTAGAAAAAGCACCCCAGCGCTTTGAGTTCCCGGTGCACTGGGGTGTGGATCTCCAGTCCGAACACGAGCGCTACCTCACCGAAGAGCTGATCGGCCGGCCCTGCTTTGTCATCAATTACCCCAGGGATATCAAGGCGTTCTACATGCGCGTGAACGATGACTTGAAGACCGTCGCGGCCATGGATCTGCTCGTTCCAGGTGTGGGCGAGATCATCGGCGGCTCCCAGCGCGAGGAGCGCGGCGATGTGCTTAAAGAGCAGATAGGGCGCTTTGGTCTGGATGCGGCGCCCTATTGGTGGTACTTGGACCTCAGGCGGTACGGCGGTGTGCCCCACGCTGGGTTTGGCCTGGGGTTTGAGCGCATGCTGATGTATATCACCGGCATGCAAAACATCCGCGATGTGATTCCCTTTGCCCGCACCCCTGGCAACGCCGATTTTTAGCCAACACCTGACCGGGGCCGTGACGTTAGCCCATCCATGAACCCAGCGATCAAACGGGAAAGCACTGAAGGCGCTTCGACTTGGGGAAAGTGGCCCACCTCTGCAAGTGGGTAAAAATCCGCCCGGGGTAGCGCACTTGCAAGCGCTCGGCCCCTTTCTATGGGGATAATGGCATCAGATGTCCCGTGGATGACCCGGCAAGGACATGAGATTCGGTTCAGTCGATCGCGGATATCAAACCCCTGGATGGCGGCCCGTTGCCCAGTGGCGCCCACACCTCTGGGCGGCACGTTACACCGCGCTTGGATGAACCGCTCGATTGCTTGGGGCTGTTCTCGCTGGATGCGCGGTCCCATGCCCGTGTTTGCCACGGATCTCACGATTTCTTCATAGGGACCTGCAGTTTGGTTGATGACCGCTGCTACCCCGGGATCTATGGGAACCCCGATCGGTGACGTGGCCATCAGCACGAGCCCTTTGACGCGTTCGGGCTGCGCCAGGGCCAGCATCATGGCCACAAAGCCCCCCATTGAATGACCCACGACAACGGCCGATCCCGCTGCCTTCTCCGAGACCAGGTGTCCAACTTCGTTGGCCATGATGTCAATCGAGTACACACCGCGAGGTGCGTCGCTGTGACCTGAACCTCGAACATCGACACCTATGGCCTGGTATTTTCTTTTCATCTGCTCGGCGACCCCATGCCAAACCGCGCTGTCCAGGGTCATGCCGGCCAGAAATACGATGGGAGATCCATCGCCTGCGACAGTATAGTGAAGCCTTACGCCTCCTATTTCGAAAAACGGCATGGCGCTGATAATGCCAGTTTCCCCGTATGATCGGCAAGGTTCCGTTGACCAACCTGGGGATCGGGCCATAAACTAATTGTAATGACGCGGCTTAGATTAAAAATTCCCTGTTTTGCCTGCTATTTGTTCCTCTTGTTCGGGCTTTGGTCTGGTAGCGCAGGTGCCACAGCCACTGCGTTGCCCCTGCCAGATGAGTACATCTTACGCCAGGCAGGATCCTGCCGCATTGCCGTGCCCCAGCGCAATGTGGGTATTGCAGACGAGCTGATGACCGCGTGCCGAGAAACACACGCGCGCATTTATAAGCAGTTGGGTCTCGGTCCCCAAGCCCTGGAAAGACCCGTCGACGTTCGGGTCGTAGCGAGTCTGGAAGATGCACACCAGGTAGCGCCCCCAGGGATCGCGGTCCCTCCCTGGTCCGGGGCTGTTGCCTACCCGAGTCTCAATCTGATCATCCTGCCGCTCCGAAACCGCATGGGTGGACCGGTGACAGAAGACATCGACATTGTCCTCGAACACGAGATGTCCCACCTCGCGCTGCGGACCGCGCTTCAAGACGCCCCTGTGCCCAGGTGGTTTTCCGAAGGCATTGCCATTCAGCAATCCGAAGCATCCTCGTTTCGGCGCATCTGGCTGGTCTGGGCTGCTGCGCGAGGTGACAGCCTGCTGCCCTTGAGCAGTATCGACAGGTATCCGGATCGCCCGGGACGCATCAGTCTGGCCTATGCTGAGGCAGCGGATTTTGTGGGATTTCTCCTGCGCCAAGGCGGGTGGCTCGGGATCCGCGTGGTCATTCGCAAATGTTCCCAAGGCATGGCGTTCGAGGAGGCCATAGCGTTCTCCTACCAGACAGATCTGAAAGATTTAGAACAAGCGTGGCTCGCCGGACTGAACAGTAAATGGCAATGGCTACCGCTGATTACCGGTACCAGTGCCCTGTGGGGAGCCATGGTGATCCTGTTTATTGTCGCCTATATCGCGGCGAGGCAGCGCAAGCAAAAGCGCATGGCCCAAATGGAAGAAGAGGAGATGAAAATCACTCAGACAGCGCATCCACTGCCCGGCAACGCCCCTACGCCCGAAGATATGCCGGTCAATATAGGGGTAAAGGTAGGGACACCGACCAAAATTCGCGTGGACGACGAAATCCACACCCTTCACTGACAGCTGTTAGCGCACCATCATCTCGGTACATCGTTTCAATACCGGACTACCCTATGGTTATTACAAGTTCGGCAATGTTTGTATCTCGGAACACTTTAGCAGTCGTTCGTCGCTAGTAACCAGTGTCAAATCATAGACAATGGCAGTAGCCGCGAGAAAGCGATCGGCTGGATCTTGGTGTTCGAGGGATATTTCTCGACTCCTAAGTGCCACCTCGTGATTCATGGGCGCCTCAATAAAAGCCACTGTTTTGAGCACTTGTCGAATCCATGAAAAAGGCGCATCCCGAAGTGAAATCCTACCTTTTTCTGCCAGAATCGAGACCTCCCATGTTGTGATTGGTGAAAGCCATAACTCGCTCGTCTCGCTTTCCAGTTCACGAGCTACTTCCCTCGATAATTTTTGTGGCTTGAGCAAGCTCCAAAGAAAAATGTGCGTATCGAGCAGCAGCTTCATTTGCCCAGAACCTCCCAATCCGACTCACAAAATGCTGGGGATATCACGTCGCCGATAATTTCGCCGGTCTGACTGAAACTGCCCAGCCAAGACTTGGGTTTCTCAGGTCTTGGGGGTGGCGAAATCAATGCGATGGGTTCACCATTGCGCGTGACCAGAAGAGATCGCCTGGTTTGGTTAACTTTTCTCAGCATTGACAAGCACGTCGCTTTAAACTTCGAGACTGCTATGGTTTCGTGCGTCATTTTCACCTCCCAATATCAGAATAACCACTGGTATGACCATGGTCAACGACTATGGTCATAAGCTGTTTTGGGGGTGGACGCTACTTTGGTGCAATGGGGATGTAGAGCATCATTAAGACCGTATCAGCTGGGGCGGAGGGCTGTTCCAGAACTAGGATGCCTGGCTCCCCAGTCGAGGTTCGGCCAGATGCTTGGAGGTCCTGCTCTAGGGATGCCATGCGCTGGGTCGCTTGGGCCAGGGTACTGTGGGCGATCATACGCAAGGCCTCGATCTCCGGGAGGATCTTCACCTCACCAGCCACATGCGGGCCGCCCCCGAGCGTGGGAAAGGGGGCAGGAACTTCCACCTGCTGCCCGTCAATTTCGGTCAGTACCACGCGGCGGTTGGGTATCATTGCGACGTAGGATGTATCCGTGGTCGGGGGGGCAGGTAGCTGAAACCTCGCCGGGTCAACATCCAATCGAATGTCGGTTGCTGTCTCTTCCCAGATAGGGGTGCCATTATGCTGAACGATGCGGCGAAACGGCACTTTCACACTATCCACATCTCGCCAGTCCTCGGTTGCAACAATCCATTTTGAGCGCTGGTCTGTGACAGGATCGACGGTGGTGAACCGCGCTCTTTTAAGGAGCTTGGATTGGCGATCATAGGCTGCAAACAATGTGAGGTTCGAATGCCGAGGTCTAATGGCCACCTCGTCGCAGGCACTGCCGTCCAGGGTTACTTCGCCGCTCAAGCGAAAGCTCGCCTCTAAATTGGCCGCATCCCCGGCTGGGAAAATCAAGCCCGCAAGCAGCAGGGTGGGCGCCATCCAAACTTGGTCGTGGGGCGTGCACCGGGCGAGGATACCGAAAATGACCTTGCGACAGGTACTGCCCTCATAAATGTAGCTCATATCTTCGCTGGGATAATCGAGGCGCCAATCTTCCGGACCGCTCACTGAGATTTCCACTGGGACTTCTGTGCCAAAAGCGCGGGCTCGCGCGATGATGGTGGCCTTGCCGCCCGTGAGTCTCAGCCGTTCGAGCCCGCCCATTGCTGTGTAGGCATCCCTGACGATACCGATGGCCTGCTCTGCCCCATCCAGTGCGGGTTCGTTGGCCGACACCGACGTGGGTGGGGGCGCTGCAGCACATCCAATAAGCCCTAAAAAATAGATGAAGACCACACACTTGTGTCCCATGGGATCATTCCTTACGCGCTATTTTTTGCGTTTCTTTTTCTTTTTCTTTTTTTCCTCTTCCTTTTTCTTCTCTGCCGCTTCTTTCTCTTCCTTTGGAATTCGGGTGCCGTCCATGGCGACTTCCTCGTCCTCGTCGTAGACAGCCACGCGGATTCTCTTTGCGATGCCCTCAAAGAGCGCGGCAATATGGGTTGTACCGGACTTTAATCCAGTGAGTTTGACCCAGCTCTGCCGTCGTTTGGGGTCTTTTATCTGCTCGACACCGACGATGGTTTCATCTTCGCTGACCCACTCTGGCAAGTACCCCTCGATAAACGCACCTTTTTCACTGTGGACCTCGGCCCAGACATTCTCTTTTATCTGACCGGTCCACAGGCGGAGCCGTTCGTGAGATACGTTGATGGATGCGGGTATTTTCACCCGAATCGGTACCTCGGCCTTGAGGCCGGCCCCCACAATCTCCACTTCCACTGTGGCTTCACCCGATGCTACTGACGTGACCTCGCCATCGTGGGTGAGCTTGATGATGCTCGTGTCATCTGAAAACCAGACCACATCGATGCCCTCTTTCATGACAGCCCCATCTTGGTCATATACTTTTACCTCGAGCTTCTTGCTCGTACCAGCGCCGTCGAGGACAACCTTGGAGGGAATAATTTCGACTTTTGTCGGCTTTGAGCAAGCCAGGAGCGCGCACGCCATGGCTATAAAACCAACCAAGCCTGGGACCTTACGTTTATTCATGCTTCACCTCACTGGGGCTGGGGGCATTTCCTGACGGTTGGTTAGCGCCTTCTTTTTGAGGAGATGTGGCACTGGCGGATGGCTGTGGCGGCGGTATTGGAAGAGGCCTTCCCACCCTTGTCCGCTTATCTGACCCCGTTTTGTCGGTGATTGTATAGTTGATGCTCAGTTCCGGCTCATCCTTATCCGTGGTGAGGATAGTCAATTTGTGCCGGGAAGGTCGGTCATACGCAGTATCGGGATCGGCGACCTCGGCCGCGACGACCACCCGTTCTCCCTTGGCCGTATTAATGGTGGTCTTGAGCTTGCCATCGGGATCTTTCACGGCTTTTATCGTTACTGGCTTGCCCGACCGGGTCGTGATGATGATATCCCGCGGTTTAAACTGTCCATCGCGCTTTGAAAAGTAAATGCTCTTGGGATAGCGCAGGTTTCCGAGTATGTTGACCCGAACCGGAACATCTACATGGGGGACATCTGAACCGGTATAGGCGACGCGTACGTACGAAGAAATGCGACCCAGCGTATCACTGCCGTTAAAGCTGAGCACGTACTGGGCATCATCCGTGGACGCATCGCTCTTTTTCTCAAGTTTGAACCGCGGATCCTCTATCGAGACAGACGTAATGTTGATTTTGTCCGGCTCCCGAACTGAAATGGAAAAATCTTTGGACCCGGCCACTCCCTTGGTCAGGTGTCTGAAGGCCAGCACACGGGGTTTCACTTCGACGTCGACGAGAATCATCCCTGCGAGGCTTAAGCGATATCTCGGTGTCTGTGGATCATTTGACTCAACAGTGATAGATTTTTTGATCTTACCGCTGCGTCCCTTGGTCTTGAGGATTGCCTTGATTTGTCCTTCCTCTCCCGGAGGAATCGCCTGTGTCGTAACGACAGTGGCGGTGCACCCTCACGAACCTCGGGCTTTGGTGATATTGAGCGGGGCACCACCTGTATTGCGAATTGTAAATATCTTCTCGACAACGGCCCCTTGTTTGACTTCGCCAAAATCGATATTTTCCTCTACTGCCTCGATTTTGGGGTGCTTCTCGCGGGCACTGCCTGCGTCCCCAGACGGGGTCTGGTCCTGCTTTTTCGTACAGCTGCTCAGCAGCAATACTGCCATACAAATGCCGGCAAGCCATACGGTATTTCTACGTACAGAGTTCATGGCAAATCCTACCTCCTTGTCGTTAGCCTAAGGTAGCAGAAAGAGAAAAATAGTGGGCGGTTTTTTTTAGCTGCACATTGGTTTCATAAATGGGTCGGCAGGGGGGGGCCTGGTGCTATGTCAAACTTATCTTGATGGGTAAAGTTGCGCATTCCCCCTTTGAAAAAGGGGGTTAGGGGGATTTTCAAACACTGCGAGAATATTGACGAAATCCCCCCGCCCCCTTTTCAAGGGGGAGTTTATTACCCGTCACTAATCACTCGACGAGCCGCTAGCATTTACTCATTGTTTGGATTCTGGGCAGCCTCAGGGGGTGTCTTGGGGAGAGGTTCGGCGGCTTGTGAGGGTTCTTTCGGGGATGCCGGGGGTGTGGCCGGTTCTTTATCTGTTTCGACGGGTGCTGCGTCCTGACCGGCGGTCTTTTCTGTAGGGGAAGTCTCTGCTTCCGCGGCCGCTGGCTCGGCAGGTTCACTGAGATCGACTTCCTCGGCAGGACCGCTCGCAACGTCGTTGAGGGCGTTTACCTTGTCAGCAATGCCCGAATCCCCCGAAGAGGACTGGTAGGCGAGCACGAGCGAGCTCAACATAAACAGTCCCGCGACTATCCCGGTCAGCTTGCCGATAAAGGAACCCGCACCTCTAGGACCGAAAACACTCTGACTCGCACCGCCAAACGCAGTGCCCATACCGCCCCCCTTGCCGGTCTGGAGAAGAATCACCAATACCAAGAATATGCAAAATAGTACGTGTAGCACGACAAATAGGGTATACATGACCGTTTAATACCTTTCACCCACCGCCAACGTCAAGCCCGTCTCTAGCACAGTTAGATGAAAAATAAAGGGAAATCTATGCGGCTTGGACAATGCCGAGGAAGCTCGCCGGTTTAAGGGATGCACCGCCCACAAGGGCGCCGTCGATATCTGGTTGGGTCATGAGCTCGCCGGCGTTTTCCGGTTTGACACTGCCGCCATACTGGATGCGCATCTTCCCGGCCGTCTCCTCATCGAACAGACCTGCTAACAGCCCTCGAATAAAGCGATGGGCCTCCTGGGCTTGGGAAGCGGTGGCAGTCTTTCCAGTGCCGATGGCCCAGACCGGCTCGTAGGCCACTGTGACGCGACGCGCCTGCTCCAAGGTGACCCCTTCGAGGCCTGAGCGCACTTGGGTCTCCAGGCGAGCTTCTGTGCTGCCTGCCTCGCGCTCCTCAATGGTTTCGCCCACACAGAGAATCGCGTCCATACCAGCTGCTAGGAGGGCATCGAGTTTTTTTCGTACCAGCGGGTCGGTTTCGCCTAAAATGTGGCGTCGTTCCGAATGCCCTACGAGCGCAAAACCACACCCTGCTTCGATGAGCATCTCGCAGGATATCTCTCCGGTAAAGGCACCGCTTTTTTCGAAATACACATCCTGGGCACCCACGGCAATGGTGGAGCCCCGAAGGAGGTCGACCACAGCTGGAATGGCGAGAAATGGCGGTATGACAGCCACATCCACGCCCTCGACGCTGGTAATGCCATCTAGGAGCGATCCTGCCAGCGCTTTTGCCTGGGCGGTCGTCGTGGCCATCTTCCAGTTTCCGGCAACAAATGATTTTCGCATGATAGTCCTCGCCTACGGTTGGAGGGCGGCGATGCCCGGGAGCACCTTTCCCTCTAGGAATTTAAGGGACGCACCCCCGCCAGTGGACACGTGATCAAACCCCTTTTCAAGACCGGCTTGGCGCACTGCAGCCACTGAATCACCGCCTCCCACAACTGAAAATGCACCCTGACCAGAGATGGTTCGAGCCATGGCAATGGTGCCTGCAGCAAATTGGGGGGCTTCAAACATACCCATGGGGCCGTTCCAGAAGATGGTCTTGGCGCGACCGAGGATATCTTTGAACGCAGCCCTGGTATCGGGGCCGATGTCGAGCGCCATTTTGTCCGCGGGAACCCCATTGATGGGCACGACCTCCGCGTCTCCAGCATCAGGCGATGTCGCCGCGACGACATCGCTCGGGATGATCAATTTCACACCCTCGGATTCGGATCGGGCCAGCAAGTCGCGGGCCAGTGCGAGCTTGTCTGCTTCGACCAGTGAGGCGCCCAGGGTACCGCCTTTGGCAGCGGCAAATGTGTTGGCCATTGCCCCGCCGATAATGAGGCAATCCACTCGGTTGATAAGATTCTTGATGATCTCAATCTTATCGGAGACTTTTGCACCACCCAATACCGCCACATAGGGCTGTTCTACGCCCGTCATCAGACGGCTGAGGGCTGCAATTTCCTTTTCTAAGAGAAATCCCGCTGCCTTTTTTCGAAGATGGGCTGGCACGCCAACCACGGATGCATGGGACCTGTGGGCAGTGCCAAAAGCGTCGTTGATGTAGACTTCCCCTAGGGAGGCGAGTGCTTTGGTGAATTTGGGGTCGTTCTCGGTTTCGCCTGGGTGAAACCGAAGGTTTTCCAGCAGTGCCACCTGACCGTCTCTGAGGTCGAGGGCCACGCGGCGAGCCCCGTCACCCACGCACGCATCTGTTAACGTCACTTCTCCGACTTTGAGCAATTCCGCCAGCCGGGTGGCGACCGGATCCAAACTGAAGATTGGGTTCTCGGTTCCCTTGGGCCGGCCCAAGTGGCTCATCAATATCACCCGTGCATTGTTTTCGATGGCGTATTCGATTGTCGGTAGGGCGGCTCTTATTCTGGTGTCGTCTGAAATAACACCGTCGCTCAAGGGAACGTTAAAGTCGACGCGAATGAGCACCCGCTTGCCGCCGAGCGCCAGGTCGGTCATTTTGGGAATGGGTATCTCAGCCATGGCCGGTCTAACTCCGTAGCATGTGGGCAGCCATGTCCACGATGCGATTGGCATACCCCCATTCATTGTCGTACCAGGAAAACACCTTGACGTTCTTCTCGCACATCACCTGCGTGAGCTTACTGTCAAAGATTGAAGAGTGGGGATTGCCCATGAAGTCGACTGAAACCAGCTCTTCTTCGGTATACTGGAGCACGCCTTTGAGTGGGCCCGCTGCAGCTGCTTTCATCGCCGCATTGATTTCTTCATTTGTGGTCGGGCGCGACACATTTGCCGTCAGCTCGACAATGGAGACGTCAGCAGTGGGCACGCGGATGGCCAGCCCATCGATTTTGCCGACCATGTCCGGCAGGACCAGTCCTACGGCCCGAGCAGCGCCGGTGGTCGTGGGTATCATGGAAACAGCAGCGGCACGGGCGCGCCGCATATCCTTGTGTGGCAGGTCGAGAATGCGCTGATCGTTTGTATACGAGTGAATGGTGGTCATTTGGGCGTCCTCGATGCCCACCGCGTCGTTGAGCACCTTGACCACCGGTGCCAAGCAGTTCGTTGTGCAGGATGCATTGGAGACGATGTGATGGCTGGCCGGGTCGTATTGGGCGTGGTTGATGCCGTACACAAAGGTGGCGTCCAGGTTCTTGCCCGGAGCGCTTACGACGACCTTTTCTGCCCCGGCCTCGATGTGTTTACCTGCTGTTTCTTTGGTTCGGAAGAGGCCGGTACATTCCAATACAAGGGACACGCCCAGGTCTTTCCAAGGCAGCGCCCCTGGATCTCGCTCGGCGTAAACAGGTGTTTCCGCGCCATCCACGACGATGCTCTTTTCCTTTGCTGCCACGTCAGGCGGGAACACGCGATGGACAGAGTCGTATTTGAGTAGGTGTGCGAGCATTTTTGGGCTAGTGATATCGTTTATTGCAACGAGCGTCACATCATCCCTCTTTTGAGCGTGTAAAATTCGATGCACGCAGCGACCGATGCGTCCGTATCCATTGATTGCGATTTTTTTTGCCATTATCGTACTCCTTAATTTTTGCGTTCGCTCACTGTGTCTATCCAGACCTCAGCTGCCATAGAATTTGTAGAGACCATAATCGCCGTTTGTTCGGTCGTCAAGTGACCCCAATTCCTGGAAAAAAACGGTTGAATCCATGGATGGGCCATGCGTAGAGTGGGGTGCTGGCGGCCATATAAAAAACCATTGGGAGTGGGCGCAAAAACAAAATGAAATGGAAGACTACGAGACAGGTACTCATTTTTGGTCTATTGGTCGCACTTGCCATTGCTGGGGGTCTCATTTGGCCAAGAGATAGCTGGCGCCGGGTCGATGATTTGGACCAGGGGGTTGATGCGGCAGGTCGTCCCTGGATCGGGGCGACCCATCCCGAGATCGTCATTCACGAGTTCTTTGACTACGACTGCCCCCACTGTGTGTGGGCCCACAAGAAGCTTCGCAGCGCGCTTATCAAAAGCAAAAAGGCCTGGCGCATCGTGCGGTACGACTACGCGCGAATGTCTTGTGCGCCAGAAGACGAACGGATGCGTCCGTTTAGGTGTGGTGCTGCCCGGGCTGCCCATTGCACGGGAAACCAAGGCAGGTACTGGGAGTGGAACGATGCGGTGGTGGCCGACCCAGGCCGCCTTTCAGGAACGGACCGGGCTCAGCTTGAATTGGATCTCGCCGCTGAGATCGGCTTAGACCTAAGCAGGTTTAAGGCCTGCCTCTTAGCAGATGCAACAATCGATTTTGTTCAGGCCGTCTACATGGAAACCTGGAAAAAGGGGATTCGAAACGCACCCACCTATTTAATAGATAACGAATTCATAACACTGACAGCGCTTATAAAGCGCTTAAGGGGAACAGGGAATTGACCCTGGGATATCTCCACAAAATTCATTCGATTTCGCTAATTCCGTTGTAGGGCGTGGGTTTATCCCACGCCGTGCCCCGTGCAACACATACACAGCGGGGCGTAAAGCCCCGCCCTACTGGGGATATTCCATGGACTGACCCGCCACTGCATTCAACAGGGAACGCCGCCTCGGCCTTTCAATATAAGCCGCACGCCCCCTCTCGTTCGTACTTTCTTGTTCTCAATTGCTTGATCAGATATAACCTGTGTCGGATTTATAAAACTCAGCTGTAACCGGAAAGCAGGAGTCGTTTTTGTTCAGGATCTTGTTCAGCGAACGGGCGCCCGCCATCGGGGGCTCTAATTTCAGCCTTTTACAGTTAGTGCTGGGGTTGGATCGTTCACGCTTTTCTCCTTTTGTTCTTTTTAAGTTCAATCTATCGGTGAGAAAGAAGTACGAGGAGGCCGGTATTCCCAATGCCCTGTGGAGCGACATCATCGGCCAGGGCGGGGGTAAGACACCGAGCCCGGAAACCTGGGAAACGCCTGTGCCTCGTTATAAAGAGAACCGCTTCTACCGCCTCCTATGGAGCATGAAAATGTACGCCCAGCTCCAATATCGGGATGCGGAGCTGCTGGCTCCCTGGCTTAAGCGAGAAGGGTTTTCCTTGGTGCATGCAAACAACTTCGTGTGGGTCAATGCCCCCTCCTTGACGGCTGCTAGGCTGGCCTCTATTCCTGCGGTTAGCCACCAACGTGGGTTCTACGATCTCAATCCTTTTCAGCGATATGTCTCCCGCCGCGTGGACCGGTTTATCTGCGTTTCGCAGGCAGTGGCCCGTCACTACGTGGGCCAGGGATTGCCGGAACGTAAGGTCATGGCAATTTATAACGGCATTGATCTGGATCGGGTTAAGCCGCCAACGGAGAAATCCACTGGGGATAAGGATACTGTCAAAATCGGCTATTTCGGCCGCTTGGAAAAATGGAAGGGCGTATCATCCCTGCTGGAAGCAGCCCGGATCGTACTGGCCAGGCATGCCGGCGTGACATTTGTGCTGGCCGGCACCGGCCCCGAAGAAGCGCCATTGCAGAACATGGTGGAACAGGACCCGGTCCTGAGGCAGGGGGTGCAGTTCCTCGGCTTTTGCGATAATCCCCTGGCGTTAATGGGGGAATGCGATCTGACGGTCAATTGCTCGATAGAGCCGGAGCCCCTTTCCCGTTCTGCCCTGGAGTCCCTGGCCCGAGGCGTGCCAGTGGTGGCCTCTGACAGTGGGGGAAACCCAGAAATCGTCGTCAACGGGGAAAACGGGTTTCTCTATCCAACCGGAGACGCCGCTGGCCTGGCTGCGGCGCTGGAAAAGTTAATTGCTGACCAGGACTTAAGGCATCGATGCGCACGGGGAGCCAGGGCCAGAGCGGAAACGCATTTTGGGGCCCGGCAATACGTGGAGAATGTGGCGCAGGTGTATACTGAAATCTTGGAGGAAAAGGCACGGACGTAAGTTCTGCCTCCCTATCCGAGCGATCGGCCAGGCAGGTTCTCGGCTTTCTTATGTTTTTCCACGCCCTTTATTACCCGTCGAGTAAACTTCTTAAAGTAGGCAACCGCTGAATCCAGGTCCAAAGCACCGATACTGGCCATTTCAATGCCTTTTTGGTTATCCGGGTTCAACGCCTCATAAAACGCAATCTTCGGATATTGCCTCAGCATTTCCTCTGTGACGGGCGCCACATCGCTCTTGATGGTTTGGTTTTTATCACCCAATCCAAAATCCACGAGACCGGTCTCGGAATCGAACTTGTCGCCATACATGTGATCGGCAACCAGGTGGCATATTTCTTTGAGTTTCTGGGTCTTGCGATCATTTCGCTGATAGTGAGGGTAGTAATTTACGAGATTGTTCGCAATCACCAGATAGGTCCGAAAGCTCATAGAGAGCATAAACCAATAGGCGCTAAACGGATGGCGTAGAAGAAATCGGAGCAGGAAGGCAAATACCGTTGGGGCCATGGGGCTGTTTCCCGAGGCATTCCGCTGCCAGTAGCTGCGATGGCACACCGTGTCCCCGCAGAAAAACACATGTACCTTTCGGCCTTTATATGGCAACGCCATTATTTTGATATTGGCAAAAGCAATAAGTCGCCCCGTGTCTCTCTCTCTCCAGTGAAAGGACCCTGTCTTATCGCCCAGGTCTTGGATAAATGTTTCATAATCAGAATGCTCATAATAATCGAGAAACAGGGTGTGCATTTCCTTGACCATCTGCTCAGATATATCGTCGAGAGGCACGAGCTTTGACTTAATCTTTTTGGGTTTAAATGGCATTTTTCCCTAGAATCTCCTCTTTATAGATTCGCGCCCCAGCCTCCCCACATACTGGCCCTACAACAAGCTATCGGTTAACGGCCGACAAATGTTTCGTCGAAGTTAGATTTCTTCAAAACTATAGTTATATTTTCTAATTACGGTGCGCGGTTTCCTCAATAGCGTCTATGATCCGGCCACTCGACAGACGAGAAGCGTTCTCGTGTTCGTTCTTTTTGCCGTTGCCCTGCCGAGCCTGCTGCTCACAGGGCTGGGGATGATTGCCGTGGAAAACGAACAGGCGGCTGCGTTAAGGCGGGTAAAGTTGGTTTACACCTCTTTGGCCAAGCGGATCGCACCCCAACTGGCGGAACAGCTGGATAGCTTGATGAAGGGACGCCTGGGTGGCCATAATGCCCCCTCGAATCCGCTTGATCCAACAATCCTCAACGCGGCAAATGCACTTTTAGACCAAGTCGCTGCTGAACACGGCGTCCTGAATGAAGTCAACATGGCCTTAAGCGCGGGTGAGTCGGGCTCGCAAGGGTGCGAAGCTGACCTCGACCTTGCCCAGGTCTTCCTGGAGAGCGCTGGCCAGACTTGGCGACTGGACGTGTGCTTCATGGATGCAGCATCCAAAAGGCAGCTCGTTGGCGAGCGCAGCCGCCTCTATCTCTGGGCCCTTATCCTGTTGGTCACGGCGTTGGGGTTTGGTATTGGCAAGACCATTCAAGCCATGCGGCAGGAAGCCCGACTCTCCAAATTAAAAACGGATTTTGTATCCAATGTCTCCCATGAATTGCGAACCCCCCTGACATCGATCCGCATGTTTACCGAAACCCTGCTGCTCGGTCGGGTTCGCACCAAAGAAGATGAGCGCGAATGCCTGGAAATCATCGGCCGGGAAACCGAACGATTGTCTCGCCTGACAGAGCGCATACTGGATTTCTCTCGGATGGAGTCGCGGCGAACCAGCTACCGCCTTGATCCAGCGTCTGTTCAAGATTTGGTTCAAACCGCTATTTCCGCCTGTCGTCCCCTGTGCGACCACGCGGGATTCGAAGTTAAGACAACACTACCCGAGGACTTGCCGCCCGTGCCAGTGGACAGGGATGCGATCATCGAGGTGCTCATCAATCTCATGTCCAACGCCATCAAGTATAGCCCTGCAGGTGGGCAGGTTCAGATCAACGCCAGCGACAGTGGTGATTGGCTGGACATCTCTGTGGTTGACGAGGGCATTGGCATCCCGAAATCCGAACAAGAGCGAATCTTTGAAAGGTTTTACAGGATCGATACTGCCTTATCGTCAGAGACCTCTGGCAGTGGCTTGGGCCTCAGTCTTGTCAGATACATCGTTCGCGCCCACAACGGCGATGTCGCGGTTGCGTCCACGCCCAACGAGGGCAGCACGTTCACTGTTCGTCTGCCCGTAAAACAGCAGACCTAGCGCTCATTCAACCCTACTCTGATGGGTAGAGTTTCCGATTTCCCCCTTTGAAAAAGGGGGTTAGGGGGATTTCCAAACACTTCGGGAATATTGACGAAATCCCCCCTCCCCCCTTTTTCAAAGGGGGAGTTTATTACCCATCACTAATCGCTTGAAGAGGCACTAGTACCCCCCAAAAGTAGGGCGAGATAGATCAGTCCGGTTGGTCGATGGGGCGCAGGAGCAGATCGTGCACTTCGACGTGGGGCGGGGTTCCCAGGATGTATGAGACAGCGCTCGCCACATCTGAGGCGTCCATTTTGCGATAGGGCGGCGGGTCTGCCTCTTTTAACCCGGCGCTCTTATATAGATTTTCAAAAAACTCGGATGCTGTGTCTGCCGGACTGATCGAAGAGACGCGAATGGGGCTGCCAGCCTCCCGAAGCTCGCGGCGCAATCCCTCGGTCAGTGCCCGGACCGCGAACTTTGTCGCTGCATACATGCCGCTGCCAGCCTGCACCCGGTGACCGGACATGGAGGAAATATGGATGACATGTCCGGCAGCATCCCGCTGCAGCATGTCCTGAATGGCCTCCCGCGTGGCAACCGTCAGGGCCAGGACGTTGACCTCCAGGAGCTCTCGAAAAAACCCTGTCTTTCCGCTCATCAGCGGCGCGATCCGGCCGATGCCCGCGTTGTTAATCAGGACGTCCACGCCGCCAAAGTGCTCCCTGGCCCGCTCAAATGCCGCACCTATTTGTTCGGTATCGCGCAGGTCAGCGGCCACAGCCACTGCCTCTCCCCCTGAGGTTCGAATGTCTGCGCAAAGGGTTTCGAGTCGCTCCAGCCGCCTGGCCAGGAGCACCAGTCGCATGCCGGCCTTGGATAGATCTTGTGCAATGGCTCGGCCAATACCCGCCGAGGCACCAGTGACAAGGGCCACCTTTCCGCGCCACCTTTCCATACTGCTCATAGGAATATCCTCTTGTTGCTGATTACTGTTGTCGCCCAGATGTTTGTGCGCGGGCCAGGCCGGCCAGGCCCGCGGCATTGCACGCTGCAGCAACGGCGATGAAGGCCCAGTTGCTTTGAATAAACGGCCCGAGCTTGAGCGCCATATCTGCTGCAATGAGTACGAATGAAAAAATGAAATATTTTTTTATGAAGCGGCTGGTTTTCGATTTGATGTGACCTCTAAAAATGAGCCCAAGCCCAGGCCCCACGAGCCAGAGATGGGATACCGGAAAGATAAGCAAATTTTCATTATAGTGGGTATCGTAGTGGGTCGTTGCTGTCCAATAGAGCACGAGGGCCAGGCCGCCGAGACCTGCAACAAGGCCCCATACGACGTATCCCAACCCCAATAGTCGTGCCGACATCCGCCGCTGGCCGAGCACCAGGGGGAGTACCAGGCCCAATGCGAGCAATGCGAAAAACACACCAGCAATGGCGACATCTATCGACGAAGCGTGACGCTCGACTGGTTCTCCGCGGCGGGCGACCAAGTGGCGCTTGCGGGCCACAATGGGTCGCTGGTCCGGGCCAATGAAGGTATGGTCCAAATCCTCAGCAACCACAGCTGGCAAGAATTGCTCGTCAAAACGGGTGATCGGCCGGTCCACTGCCGGGCCCAGGGAGAAGAGGATCAGGGTGCGCATGATCCAGAGCCCGCGAAGGGCATCTCGCGTGTGATCCCGATAGGTCCGCCCGGTATTGCTTGAGGATCTGTCCTTTGAAAGCGCACCGTCGGTTGCATCGTCGATGACGTCGCGCACGCGCGTGCAGCAATTGTCGAGGTAGTGGCGGTAGGCATAGGTCCTATTTTCCGGTTTAGCGTTGAGGGCCAGTCGATGCGCCACCTCGGCCGCGCGGTCGGGATCGAGGTTCAGGGTGCGCTCCCATAAATCCCTATCAAAAGCCCGATATCGGCGAATGGTCCCGCCATAGGACTCGATGGACAGCCAAAAATTGAGGAATCCGCTCGCGTACTTCTGCTGTAGATCGGGGTCGCTGAAGTCAAACGTACCGAAATTATAAACCTTTTTAGTCCTCTCGCGTCGGTCTTCGACCACGAGGGCAATATGACCGAAGCGGGCAAACAAGGCGTCGCCCGGCCCCATGGTCAGGACGTGAATGGCGTAGCGGTCTTCAGGTGATGCTGGCTCGGCCGCATTCGCTTCGACGGCCATCAATATAAAGAAAATAGGAATGAGCTTACGCAACATCGATATATCCTTGACGAACCGAATATTCATTCCCCACAGCCTGTCTGTCGAGCTTTTTATTAACCAGTGCCGCAAATAATCCCCTTACCCAAAAAACTTACCCCTAACCCCCTCTCCAACGCGGAGAGGGGAAAGAAAATTTTGACATGCAAAGATTTGCAAAAAATCCAATATGGCGACATCATTATTCCGACGATAGACTTCTATAATAAAAAGGGAAAATGGAACCAACTGCCTCACGCCTGCACAAACCCGAGATGTCCCAGGTACAACCGCCGATGGAGACAGACGAGGGTGGGATCGATATTTGGGCCTATCTTAGGATTGTTCGACGCAGGTGGCTGCTCATCACGCTCACAGTCCTGGTCTCGGTTGGATTGACCGCGTTCGTCACCCTGCGCATGGTGAAGATATACCGGGCCACCTCGACGATTCGCATCGAAACCCAAGCCCCCCAGGTGCTGGGCCGGGATGTGGAAGATGTGGTCGAAATGGGCACGGGCTCGTTTTGGTCCAATGTCGAATACTACGAGACCCAATATAAAATCATCGAAAGCCGTGACGTGGCCATGCGCGTGGTCCGGGAATTCCGCCTGAACGAAGATCCGGCATTTCTGGGCGTGCCCAAGGAGCGGCGCCACACTTTCAAACCCGCGAGCGTTGAAGAAGCAGCTGTCATCCTGCAGGGAATGTTAACCGTCGACCCGGTAAAAGATTCTCGGCTTGTAAGAATCCACGTCGACAACAGGGATCCAAAACGGGCCCAACTCTATACCAATGCCGTTGCCATTGCCTATCGAGACAAGAATCTCGAATCGATGTTGCAAAGTACGGTGGATGCGGTGGATTGGCTGTCGAACCAACTCGACGAGGCCCACAAGCAGCTCAGCGAGTCGGAAAACAACATTCGCGATTACAAAAAGAAAAACGGCATCCTCTCCATCTCTTTAGAGGAGCGCCAAAACATTCTTACGTCCCAGATGACCGCGGCAGCCACCCAGCTTACCGAAGCCCAGGGCAAACGCATCGAGGTCGAAGCGCGCAAGGCAGCCATTGCCGAGGTGGTAAGGGCATCGGATCCCATGGCCACCCCCATCGACGCGATAAACTCAAACGAGCTGATCCAGCAGCTCAAGCAGCGACACGGAGAGCTGAGCCAGGAACTGAGTGAATTAAAGGAACGCTACGGGGATAATTTCCCGCGCATTGTAGAGCTCAAGGCCAAGCTCGGCGGTATCCGACAGGATATAAAACGGGAGGTTGAAAATATCCTATTAGCTGTAGATGCAGAGCTCGCTGCAGCCCGAAGCGCTGAAAAAGGTCTAAAGCGAACCCTCGACGGTTATCGCAAGAAAGCAATGGATCTGACCCAGAAAGAGCTCGCCTACAACCGGCTCGCGCGGGAAAAGGAAAACAACGAAAAGATATATGACCTCCTGCTCGGCAGGAGCAAAGAAGCGGATCTGTCCAGGTTGCTCAGGGTGAACAATGTCCACATTCTAGACCCGGCCCTGCTGCCCGAGGCACCTATCAAACCAAGGCTCAATCTCAACTTGGCCCTGTCTCTCGTTATCGGGCTCCTCCTCGGCTTGGGACTGGCCATGCTGGTGGAGCTCACTGACAAAACCCTTAAAACCCAAAGCGATATAGAGGATCTCGGCCTGGCCTTTTTAGGTATCATTCCCTCGATTGACGCATCTTCAGCAAACCAGGATAACTACGGCGCCTATGCCAAGTACGGCAAAGGAAAGAGAAAAAAGCGCTCTCAAAAGAAGAAGCATCCCAAATCCGGAGATGGGAAGCCAGGCCCGCAGTCGGTTAATCACGATCTATTTGTAAACGATTTTCCAAAATCTCAGGTGGCAGAGAGCTGCCGCGCGATTCGCACGAACCTGCTGTTCATGTCTGCTGACCAGCCGGCCAAGCGCATCCTCATCACGAGCCCGTCGCCCCAGGAGGGTAAAACCACGGTGGCCATCAATCTGGCCATCACCATGGCCCAGTCCAATTCAAAGGTATTGCTCGTGGACACGGACATGCGCAGGCCGCGGGTTCACAAGGCGTTCGGCATTCGTCCAAGAATTGGGATTTCGACTGTCATTCTAGGAGAATCCTCCCTCGATGAGTCGATCATCAAAACAGATATTCCCAATCTGGACATCCTCACCTGCGGGCCCACGCCCCCCAATCCGGCCGAGCTCATGCACACCGATAGCTTTGTTCGCGTCGTAGGAGAGCTTACCGAACGCTATGACCGGGTCATTTTCGACTCCCCACCCGTAGCAGTCGTCACTGACGCGGCCATCTTGTCCAAGCTCGTGGACGGCACGGTCCTTATTATGAAATGCCTCAAGACCACCCGCGATTCGGCAAAACACGCAACGCACGTATTAATGGATATCGAGGCCAATATCCTGGGCGCCGTGTTAAACGACCTCGACCTTTCCAATCGCAAATATGGCAAACACTATTACTACTATTATTACAAAAAATACGGGTATTACTATGCCGAAAGCGAAGCGGCCGCCGAGGTCGAACCCGCCCCAAAGGCAGAGGATCGGCCCTCTGCGACTTCATAGATTTTATTTATTTTCGAGCTGATCGCTGACGAGTCGATGCAACCCATCAGGTTCAAAGGGTTTTTGCAGAATAGGGAGACCTCTTTGCTGAACCCATTCTATTTCCTTGGTGGCTGCGAGCCCGGTGATAACAATGATCGGTAAGGTGGGCATGCGCAATTGGATCTGCTCGATAAGCTCGATGCCCGAACGACCCGGCATGGTCAAATCAGTGAGCACGAGGTCAAATGATCCGCGCTCAGGGCCGGTAAGAACCGCAAGGGCTTCATCCGCATTAGACGCACCCCGGCTCTCGTAGCCATAGAGGAACAACCCGCGACGGATCGTCTCAAGCTGGTGCAACTCATCGTCTACCACTAATATGACAGCAGCCTTCTGTTTCTCAGACATCGATCCTCTCTTGGTCTCCAGAGGTCTTACCTCCATCTCCCCTAGTACCCTTTAATTGAGCAAACCGTGGGCCAATGGGTGCAACATTGTTGATTATTCAATGATTATAGGCAGATATAGGTACAGTCAAAGACAACGCGAGCCAGCTGTATCTGATGTGTAGCTATATCAAAATGGTATATTTTAATTTCTAACATTTCGATATTATTAAGTAAAACGTCACCTGTCCCATAATGGTATAGGTGAAAGCCTCAGCGTGCGATTTTAATTTTCTAGATCGCTTTCCGAACCGTTCGGCAGGGGGTTTAGATTTTTTAGATCGCTTTCCGAACCGTTCGGCAGGGGGTTTAGATTTTTTAGATCGCTTTCCGAACCGTTCGGCAGGGGGTTTTGATTTTTTAGATTCCTTTCCGAACCGGTCAGATGCTCATTTTGATTTCCAGAAGACCGTCAAACGCAAGGCCAGAGACCCTTTGGGGGGGTAGCATTGCGTCTTGACGGGTTTGGAGGGCCCACACCTGGCCGTTTTTCCCTATCTCAATCTGGTATGCCAATGAATATTCCCCTTTAATAACAAATGGTTAGAGATTAATTGGGGCCCAAAATAGTACCAGATTGATCGGTGCGATCCTGCTGGTTCAACATCCGGCCAATTTCGTAACCAATTGTAATTAAAAGAAAATAATCGATCCAGCAATTACGGTACGCGCCTTGCGGTGGCAATGCGGCAAGATGAGACGCCAAGACACCATACGCACCGCAACTTCCCAGCACACCTACTATCGCTGGGTACTCGCTGTAAGCGCCCTGCTGACTATCTCAAGCTTGTGCAGGGTGGCCTGGTCCGAAAGTGGCCAGGCCGGTGAACCAAGCCGATTTCACCTTAGGTTTGGCGTGGGCGTGGTCGCAACTGCTCAAGCGATAGATAAGGACAACGCACCCATATCGTTTTCTACCGCCCCTGGGATTCTCGACGGCGTCCAGATCGGCGGTCGGTTGACAGAGACCCTCGCTCTCTTTTTCGAAGCTGATAGCCTCGTCATGTTTCAAAACACTAACCCCAAACCCAAAGCCGACGACGGGGTGATGTATGGATTCCTCACCGGCTTGGGCGTGGGGTATCGCGTGCTGCCGGCAAATATCTACCTAAGCGGTGCTGTTGGAGCAACCCTTAGCGACGTCATTGTCGGCAGCGACGTCGACCCCATAGAAACCGCGAGGGTCGGACTTGGGTTCTCCGCCATGATCGGCAAGGACTGGTGGGCTTCTGACGGGTTGAGCCTAGGGCTCAGCGGGCAGTTTCTCTATATGGCGACGGTGCAGGATCAGGCCAGTGGTTTCACAAAACATACCGTAGCACTGGGCATGCTCCTCACTGCTTCATTTGTTTAGACACCGGAGGATACAATGACTACCTTAAGAATACTGACCCTGGTAAGCATATGCATCGCAGTCGCCACGCTGGGTTGTGAAGAGAACACTGCCCAAGACAGCTTTGCATTCGAAGCACCTGTTCGGTTCGTCTCCCTCAATACCGACTTCGGCAACGTGGCAATCGCGGCCGTGGATTCCGGAGACATTGCCCGCGTATCAGTTGACATCGCATGTCGAACGAGTGTTCCCGAATATGACGTATACGTTGAGCAGGACGTGTTGATGTTTAGCCTTGAGGCTGGATCCGGGGCCCACGCGTGTGAAGGTGAGATTGAGATTGAGGTACCAGCGGACACTGCAGCAGATATCAGAACCAGTCGCGGCAACGTGGTGGTGAATACCTTGCACGGCCCACTGAAAATCGTTTCCTTTGACGGCGACATCACATTGAATGATGTGCGGGGTGAACTCGATGCGACAGCCGTGTCAGGCGATATAACAGGCAGCCACATTGCCTCAAACAAGACCCGCGTGACCATTGGTGCGGGCAACGCCGACCTGACATATGCGTCTGAGCCGGCCTATGCCGACATAGACGTGCTCGCGGGCAATGCTCAGCTGGTCGTACCCATCGCTGCCTACAACGTCGAAGCTGCTGCCCATGCAGGACATGTCGACGTCACTGGCATTAGCTGCACCGACGATGCGGATCGCTCCCTCCTGCTGGCTGTCGAGAGCGGCGACATTAATGTCTACGGTCGATAGTTGGTTTGTGTCACCTGCTCAGGCCGAATGCAAAGAAGTGCATTTGCTGATATAGATCGCCGTGTAGAAAGCGTGACTTGGAGGCAGCTTTCTGATGAGGCGATTTTTGTATGCCATGCTCATGCCTGGGGCCACCTGGTGGATCGCCTGTCTCTTGGGGTTGCTCTTGACTGTACTGGGCCCTGTTCGGTCCCGTGCGTGGTCAGTGGCTACCGGCAGCACTGACCCCTGCCACGAGGGCTTTACCGGCAGAGCTTATAAAAACGGCGCGCTCACCCTACCTGACCCACCAGCTGCCCTGCCCTCGGATAATACCTGGCGGAAATTAGCTGACTATCTCATCGAAGTGACAGGCGTTGACCCGGATACGCTGGACGAAACAGAGCGCTTTGTTTTGGTAAGCCTGGTGGTTGGCGCTCGCGCACCAGACACGGATGGGCACTCCCTGTTCGACTTGGAGAGCCTGCGGAAGGTACACGCGGACCCGAGTGCCGTGGGTCAGTATTCCCATAGCCTTCGCGGACCAGACGATGATTTCTCGCAAGGGGATGCAGCAGCTGTTACGGGGACACGCCAGGTCATCATCGAGCTGATGGACGCGGCTGAAACCTATTTATCTAAGGCAGCTGAGGACCAGATAATCAAAACCACGGTCTACTTGGATTTCTACGGCTTGGTGGACCTACACGTCTGGGCGCCCGTGTTCCATATCGGCGTTGCAGCGCATGTGGTTCAGGACACCTTTTCACATACCATCAGGACAGCAGCGGATGGATTCAAACGCATTGCCCACGTAATGAACTATATCGATGCCATCTCTTCCAATATGAACCCGTCACGGGACGGCCTGGCCCACTCTGAAACCTTTGATGACTGCCTAGAGCCTGACCTGGCTCCCATCGTCGCATCGGCAGACCAGGCGACTGTAGCGTTCTTTCAAGCGGTGACAACCCAACTAGAGGGCACTGATCCCAATGGGATGCTAGGGTTTCTCGATACCTGGATAACCCTGAAACAGGACTGCACTGAACAAAATGACTACTGCGACAATGCCCCTTGGGTGGCCATTGCCCGCAGGGAACAGACCGCATCATACCTCTCGGAAATCTTCAGCTGCTCGAGTGTCGCGCCGGCACAATCCCCTGTATCCCCAATTTCGATGCTCATTTCCATGGTTTTCGCACCGTAGTTAGGTCGTGTCCCGTAATTCATCCAAGATCGTCATTCCCGCGCAGGCGGGAATCTAGAAT
>JASJCT010000068.1 GCA_030065855.1 Myxococcota bacterium
GTCTACTCTTTCTTTCATTTATGGAAATCCCCCCGGCCCCCTTTTTCAAGGGGGAGGGCTCTACCTGCACCAGCATCACTTGAGACCGCCACTTGTGGCGGAAATCATGCCGCCGGTTTACCGGTGGTATTGACTTTCCACAAAACAGATGGCAGTGGGCGGTAGGTTGACCGAGATGGGGCCATTGGAGATCTCCTGGTCTGTTGCCACATCGAAGATGCGGATCCCCGGATTGGAAAACGTACCGTCTGCTAGCCACAGCTGTTGGTTGTCAGGTGTGAGCTCTAACGCATTGTACGCCCAAGTATCTGACACCAGGAGGTCTGTGAGTTTTTGACCTGTAGTAGGATTAAAGCTCACCAGGTGCGAAGCTACCTGAACGCCGTTCACAATGCCGATAATCGCGTATCCCTTACTCTCAGAGGCAATGACCGCGTCGGTGATATTGCCGCCCAGATCGTTTTCAGTGATCAAAAAGCCACTCAGGCTATGGTCGGATAGGTCCAGCAATTCCAGCCCGCCGTCGTCCAGGGTCTGATAGGATCCGGTCTCCACGATCACCAGCTTGCCAAACGCCTCGCTAAAGCGAAGCCGCGTCGATGGGTTGCTCGACGTGAGGAATATCTCCTTTTCCACTGCGCCCGTCTGGGCGTTCAAGACCACGATAAGCCCCTGGTCGGCGGGTTCAAAGACCGAATTGAGCCGCTGTACCGCCACATATACTGCATTGCCATGATGAAACATATAGGCCATCTCAGGAATACCATCGGCATCGGCATATGCGGATAGGTCAACTGTGCCTAGTACCGTCCCTTGGGTGGGGTGCACCACCAGCATTTCAGCGCTGCTATACCTCGAAACATAGGCCCGGTCCGGTGAGACTACGGCAATATCGTATGGATTGCTGCCCGCCTCGACCGAGTATTCAGACGTTATGGCAAAGCCATTATTGGGATCCAGCACTATGACAGCGTCGCCGTTCAGTCGCTGCACGATGAACGGCACATCGATAACAGGCGAGTAGGCACAGGTGGCGTCTGAGTGGATGAGTGCGATGTCGCTCGTGACTGCCGAGGTCTCCCGGTCGACGGTGGCGTAGGAACCGGTGGTCCAGTCGGAGGTGATCACAAGGACGGATCCCGCGCCGGCAAAATTTGTATCTATTGTTGAAGTTGTATCACAGGCTGTTAAATAACCGCATATCACAATCGTGAGTAGCGTCCACCTGGCAATTTTTCTCATCATTTCAATCTCCTTTGTGACTAAATGGCTCAGCTCATACTTTCCAATTTAGCGTGGCAAAAACACCCCGACCGGGAAGTGGAAACCCATCTAAGTCTCGGATAGGATGCGGCCGACCGTCACTCCCATCAAATATTATTTCATTTAGAATGTTTTTAACTTTTACGGTTAAGCGTATGCGCCCGGGTCTGTTCTCCAGCCAGACACCGACATCGAATTGCCGGCGCGCGACCAGGTCATTTTTCAAATTGTAGGGATCCAGGACACTATCGCCCACATAGGTTACATCACCAAAGCCACCGAGGCGCCACTGACCAAGCCCGCGACTCAGCTCGAGTCGCCCATAGGCTTCGTGGGTCGGTCGGCCTGGGATGCGATTGCCGTCGTGAAAGGGGCTTATCGATTCAATCCGTCCGTTCAAGTAGGTGTAGTTCCCTTGAATGGACATCACATCGAAGAGACGCACTGTGACCGCCGTCTCTACTCCCCAAATCATTGCACCCTCTATGTTTTCGGGACGTACCGAATATTGAGAATTGGGGACATAGGCGATAAGATCATCCACCAACGAGGTAAACCAAGCCGCATCTAGGCGGAGACGGTTGAGGACGCTGCGCCCTTCAAAAAGATAGGTTATTCCAGCGTCTGCGTTGTATCCAACCTCAGCGGTGAGTTGTGGATTGCCCACAATAGATCCCTGGGAGCCGAACAGCTCGGTCAGATCCGGAGGGCGGAGGTAACGACCGCCATTAACGCGCAGCATAATGCCGTCTATGATCTCGTAGCGAATTCCCAATGCCGGGGTAAGGTTAAAATCCGAACGCGTGTAGGCTGGCATCCACCCCAGGATGCCGTGAATCGGCCCTCCACCAAAACTTAGGTAGTGAAACGCGCCGCGTAAGGTGGTTACGATATCCACCTTTTTAAAAACGGTCCATTTGTGCTCGATACCGGCATCTACCCGAACCCGGTCGCTGGGGCTTTGTTTCTCCCCTTCATATGCCTCTGCGATAAGCTCTTGTTCCTTATAGCGTTCCAACCGCGCAGCCAGACGCAGGATCAGCTGGTGAGATTCAGTGAATCGGGTATCGAGGACCGCATCGCCCCCGACAGCATGGGCAGCGGAGACGGTACGTTCACCGTTGATGCCCACCTCGTTATAGAGGTCATTGAAGTCTTGCTCAATGGTTAAATAGTTGATCCCGATGTGTAGATCCATGCACGACGCTAAAGCACGGTTCGCCCTCAGGCTCACCGCATCTCTCAGTGTTCTCAGGCTGGCGTGCTCGGTGATCACGCTCTCTCTCCCTGGGATACCCTGGCGCTTGACAAACAAATCCGCAAGTGCAATCCACTTCCATTTCCCTGCTGTTCCGCCCAACTTCACGAGACCCGAGTACGAGGTGTGTGCGTTGTTCTGGCGGGCCATGATGCGGTCGTCGTCCTCATTGTACAAAGTACCGTTTCGGTTGAGGTAGTCGAAATTGCCCTCAGAGCCCTGCACTGAAAGGGCCACGAGTCCGGTGACCCCATGTACCTGGTTCTCGTGGGACAGGAACAGACGAGAGGTTCGCCACGACCCATATGTGCCGGCCATTTCTGTGCGGGGTTCTTTAAACCGCCGGGTTTTTAAAACAACGGCGCCGCCAATGCCGCTCGTGCCCAGAATGAGGGGCGCGCTCCCCCGGTACACCTCGATGGTGGCCAGGGTATCGAGTGAGAGATCCGCCAGATTCACAGCGGCAAATCCCCCAGTGTTGAGCTCGATGCCGTCGAGGAAGATGGGCACCTGTTGGGGCGTAGAACCGCGAATGCTGGGGATGCTATAGGCCCCGATACCCCCAGTGCTTTGAACCTGCACCCCGACCGACGAGGAGAGTACATCAGACACGGATGTCAATGTGGTGGTCTCTTGGGACACATCGATGGTGTGGGCAAACCCGGTTCCCTCGTCAGTGGCGTAAATCCGATAGCCAGACACCACGGTCTCGTATAGGCCCTCATCCCCATCCTCAAAAAAGGACGGATCGATCTCAGGGTCATCCTCCCCTGTGGATTCGGTTTCCTGGGCCAGGGGGGTCAGGGGAAGCAGCAGCATGCATAAAAACAAGCACAGTAGATGAAAGTGTGGTGCGTGTTGTTTCATGTCCGCTCGCCTCTCCCGCGAAGGCCTGAGCTTTGATAAAATGATCGCGATGTACATCGCGCGTTATCGGCAGGTCTTCGGACTCAAGGGCACTGCGAGGGGGGGTAAATAAATCGCCTTCCTACTGGTCGCCGCTTCCCAGCCCACCATTGGGCCAGTGCTTAGGTGACGACGGTCGTTCCCTATTACCGCTGCGGGGCAGTCTCGGATTCTCACCGAGTTCCCTTTTGGCCTTGGCGTCGAAGATGAGCAGACACCCAAGGCACCGATAACCCCACTTACCTAGCAGAAGCGGCCAGGCCTGTCCAGAGGGAGCGGGGGACGATATTTACCAGATGAGGGGAGTAGGGTGCTGAACCGTCTTGTGGGCCCCCTCCCCCCAATGACCATTTGCCCACCGGGGGGAGGCCAGGAGGGGGGCTTTGGGAGACGGCCCCCAAAATGGGTAAGCACCCAGACGCGTATTGTTTATTGTTTTAAAGATATCATCTCTTTATAATGCCGGCCCCAGAGGGGGGTAAAGGTAGAGGATAGATGTACAAGAAAGTTGAACCATGGGTAGACATCATTGAGATCGAGCACAGAATTCAGAAATTCTGGGACGAGACCAAAGCGTTCGAAACACTGCGCAAAAAGAACGCAGGCGGGCCAAGTTGGTCCTTTCTCGACGGTCCGATTACTGCCAACAATCCAATGGGGGTCCACCACGCGTGGGGACGTACATTAAAAGACGCCTTTCAGCGCTATTGGGCCATGAACGGCCGGGAACTCAGGTACCAGAACGGCTTTGACTGCCAAGGCCTTTGGGTGGAGCACGAAGTCGAGAAGGAATTCGGATTTAAGTCGAAAAGAGATATTGAGTCCTACGGCATCGATACGTTTGTCGAACAGTGCAAAGCACGGGTGATCAAATTCTCCGGGATCCAGACCCGGCAATCCATCCGCCTGGGCTACTGGATGGACTGGGACAATTCCTACTTCACCATGAGCGACGAGAACAACTACACCATCTGGTCGTTCCTCAAAAAGTGCCACGCGCGGGGCAAAATTTATCGCGGTACTGACGTCATGCCCTGGTCAGGTCGCTCGGGCACGGGGTATTCCCAAATGGAGGTGGTCGAGGGACGCAAGTTGGTGTCCCACGAAGCGATTTTCCTAAAATTCCCCCTGCGCGGCCGTGAAAAAGAGAACCTGCTCGTCTGGACCACCACGCCCTGGACCCTGACCAGTAATGTCGCTGCCATGGTGGGCGGCGATCTGGAATACGTCAAACTGAGATCAAACGCAGATGGCGAGCTCTACTACTTTGCCGCTGAGAATCTAAAGTTCGAACGCCTGAAGAGCCAGTACGAAGATAAAAAAGAGTGGATAAAAGGCGTACCCAAGCTCAAGACCCTCGATCAGATTTTCAGCGAAAAAGGCGGCTACAGCCTTGAGGGATATATCAAGGGCGCCGACATGGTCGGCTGGACCTACGACGGTCCCTTTGACGAGCTCGAAGCCCAACACATCAACGGCGGCTTTCCCTTTGACGACCCGTCCGTCGATACCAATGGGATAAGCGCCCATCGCGTCATCGATGGGGGTCAGGATCGATACGGCAATCAAGTGGTGGTTGCAGGAGAAGGCACGGGCATTGTCCACACCGCGCCCGGGTGCGGCGATATCGACCACGAAGTGGGGGTCAAGCTGGGCCTGCCCCATATCGCACCCCTGGATGACTCTGCCATATTCTTAGATAAATTTGGCGACTTGACCGGCAAGCATGCCCTGGCCGAGGAAACGGTCGCATTTATCATTGGCAGCCTGAAAGAAAAGAACCTCTTGGTCCACACCGAGCAATACCCCCACGTCTATCCCCATTGCTGGCGCAGCGGGGATCCCCTGGTGTTCCGCCTGGTGGATGAGTGGTACATCAACATGGATTGGCGCGACGAGATCAAGGAAGTCGTCAAGCAAATCAATTGGATCCCGACGTGGGGTGAGGAACGGGAAAACGAATGGCTGACCAATATGCGGGACTGGATGATCTCCAAGAAGCGCTATTGGGGATTGGCACTGCCCATCTGGCTGTGTCCGAAGTGCGATCATTTTGACGTCATCGGCAGCAAGGAAGAGCTAAAGGAACGGGCGATTGAGGGCTGGCAGGCCTTTGACGGCAACAGTCCCCATCGGCCATGGGTGGACAACGTCAAAATCAAATGCGAAAAGTGCGGTGAAACTGCAAGCCGTATCCCAGATGTGGGCAACCCGTGGCTGGATGCGGGCATTGTTCCGTACTCGACCGTTGCGTACAACACCAACCGCGAATACTGGAAAAAATGGATCCCGGCCGACCTGGTCCTCGAGTGCTTTCCTGGCCAGTTCCGCAATTGGTTTTACTCCTTGCTCGCCATGAGCACGATGATGGAGAACATCCAGCCGTTCAAGACCCTGGTGGGCCACGCCCTGGTGCGGGATGAAAACGGCCAGGAGATGCACAAATCATCTGGCAATGCCATCTGGTTCGACGATGCGGTGGAGAAGATGAGCGCGGATATCATGCGCTGGATCTACTGCGGCCACGAGAACACCAGCAATTTGAATTTCGGCTATGGCATTGCCCGGGAAAAGCGGGGAAAATTCTACAACACCCTCTGGAACGTGTATTCCTTTTTTGTCAATTACGCCCGATTGGACAAATGGGTGCCAGGCGCGAATCCCTCACCGGTTGAGGCACGACCGGATTTTGATCAATGGATCTTGAGCAACCTCCAACTGACCATCCGCAACGTTCGCAAAGGGCTCGAAACCTTTAGCACGCGCACATGCACCCGGGCTATTGAACAATTCGTCGAAGACCTTTCTAACTGGTACGTGCGACACAGCCGCAGGAGATTTTGGAAGGGGGATGACGATGCAGACACGCGCATGGCCTATGAAACGCTCTATGCGTGCCTTGACGTGTTGACCCGGCTGATCGCGCCCTTCATGCCGTTTACTGCAGAAGAAATCTACCAAAACCTCGTAAAAAGCCACGACGAGACAGCGCCTGTAAGCGTTCATCACACTGATTTTCCCGAGGTTGACGAACAACTGGTGGACGACCTGCTGAGCGAAGATATGCGCACGGCCGAACGGCTGATATCCCTTAGCCTGTCTGCCCGAGAAGCTTCAAAAATCAAGGTGCGGCAGCCCTTGGCCAAGCTGACCATCGGCACGGGCACAGCGCTTGAGCAGCGGGCAGCACAGCGATTCGGCGACCTTATCCGCGAAGACCTAAACGTCAAGGCCCTGGAGATTCTCGAGCCAGGGTCGCCCCAACCCGAGGTGCCCACCGAGTGGGTGGCCAAGCCCAACCTCAAGATCCTGGGCAAGCGTTTGAAGAGCAAGCTCAAGGCCTTTAAAGCTGCTTTTGCAGAAGTGGCCCCTGACATTGCCAAGGCCTACAGTGCTGGTGAGGCTGGCTTTCGCGTTGTTGTCAATGGCGAGGACATCGCGCTAAAGCGAACTGACCTCATCGTCACCGAGCAGCAGGCCAAGAATGTGGCCCTGGCCATGGACGGGGATACGTGGGCCAGTTTCGATACCGAGATTACCGAACCACTGAGGGGTGAAGGCATCATGCGGGAGCTCCTCCGCCGGTTGCAGGTACAGCGCAGGGAGATCGGGTTGGAGATCGAAGACCGGGTCCACCTCACCTTTGCCACTGCCTCGCCTGTGATGAAGACGATTTTCAATCAATACGCGGACTTCATCAAGGCCGAGCTTTTGGCACTGCAACTCACCGAGGGGGATGCGTCTGGGGGAGCGGCCTATGAGATTGATGGGGAAACCGTCACCGTAGCGATTGAAAAGGCCGACTGAATCCCCTCTACCCGCACACCCTATCGCTGCTGTTTGCCCCGCTCCGACAGCAGCTCGCCGGCTGCCATGTACTCGTCTTTTGGGAACTCCTGGATCCAAACGCGAATCGACGAAACCGGCGCGTCGATGGCGTCGTGGACAGCGGTTGTCACGGCCCGGAGAAGTTTTTCCTTTTGGTCTTTGGTCCGTCCTTCAGCCAGGTGGATTTCAATAAGTGGCATGGCTTTATTCACTCTCTTATTGCTGCAAAAAATAGATTTGTGGGCTTTACCCACTCTTGGGACTGCGCCCCAGCGAGATTAGGGTCATCTTGCCCTGAATTTGTGCCCATTTCCACTACTAGCAAACAAAACGAGCGATAAAACCTCGATTTCCAAAACGTCTTGGACTACAATGTCGCTACGGTTTCGGATCAGTTGCGGTTTCAGAAAGAGGAATCATCTCGGTCGGAGGGGTTGGGGAAACTTACAGGCGTTATCTGGCTTTAAAAAAGGGGGCAGCATGTCGTTAAGCGCTCGTCTAAAATACGCACCCGATCATATTGTGGCGCTCAATGGGGATCAAATCGCAACGCGCGATAGTATTCGAAAGAAAATTGCAAAGGGGGTGTATCCGCTTGAGGAAGTGCCTTGCTTTTGCGGAGAGACCGACGCTGTGCGCATTGCCGAGCGGGATCGGTACGGCCTACCGATTACGACAGTGCTGTGTATGCAGTGCGGCATCATGCGATCTTCTCCCAGGATGTCAGACCAGAGCACCGCTAAATTCTACAGGAATGACTATCGCGCCCTCTACAGCGGTGCCCGCTCAAAAGACGAGCTTTTTGAAAACGGCATGGCCCGCGGCGAGATGATCGTCAAACAGATGCCAAAACTCATCGGCCAGGTAGAGGTCGTTTACGATATCGGTTGCGGTACTGGCGGTATGCTCATGCCCTTCTCAAAAGCTGGAAAGACCGTTGTCGGATGCGATACTGACGAGGCCTATCTAGCATATGGCCGTGACAAAGGCCTTGATCTGATTAACGGAAACGCGGGCGATATTCTCAAGGCTAAGGGCAAACCAGCGGACCTCGTGATTCTGTCCCACACGATGGAACATTTTTTAGACCTCCGTTCGGAAATTGGGGCTGTCGTCGATACCCTACGCCCGGGCGGATTCCTCATGGTCCAGGTGCCAGGTATCCGAAGTGTGGTGTCAAGTGAATATAAAGGCGATATCCTCTTGTATTTACAAAATGCTCACAACTACCATTTTACAGCCCAGACATTGACCTTTGTCTTGCAATCCGTGGGTCTGGAAGTGATCGCCGTCGACGAGACCATTAATGTTGCAGCCCGTCGACCTGAAAACTGGTCACCCACTGCAACAAAGGCTGCCATACCACCTGGTGAGGCACTTTATATTCTCTCATTTTTAGCCGAAACAGAACGCAGTTTCATCGCCAAGGACCTCCCAATGGCAACTGCGGCGGCAACTGATCCGTGGCCGTTGTCGACGCACGCTGCTTTGCGGGTCCTTGCCTGGCCCCGATACGACGATATCAAGAGCATTCAGCGGGTGCTTACCGTTGCCGAGCCCCTATTTGGGAACAGCGACGCGTGCCTGTGCTTGCGGCACGACAACGCCGTTGATATTCCCCTTGTCCAAGTCGAAGCGCAGCTCAAAAAGGCCTGTGATGCCCTGAATCGCGGGGACGATCTCAACGTGCTCATCGTCGACGACCCGATTGCCAAAGCAGACCTACCGCGATTGGGCAAATCCCTGACCTGTGCCCTGCAAACAGACCCAGATACCGACCCGGTACGGGATGCGTTCATTGCCGGACTTGGCATTGAGATCATTTCCAGTAACTAAGGCTTTACCTCAGCTCAAGCGTCTCCTTCTCGCTGACCCATCCCCCCGGCCCCCTTCCCTGCGAGGGCAGGGGGAGAAGAAGTAATTATAACAGCTCAAATTTATTGAATAATTTTTGCTCCCCTTCCCTCTCAGGGAAGGGGCTGGGGGATGGGTTCCCAAACCAGGCAGCAGGAAAACCGGCTTTGGACAGTCCAGTTATTATTGAGTAATATGCTTTGATTTTTTTGGATTTGTTTACGGATCTGTATTTTTTAACTGATGCAACATCGCAACATCAACTGGAGGACATCCATGGAATTTTTCAAATTCAGCACAGAGGACAGGATCGGTTATCTCACGCTTAATAGAAATGATAAGTACAATGCGTTCCACGAGCCCATGGTCAAGGAATTCAAACAATTCCTTGAGGAGCGACAATACGACGACAGTGTCGGGGTCATCATATTGGAGGGTGGTGATGCCAAGGGATTTTGTGCCGGGCTGGATATGGATGAATACGCACCGGCTATTTTTAGTATGCCGCCTTTAAAATCCTATAACGCGCAAGCAGAGATGTCCCGGCTCTTTGTCGCCATGCGGCGCATTCCCCAACCGATAATTTGCTGTGTCCACGGTGCTGCAGCAGGTATTGGTTTCTCCCTTGCCATGGCGTCTGATATCAGAATACTCGC
This sequence comes from Myxococcota bacterium, assembly GCA_030065855.1. GTDB lineage: Bacteria > Myxococcota_A > Polyangia > JAAYKL01 > JAAYKL01 > JASJCT01. The sequence continues at coordinate 9,766 of JASJCT010000068.1, forward strand.
CGATGACGCGCGGTTTTCAGCAGCATATATAAAGATCGGACTCGGCGGTGCAGATATGGCGTCCAGCTATTTTCTTCCCCGGCTTATCGGCTCAGGCCGGGCATATGAATTTCTCCTAACAGGCAACTGGATGAGTGCTGACGAAGCAATGAACCTCGGCTTTGGCAGTAGGAAAGTGCCAAAAGCGGAGCTGATACCCACGGCAGAGAAGCTTGCAAAGACAATGATGGAACGAAATCCAATGGGCATCCAGATGACAAAAGAGGCCATCAACGCCAACATCGATGTGAGCGGCATGGAGGCAGCCCTACAGTTAGAAGACAGAAATCAAATGATGATGTCTTATACCTTTAAAATGGCCTAATACAGACGCTCAAGCCCTGTGACGATACACTGCTGTTTGGTCCAGCAATAGGCAAACACGTCCACACCACCGCCGATCCTGCTCTGTCCTTGATACAAATTGATAGAAATCTTGAGATGGGTCGGGGCAGCTGTGGCAAATTCGGCCAGGGGCACCCTGTGGACACCCGGCGCCTGTGCATGCACTGCCATCTTTGCCCATGGCATTTCACCCTCACTGCTGCTTTCAATGAGATAGAAGGGTATCTGATCGAAAGGTTTGGCGTAATCGTAAAGGACAGCCAAATTCTGAAACGTTAACTCAGGTGCGCCGGTCTTGGGGTTGTTGACTGTCCCAAAGTCATCAAGGGGTGTCATGGCATGAAACCAAACCGCGCCGAATTTGTTGCGCCTCTGTATCAGGGTTTGCGTCATATACGTCTCGGCGCCGGGCTCTGGATACTGGGCCTGTTGCACAATCTCCCGTATCTCCTCATCGGTAAAGCGCATGATGATACGGGTGGCCCAGAACGCGTCCCTATCTGTAATCGCCTCCCAGGTCGGATTGCCCCACCAGGGGGTCCAGCGCCTGGGATCGAAGTTGCTGGCCTCAAAAATGCCGATCGATTCAAACCCAGAATGCTGGTTGGTCGCAAAGTATGGTTCTTCAAATCCCAAGGTGGCGAGGTTTTTGCCAATCCCCTGGTAGTCCACGTACAGCTCGTATCCGGCCTGAATATTCTTGGGGCGATTCCCTGCAGAGCCCAGAGATGATCCAAAATCAAATAGGTAGTGTCGCACAAATCCTTTTCCCGGCTCACCGATATAGCTATCAAAGGTGTTCTTGGTTAGGATGTCGCTATTGTTCACCCACGCAGAGATCACGTGATACCCTCGTAGCTCCCGTCGATGCTGATGGGGGATGCGGTCGTTGGGATCGTCGCTTCTGGTGCCTTTGTATAGAAACGGGCCAATCGGTTTGCCTGCCATTGCCTTGCTGGCGACCAACCGCACGGTCCCGTCAGCCCGCCAATCCAGCCGTCCCAGGATCTTTTTCAAGTCTGCCGCGGTCATTTCTCGCTTTACCCCGTATTCCCCGGGTATGTTCGCACCATCGCCCATGACGAAGCGGTCCGGGCGAACGAATAACAAGTGATTGTGCGGAACATTGTACCCAGCAGCGTTCATGATCAGGGTCGTGATGATCTCCGCGCCAGTCGATAGCGCTTCAAATCCTGGCGGGTCGAATTTGATAAAGTACATCTCCCCCTTTCGATCCTTTATCGTAAAACCGGCGGTCACCCCATCGGTCTTACCCGCGATGACAGTCCAGACACCTTCCATGTCTGGCCCTGGTTCATTTATGCGCAGCAATGCGTCTCTGGTCAGGCGCTGCCTGCCGATGCGGTTTACGAACCAGGTGGAATCGGGAACCTCGTCCCAGGCGTTGATATTTTCAGCCTCTTTGGCCCCTGACACGCCAAACCAGCTGCCGGCAGTTCGAACTTTTGATGGGATGTCGATTGCCCGAACCACGGGGCGAAACGCCCTGTCTTCAACCCGATCCCAGAGCCCGGAATAGATCGTCTCTTTTGGCTCTGGCGTTGGTTGCCTATCCCGGTCCTGCTGATAACGCGCATCAAAGGGCTCTTCCGTGTAGGGGGACACGGTTACACATCCACCAGCGGTCGCGAGCACTAGCTCAAAAAGCGCCGCCCAATGAAGAAAGTGCTTCAATGCCTTCTCCACCATAGCCGAGTTGGGCGCGGGCAAAAAACCTGCCTTTTGTGGTCACCAAAAGCCCGATACCAACAGAATACAAAACGCCGCCCCTAGTAAAAGACTCAATATCGTCAAACGGCTTGCCCACATCGACAAATAGGGTGCCCAGACCAAAAACAGGGTCAGGCCAATATCCCTTCCACATGGGGAATCGATATTCAATATTGCCGACGATGACCCTGCGATCCCTGAAGCGGCCACTTGGAAATCCCCGCAGTGGGGACCCCTTATCCAACGCATTCAATTGATAAAACGGCAATGCCCCTCCCCAGTCCTCGGCAGACCTGGCGCGAACACCAATGGCGATTGTGTTTTCTTCCTGATAAAGGTTTATTACCGTGGCGATACCGCCGCTAAACAGAAAATGATCGTAGCTCCCACGTGGGTCCTCGAAGCGGTCCACCCCAAAATAATAATGCCACCCCCGGTATGGATGGCCACTGGGTATTCGAGAGTCATAACTGACCGCCAGGCCATAGCGGATCCACAGTATCTGGTCCCCAAACCCGACCAGAATACGGGGATCGAACGTTTCTTGGATCCCTGGCTTTGAATACCCGCCTGGGCTGGTATCTGTATCTGTGTAAAGCACGCCGACGTTGCCGACTATTCTTACAAATTGAAATCGCCGCAGTACCTGGCCGGCTTCTATCAGAAAACTTCCCTTTTTTTCGCTGTAGATGGATTTGTCGTGATCTGACGTGTCAATACCTACGCCGTAAAAATCAGCGTTGGTATCCAGATGGTATTTGGCTTTGATGCTGTAGAGCCAGGGGTTTTCAAAGGTTGGGGCCTTGCTGTAGGATATGGACACGCTCCTGTCCAGGTTGGTGTAGATTTTTCCTGAGACCGCCAAATCCTTGTGCTCGTAAAACATGTTATTGAAAAGAAACGTTCCTCCAAAAGAGATGCCCTTTGAGGTGGAATACCGGACTGATGGGAAGACCCAGATGCGCTTTGTATCGTCGGAAATCAAGTCTATAACGCGCTCTGGAAGGCTGACCGAGCTTGCCCATCCAGTGAAGCGCCCGAGCGGATAGAGCACTGTACCAATCAGCATCTCGGGAAGATAAAAAGGGGCTGCCAAAACCTCACCGACAGTTACCGGCGGGCGTTCAAAGGTGCGTTCCTGAACCACTTGGGGCGGGGGCTCGTCTGAAGGATCTGCCATTGCTAGGGTAGATCCGAAAACCGTAACCACAACGGCAGCAGCCCTATTTGAGTTGCACCTCATCGATGATTTCACCGCGCTGGTTGATGGCCTTAAGCCGCACTTTTGAGCCGTTTACTTCGACTTCGAGAAAGTGAAAGGCAATCACTGCTTTTTCGCAGAATGCTTTTTGGTCCAGATTGCCAAACGGCGCGCCACCGCCGCCGCTGACGATATGGACAATTCCCTTTATTTGCTTGGTGCGCTCGTAATGATGGTCATGCCCGGCAATGACCGCAGTGACTGAATAGTTCTCGATCAGCGGTTTAACGCTATTGGCAAGGCCCTTGGAGCTGCCGTGCCGGCCAGAGCTGTATATCGGATCGTGAAGCATGATGAACACGTGTTCGATCTCTTTGCTTTTCGACTGCTCCAGGGCAGCTTGTAAAAAGCGATGTTGATTGTCCCCCACGACAATGGGTGAGGTCGTATCCAGAATAATGAACAGCGTATTGCCGAACCGGGTCGAGTAATAGCGCCTCAAGTCTGGCCCGCGCTGCTGCATGAGGAAAAGGCCCGTATATAACCCGGCCGCTGATACATCGTGGTTCCCAGCGACCGGCAATATAGGGACGCGATCCATCAGGGGCCGATGAAGCTCAAAGAACATATTCCAGTCGTTCACCCAATCCCCATGGCGCACATAGTCTCCGAGATGGACGTATAGCGAGGCAGGCCGCTCGGTCATGAGTCCGACCAGCTTGCAATGGGCCTCTTTGCACCCCTCTTTGGAATCGCCGATAACATGGAATGTGAAGGGATCATCGCCTTTGACCCCAGTGATGAGGGGAAACACGCGCGTCGACTGATCTCCTACAGAAACCTTAAACTGATAGGGCGATCCAGGTTCCAAACCGATAAGGTGTATGTAAGAAATCCGATCCCAGGCAGGTTTAAAAGAAACCGCGGTTGTCTCCGTTGGTGCGCCTTCTTTCCAGTAGGAAAGAGTAGCGCTATGGCCAGTGGGTAGTTCCGCACCGATCAGCACCTCCCCTGGCGCCAGATAGAGCTGATAGGGGCCCTTGGGCAAAACGACCGCGCCATCCTCGATGCGTATGGTTTCCTGCTTTCCAAAGAAAGATGTGGACGCACACGAGCCCCCCACCGTTACATAAACCGCAATTAGACAGATCCCTGCCATACCTGCGGGGTCGACGCTACTAAATGGTATCTTCATTGCATCCACTCCTCTTCGCAAAGGCACTGCCCACGTAGCGCACTGCCATGAGCCAGCCCATGACCGCAGCAAGCGCGATGCCCATGAGGAACCACGAGCCGATGCCGGCTGCCTTCAACCAAAAAATGTACGCCAGTAGAATGATCGCCCCCAACGTCTTTGCTGCCCGAAGGACAAACATGTCGATAAACGCCTTGCCGCCGTACTTTGAAACCGGATCTAATGGGACGTAAAGGATCTCCTTTGAAGCCTGGTTAATCGAGTAACTGAACGCAGCTTCTGAACCGATAACAGCTGTAATGACAGCCAGCGTGGGCAAGATGATGAACAGAGAAGACCCAATGAGGAGTGCCAGTGGCAAAAAGAGCAATCCATGTACGATACCGCATTTACGGTGAATAAACGTGGTCAATACGAGCTGTACGCCCACGGATACTATCTGCCCTATAAAAAACACCTTGCCCTGAAAACCGGCCATAGCATCTTTTGAATCAAACTTTGCCGCGGTCACTTCGTTGAATTGAAAGTCTACGATGGTAGAGACAATCTCATAGAGTCCCACGATTGCCACAATGCTCATCATGTATTTCGAAAGCATTACCGTGCGCAGGCCGTCTTTGATTTGCTGCATCCAGGGGGTACGCGCATCTGGGTGTCCACAGCCGGCGAGATTGGCTCCGGCCGCCTTGGTTTTGATTGCGGTGGTCCTTTCCAGGGTGAATACAATGGCGAAGATGGGTATCATAAACACAGCAGACACCAAGATGATATGGGTGCGGAGCAGCTCGCTGGCCCATCCAGAGATCAGTGATCCCATCACGCCACCGATTAGCCCACCTGCCCCAACATATCCGTATATTTTCCTTGCCCCCGAGGATGCGTACATATCATTTAAGTAAGTCCAAAAAAGCGTGACCATGACGGTTACATAGGCATCCACATGGTAAAAGAAGACGAGCTCCACCGACGACGATCTCATGTGGGTTAGCAGCGCCCACAGGACGAGATTGCTGGTAAGAAAAAGACCATTAAAAAAATAAACCAGCCTGGCCCTGGAAAGCCGGCAGGCCAGAGCTGAATAGACAGCGACCATCATCGGCACGACCACGACCAATCCCTGCTTTACAAGGGGATAAAACTCTATGCCGATGCTTTTGACCACAGTGGATGTTTTTAATGGCTTTAGGGTCCAGAAAGCGGCAATAACAAAGAAAAAATACAAAAATAAAAGTGCAGTCTCAGACCTCGTAGGATGGGCCGATGTGGTCTTTGCTTTGATTGTTGAAACCGCCACTTTACCCGAACCTCATGCGCAGTTATCCAATGCATCGCTCCACCCACTTCTCGTATGAATCATTTTACAGGTGTCAATCTCGACGAGGCCGGGCGCTATGGCGCGGGTCGAGAAATAATTTGACCTATGGGAAGCCAATCTATAGGCTTGCCGCTCGTTTGCCCACGATACCGGCGTGGGCTTTTTTTTGGGTTAGACTATAAAAGTAGAGCCTTTCAAAAGGAGAAAGACATGAAGATAGACGGGCGTGTGTATGTGGCCATCGACTATTCCCTAAAGCTCGACAGCGGTGAGGAGGTCGATAGGTCAGAACCTGGCAAGCCCCTGGGCTTTATTTTCGGCGCAAGCCAGATCGTTCCAGGCCTGGAAAAAAAGCTTACCGGCCTTGAAGTGGGCCAGCGCGTTGAGCTGGCCGTCCCGCCCGAGGAGGGGTATGGCGCAGTCCGGCCTGATCTGCTGCGCGAGCTGCCCCGCAGTCAATTTCCCCAAGACGCGCCCCTAAAGGAGGGCATGGTGTTTCAAGCCACGTCTCCCCACGGTCCGATGAACTTTAGGATTAAATCAGTCAAGGACGATGTAATTTCGTGTGATTTCAACCATCCCCTTGCCGGCGAGCAGCTCAATTTCGACGTTACCGTTCGGGAAGTGCGTGACCCCACGCCTGAAGAGATCGATGCCCTCAACAGCAGTTCGTGCGGCCCCAGCGCATGCCAGAGCTGTACCTGCACAAGCGAGTGCGAGGAAGGTTAACGACAGGGAGCCTGCTGTATCGTCGTTTTTGCTCGACGTCCTCATCAATCAGCGCCATTATGGCTCGATATGAGCAACAGCAAACAATTTGATGTTGCAGTTATCGGCGGGGGTATCATCGGCACCTCCACGGCCATGGCCCTATCTGAAACCCTCAATTGTTCGGTTGTTCTCTTGGAAAGCGAGGATAGGCTTGCCGCGCACCAGACCGGGAACAACAGCGGTGTCATTCACTCGGGCCTGTACTACACGCCCGGGTCCCTTAAGGCGAGGAATTGCACCGAAGGGAGAGAGGCGCTCTATCGCTTTTGCGAGGCACACGGCATTGCCCATGAACGGTGTGGGAAAATCGTCGTGGCCACCCATCAGGACGAGCTCGAGCGGCTCGATAGGTTGGCAAAGCGGGGTGCGGCAAATGGCTTAACGGGCCTAAGGAAAATCGGCCCCGATGAGATAAGGGCGCTAGAACCTCACATTGCTGGCATCGCCGGCCTACACATTCCAGAGACGGGCATTGTTGACTTTCCAGGCGTTACGGCCGCATATGCGCGTGTATTTGAAGCAGCAGGAGGGGAAATCCGACTCTCTGCCCGGGTGCACGGGTTTGCCAGGGAAACAGGCGGGTTGGTGCTCGAAACAACCCAGGGGCGCGTCCGCACCCGGTATCTGATCAACTGCAGTGGGCTCCAATGCGATAGAATCGCCCGCATGTGCGGTGTGGACCCGCAGATCCGCATTGTTCCCTTTCGAGGGGAGTACTACGAGCTCACCCCAGAACGCCGCGGGCTGGTTCGGAACCTGGTCTATCCTGTGCCGGATCCGCGCTTTCCATTTTTAGGTGTGCATTTTACCCGCATGGTGACAGGTGGGGTCGAAGCCGGCCCCAACGCGGTGCTGGCGTTTAAGCGGGAGGGGTATACCCGATTCAGTGCGTCATTGAAAGACATGGGATCTTACCTTTCCTATTCTGGATTTTGGAAGATGGCCTTCAAATATGGGGGAACTGGATTTGGAGAGAGCTGGCGGTCCTTGAGCAAGCGGGCGTTTGTAAAGGCATTGCGCCGCTTGCTACCTGATCTGTCGGTTTCAGACGTACACCGCGGTGGCGCAGGAGTGCGCGCACAGGCCCTCACAACGGCGGGATCATTTCTCGATGACTTTCATATCATCGAAGCAGATCAGATGATCCACGTCCTCAACGCCCCATCACCAGCGGCAACAGCTTCCATCAGCATCGGCCGGAGTATCCAGCAAATTGCTAGAAAAAATTTTAGCCTATCCATAAAATAATCCTGGCAGCCTATCCCAGTAGTCACTGCGTCTGGGGTCTGGCACCATCACTTGTGACTTGATGGGTCTAACCCATCAAGTCTGACCCCAGTCGCAATGGCTAAAGTGTCATCGATTCGATTTTGCGCATGTCATCGATGTTGTATTTGAGTCGGGCCAAACTCTCCAGACCGAAACCAATACCCACGGCAGTGGTGTTTGCTGGATTGTGGCCCAGCTTGGCAACGATTTCGTCTTTGATGCGACCCCAGCCGCATACTGACTCGTAAAGGTCTCCTTTTCGTTGAACCTCCACTTCCCAGCCTCGATTGCAGTACAAGAGGAAGTCCACCTGGATAATCTGGAGCTTGGCGCCGCCCACCAACTGATCGATGAACTCGGCCAGTTGGCCCATGATATGCCATTCGTCCACTTTCTTGCCGATGAGCAGCACTTCAGCCTGATGAAATGCTCTTAGCCGGTTAGGGCCGTCGGTCTCTTCAAGGCGATAGGTCTTACCTTTGGCAATCAGCGCTTTTTTGTCTGGATGCTTTTGCGCACTGAGCAACATCGGCAGGGTTAAATCATCGCGCAGCCACTCCTGCTTTTTAAGCAGCGACAGCTCTTTGGTGTGATCTTCAAGCGCTTCTCGGCCAAACAGTGCTTCAACGCTCTGGGGGGCCAGCCGCTCTGGCAGCTCGATCTCTTCACAATTCTGGTGACTGGCCCGAAAGGCAGTCCAAATGGCGCCCACCGGGTTTTCCGGTAACTCAGTAAGGTTGGGTTTGGATAAAAGTTCGACAATTTTTTGTGGTAAAGCCATCTCGTTCATGGCCATCTCCTTTCGCAGGCGATTTCGAATCCGTTGGAGGCGCTTGCGAATCGCAGCTGGGGTACAGTTGAGCTCTGTCGCCAATCGCGCTGTGGACCACCCGCCGTGGTAGTATTTTTCGCAAAGCCCTCGTTCTTGGTCACTGAGCGCCAACATCGCCCGACTGAGCAGCGCCGAACGGCCGTCCCAGCAACTGCCTTCTACTGAAATGGCAGGCAACTCTGCGATGTCGATGGCCCGGGTAAAACTCCAGCGTCGCCGTCGCACAAAATCAAGCGCTGTACAACGAGCGATACGCTGCAGCCAAGAAACCAATGTCCGCACATCCCGCAACCCGGACAGACTGCGAAAAGCCCGAAGGTAGGCGTCTTGGACGACGTCCTGGGCATCGAATGGGTCTTCCACAATGCGGCGCACCGTTACGCTAACCATTGCTTGCGTCAAAGCGACAATGTGGCCGTACGCATCCACATCGCCCAATTTAGCAGCAGCAGCCAGCTCACCCAGTTGATCGTTTTTTTCTCCTGGCATCTTACGCGCTCCTATCCACAGGACGAAAGCCACCTCAAAGTGTGACCTAAAAAAGACAAAAAAAATATAATGACGCGATCATATCTTTTTCAGCGAGAAAATCGGGAATATTGGGGAATATTCGTCTGCCCTGCCTTGGTCGCAAGCTTCGCAGGGTGGCAGGATTACTCCTGATTAGAACTGGTTTGGACGACGATTCATTTGCCAACTATACTGTCATGGGAGGGTTTAATGATTACTAGCCGTATCGGCGAGATGTTGGTTAGGGTTGCTTTCTATGTGTCCATCATTGCGTTTCCCAGCGTTGTATTGGCCAATTCAAACCCTATTGAGGTGGACGCATCCCTGTCATCCAAAAACATAAGCCGGTTTGTTGAATATATCGAGGATACGAAAAATCAGCTCACATTCAAAGATATTATAAGCCCAGCGTATGAAGACAAATGGGCGCATTTTGAGAGGGAAAATCCAGGATTTGGTTATACGCAGTCCAGTTACTGGTTGCGGCTCACAGTGAAAAATGTAAGTGATGAAGACCTGGAATACTTCATTCAAGAGGACTATCCGCTCATAGACAGAATAGTAACTTTTGTTCCCAAAGGGACGGGATACAGGAAAATAGAAACCGGCGACATGAAACCCTTTCATCAGCGGCCAATTGAACACCGTACGTTTGTATTCCCAATAAGCATTCGAGCGAAATCATCGAATACCTATTATTTTTGTTTTAACACAAAAGGTGCGATGAATTTTGTACTTCTGATCAAGAATCCAAACAACTTTAATAGAGAATCATTTAATGAATACCTTCTCTTATTATTCTTCTATGGCGCGATGTTTATCATGATTATTTATAATTTATTCATCTTTTTCTATTCCCGCGATATTGTTTATCTTTACTATGTTCTAACCATATCCGTAGTGTTATTGGTGATGATGCTACTGAATGGTACTGCCTTTCAGTTTCTATGGCCTAACTTTCCCCGGTGGACGAATTCTATTCTCCCTGTACTGCTGAGCCTGACAGCACTCTTTTCTCTTCTTTTCTCAAGAGATTTTATGAAGATGAAAATGGCCGATCCGTTTTCGTATAAAGTCACGCAGATATTGCTTCTAACAAACACCGTTGTTTTTCTCATATCCTTATTTGCATCTTATAGGTTTTCGGTGCTTTTAACTGTTATCTTTTCTGCGATTGCCGTACCGTGGTCAATCGTAGCTGGGTTTAAAATAGCGCTAAAGAAAAGTAAATTAGCCTATTTTTATCTTGTCTCGTGGCTACTTTTCCTCATGGGGACCTTCGCGTATCTAGCAAAGTCGCTGGGCATCTTGGGCACGAACTTTCTTACTGATTGGTCACTTCAAATAGGTACGGGACTGCAGGCAACACTACTTTCTCTGGGGTTGGCATACCGGATCAACGAAATGAGAAAGCAACTCAAGGTTTTAAATCTCAACCTAGAGGAAAAAGTAGTGGAGCGAACAAAGGAACTCCATGTCGCCATGGCAGATCTCAAATCGACGAATCGGCAGCTCCTCGAAACAAAAAATCAACTCTGGGGAGAAATGCAGCTGGCGAAAAAAATTCAAACCGTACTCCTACCATCCAACCCATCCATAGAGGGATTCCAGATCGCCGCATATATGCAAACTGCCGATGATGTGGGCGGTGACTATTACGATGTCATCCATGCCAGCGACAGGACCTGGCTTGTTATCGGTGATGTTTCTGGTCATGGGGTACCAGCAGGCCTCGTTATGATGATGGTGCAGACAGCGATAAACGTTACTGTGAATCACAATCCAGACATATCCCCCTCTGACCTATTGACGACAATCAATAAGACCATATCCAAGAATATTAAACAGCTCGGTGAAAATAAATACATGACACTTACCGTCTTAGCTATGTACGACCAAGGTGCATTCTGCTTTGCAGGACAACACCAGGATATTATGATATACCGCAAGCAAACAGACAACGTGGATATTGTTGAGACCAATGGAACGTGGATAGGCATAGTCGAGGATATTAGTCAATTAGTAACTGATAATAGTATCTACATCGATCATGGCGACACAATGTTACTATACACCGACGGCATTACAGAAGCGCAATCCAACCGGATTGATAACAACAGCTCCCTTTTTCAATTCGATATGTTCGGCAATAATAAACTCGCTGATATCTTGCAGCAGCATGGAATAAAATCTCCTGACGACATCAAACACGAGATTCTCGAGGAGCTGAAGCGTGGATATACATCCGACGACGACATAACAATGCTGATAATAAAGCGCCTTTAGGATATGAACCAATGAAACAGATAGTCCTTTTGGGCTTTGTGTTCGCGTTCTTTGCCCAGAACGCAATCGGGTGCAGTCATCAGGATAATGACAACGATCTGGATACTGGCTCGGATACAGACACCGACACAGATACTGACGCTACCATTGGCGAGATTACGGGCACGATTCGCACAAACCACTTTGGATGGCGACCGTCGGATACAAAAATCGCGGTGGTACTCGGCCACGGGGGAGCGCCCATCGAGCTTCGCAGCGGTGATGATGCTCAGGTAGTGGCCAGCTATACGTTGAGTAGCCTCAGCTCGGACGAGGACTCTGGCGATGCGGTTGCTACGGTGGACTTGTCTGATCAGACCACTGCAGGCCGCTATTTTCTCTATCTCCCAGAGAGCGAGGAGCGCTCCTACACCTTTAAGATCTCGGAAGGGATCTACGACGCCGTGGGAGCAGTGGCGATGAAGTCATTCTATTATCAGCGCTGCAATCACTCTCGTACGCTACCCTACGCGTCCGACGCTCTAGGCAGCTTTGATGGCCTGGGTAGCCGCTGGGTAGACGGTGCTTGTCACACAGAGGATCAAGACTGTCCGGCTGGACCGGATTCCCCGGATCATGGCAACCTAGACCTACATGGCGGATGGCACGATGCCGGCGACTTCCAAAAGACCCTGTGGGGTCGTGGCCTGCCCCAGATGCTGTTTGCCTATGAGCTGAACCCAGATGCCTGGAGTGACGGCCAGCTCAATATTCCAGAGAGCGGCAACAGCTTGCCAGACATTCTGGACGAGCTCAAGTGGGAATTGGATTTCTACGTGCGCATGCAGCGGCCGGATGGTCACTTTATGACCTCGGTCAAGGGCAACTATGGCACTATCTGCTCGCCTCCCAGCGCTTCAGATGAGGGTCGATTCTATTTCGACACCACGTCCCCGTCGGGCAATGGCTGGTCTGGCGGTGGCGTGACCATCGAGCGAGCCACAGGAAACGCGGTTCTTTCACTGGCCCACGCGGCGATTGTATTCGAGCAAGCAGGACAGCCGGCGATCGCCGACACCTACCAGGCGGCCGCTACTACCGGATGGGCGTGGTTAAGTGGGATCATTCCGCCTGCGGGGATTGCCGCTCGACTCAAAGCGGCTGCGGCTGCGGCGGTGTACCGAATGGACCCCAACATCGCGTCGGCCCGAGACCACGCCGAGGCCTTTCCCTGGGATACCTGGGACGGCCTACTTCCCTATAGCGTAACCCCGGGCGAGCGGGTGATCGCCACCGGCGCCTTTCACTATCTCATGAATGAAAGTGGGGACATTGGCCTACAGACGATCATCGAAACCGCGGTATCCCAAGCCATTATCGACCGGGCCTTTGAGGAAGCCGGGGTCTATGGCGGCATGTTCGGCGCACCTGGCAATGCCTGGGACTGGGGCTGGGGATCCAATGCCAACCAGGCCATGTACGGCGCCCACCTGCTCATGGCCGCCCGTTTAGGTATCACCGGAGAGCACGCCGCCGCCGACATCCACGCGCTGGCCGCCCGGTACCTGCACTACATGCTGGGCCTCAATCCCCTGGGCATGGTCTATCTGACGAATATGGCCGCATACGGGGGCGAGCACTCCTCGTTTCAAATCTACCACTGCTGGTTTTCCTATACCGGTGGGGACGGAGACAACGGCAACGCCGATTACAACGGGCTACCAGAGGCCGTCTCCGAGCCGCTCTACCCCTACCACCCGGACGACACCCAGACCTCTACCTACGGCCCAGCCCCAGGCTTGGTGCCAGGCGGCCCTAACGCAGACTACAGCGCTAACTACGAGATTCCCAACATGGCATACCCGGCCTATGCCTACCGGGACTGGTCTGTGGGCTGTGACTTGAACGGTTCCGAGTGCCTCTCTGCCTCCTGGGAAATCACCGAGCCCATGGCCGCCTACCAAGGCCCCTTCATCCTGCTGGTCTCCTTTTTTATGAACGCCGCACCCTGATACACGCTTAGGGCCCAGAAAAACAACCAGTAAACGCGGAAGCATCGGGGCTTCTGTTTCACCCCTGCTCCCTGTTTAAAAAACACCTGTTACTTGTGCTACTGAAGATATGGACATTAGGTGTATTTTTCTGTCGTCTTCTATACCCTGAACATCCCCGCTAAGTAACCCAACTGCACCGATTGCAAATTGCGGGTGTATCCAATAGCGCAACCCCGGTCCGACCGCGTAAGTGAAATTGAAAGATCTGTCTACGTCGTCTCTATCACTGCTATTTCTCATCACATGAGCTCCGAATCCCAAGTCTAACTGTAGGGTTAGATCTAGTTTTTCATCGTTAGAGCGAAACACGGCCACTCGAAATCCTGGAGCGATAAGGAATATGGTATAGGACATTCTGTCAGTATCTCTCGCAGCAGAACCTTCGTCGAAGTCGGACTCGAATTTACGGATAAGCGCAATTCGTCTCAAATCAAAACTGATGCCCCAGATAACGCGGTCTTCCTTTCTGCCCAGCATGACTCCGCCCTCTAAGGAACTTGGCCAGTACGAATACTCGTACTCTAATCCCAGCCCGGCTCTGATACCAAAGTGCGGCTCCAAAACAAAGCCGGTCTTCTGTTGAACGATTTTTTCTACTGGTTGTGATGGCGGTTCCGGGCTGACTGCCGGGGCTGGTACCTGGTCCGTTGGTGTGCTGGGTGTTGTTGCCGGACCAGTAGTGACTGGCTCTTGGGATACTGGTTCTGGCGCATTAATGGTAGTAGGCGGCGCTTCAGGGGGAGTGGCTTCAGTGTCCTTGGTTGGTGTCGTAGGTGGTTCCTGGTCAGTGGTGGATGCCTCCTCTTGGGCGATACTCAGCTTGGCTAGACTGAGACCAGTAAAGAATGTAATGACCATTAGGGAACGACTATCAAGCGACCTCAATTGATTGAACATATGGATCTCCTTAGGTTGAAATGTATTCTAAACGGATGTAACAAAAGCAATATTCATGCCAGGTACTCTGCACTATAACCGAATCCTCATCGGCAGTCGATTTCAGGCGCCGCCTCGATTTCTAGCAGTTGGCCGAAGGTAATGCACTGAGCACATTAACGATGCAGATGGCAACAAAAAATGTGCAAAAAGACACAGCGTGTGCCACTTGGCGCTCGCCAGAAAATTTTTAACAGTCAGGTCGAACTTTTTTTCTATTCACGCACTTAGATAGGTTGTGGGCTTTGACAGTCGAGATAGGGACGAGCGATCTGTGGAGAAAAGGGTAACAAACAGCCTTCAATGGGTATTCAGGAGGAGTGGCTGGAGGTGAATATGGCGGGTTTCCAGGATGGGATCCGAATCAAGGTACTGGCTACAGTTACGAAGTAGATTGGGAAGGGCTTTGTTATGAAGGTGGCCCTCCGCAAAGTGTAGACAATTACCATCTAATAGGCGCCCTTCGGTGTAGGGGTGCTTTCTGCCACACGTTGAATATAGGCGTTGAAAGCGTCAATTTTAATTCTGTGCAAAATTTCTGGACGTATTATTTTTCCGAAGAACAAGATGCTGAGATATGTCCCCAAAAATATTTTGTAACTGGCATCCATCTCAGTGGAAGCTACGGAGACAATATCTCTTTAGAATGTAGTAAATTCGAGGATGATACGAGCGGGCATACTGTGCGTTGGGGCAACTGCTATTGGACCTCCTATTTCTCTGAAGAAGCTGAATACTTGTACCTAGGTGCTGGTTACTATATGGCCGGCATGGACTGCAGAGGGTCATATTGCGACAATAAAAGCATCTATGCCTGCCAAGCCATAGCAGAGTAAAAAAACAGCCCCTGAAATTTTTTTTATTTTTTTTCTTGCACCCCCACAGACCCGGGTTAAAGTTCTTCACTGTGGGGGGGAAGCTTCTAGCTTACCCATAACAACAAGAGGAGCGTTCAGCAATGGGCATTCGACCTGTATCTATGGTCTTATGGTTAGCGGTTTTGATGGGTTTTGTTGTAACACCCGCATGCGATGACGGGGAAAGCATCAATGGATCAGATACGGACACGGATACCGACACCGACACCGACACCGATACCGATACCGATACCGATACCGATACCGATACCGATACCGATACCGATACCGATACCGATACCGATACCGATACCGACACCGATACCGACACGGATACGGATACGGATACAGAGGAGAATACAGGGGTATCTGTATTTAGTATAACCTCTGGTGGCGGGTATGTATCCTCTTCGTCTTATGGACTATATGTGAGTGTTGGTGGTTCATCGACAAACACAGCAAGCAGCTCATCGTACGTTTTGAATCTGGGAGCTGTTGCATCATCAAACCAGTAAAGAACAAGGGGGGACAAAGTGAAAAAACTATCTAGTGTGCTCGCAGTGAGCTTAATTTGCCTTGTTGGCATGGTTGCCCAGGCAATGGTGCCGGATCTCATCCCATTACAGGGGTTTTTGACAGACAGTGATGGCGTACCTCTCGATGAACCAGTGGAACTCGCATTTGGTTTTTTCGAAGCAGCAGAAGGTGGCGAAGCCTTGTGGTCTGAAACACAGCCCAGTGTGGATATTGTGCAGGGGGTGTTTACGGTCTATCTGGGAAGCAGCACGAGTATAGATCCGGCTGCATTGATCGAGGCTGCTGCGCTATGGCTCGAAATCAGCGTCAACGGTGAAGCAATGAATCGCGTGATGTTGGGATCGGTGCCGTATGCATTGGAATGCAGTTATGTGGGAATGCTGTCTGAAGGAGATATCCAACCCATCCTGTCTGGAGACAACGCGTGTCCGGAGGGTTTCTATCTCCAAGGGTGGGATGCGATAAACAATGAGCCGATTTGCCTTGAAGGGCTAGAGGGCCCCCAGGGCCCGACCGGCCCAATGGGTATGACCGGGCCAACCGGCCCGACCGGCCCAATGGGTATGACCGGGCCAACTGGCCCAATGGGTCAACAGGGTCCGACGGGGCCAACCGGCGCCACGGGCGCGACCGGTACACGAGGTCCGACCGGGCCAACCGGGGCAACCGGCGCTACGGGCGCAACCGGCGCTACGGGGGCAACCGGCGCACAAGGTCCAACGGGCCCGACGGGTCCGACAGGCGTAACCGGTGCCCAGGGTCCGACGGGTCCGACGGGTCCGACCGGGCCAACTGGCCTGACCGGTGCGACCGGCGCGCGAGGACCGACGGGTCCGACCGGTGCCACGGGTTCGACGGGCGCGACAGGTGCTACGGGGGCGCGAGGACCAACAGGGCCAACTGGTGCGACGGGGTCCACTGGGGCAACCGGCGCCACGGGCGCACAAGGTCCAACAGGCCCAACTGGTCCGACGGGGTCGACGGGCGCAACTGGCGCGACGGGCGCACAAGGTCCGACCGGGCCAACCGGGGCAACTGGTTCGACGGGCGCAACCGGCGCACGAGGTCCGACCGGGCCGACAGGGGCAACTGGTTCGACGGGCGCAACTGGCGCGACGGGCGCAACCGGCGCACGAGGTCCGACCGGGCCGACAGGGGCAACTGGTTCGACGGGCGCGACGGGCTCAACTGGCGCGACGGGCGCGCGAGGCCCGACCGGACCAACAGGTGCGACAGGTGCTACGGGTTCAACCGGCGCCACGGGCTCAACCGGCGCCACGGGCGCGCGAGGCCCGACCGGACCAACAGGTGCGACAGGTGCTACGGGTTCAACCGGCGCCACGGGTTCAACCGGCGCCACGGGTTCAACCGGCGCCACGGGTGCGCGAGGCCCTACCGGCCCTACCGGCCCATCAGGAAGCTTTACAGCAATAGACCCGGTAAACGCTGTGTTTGGTTCAGGACCGATCAACATCTATACCGGAACCGGCTGGGTGCTCGAATCCACATCAGCGACTGGTTTCCAAGTACGAACCACGAGTTCCTCTCTCTTCCTAGCTATTGGTATCTCGTACCCGAGCAGTTGTTCTTCTCCATATACGGTCAGAGAGAATTTTACCCTTGCCATGAGTTCGGGTGTCACAGTGGCAGGAACCTTGTGTAATGAAGGCAGCCACGGATATGTCATGGTCTACGACTATAATATCGGTGATACCTATATGTTCCGATGCCAGCGGTTCGCGGCCAACGCACAGGTGTGCCAGCGATACTGGTAGGATTCTATGAAAAAAAGCCTCATCATCCTATCTGCGTTTAATCTCACTTTAGGCATCATTACCTTTGTCATGGTGTTGTATACAATGTCGAAGGTGAATGCCTCTGTGAGCCAAGAAGAAGCCGCTGAAGCACAAACGAGCGGTCCGTATCGGAGCCGTCAAATCCAACCGCACAACGTCAGGCCACTTGTGTCAGGCATGCAGGCAATGATGCAGGCAGCGCGCTCGGGCGTCGCGATAGATGCAGACGAGGACGAAATGGACCTGGCAGCGGATGACTTGGATCCCTTTGAGTGGGATGATAGGGAAATGCTGCAAGACGGAACCGAGCGCATTGCCTCGTTTGCACCCACCAGCACGGCCTTGACCATCGAGCAAAATGGCTCCGGTGCACTCGCGGTGTACAACACAGATCCTGATCTTGCTGGGCAATTTACGTTGGTTTCCGCGGTAACCACATCAGGCCAAACCATCGAGGTCCCGATAATTATTCCAAACGCCGAATAGGCAAGGCGCATTAACCAAATTGAGCATAACCTTCAGAAAGCCTACAGCTTCCTAAGACCGACCGCTCCGGTTCCTAAAACCGACCACTCCGGTTCCTAAGACCGACCACTCCGGTATTCAAGACCGACCACTCCGGTATCGAAGACCAACCGCTCCGGTATTCAAGACCGACCACTCCGGTATTCAAGACCGACCGCTCCGGTATTCAAGACCGACCGCTCCGGTATTCAAGACCGACCACTCCGGTATTCAAGACCGACCACTCCGGTATTCAAGACCGACCGCTCCGGGTGTTGCACAAGGGTGGCGCACGTCACTCCTGCGGAGGCAGGAGTCCAGAACAAACTGAAATTAAAAGGTTTTATGGATTCCCGCCTGCGCGAGAATGACCGTTTTGAGACTTTCGCGACACCCACCTGCGTCGCGAGAATGACCGTTTTGAGACTTTCGCAACACCCACTTGCGCCGCGGGAATGACGATCTTGGATGAATTACGGGGCTCGGTCTAGTTGGTCAATCGCCAGGAGGGCGGCGCCGAGGGCACCTGTTAGCTGGGGGTCCTTTGCGATTGTTACTGGATGCCCCATCACTTGTCCAAGCACCTCGGCCATGCCAGTAACGAGGGCCACACCACCGGTGAAGACAATGGGCGCCTCGATTTTCCTGCCGGCCATTGTGCGAATGCGAGACGCTACCGAGTGTTCCACGCCGGCCAGTAAATTTTCTGGAGACTCACCAGATGCCAGTAGGCCCACGATCTCTGTTTCTGCAAAAACAACACACATGCTGCTGATGGCGCACGGGGTATCTGCTCTTTTTGCTATCTCTCCCATTTCGACAATATCTATATCGAATTGGGCGGCCACGACCTCTAAAAACCTGCCTGTGCCTGCGGCACAACGGTCGTTCATGACAAAATCCCGTACTTTGCCGTTTGGCCCCAGGCGAAGCAGCTTACTGTCCTGTCCGCCGATATCGATAATCGTTTTCACGTCCGGAGCACAATGGTGGACACCCCGTGCTTGACATGTAATTTCTGTTATGGCCCTGGTGGCCCACGCTATTGCATTTCGCCCATACCCAGTGGCCACCGTTGCACCAATGTCACTCCTCGATACATCGATCCTATGGCACACCTGCTCTAGAAGTTGTTCTGCGAGCTCTGCCTGTTTAACGCCTTGGTCTGCAATGCCGCTCCCTATGACGGTCCGGTCATTGGGGTCGATGAGCACAACTTTGATCGTTCTTGAGCCCGCATCCACGCCTGCACATATCATTTCGATGCTACCTCGTTTTTCGCCTGCGCTTGACCGTCTCAACAAGCGCTTCTAATCGGGTCTTTAGTGAAGACCTCACCGGATCGCTAACCGGCGGTACTTCAATCTCTAAAACCGGCATCTCCAGCTGTCCACTGACCACATCCGCGATGATCCCGCCCTCTAGGGCACAGTGGCTGGCGCCGGGAATTTTTGAAACAATAACAGCTTCACAGCCAAACTGCACAATGTCCCGCACGATCCGGTGGGCTCGATCTTGGGTCGCTCCAACCATAGGATCGGCAAGCGCCATTTGAGCCAACGCGGTCATGGGGTCGATATCCGTTGGTATGGGATCGAGGGCATGGGTAAACAGGTATTCAGTACCGCAGATCCGTCCGCCCATTTCCTCGAGCAAGTTCATGGCCCGTAGATCCGCGACCGGATTGACCCAAAACACGCGCACTGCATCCTTCGCAAAATAGCCGACGCCAGTGCGTCGCCGCTGGTCCACCTCTTTAATGAGGTCATAGATAACCTGTAGTGTCTCCTCCCGATCCGAGCAATAGTGGATGGCCAGCATCTCCACGATGAGCATTTCAAGGCCAGGGAGGGGACAGGGGTCTGCAGTAAACACGTCTCGACGCAAGCGGGCCATGGCCATGCGAACGTCGTTGGCCGTTCGAATGCTGTGGCTTAGGGCGTCGTCCGATAGTTTTCTGCTCGCCAGGGTTTCAAGAACCGACAGGATACGATCGAGCTCTCTCTTCACGAATGCAACGTCACTGGCGGTTGCTGCAAACCCACCGGGCAGCACCACAGGGTCCTCCCCTTGTTCTGGGGCTCGCCGATGGGGTATTTCCCACCAGTGGATGGAATGCCCGAGACCTGAAAGTCGCTGAGCAATGGCTGAAAAATCATCGCAAACCGCGCCCACACTGCAGGTCAATAGATCTGGCAAAGGAAAATGAGCTTGGGTAACAAACGCGCCGATCATGGCGCGCACCGGGCAAAACGACTGATCCACACCCATTGCATCGGCAATATCCAGGAGGCCTGCGCTCAGCTCCATCACGCACGGGATCCACCACGCACCATCTGGATAGAACGCCACTATTTCATCAAAGGCATAGGCCATGATGGGGACGGTTCCCAGGTCTTTCATCGTGCCGACTAACTTTTTACCAGCAGCTCTGGCATGTCTCAGCCGCTCTTCCTCGGTAAGTAGAAAATTCCACAGCCGCAGGCTGGCAGGGGCGTTGTCAAAGGTAAGGCGCTGCAAGCGATAGTCCCCGTCTTCGAGATGACGGCTGAGTGGTCCGCCATAGGGTGGCTCGCGATGGCCGGCTGCCTTCAGGGATTGATATCGCGCGTCCCACTCGGCAAGTGTCAGCTGCTTTGGCAGTTCGATCATCCCATGGCCTCCATAAAGGCCTGTATTCGCGTGAGGTGCCTCGCAGTGACATTGCTGCCGGCCACATCGACATCGATAACCGGAATGTTCAACCACTCTTTGATGCGGTGCACTTCTGCGTGCCAACAGTCACACCACACATAGCGCGCGAGAACCATGCCCTGTACGTTGCGCTCTTGGACCTGCTGCTGCAGCCAGGCAAACAACGCGCTGTTGGGTCTGCGAAACACGTCTGGGATACCTGAAAAATAGGCGTGTGTCAGCACATCCAGGGGCGCTTCGTTCAATCGACGGCGGTCGAATTTCAGCGGTAGTGCCCGCTCGCCGTTTTCCGTGCCGTCCAATACGATGGCGCCGCCGTTTTGCTCGATGGCTTCGAAGATCTGGCAATCTGTTCGGGACAGGGGGCCGCCAACAACCGCAACAGGTATACCGCGGGTCACGGTGGCTTGTGGTTGGGGAAGCGTGCCAGCTGCAAAGAAATCATTCAAGGCATCTGTCAGACCTGACCCGCGCATCGTTCCCAGCCGCCCAGCAATATTGCTGCGCCCGGCCTCGTAGTGCCGCATCACAGATGCGAGCTCGGTCGGCGAGGGGCGCCCTCCCCCACTGAGTCCCTCGAGGAACTTGCCCAAGCGGATAATTTCGGCAGTGTAGTATCGATGTGCACCAGGTGTCTGCCATGTAGCAGGCACGTGCATCAGGAAAAAAGGTTTGGTGCAGCCCTTGGCAAGGGCATCTGCGGCGCGGCGCATCTGATCGCAGGTGGTTGCGATGACAAGACCGGAGATGCGCGCATCAACCACGGCTTCGTTTACAAAGGCGCGCATGAACGCGCACACGCCTGCCCGGTTCTCGATCCATCCAGACCCGTCAGCCGTGCCCTGTGGCCGAAACATAAACGGGACCACCCCGTGGGCGGCGATCCACTCGGGCGGCACGAACGGCGAGGTAAAGGCAATCCGCTTCTCATCCTCCACAGGAAGACCCCGGTACTATCACGAGCTTCCCTGCGACATCTCGAACAGTGCCTGAAGCCGAAGCGCGATTCTCGCGGAATCCGATGGCGAGTAGTCTGTTTCGATCCGCAGGTAAGGCAGGTTCAACTCTTGCTCGACCAGCTGTTTGACGTGGACCGTCTCGAGGTCATAGGTCAAGCAGGTCTGCCAGATGACCTCGACCACACAGTGGGGTCGGTAGTCTTGGACCAACTGCCGCATCAAGTCCATGCGCGCCGTGTTTTTCGTCATCACCGAACAGGGCAGGTGAAAGTACTTTTCAGCTATGGCGCGCATGGGATCGGCTGCGGTTGGATCCACGTCCTCGATCAGGGGTTTTATGCCAGTACAGTTTTCCTGGCACACCACCAGGCCGCCGTTGTCCTCGATCAACCCCATCACCCGCTCTGCCCCATGGGGAAGGGGCACCCCGGTCAGCAGCACCCGCACCCGATCCTTAGCCGGCGGGTCTATCTGGCGACCTGGCAACTCCTTTAGGGCCATTTCATACTGCTCGAAATCCGCTGGTATGCCCGAGATAATGCTCTTTAAGTCGAGCAGCTCCATGCCGGTGAGCGGGGGTGTATTGCTTTTCATCAGGCCGGCAAGTCTGCGTTTCAAGTCCCGCTCCGCGTTCATCCGCGCGATGGCTGCACCCAGCTTTTGGTCTGTTATCTCAGTTTGAAACTGCTCTTCAAGGACCTCCTTGAGCTTAAAGAGCTCCTTGAGCCAGTGGTCAAACGCATCGGCTTCGTCTGGTTTTTGCGGCAGCTCCAAGACATGCATGGGATGGCGTTCAGACAGAAGCTCGTACATCTTTTTCTTGCCGTCGCACGTGGTCTCGGCCACCAACAAATCTGCCATTTCTAAAAAGGGGTTTTCCCTTGTCGCACTGTAGCCGTAGGTCGATTTGATGAGCGGGCACAGGTTGGACGGCAGTACCTCTTCGGCCGCAGGGATCATCTCCTCTGATCCACCGCACAGGCAAACAGGTACGCCGCCAGCCGCCATGATGAGTTCACGGGGCGTGTATTCGCACATGATACCGACGATCTTAGCCCCCTGCGCCTTTTGCGCTGCTGCGTAGTCGTAGCAGTGGTCGATCATATCGTGAAACCAGGCAATAGACGCCGGGGTCGACCCAGCCGGATCCCGTCCGGCAGGCGCAGTGCCTCAGGTCGAAACCGGTGCTTTGCTCGGATCCGTGGTCTCTATTTTCCCTTTGAAATCTCCACTGCACTTGCTCATCACGTCACCTTTTTGAAATGCTTATTTTTTTATAGCGACAAACCGACCCTGGGCGATCTTCTTGGCGTGGGCGAGCTCCTGCATAAATGCCATCTCGCCGCCCATGGCCTGCATCAAATCCATGTCAAAGCCGATTATCTTGAGCGCGTCGTACGTGAGCTGCTTGTTGAGCATATCCAGGTAGAGATCCACGTGCGGCGCGAATTGCTCTGTGTCTTCGGCAACAGCTACCTCGCATCCATTGGCTTCGAGCAGTTCCTTGTATCCCCCAACCGACTGGACATTGGCAAATTTCATGAACTTGAGAAATCGATCGGCTTCGGCATCGCTTATAGCAACGCTGCCGAGCACCCAATCGGTAAAGGCGACAAAACCGCCCGGTTTGACCAGGCGTGCGGCCTCTGAGATGAGCTTGGCCTTATCCACCACGTAGCACCATGCATCCTCGCCCCACACAAAATCGGCCTGCCCGCTCGGCAAGCCACTGTTGAGTACATCTTTTAGGTGAAAGGTTATTTTGTCAGCCATTCCCTCGTCGCTGCATCGCTGCTTGCCCCGGTTGACCACGGTCTCAGTGGCATCCACCCCCTGCATGGACGCCACATTGCGAAAGCGAACTAGAAACCGCATGCCTGCCCCGTTGCAGCAGCAAAGGTCGACCCCGGTCATGCCCGCGCCGATACCTGCCTTTTCAGCCAGGGCCATGGACGAAACAAAGCCGCCAATGTGGATCTGCTCTCCCATCACCAGTTCCCACAGGTCACCCTCTGCCCCGTTATAAACCCCTTGAACCGAGCTAAGATCAATCCCTGTCGTCGCTTTCATTGTAGACCTCCTTCTTTGTTTGTTTCCTTTTCTAGATACGATGTGTAGAACATTTTTACAGGCGCCCCTCCCATGGCAATGGCACACCAGGCAACCTCATCGAGCTCTGGTTGGGTGATGCCCATGTTTCGGGCTTTTTCGAAGTGAACGGCCAAGCACGGCTCACATCTCGAAAGGAGCACCAGGGCAAAGGTAATCAGCTCCTTGGTCTTTTCGTCTAGCAAGCCGGCAGATCCAGCCGACTGCATGAGATCTCCAAACGCGGCCATTGAAACCGGGGCAGTGGAGCCCTGTATTGGGCCAGGGGCCTGGGACGGGGCTTCGCCAAAGACATCTGCGCAGCAGCCGGGATCGTGCTTGTCGTCGTCTGTGGTGAGATCGCTCGGTTCAATCCCAGGCTGCACCTCTGGCGATTCAGCTGTCGCGCTTTCCAAAAGGGCCTGGGCAGGCTCGGCCTGGGCGGCCGCTGGTGTGGCGCTGGCTTTTAGCGGGGCAAACGATTCCCGGTTGATCACCTGCAGAGGACGGGCGTCGTCCGGCCCTTTGACGAGCGCTATTTTTCCGTCTGAGGGCTCGGTGATTTTGCCAATAACGTACGGGATGATCCGGTTGTCAATTAGCGCGTTGCACAATGGCTCCCGGTGTGCCTCGGGCACGGCGATGAGCAATCCCCCCGATGTCTGCGCGTCAAACCCAAGGTAGGCCTGGGCCTCATCTATGTCTTCTGATATCAGCAGGTCTTCGCCCACGAATTCCCTGTTTCGCTCGATAGCGCCTGGTATCACGCCCTCATTGAGCAGGGTCAAGGCGCCGTCAAAAGCTGGCAGCGCATCGGCAAAGATCCGAGCAGTAACGCGGGATCTGCGTACCATCCGGACCAGGTGACCGAACAGGCTAAAGCCGGTGATATCAGTGCAGGCAGATACCCCCACCGCATTCATAGCGTCGGCCGCGGTTTTATTGAGCTGCAGCATGGATTGCTCGGCCTGACGAAGTCCAGATGCGTCGATCCGACCGATTTGCTTTGCAAAGCTGAGGACCCCGGTGCCGAGGGGTTTTGTTATAATCAGGGTGTCTCCGACCGCGGCAGTTTCTAGGGATACGGCGCGTTCCGGGTCGATCAGGCCGGTGATGGCAAACCCGAGTTTGATCTCTTCGTCCTTGATGCTGTGCCCACCGATGAGCGCGCACCCGGCTTCGTTCAGCACCTCTATGGCGCCCTGCATCATCTGAAACATGATTTCGCCGTCAAGGGTTTCAGATGGAAAGGCGAGCACGCTGAGGGCTGTTTTGGGCGTCCCGCCCATGGCATAGATATCCGAGAGACAGTTAGCCGCGCAGATCTTGCCGAAAACATAGGGATCATCCACACAGGGCGTAAACACATCCACGGTTTGAACAAGGGCGACATCATCGGAGAGGCGATAAATGCCCGCGTCATCCCCTGCAGGTAGGCCGGAAATCACGGCAGGATCTTCGATGCTGGGCAGGCGCGATAAAAATCCCTCCAGGTCGGTCGCTGCAATCTTGGACGCGCACCCGGCATTGTGAACAATATCGGTGAGCTTAAGTGCCGTAAGATCCACCGGGTCTGGTCGCTCTCCAGCACAGGGGCAGATCCCCTGACCTGTAAAAATATCACACGGACATGGACGTTTGGGGTCGCAGATACAGTGCCCGAGCTTCATGGATCGGGCCATCACTCTCTGCCGCTTGGCCGCATCAACTACTGGCATTGGTATGCTCCTTGGCAAAATACAGGTGATTTTGGGGGACAATGCCCCCGAAGATTGTAGGGCGTGGGTTTATCCCACGCCGTCCCCAGTGCAATACATCACAGAGGTGCGTGAAGCCACACCCTACATGACGGTGTCGTCGATTGGCTGGGTATACAATGCCCCATGCAGGCCCGCACATGTAGCCGCGTTGCGTCGTGCCCTGGCCGACCGGCCCGGACGCCTGCTGGTTAAGGGTCACAACAACCAAGGTATTCGATATGGTCTAAATACTATGTCAAAAGCAACTGTCAACATGCGGTCCTTATTGGGAATCGACGGCCAGTATGCCATCTTCCCACATTTATTTTTATAACAGAAAGCCTTGAAAATCCACGTTTTATTTGTTGTGCATACTTGGCATGCTGCTTTATCGGCATAACCATAGGGAGCGAAGTATCAGCTGTGTAATACCACGCATTTATAAAAACGGAAAAAAAGTAACATCATGATAATATTAACATCATTGCTCATATCAACCCCATCTATTTCACTTGCATGTGCTGGATCTCTACTATTTACTCAATAACTATCAAGCAGGCAGGATAATGTAATTTTTTATAGAAACTCTTGAAAGTCAGTTCCCAACCATATAATAGTTTTAATCAATATTCATAAAAAATAATTAATGACACGGTTGAAAACGACGTGGCCTGGAACAACATCCATGAGAATTCTTGAGCGCGACAGATATTTTGATGAATTGACAGGCGCACTTGGAGCGGCGCGTACTAAGAAAGGAAATATTGCTTTAGTAAGCGGTGAGGCCGGAATCGGTAAGACCACGCTCGTCGAGCACTTTACACGACGTCAAAATAATGGTGTCCGCGTGCTCTGGGGGATGTGCGACCCTTTGTTTACGCCGCGTCCCCTGGGCCCTTTGTGTGAGATGGCTGGCCAAATGCCAGCGCGGATTTCTTCGCTCCTTGCGCCAGAAGCCAGTCGCAACGAGCTTTTCTCTGCTTTTCTGGAAACGCTGAAAGCAAATCCAACCATCGTCGTATTAGAAGATATCCACTGGGCAGACGCGGCCACGTTCGATTTATTGCGATACATCGGTCGTCGCATCTCTCGAACATCGACCCTTTTGATTCTGACTTATCGAGACAATGAGCTGGATAGAGACCACCCGCTGCGCATTGTGCTGGGGGATCTCGCTACAACGACAGCATTGCGTCGCGTTTCACTACCACCTTTAAGTCAGAGCGCCGTACGGACAATGGTTGGGGATCAACCGTTGAATCCAGAGGCACTCCACCGCCGCAGTGGGGGCAATCCTTTTTTTGTTTCTGCAGTATTGGCCAATGGGGAAATCGGTATTCCAGCGACGATTAGAGACGTCATCCTAGCCCGAGCTGCCCGGCTCTCCCATCAGGGGCGATCAGCACTGGAAGCCGCAGCTGTGATTGGACAGCGCGTTGAACCCCAGCTGTTGGCAGCAGTCACCGGTTTGGGAACCGACGCTGTCGAAGAATGTTTGACCGTTGGCTTGCTGTTGGAAAAAGGGGATGCCCTGGTCTTCCGGCACGAGTTGGCTCGAGAGACAATCCTCGAGACGATCTCTACCAACCGCAAGACATCCCTGCACAGCCGAATCCTCGACGCATTTAAAACACCAACATCCACCCCTGTGAATTTAGCGCGACTTGCGCACCACGCAGAGGCCAGTGGCAATCGGGATGCAGTGCTTGAATACGGACCAGCTGCAGCCCAGCAAGCATCGGCATCTGGGGCCCATCGGGAAGCTGCCGCCCTGTATGCAATGGTGCTGCGCTACGCCGGCGATTTGGACCTCTCAGATCGGGCACTGCTCCTAGAAGCCTATTCTAGGGAGTGCAATCTCATTGAGCGTCCTGTCGCAGCGATTGAAACAATGGAAAAAGCGCTCGCCACCTGGCAGCAGCTGAAAAAAATCCGGCAACAGGGACAGGCACTTGCCAGACTGACCATTATGCTGCGGAACCACGGCAAAAACGCCCGGGCTGAGCAGGTGAGTCGCGAGGCAATTGAGTTATTGACGCCCCTGCCCCCGAGTCAAGAGCTGGCCATGGCATATCGGGCCCAAGCCACCCTAAGGTTGGCCAACAGGGATATTGACGACGCGATCCAGTGGGGCAACAAAGCGATTGCCCTGGCAGAGACATTTAACGATCTGTACGTGCAGGGAATGGCACATGTGGCCGTGGGTTCAGCCCAAATGTTTCAGGACTATGAACGCGGGCGCACCTACTTAGAGGAGCGATTGAAGCTGGAGTTGGAAATCGGCCAAGGGACGCATATAGCAAACCTGTACCTATACCTGGGTGCCTGTTCTTCAGAACTCCGCCATTTTTTTCAAGCAGAGAGATATTTATTAGCAGGATTAGAATACGTCGCTGATCAGACCCTCGATATCTTTAGCCGCACCATGTCCGCATGGTTGGCATTGACGTATATCCACCTGGGCAAATGGCGCGATGCTGAACGGGTCATTCGAAAATTGCACGAAAACCCGACCGATTCAGCACTATGTAAGATTCCACTGATGGTCGCCCAGGGCCGCTTGCGAGCGCTACAGGGGGAATTCGGTGCGTTTAAAGTGCTGACAGATGCACTTCAACTGGCCACTCAGACAAGCAATCTTCCCTATCTCGGCCTGGTACAGAGTGCCCGAGCAGAGGCTGCATTGCTCGCAGGTGAACGGGCTGGGGCACGGGATGCGGTTAATTCGGTATACGACCTAGCGATAAGCAAACGCCATCCGTGGTTTGTCGGCGAGCTTTCACTGCTGCGCAGTTGGGCAGGGGAAAAAGTAGATGTACCAGAGTGGACGGCGCGGCCATATGCCCTGCAAATCGCCGGCGATTGGCAGGGCGCAGCAGAAGCCTGGGAGACCTTGGGCTGCCCCTACGAATGCGCAAGGGCACTGGCCGAGGGGGGCTGTGAAGCCCAGATCAAGGCGCTCGAAATTTTCGATCGCTTGGGTGCAAAACCCGCTGCTAGGGCGCTGCGCCAGAACTTAAAAAAGCGCGGCATATGCCAAATGCCGCGGGAGCCCAGGACCTCAACGCGAGAGAATCCCTTTGGCCTGACCAACCGCCAATTGGATGTGCTTTCCTTGCTCGTTAATGGCCTAAGAAACAATGAGATTGCCAGCAGTTTATTTATCTCGCCGAAAACAGTTGACCACCACGTATCGGCGATCTTGGCCAGTCTGGATGTCAACTCTCGACATGAAGCAGCTGCACACGCCATCCAACACCCCTATTTCCAAGATCGAAATCGCCACATCAAGGCGAGATGAAGTATGTGTAAGCTACGATACGAGTCTCAAGTATGCCAGGCAGGTGCTGGCAGAGGTGGCAGGGGAATGTCCCTACCTGGCTTCCCTACCTGGCTGAACAGGACCTACCCCATCCTGTCGGAAGTGGATAGCTGACTAGCTTGGGCCGCGTTTCGTTTGGTTCGCCGCTCAAGGGCTGTCTTCAGCTTGCGCACTGCCAACTCCTTGGCCTTGGCTTCCACCTCGACGGTGATGTCCAGCTCATCCCAAAAGGAAGGGAAGTCGCGCAGATCGATGTAGTCGCTATGGGAACGCGGATTGTCGGAACGCCACCCGTCCCGCGGGCTCGACACGTGAAACAGTGGCTCTCGGTTCCAGGTGTCGATCGCACGCTTGGTGGCAGTCTCCACATCGAGGTTATCTCTATGGCAGCGGTGGTGGTGAACATCGTAGACCAAGGGCAAGCCGATTTGCACGCAGATGGGCAGCAGGTCGCGAGGCGTGTACGTGCGGTCATCATTTTCCAGGGTGAGGCGGGATCTCGCTCGTTCCGACAGGTCACCGATGGCGCTTGCCAATCGTTCCAAGGCGGCGCGCTTGTCTCCGTATCCGCCTCCACCGTGTACGTTGATGACATCGGCACCGATCCACTCGGCGACCTCGGCCTGGTACTCCAGTTCCGCGAGAGAATTCTCCACCACACGGCCTTTGGGCGAGCTCAAGACAACGAACTGGTCGGGGTGAAAGGAGATGCGGGTGTCTGTGCGACGGGCAAGCTCGCCACAGCGGCGAAAGGCGCCGATGATTTCCGCGCCGAGCAGGTCGGTATGGTAGCCGAGCTCGGGATGGGTCTTCAATGGCAGGATCTGACTGTTGACCCGGAAGCAGCCGATGCCGTGGTTCGCGCAGTAATCGATAGCTGCATAGAGTGATGCCGCGTTTTGTTTGGCAAGGGTGCGCAGCTTGTCCGCGCGTTGGTTGCGGTTGAGCTTGGACAAGGCCGAGGCAGTGGTTGTCCGGAAGCGGATGTCTTCCTCAACAAAGAGGCAACAGAGGCCGAGTCGCATGGTCAGCTCCCTGCTGGGACTGACCCCGGCGCTTTTGTCCACTGTTGGGTTTTACGCAGCCGATCGAGCTGATAGCCCTTAACTTGAAGGCGATCGAGGATGCCCTTGTAAACGGCGTCATCCATGGTGGGCGTGCGGCTCAGGATCCAAAGGTAGTCCCGGCCTGGGTGCCCGACCACTGCATACTCGTAGTTTTCGCCCAGGTCGATGATCCAGTAGTCGCCCCAGAAGGGCCAGAAGAAGGTCACTTCGAGCTTGGCGTTGGTCGTTTCGTCCACCACACGCGCGCGTCCCTCGGCCGAATCCACTTTGCCCTGCAGAGATCCCTTGCGGCAACGATTGACAACGCCGATCTCTCCGTCCTCGCGAAGGGTGTAGATCGCTGTCGTGCCAGTGCATCCTTCTTGGAATCGCTGGGGATAGCTAGCGATCTCAAACCACGTGCCGGTGTATCGCAACAGATCGACTTTAGAGACCGTTTGTAGAGGAGGCAAGCCGAGACGTTCGGTCGTGGTCGAGGCGCAAGCAGTCATCATCACGACGACCCACGGCAACGCGAGCAAACCAGACAAGGTAACTGCACGCGCTGTTTTCATGGCCTTGTGAGTCTTCCTCCAGATCATACGCTCCTCTGGCTCATGTCCGTATGTACCCAGCAATATGCGGATCTTTTCAATCATCTGCAACCCTTGTAGACAGTCTTGGGGCCCCCCTCCCCAACCCTCACAGGCCCAACTACAACCGAGCTGTACGGGTCGTAGCGGTTAGGAAGAACGCCCGCCAGAGGCGGATCTCTTGAGCAAGGGCTTCGGGGACGGGTTCATCGCGCAATGAGACTGGCGTAAGGCATTGATCCACAAATCCGGTCAGGCCTTCGGTGAGGATGAACACATTTTTGTATCCCATGCGGGTTAGGGCGTCCCGCGCTTGGGCCGGGTGGGTCATGCCGTTGGAATAAAGGACAATGGTCCCCACATTTTTGTAGGGCGCCAATGCACCGGGTAGATCAGATAAGTGAATGTTGCGCGCGGTTTTGAGATGAAAGCGGTTGTATTCGTCTTCGGGTCGCACGTCGACCAGCATCAAATCCCTCTCGCCAGCCACCATTCGGCGCGCCAGCTCTGGCGGATCCACGTGGTCCAATCCCTCTTCCACTGCTTCGAGCAGCCCCCGGCCCCGATATGCGCCCGCCGATCCCTGACCTGGCACAATCAGCAGGCCAAACGTCACTGCGCCGAAAACGAGCAATACGGCAATGACCACTTTGTTGTCTTTCATGGTGAACTTCTTTGAGGCTGGATTTTCCACCCGCTCGGAAACGTAAAAACATCCAGCAGCGGCGAGCAACATCACCAGCGTCATGCCAGCACGACCGATGGGCAGCGTGTCAAAGAAAAAGTGCGCACCAGCACCGCCCCAGTTATGCAGTGGCTCTACTATGGGAAAGGTCTCGTTGTACAAGATGCATCCGATCACAATACCCCCCAGAAAGACGCCGGCATCGTACTTGCCACTGGCCAGTCCCACAGCCGCGGTGCCGGGACACCACCCAGCCATGGCAAACCCCACGCCAAAAATCAGCCCGCCGACAATGTTGGCGCCGACCACCGTGGAGACCAGATGGGTGTTGTGGTCGCTGACCAACCCGACCCCCTCGAGCACGCCATATCCGATGGCCGTGCCCACCAATGCGGTGAACATCACTTTGAACACTGCCATGTCCCGCAGATAAAACACCCCTGACAGCCGCCTGGAGCTACCGAACCCCACCTGTTCCAGAATCACCCCGAACACAATGCCGATCAAGAACGCCACCAAAAACGCCTGGGGGGATTGCAATGTCCCTGAGCTGTAAAATGTCTCAATCATGCCACTGCCTCTTGAAAAATCGCGCTGTGGCGTATCCGGAGATGAACAGGCACACCACAAACAACAGGCTGCCCGTAAGCAGCAATGCCCCTCCGGAAAGGGCCTGTCCTGACGTGCAG
Organism: Myxococcota bacterium; assembly: GCA_030065855.1. Taxonomy (GTDB): domain Bacteria; phylum Myxococcota_A; class Polyangia; order JAAYKL01; family JAAYKL01; genus JASJCT01. Next base: position 41,738 of record JASJCT010000068.1, read on the forward strand.
CCCCTAGCCATCCGACTGGCGTACCCCACCAAAATGCCGCCGACGAGTGCGAACATTACCCTGGTTTTGGTGTGACATTTGGCGCCCTTTTCGTATCCCCGTTTGAACCGACCGGACAAGAAGGCGGAGACGAAACCGCCCAGTACAGACCCGATGAGCATGTACACCAGGTAATAACTGAGTGGTGAGGCACCGTAGCGACCGAAATAGGCGCTGTTTCGCACATGCTCACTGGCGACAAGCCCCTCGATAGTGGCCGCGAGACGGGCCAGCCCACCTGAAGCGCCGATGCCCGTGCCCAGGATGAGGTAAGAAATCAACAGCAGTCCCGCGAGCAGCAGACCGCCGATATACGGATTGAGGTATCGTGATGTTGGTTGGGTCATCGCTAACACCCCGCACTGGGTCGCTTCGACTGCTTTTGGGGCTGCGCCGGTGGCGCGACGGGCGCGGGCGCAGTCCCCGGACTGGCTGCAGGAGCGGGCTCACCGGCGGGAATCGGCGACAGTGTGCCCCGGGGCAGGTTGGATTCGCGCCAATATTGGCTCAATCCGCCAGACAGCACGCGAATCGGGCGGCCGGTTTTTTGTGCCAAGATGCCGCCGGCTGCCATGGCCAAGGTACCGTCCCGATCAACGATGATCAGCGGTACGTTGCCCACCAGGTAGGCTGGATCGGCGATCAAATCGGCAATGTGGAGATTGGTGGAGCCGGGTAGGTGAAAATCAGCGAACGCCTGTGGCGGGCGGATATCCACTATTTCAAAGGAGCCCGGAAGGTCGAGCATCAGTCGATTCAACGATGCGGGTTGCATGCGTTCGGGCAGGGCCACACTGCGCAGCGGCACTGCTTGTGCCGCTCCCTTGCCCGCGGCTTTGGCCTGCATCGTGGGTAAGCCGAGCTTGATCCACTCCTTGCCGCCCCCGTCCAGACTTGCTGCGTCTTTGAATCCCTCGCGCTCCAACACCCCCACGGCCATGCTCGAGCGAAAGGCCGAATTGCAGACCGTTACCACTGGTTCGTTGGGGTCCAACTTTGCTGACAGCTCTGCCAGGTGATTGAGCGGTAGATTGAGCACTTTGCCGATACGCACCCCCATCCACTCCTTGGGCAGCCGTACATCTACCACCACGGGGCTGGTGTTGTTTTGCATCATTTCATAGAGCTGTTTGGGCTGGACCAACTTATTGGTTGCCGTGGGCAGCCCGGCCTTTTCCCACTTCTCCCAAGTGAGTCCCTTGCCAGTGTACCCCACCCGGTGCAACCGCTGTGTGGCTTCGCGTAACTCGTCGGGATGGCCTACCAGCACCAAATTGGCCTCCCAGGGCACCATGATGCCGACCCAGGTCTCCACGCGGCCGCGCAGGGCGATATTCACGGAGTTGGGGATGTGCCTGGGGGCATATTCCTTGGCCTCCCGCAGGTCCACAACGTAGTACCTACCGGGATCGCTGAGCGACAGCTGGGGTCGAATCGGTGGCGACGGCGCCTGCCAGTTGACCAGGGGCGGCCCTTTTCTGTTCAGCGCGGCGTTGTGCTTGAAGTATTGTGGGGCTTCGGGCAAATCCTGCAGCACCGCGGTGATGAACTCGGAGCGATTGGCGTACTGCAGATAAGGGTTCTCCGCCCGTTGTTGGCCGAGGGTGGAGGTGGGTTCGTCGCTCAGGTTTGCGCCGCAGAGCGACCCTGCACCGTGGGCCGGAAAAATCGATACTGTATCGGGCAATTTGGATAGCACCTGGTGCCAGGTGTCGAACGACATGGAGGCCAGGCCAGCCGCGGACATCTGGCCCTCCAAGAGGTCGGGACGTCCCACGCTGCCGACAAACAGCGTATCGCCGGTGAACAATAGGTCGGGTTTACCCTCGATGCTGCCCACCAGCCCGCACAGGCCGTCGGGCGTGTGTCCCGGCGTCTCCAAGACGGTCAGCGTGGCCCGACCCACTTTTATTTTGGACTGATTTTTAACCGCAGTGTGTTTGAACTGCGCCCCACTTTTGTAACCAGCGTAAATCGGCGCTCCGGTGGCGCGCTGCAATTCGACGTGCCCTGCCACAAAGTCAGCGTGAGAATGGGTCAAAAAGACTCCCACGATTTTAAGGTTGCGCTCTTTGGCGTACTTCACATAGGTCTGCACGTCCCGCCCTGGATCCACCACCAGCGCATCTGATCCGCTCACCAAGATGTAGGAATAGTGTGATAAAACAGCCAACGTAAACTGCACCAACTCGTAACTGTCGTATTTGTATGTATCGACGATGTAGTAACGCGCTGCCTCGTTGCTGTGCGCTGCTTCCTCCGCGTCCTTGACACCTACGCCAAAACAGACACAGGACAACAACAACACCAAGAGGATCAAAACAATTGATTTCATGGGATTTACCACCTCCATAGCTGTGGCCTTTTGCCTAGTAAGATGCGATTGAAAGGTAAGCTGTTGCTACCAAATTTTCAATGAAAAATGCGTTTTGGATTACTTACGAAAACCCATCCCCCCTGCCCCCTTCCCTGCGAGCAATGGCATTCGGTTAAGGGCAAATGTCGCGATTTTTGCTATTTTTATGCCGGGTAAAGGATCTCCCCCTTGAAAAAGGGGGTTAGGGGGATTTTGACACGTCCAATCGAATTTTACCTTTGAAAACAATTGCTTGG
>JASJCT010000069.1 GCA_030065855.1 Myxococcota bacterium
GGCAGACCGTCGCCCACTCCCAATTGCTGTAGGGCAACACGGGATGACATAAAAGATGGTCAAAAGGCTCACCAGCAATGATAATGTTTAGCTCATTAGCATTGGTAAAATCCGTCTGCATTGCCTCTCCAGGTCGATGCTTCTGGTCGAAGAAAACCTCCTTTGATGGGCCTTCTAAGGCTCGCCATTGTTTGATGCGGCGCTGGAGTGTCCTCAGCTGTCCAGCGTTATATTTTCTTGGTCGCTCCTTCGTCAGCCAATCAAACAGCGTCTTGCCCTCAAGGCCGGGATCAGCTTGAAGCATTGATCGGATACTCGGCCAGTCTTCCTCGAATGGATCTTGGCGTGTCCGCCAAGTCCGGTCCTTCTCCATCTGTGAGGGAAGCGTCCCGGACCGGATGTACTTCCGACCGGTCTTCCTATCCATACCAGCCATCATCGACGCCCGTCCAATTAGTCCGTGCTTACTCATTTCTTCCATCAGTTTCCTCACTTGGGCATCTGTAACTCGCAACCGCTACGCCTCCTTTCCAGAAGAGGAGTATCGGTTATTCAGTTTCCATCGACACCCGATATGTGGGGAAGTCTAATTGTCGCCGATGGGAACTTCTAATTGTCGCTCAACATGTGTCTTCATTTCGCATAGGTATTGATTTGAAACTACTATCCAACGTTTTTCTCTCATCTGAAGTTTGAAAGTAACTTCCCAGATCTCCATTCAGCGCGGTGTTTTGTCGAAGATTTTACGTCAGATAGAGTTTTGTCGAGGCACAAGAGTTTTGACGAGCGACATCTTGACGGCAAGTAAAAACGGAATTATGATCAACTTGTACACAATGATCATCGTGTACACATTTTGCTACCTCAGAAGAGGAAACGATATGGCCAAAGAAATTGTTCAAGACGGAAATTTAACCGCAACGCAGGAGAGAACCAGCCGTCCTCCGGTTGTTCACCTCAATATTCGCGACGCTAGAGCTCGGCTCAGTGGGATCGTCAACGATATGGAAAGCTCGCAGTCGGTTTATACTGTTGGACGGCGCAACAATCCAACGGCGATGTTGACCTCGTACGCTCGCTTCGAACCGTTTTTAGATGGTGATTATAAATCCAGGCTGGCCTTCATGATTGTCGAGAATCTGCTTCGCGGTGCACCGAAACACATTCGCAATCCGCAAATCGAAGAGCTGAGGAATCTGAGCAAAGAAGACCTTCTTTGGCTTGCGCGTGTCGAAAAATTGCCGTTGGATGAATATACGGAAGGTGTGCTCAAGGAGAACCTCAGCGATTTGCGAATTCTTGATCGGTTGCTCAAACGCCACCAGATCGCACTCGCCATCGCCTCGGCTCAGAAGGAAGGGTTGTATGAAGCAGCAGAGGATCTAACAGGCCGAGTCAATCTCGAGTCTGAAACCGAAGACGCCTCCCAGGGCATCGGCTAAATGAGCGCTGACAGCACCTTTCTTGTCGCACGCGTTAGCGTGAAGGCCCTTTCTGAGCGCCTGGAGTGGGTTACCTCGACTGAGTCTCCTTATGAGGCAGTCGATCCACTCGACCTCGACGACGTGCTTCTCGATTCGGTATTCGATATGTACACCGCTACCTACGGCGCAATTGATGAGCGTTTCAACATCCCGGATAAGTACGCTCTATTCGAGTACAACCGCTGGCTTCTGATCGAAAATGACGGCGGTGTCCTGGTCGGATTCGTCCTCCTCAAGACCACCGCGTTTGGGCTCAAAATCGGTCTCACTGCCAGCGACAGGTCGACCGAGGGCAAGAAAGTAGTCCGAAGTTTTCACGAGCGCGTTTTCTTTGTTAACAGTGTCTATGCCGAGGTCTCCGACGCGATGGAGTGGGTCGTCTCGAAGAAAAACGTACCCAAGGTTACGGCGAATGACGCCCAGAAGATCCTGGTGGACAAGAAACTCGATGCCCACAAGGACGGATTCCACTACACGCGGTCGATCACCGACATCGGCAAGCGGGTAAAGATCATGGTGGGCAAGCCTGAACTCTAACCCAAATCGGCCCAATCGTGCAGCGATGCAATTTGATAATTTGAACCAATGAGTAAAAAGAAAAAATATCGCGGTCACTACTGCTGGTGCTGCGGCTGCATTCGCCCGAACGAGAAGTTCTCGGGAAATGGGCATAGAAGGCATCTGTGCAAGGACTGCAAAAAGCTTGGCAAAGAGGAGATAGCCTTTCGCCAGCATCAACGCGATATCGACAGGCTACTGGATTGGGATGGTAAAATTCGGCGAAAAACAAGGCACGTTTTTCAGAGTTACCTGAACCATAGTGATCCCCGTGTCCAGGTGTACGCCGAGAAGGTACAAGCTCATTCTGAACATGCCTATCGTCGCTTTCGTTTCTTCTTTCGCTTTCTCCTTTTCTGGCTTTTTGAAGTCTTGGCAGTTGATGGGCTCATCGGTTCCGCAGCACCCTGTTGCTTTTTGGGATCCACCGATTGAGAGCTACCATCGTTTTGCCGGTTCGGATCCGTCGCAGGGGATACCGTGCTGAGCGGAAGCTGGGACGGCTCCTCCACGACCTCTGCCTCGGAGCTGTCCTGGTGGATCACTTGGGAAACCACGCGATCGGTGACGTCCGAGAGGTAGGTCCTCAGGGTCTCTGAGATCTCCTGAAACTCGGGCCAGAGGGTTTCGTCGACGAACTTCTTGGAGACCTTGGCCATCACCGTGGTGTAGCGCTGTCGCTTGTAGCGATACGGCCTGATGCCATATCGGCGCAGTAGAGCCACGAACACCTTGCGCGACCACATATCTCCCATTGAGAACCGATACTCGAGAGGCGGGTCTTCTTTCTCCCAGCACTTTAGCCGTTCCAAGATCCGTTCCCGGGCCCGATCGGCCGCCACCCGCTCCCCTTCGGTCGCGGCGCCGGAGAACAACGCTTCAATCAGTCGGAGCTTTTCAATCAGTTTGAGCTCGTTCATCGAGGAGCGAACATAGCACACGAACAGCCGACGTTTTACTCTGATCTGCTGAAAAGGGCGATAGGTGCTCTATCATCCAACGGGTGGACGTTTCTCGGCTGGAAGAAAGTCGCAAAGAGAACGGCAAAAAGAAAAAGTCAGAAGAGGCTATCAGTGTCCTCCTCATCGAGTGCATCATGCTCTTCAGCTTCTGCCATCGCCTCTGCCATCGCCATGTTCTCATGGGCGGCATCGACAACATCTTCGTCATCATGGTCTGTCAGGTCCACGAGGAACATTCCCGCTTCTTTCGGGCGTATCTCGATCGAGGCTTCAATAGCGGCGATCAGCTCTTGCTTGTCGGTATCCGGTGATTCAAGGAGCCTGGTGATGTGCGGCCATGCCTCATCGATACCCCAATTCCCTGCTGCGCAGACAGCATTGTAGCGAATATGGAGATCATGACTATTCAAGGCAGCGAGAATATCCTTATCGAAGCCACGTACAAATCGCATGGCGAACACTGCAGTCAGTCTCCAATTTTCATCCCCGCTGGCGTACGCAGCACGTATTGCGCCCACGTGCCAATCCTGAGGAGATTGTACAGACACCTCCAAGGCCGCTCGCCGTATCCTTTTAGGAACATCTCCGTCAGTATATAGCTTGCGGAGCGATTCCTTGATCCGGTGAAATGTTTCTTCGGTAATCGGTACTTCATCCGGATCGTCGAACTCCCCTGTGTCCGCCTCTTCGAGAACCGGCCCAAGCGAAATTGTCGCTGCATAGCGCAGCTCCACTGACTCATTTTCATTTCCCACAATCGACAACAATTCTCCTGCCAAATCGTCGTTGATAGCCACCAGATCACCGGCCAACTCAGCCGCGGTGATCCGTTCGGAGTCATCTGCATCGCTATCTCGAAGGGCCTTCAGAAACACGCCTGATGCTTCTTCGGGCCATTCCCAAGGAGGTGTGTTCTTAATCGTATCCAAATCTATCTTCATTGTTTTTTCTCCGCGAATGGTACAACATATTTATCATATTGAGCGCCCGGTCCAAAGGCCTGGATTTAGAAGTTGTCTCTCCTAAAAATTCCTTACTATCAGAAACCCATTGACTTTTCCTATACGTTGAGGAAAAGCCCCAACTCATGCTCGACCTCTTGAAATCTCTGCTGCTCGCTGGAACTTCGCTATGGAAAACAAAACGTGAACTCGCACTTGAAAACCTGGCCCTGCGTCAGCAGCTAGCCGTGATGAAGCGCTCCACTAAACGTGTGAAATTGACCAATGCCGATAGGGCTTTTTGGGTAGCGCTAAAAAAAATCTGGCCTCAATGGTCGAACGCACTGGTCATAGTCAAACCTGAAACTGTCATCGGATGGCACCGCAAAGGCTTCAAGCTGTTTTGGAGGTGGAAGAGCCGCAAGAGGAAACCAGGACGCCCCAAAATGAGCCGCGAAATCCGGGAACTGATTCACCGAATGTCCAGAGAAAATAGATGGCGCGCGACAAAGATCCACGGCGAACTGCTGAAATTGGGATATGTTGTTTCGCCGTCAACAGTAGAGAGATACATGGTGCGCCCCCAAAAGCCGCCGTCTCAAACGTGGCGCACTTTTTTGAAAAATCACGCCGCCGATATCGTGGCCTGTGACTTCTTCACCGTGCCCACTGCTACGTTTAGAATTCTGTTCGTGTTTTTTCTGATTTCACACGATCGTCGTAAGGTGTTGCAGTTCAACGTTACCGATTCGCCATCTGCTGACTGGACAGCCCAACAGGTTGTAAACGCCTTCCCCTATGATTCTACACCGCGTTTTCTGCTTCGCGACCGAGACCGTATATACGGATCAACATTCAGTAATCGCGTAAAGGCGATGGGCATCGAAGAGGTCATCACTGCTCGAAAAAGCCCCTGGCAAAATCCTTTCGCCGAGAGAGTGATCGGCAGTTTTCGCCGAGAGTGTTTGGACCACTGCGTCATCATAAACGAGTCTCATCTCATTAGGATTTTCAAAGAATATATCGACCGCTACTACAACCCGAGAAGAACACACGTCGGCTTGGACAAAGACTGTCCGATACCGAGGGCAGTGGATCCGCCAGAAAACGGAAGCGTGGTCTCATTGCCAATCCTGGGTGGGTTACATCACCAGTATATTCGAAAAGCAGCCTGATATTCATTTCGGCAGGTACCTTTCAGGAAACGAACGCTGTCTTTTGCAAAGGGCATTGTTATATTTGGGTGGTCACCATTATCGCCTTTCCCCCTGACTTTTTACACTACCGTCCCCGGCTGAACAGAGTTTGCACAACGCGCCTCCTTTTTGTTTGTCTGCAGACCCATTTTGTCCCGGATAGAGTTTTGACGAGCACAGCGATATGCCATTGCCTCACGCGCAATCGTCTGGGCAAGTTATTGTGGTCTCATTGCCGTTGCAGCAGCCATCTCCGCAATCATCTATCGAATCGGACAAATGCCATTGCCAAAAGAAGTTTTTGCCGTGGCAATAGTAGGTCGTGCGCCCGCACTCGACCGAGGTGCATGCGTGGGGAGAGGTATTGTCCTTGCACTCGAAGGACGTTCCGGCCGAGCATGTACCGGTGCCCCAGTTATCGCCGCACCCATTGCACGCCCTGTTGATAGCGAGGGGCGCGGTTCCCTGGCCGCATATATCAGAGCAGGCACCCGGGATTTCGGCAGATGCGCATCCGGACGCAGGATCGCAGGTGGGCTCACAGCACTTGTTTTCCCAGCTCACCTGGCAAGGCACGATAGCATCCTCGCAATCACACGATTCGTTGCATATGCCTGCCCCGTCACAGGTTAGATCGCACGTCTCATCATAATCGATAAAACACAGAACGGTACTGATTTGGGTACACATATCTGAGGGACAGGTATCTACGCCACAGACCGTTCCCGCGGGTTCGTAAAAGCCATTTTCATCGCAGCACAGATCAGATGGATTGCATTCAGTGCCCGTATCCGTATCTGTATCCGTGTCTGTGTCTGTGTCTGTGTCTGTGTCTGTGTCCGCGTCTGTGTCCGTGTCTGTGTCCGCGTCTGTGTCCGTGTCTGTGTCTGTGTCTGTATCTGTATCAGCATCAGAGTCAGAGTCCGTGTCTGTGTCTGTGTCCGTGTCTGTATCAGTATCAGAGTCAGAGTCCGTGTCTGTGTCTGTGTCTGTATCAGTATCAGAGTCAGAGTCCGTATCAGTATCAGTATCAGTATCAGAGTCAGAGTCCGTGTCCGTATCTGTATCCGTATCCGTGTCCGTATCAGAGTCAGAGTCGGAGTCAGAATCAGCATCAGAATCAGCATCTGAGTCAGCGGCTGAGGCATGAAATTCTTCAACGGGCCGGGTGCATCCAATGGCAAGAATGACGGATATAAAAAATATTGTTTTAACGATCCTAAACATATTAATATCTCCTTATTAAAGAACAGTTGTCCAAAAGTAATAATTACATAAAATGGTGTTCAACCACAACACGTTTATTGTTGATGCCTTATTAAATATTAAATGATTTGGCATAATTGGGCGCATGTCATAGCATCTACTGGGCATCTACCGGCAAACCTAGAGCGACCGCAACATCCGCTACAGCATTTTGCCCAAACCGGCGCAATTGGCTAAAATCGATACCCAGTAAAAAAGGTGGTTCTCAGAATTGCTATGAAATACGTCCATAAAGAGAAAACAGATGACCCGCGGGGATAGGCAGACGACCCCGTCATTGGAGGCGCTTTACGATCGATATGCAGGGGTCATTTACAACCATTGCCGCCGCATGTTGGGCAGCGAAGCCGATGCAGAAGATGCACTGCAAGAGACTTTTATGAAAGCGTACAACGCACTTTCGGGTTTTGAAAACAAAGCAGGGGTTGGCTCGTGGCTCTACCGCATTGCCACCAATGTGTGCCTCGACTCACTCCGCAGCAGGCGTCGAAAGACATTGAACTTTAAGGATATTAAATATTTAGAAGAGCTCAATACCGACGCGCCAGGACGCGCCATGGCAGCTCGCCAGGTGCTTTCTCACCTCATTGACCGGCTCGATGGGCGCGACCTAACGATAGTGGTCGACCACTTCATTACAGGCATGGATCAAACCCAGATCGCCGCCTCCCTGGGTATCAGCCGCAGGGCTGTAAACAAGCGCCTCAGTAAAATCCGGGATCGGATGGCCCATCTCAATGCGCTGGAGGCAACTAATGACTGACTGCCCCTCCCGATTCAGTTTGATGCAGTGGCACGTGGGCGAGGTACCTGCCGCAGAGCGGGCAGCGCTAAGCGGTCATATTGACACCTGCCAAGCGTGCAAGGCGGTCATTGCCGAATTCGAAGCAGATGAGCGCATTTGTCGGGACAGGCGTGACGTCAACCTCCAGAACATACGCGCCCGATTGAATACCGACCAACAGCGACGGCCATCGGCCGGTCAACGCCTGCCGTTTCGATGGCGTATGTTAATCCCGGCATTTGGGGCTGCAGCAGCTGTGATCGCAGGTGTTTTCATGACAGTGTCATATCAGCCGCCAGCAGAGACCATCCCCGATCACGCCCAGATTCGCTTCAAGGGCACCATTGCGATGCAGGTCAATGCTGATCGGACGGGTCACGGGTTTGAGGTGGAACCGACGACCCATCTAATAGCCGGAGATGTGCTTCGCTTTGCAGTAACCACGAGCACTCCTGGGTACCTCGCGATCCTGCAAATCGACGACCATGGCGGGGTAGCAACCGTCTTTCCCATGGGTGACCCACCCCCTGCTGTCGAACCTAGTAGAATCCCGTCGGCTGGACGCCGTCAATTGCATAGTCGCGTTACTATCGACGATCGTAAAGGTAGGGTTTTATTTATTGCAGTGTTTTTTAAAGACATATTTCAGGTAGCAGACATTGTAAGTCAGATAGGGACAAAGGTTGGAACACCGCCCACACTTATTGATCTGGAGCAAGGCATCGACCTTGAACCCTATGCCACTACAGTGTTGGGAGTTGATAAAAATTAGTGATTTAAAATAAATGAGGATATTTCAGCACCATCGATGGGTATTCATATCGCTGTTCGCGATGCTACTTAAGCTCGTGCCACAGGCTGTTCTGGCCCAGTCCCAGTCAGCCCGATTCGCGCTGATCCTGGGAAACAACCAGGGGCGGGATTCCAGGGATTCGAGTGGGAGTGGGAGTGAAACGCTGAAATTTGCACAGCAGGATGCAAGGCGGATGCACCGGGTCCTATCAGAGCTGGGCGGGTTTCCCAAGGATCAAATCAAGCTGCTCCTCGACGCAGATGCAGATCAAGTGTGGCAGGCCATTTACGCGATCGAGGCGATGATAGCAGAAACAAAAAAAGACACCGGCCAAAAGACGCTGTTTGTGTTCTATTACTCAGGACATGCGGATGGCAATGCCCTCGAGCTCGGTACCAGCATATTGAGATTTGAAAACCTGCTCGAGTATCTCAAAAGCGCCAAAGCAGATGTCCGACTGGCATTTCTCGATTCCTGCAAAAGCGGTCGTTTGGTATCGATGAAAGACAGCAGCCGAGAAGCCAAGACAGATGTCCGCGTAACCGACGAAATCCGCTCGAATGGATATGCCATTATCACATCGAGTGCGTTCAACGAGCTCAGCCAGGAATCCCAGGAAGTCAGAGGGGCCTATTTTACCCATTATCTCGTCTCTGCCCTGCGCGGGGCAGGGGACACCTCAAAGGATGGGGCTGTCACGTTGACCGAGGCGTATCAATACGCATACCGCCGGACCTTGGCCCGTACCAGCACGACCATGGGCGGTGCCCAGCACCCCATGTATGAATTTGAACTAGAGGGGCGAGGAGACATCGTCCTGACCCGGTCCAGCGCCATAGAGGACACTGGCCTGGCCGTCTCCCTCCCCGAGTCTGGTCGGTTCGTCGTACTCGATGCCTTGGGCGCTGAAATGGTGATGGAACTCGACCTGGCTGCTGATGAAACCGCGTTTGTGCCCTTGGCAAAAGGGACCTACGTGACCTACCTCATGACCCCGGACAATGCAGTGCGTCGGGCAGAGCCGGTCATTTCAGATCAGGGGACAACCGCCCTGGGCATAAATGACTTTGAGACCGTTGCACTCGAGGAGACAGTCGCCAGGGGCGGCCTTTTTAATACAGAACTAGCAATGGAAAAGACAGTACATGCGATAGCACCGCGGCCATGGCGTCACGAGCTCAGCACTGGTGGCCAGTGGCGCTTGGCCCCGGTAGAGGGCTATCCATCTGCCTGGGGTGCGGTCCTGGGGTATCGATGGCATGTCCTGACAGACTGGTATGTTTCAGCCCAGCTGAACTGGAGTGGGCAGCCCGCGTCTGGCGAATTTGCCGGGCATCAAGCCCTGGGCGGCCTTGTGGGCGGTGGATATGCATGGCCGTTGACCCACTTAGAGCTGCGGATGGAGCTGCTCGGCGGATACGAACACTTGCTGCAGGGGGAATTTAACGGGGCATCGCGTCACACATCTGGCGTCAATTACCTCGGCCTCGTGGGGCTAACGGTTCCAGCCGGACCGGTGGTACTCGGATGCAATGCCGGTGTAGGGGGTCGTATCTTCCAGGTATTGGAAAAAGGCTGGGTGCACCGACCAGACGTCCAGGTGTTTCTCGGGGTTGGTTATCAATGGCCGGGCTGACCACCTGTGTTGCTTTATCGGCTCAGCAGGGCCTTGCTTAGACCGGTGCCACCATCGGGGTCGTCAGCGACGAACTCGTATGCCCCCATATCCACCCCCTCCCCCACAATCCGCGGCATGCCGTCGAGATCCCAGGGGATCTTTTCAGCAGTATTGCCGTTGCCGTCCACATCTGAGATATCCTCCAGCAACAATCCGATATCGCCCCGATCGATACACGGGGAACCGCTGAGCAGGCGTCCTTCCTCGTCGAGAAGCGGATCCTCGGAAATATTGTCAATGCCCTCATCCGCACCATCACCCCCCCCTCCGATATCGCTGCATCTGATAGTGATCAGGGAGTTGTCGGGGTTCCATATTTCACGTTGATTGCCATTCCAGAGGATCGAGTTTTCAATTGTTACTTGACGCCGTTTTATTGTCGAGATGGCATCGCCACCCTTTTGGGCCACATTGCCGATAAAAGAGCAGCTTTTGATCATGGTCGAGCATTCATATTCGCTATAAATAGCCCCTCCTGTGCCAGCGGCTGTGTTGTCGATAAATAGCGAATTTACTACTGTTAAATCGCAGGAATGATAGTTTTTTATAGCGCCACCATTGGGGCTTATAGAATCATCGTCATCTTGGAAGGCGGTATTTTCCCTGAAAATACAGTTTAAGAACGTGGGCTCAGCCTTGATTTTGTTTATCACGCCGCTATTACCATTGCCGACAAATACACAATTCGTCACCGTCGGAGAGCTGGCATGCAGGTTGTACATGCCACTTTCGAGATTATTGATGAAGCGGCAATCCCGAATGTCAGGACTACTTTTTGCTGTATTTAGCAGCCCATCAGTCCCGTTGTTGTCAAATGTACAGCCCACAATCCTCGGACTACTTTCATGGTTTTTCATACCCCTGTTTGCGTTTTCTTTAAACACGCAATGCTTAACCACGGGCGCGCTTTTATCGTTAGTCATGCCTGCCGTGGCATTCATCATAAACGTACAATTCGAAACACGGGGATCGCTGTACTTGTTGTCCATGCCGTATTCGGCAGCATGCGCAATGGTAAACCCGTCTAAAACAGAATCTGTGCTACCGGTCACGACTGTTTTGACCCTGCGGCTACTGTTCGGTCCTTTTGCAGCGTGTAGCACGGTCTCGTTTTCCAGGATATCCCGGTCATCAAACCCGGTCTCATTGCCGCTAAATCCGCCGAAAACACTGACGCCCGGCTTGAGCGTAATCGTGTCTTCTTCAGCGGAAACAAACGTATAATATACCCCCCTTGCCACCCATACTTCACATAGGCCTTTTTCACTCTTGGATTCGATTAGCTCATATGCCGCATCAATGCCTTCCTGTACAGAGACAAAGGCATCGTCCCAGCACTCACCTAGCCCTGGGTTCTTTACATCCACGTCTACAAATACCCGGCATCTCCCCTTTTCCGGGCAGGTCTCGGTGAGCAGTTCTTCTCCAATGCCCTCACCGCAGGCTGCTACCCACACCGCAACCAACGCTAGGCTACAGAGATCGCAAAGAGATTTTAGATAATCGATCCCCAAAAAAAAGCCTTTCTAAAACAGTCGTAATAGTTGATTCACAAGGGATACCTGCACAGACAGGCCGGCATCCAGGCCCACTGCGCTGCAACCGCAACCTGCATCTGCGGCATCATCACTGCTGTCCCCTTCGGCATCCCCATCAGAATCGCTGTCCGCATCACTGTCACTATCACTGTCGCTATCCGCGTCACTATCACTATCTGTGCCCGCATCAGAATCGCTGTCCGCGTCAGAATCACTATCTGCGTCAGAATCGCTATCTGCATCAGAATCGCTATCCATATCTGTATCTGTATCTGTATCTGTGTCCATGTCCGTATCGGTGTCCGTGTCCGTATCGGCGTCCGTGTCCGTATCGGCGTCCGTGTCCGTATCGGTGTCCGTGTCCGTATCGGTGTCCGTGTCGCCGCAGCCCGTGGCTTCCAATCCATGTCCGGTGAATTGCACCAAAATTGCGTCTATTTGCGCGCGTTGTCCTTCCACCGACAGTGCCGTGTTGCCAGATAGGGGGGAACACGCCTCATCGTAGCTGGTCGCGACTGCGGCGATCATCCACTCGCCGGCCTCGTCTAAAAAGAGCGGCACTCCCAGGTCCCCGGCACAGATGCCCGCGTTGCCCCCGATTTCCAACTCGTCTCCATTTACCGACTGAACTTCACTTGGACCTTTGCGGTGAATGCCTGAATTGGTCTCCCCGCTGCCGGTTACGCCATATCCGACAATCCATCCGGACTCCCCCTCTTCCACTGGTTGCTGCCGGATCGGGTAGCACTCAATCAGGCCGACCGGTTCAGCCAGCTTCATCATGGCCAAGGAGGCGCTGTTTTCTTCATCCAGAACCTGCATCTCAGCAATGTCTGAGACAAACTGGTCCATATTAGCGCCGCCATAGACTTTGATCGTCCCCACCTCTCCGGCTGCACAATAAGAAGACGTGAGAAGCACCTGAGGGTCGATCAGCGCGCCTGTACACAACCCAACGGCTTGTGTCACGACACCCAAGACACCTTGCCATTCTTCGTAATTTGTCTCTTCAAAGTCACCGGTGATGGGGGATGCTGTCTGGTCAATATTTGCCCAAACCTCATCGTCAGCCCCTTCGCACCCTATCTCAGCTCCACAGGTGATCCCGAGGGCAACCAAGAAGGCGATTAGACAGCCAGATCTTTTTAGATGCTTTAGCATGACAACACTCCTTTATATTATAGACGAATTAAATTAAAAAAAGCACCCCCAGTAAGTTCAAAAAACTGGAAATTTGACCAGGCGGGTAAATCGTTAAAACTATTTAATAAAGCGGACTAAATGACGACGCGCTGGGGGGGGTAAATTCCCAATCGAATCCTTTAACCATTAATGATTTGGGAGCCAAATCAATGGATACAATTGCCAACTACGCCATCCTTGAGCAAGTTGCTGAGACAAAACACTCTATCGTCTATCGAGGTCGGAAACAAGGGAATGCCGAGACAGCGATTATCAAAGTACTAAACGCAGAAGATCCCTCCCCATCAGAGGTCGCCCGGTTCAAACAGGAATATGAATTAATTCAAAGGATCGACCTGGAGGGGGTTGTTAAAACCTTTGGCATTACTGAACACCAGGGCCGATTCGCCATTATATTTGAGGATTTTGATTGTGTAACGGTTAAGCAGGCCGGCCAACAGAACGCGTTTGACCTACAGCGCTTCCTTGAGACTGCCATTCAGATCTCAAACACATTGGGCCACCTGCATCAGCAGGATGTTGTTCATAGAGATATTAACCCACAGAATCTGCTCATTAATTTAACCACCAGACAGGTGAAAATTGCCGACTTTGGCATTTCGTCGATTCTGACCAAAGAGAGCGAAAAAGTATATCATCCCGAAGTTATTGAAGGTACCTTGCCGTACATTTCTCCGGAACAGACCGGTCGTATGAACCGTGCGGTGGATTACAGGACAGATCTGTATTCCCTTGGTGCTACATTGTATCAACTACTCACTGACCAAGTGCCCTTCCTGGCAGATGATCCATTGGAAATCATTCATTCACATATTGCTGTTAAGCCAGTACCACCTGCTCAAAAAAACCCGGATATTCCTGACGTTGTTTCAGACATCGTCATGAAGCTCATGGCCAAGACGCCTGACGAGCGTTACAACAGCGCGTTCGGCCTCAAGGCAGACTTTCAGGAATGCCTAAATCAGCTGCTCAAAAATAAGACGATTGATCGGTTTGAACCGGGGCGATTTGACGCCTCTCCAAAACTGAATCCACCCCAAAAACTGTACGGCAGAGAAAAAGAGATAGCCGTGCTGCTGGATACGTTTGAACGGGTCTCACAACACGATGAAGAGACGTCGGGATCTGGCGCCTGTGAAGTTATCATGGTGTCAGGACATCCCGGCATTGGCAAATCTGCGCTCATTCAGGAAATTCACAAGTCGATTGTTGCCAAAAAAGGCTATTTTATTTCAGGGAAATATGAGCAGATTCGAAGAGAAGTCCCGTATAGTGCCATCATCCAAGCCTTTAAAGAGCTCACACGCCAATTGCTAACTGAAACCACGGAGATGATCGACCAATGGAAAAAGCGCATTTCCCAAGCCCTCGCTAAAAACGGAAAGGTCATTACAGATATTCTCGACGATCTGGAGTTAATCATCGGACCCCAGCCAGACGTGCCTGTGCTTGAATCTAAAGAAGCACAGAACCGGCTCATGACCTTCTTTGAAAAGTTCATCCGCGTGTTTGCCACAGCTGATCATCCCCTGGTTATCTTTCTTGACGATTTACAGTGGGCAGATACGCCGAGCTTGGAGCTGATGCAGATCCTGATGACCAATCCGGATACGTCTGATTTATTGCTCATTGGCTCCTATCGGGATAACGAAGTGGATTCAACCCATCCTCTGGTTAACATGATTGATTTCATTCGAAAAAGGGGCGTTGGGCTGAACGAATTGTCCCTTAGGCCATTGTTAGTGGCGGATGTGGGCCATTTTCTTAATGATTCCCTACTATCGAATGACGACAAAACCCAACCCCTGGCGCAACTCGTTCATCAAAAGACAAACGGCAATCCCTTTTTTGTGCGGCAGTTTCTTCAGACACTTGTCTCTGAAGGACAAATCACATTTAATCCAGAAAAAGGGTGGGTATGGGACATTGACGCCGTCAACGCACTTCAGGTTACGGAAAACGTCGTTGAATTGATGGCAGGAAAAATTGAGAAGCTGAGCGATCACACTGTTGAGCTGCTAAAGGTTTGCGCGTGTGTGGGCAATCAGTTCAATCTAGAGACCCTTTCCATACTCCTTAACCAAAGCATCGAGAACGTGTTGGCTAATATAACAGAAGCCATACACGACGGGCTGATTGAGCAGAAGAGAGATTATTATAAGTTTCCCCATGACCGCATTCAGGAAGCAGCCTATTCACTGATTTCGGAAAAGCGGAAGGTTGACCTTCACTATACCATTGGAAAGCTGACCTATGACAATACAAGTCCGGCAGAGATGGAGAAGAAGATCTTCTATATCGTGAATCAGCTCAATCATGGCAGCGGGCGGATCACTACCAAGGAAGAACAGGATCAATTGGCAGATTTCAACCTTTGGGCTGGACGAAAGGCAAGGGCATCTGCAGCATATTTACCAGCCCTGCAGTTTTACTTAAAAGGCATCGACTTGCTGCAAGGGTGGGAGGAGGATTACGAGCGATCGGTTCAAATGCATAGCGAGGCAACGGAGTGCGCGCGCTATACTGGCGATTTTGAGTTAATGGATTCACTGGCCAGCGACGTGCTGAACCATTCAAAGAATGTTTTGGACAGCATCAGTGTTTACAAAGCCAAAATTCTGGCCCTCATTGCCCAAGGGGAATTAAATGGGGGGACAGAACTGGCCGTGAACGTCCTTAAACAACTCGGCGTGCATATGAAAACAAAGGTCAATCAGGTTGATATTCTCATTGGCCTCATGAAAACAAAACTGGCATTGTTGTTTAAGGATCCAGAGGAACTTTACGATAAACCCGATATGACCAAGCCGGAACTGCTAGCAGCAATGACACTACTGAAAACCATTCTCGCGCCTACTTATCTCGCAAATCCCGATATGTACCCAACAGTGATATTTAAGATGACCCAGTTGTCTGTTAAATACGGCAATGCACCTGAATCAGCGATTGCTTACAATGTTTATGGGGTCGTCCTCTGTGGCATATTGTACGATTTTGAAACCGGCTATCGCTTTGGACAGATGGGGCTTAAACTAATTGAGAAATATAATGCCCGGCACCTTCAGGCCATGGCCTATCTGTTAAACTACACGTTCATTCATCACTGGACACATGGGTTGGAGTCCATTGTCGAACCCCTGATAAAGAACGCTCAGACCGGCTACGATACCGGCGATCTGGAATATGCTGGGTACAGCTTTTATGTGAATGCATTTGTACGGTTTATCACGGGGCATTTGCTGGCTGACATCGAAAAAGACGCTAGAAAATACAGCAGCCTTATCGAGCAAACCGGCCAGGAAAACGTGTACAGAATGATTATCATTACCTGGCAGTTGGTTTTGAATCTTCAAGGAAAAAGCGATAATCCCACCGTCCTAACCGGAGAGGCTATGGATGAGGAGGAACGACTTCTCTCAAATCAACAGGCCAACGATATTACGGCATTGAGCAATTTGTATAATTGCAAATTGATATTAAATTTCCTATTTGAAGAACATTCCATTGACATCGCCGATCAAGCAGAGAAACACCTTGAAGGGTCATTGTCCACTGGACATTATCCACTGTTTTCTTTTTTTGATTCAATGACCCAGCTCGCTTTATATGACAGTCTGGATGACAACATTAAACGCAAGTCTGTTAAAAGGATTTTAAAACACAGAAAAGATCTCACAAAATGGGGATTTGAGGAAGACTGCATCCTGATCGACGCTGAGCTCGCGCGTATCAATGGTAAAGATGCAGCAGCGGCTAACTACTATGAAACAGCCATCACAGCCTTTGAGAAGCGCCGCTACCACTATAAGGCAGCGATAGCCTCAGAGCTCGCTGCCAAGTTCCATTTGTCCAAAGGGAGCGTGAGACTGGCCTCACTATTTATGCGCGATGCCAGAAAGGCCTACCAACATTGGGGTGCAAAGGCCAAAGTGGACCACCTAAACGAGACCTATCCCCAATTGCTTTCGGCCGCTTCTTCCAGGCACCAAGGAGAGATTTCCAAAGAAGACACACTCACATCATCGGCATCCACAACCCAATACGACATTGACATGGCCACGGTGATAAAAGCCTCTCAGGCGATTTCAGGTGAAATTATTCTAGAGAAGCTTTTGGATCAAGTCATGAGATTATTAATTCAAAACGCCGGTGCACAGCGCGCGCTTCTCATTTTAAAGGAAGAAGATCGCTTTCTGGTCGAGGCCTCTGGCGATATTGCCACGGATAAAATTGATGTTTTACAAACGCTGCCTGTTGAGGAGAGTAAAGCGTGTTGCCACGCAATTGTCCAACTCGTAGCTCGGACAAAGGAGTTGGTGCTTTTAAATGACGCCACATCGGCCAGTGACTTTGCCGGTGATCCCTATATTATCAACAACCAACCCAAATCCATTCTGTGCGTCCCCATCGTCAATCAGGGGAAGCTGACGGGAATCGCTTACCTGGAGAACAATCTTACGACCAACGCATTTACCGCCGATGGGGTGCGATTGTTGGAGATCCTCTCTTCCCACGCGGCCATCGCCATTGACAACGCGCGATTGTATGCCAATCTCGAGGAAAAAGTAGAGGAACGCACCAGGGAACTCAAGCAGGCCAGGGATGCCCTTTGGGGGGAAATGGAGCTGGCCGCTAAAATTCAAACCATTCTCTTGCCTGACAATCCAACTGTTCGGAACTACCAGGTCTCGGGTTATATGCAACCAGCGGATGAAGTCGGTGGGGACTACTACGATGTCATCAATACAGAGATGGCAGACTGGGTTACCATCGGGGATGTGTCAGGGCATGGAGTCCCAGCTGGATTGTTCATGATGATGACCCAGACAGCCATTCAAACAGCGATTGAACAAAGCGCAGGGCTTAATCCCGATACATTACTCTCAATTGTGAATAAAGTCGTTACGCGAAATATAGCGAAATTTGGTGAAAGTAAATATATGACCATTACTGTGCTGACCATTGGTAAGGACGGAGAAATTTGCTACTCAGGCCTTCATCAAGACATCCCAGTGTACAGAGCAGATAGTGGAAAAATCGAGATAGTAAAAACAAATGGAATATGGATAGGGCTTGAGGAAAACATTTCAGATCTGCTGACCATTGAACGTTTTTCCATGAAAATAGACGACGTGGCCCTGCTCTACACGGACGGTATTACCGAAGCCATAAAAAATGGTAGTAAAATGAGTATGTTTGGTGAAATGCGCCTATTCGACATATTTGCAAAGCTAGCAAAAGCGGGTAACACCACTGACGATATTAAAAAAGGCATTCTTAAAGAACTAAAAGATTATGACTGTCGGGATGACATCACGATGGTTATTCTAAAGCGGGAAAGATAGTCTAACCATAATCTTTCAAACCCATCTTTTCAGACCTCGCAGTTATGTGTAGGCTCTTGCTGTGATGGTTACCTCTGCTTCACTGGCAGCTCTGGTAAATGGAGACTGTGCGGGTTCTCCCAATGTCGAGATCACTGATCTCAGGCCCATTGACGATACCCATGAAGCAGCGATCTCCCCATTTTTTCGCAAGCAGCTACTCAGTAGGAATGCCCGGCTACCAGGCGCTGTGCTTACAACCCGTGAATTAGAGCCGATAGCGGTTGAAGCTGGTATCCCGGGGGTGATCCGTTGCGATCACCCCCTGCTGGGCCTGGCCGCACTGATAGATCATTTTTTTCCAGAGACCGCTCCCCAGCCAGGTGTTCATCCAACGGCTGTTATAGATCCCCAGGCGCGGGTGGCGCCTACGGCAACTGTCGAGCCCTTGGCCGTGATAGAAGCAGATGTGGACATCGGCCATCGCACCCGCATCGGGCCCCATGCAGTGATACTGAGGGGCTCTCGTATTGGTCGATACGTGAGTATCGGTCCTGGGGCGGTCATTGGATCAGATGGGTTTGGCTTTGCTCCCAGCCCAAAGGGCCCTGTAAAAATTCGCCAGGTCGGCAGGGTCATCATTGAGGACTGTGTCGAAATCGGCGCCAACACCTGCGTTGATCGCGCCACATTGGGCGCCACGATTATCGGCCAGGCTGCCAAGCTCGACAACCTGGTTCAAATCGGCCACAACACGCGCGTGGGTGCAGGGGCTATCCTCGCTGGGCAGGTGGGCCTGGCAGGATCGGTTGCCATCGGAGATGGGGCCATGCTCGGAGGACAGGTGGGCGTGGCAGATCACATACACATCGGTGCCGATGCAAAAATAGCTGCAAAAAGCGGGGTGACGCGGGATATTGCCGCGGATCAAATCTTTGCTGGATACCCTGCCATGCCCCATGCCAAATGGCTCCGCGCCATGGCCTGGTTGACCCGAAGCAGCGCTCGCAACGCCTGATACGCATAGATTCATCGCCGAAAAATTGACCCCTTCGGATCGGTTCCCTTAAGATGTAGGATAGAAGACTACATGGAGGGGAAGATGCCCGATCTACTTACAAATCGCCGTATGGAACGCAGTGACCGCATCAGTGACGCGCTTGCGTTTCAGCTAAAAGCATCTGCCAAACGGGCTGGGTTTAGTTCGCTCGTGCTGGCAGATGATGCTGGATTGGTGGTCGCCAGTGCTGGAAATCGCGCCTTGAGCGAATATCTAGCGGCCATCTCCCCCAAGCTGGCGGCAGGGCTCAAGACCTGGCACGGCAGGGTATATACCAACCGGGGTCGGGTGCGCCTGTCCGTAGCGCCCATTCGGTTTGACAACTCTCTGCTCTATCTTTCAGCCACTGAGGGATCAGGTACAGCCATTCCAAGGGAGCTCTTTTGCAGTGGTCGCGGTGTTGTCCGCATCCTTTCAAACTGAATCCACATATTTTATGTTTTCGCGGGCCCTAAAAACAGGGATACGCGGTGTGCTGTTGCGACCGACTCCCGAATGCAGTCGATAACCCCAACCCCTAACAGTGCGTTGCCAGTGGCAAAAAAACCGGGATGGCGGGATTCAGCGGCCCGAATGCGGGCGACCCTATGTGCGTGACCGACGTGGTACTGGGGAATGGCCCGAGGATGTCTAAAAATGCGCGTCAGCACCGGCGCTTCCCCAGTGGGAATGCCTAGGATGGCAGAAAGCTCCTCGCGGACAGTGGCGATGACGCGCTCGGGAGGCCATTCCCCCACTTGGGGCTCGAGCATGCCGCCGATCATGGTTCGCATCAGCACGTGATCCTGTGGTGCGCGCCCTGGAAAAATCGACGAGGTCCAGAGGGATCCGAGGATGGTCTTGTCCTGACCCCGGGGCACCAGGAAGCCAAAGCCGTGCAAGTCGTGGGGTACCTGGTTCTTGTGATACCCCAAGCAGATCACGTCCAGACTGGGATAGGGGATCTCTGAAAAGGCGGTTGCAGCATCTGGATCGAGTTGTTTGAGATACTCGGCTGCAGACCATGCTGGCGTCGCTGTCACTACAGCATCAGCGGTCATTGGTTCACTGCCCTCGATATGCAGGGTAAAGCCGCCCTGAGCCCCTGGTGCAATTCCCAACACCCGTGCACCCAGCTTGAGATCCGTTCCAATTTCGGCCGTGAGCGCTTGAACCAGATCGCTCACCCCGCCCTCCAGGGAGGTAATGCGCCCGGATGGTCCTGCAGTGACTGCTGAGGGGTCTTCACCTGCGGCCTTTTTTGCTTTTTTAAGCGCTAGCATGCCCTTTATCAGACCGCCATGCTGCTGTTCTAATTGATAGACCTTATTAAAACACGACTTGAGGCTCATTTCATTGGGATCGCCTGCGTAGATACCCGAGGCCATGGGGCCGATCAGGATATCGCACGCCCCCTTGCCCAGGCGGCGCGTGGCAAAGTCGGCTAGGGTTTCATCGCTCGTTTGGGTCTGCTTTGCCACGAACGGCTCCAAAGCGAGTCTCAACCGGGCGCCAAGGGGCAGCACAGACGACGTCATGAACTTGAGCGGATGCAGCTTAACTTCCCGGAGTTGGTTGGCGCGATAGATAAACCGCCGTTCAGCGCTTTGACTGGCGGGTTTAATGCGGTCTGAAATCCCCGCCTCTTCCAAGAGATCTCGCGCTGCCTGCTCCTTATCGAGCCAACTATTGGTACCGGCTTCACAGGTAAACCCATCGATCACCTCGGTGTGGGCTTTTCCGCCTGGGCGATCTTCGGCCTCGAGCACGGTCACCTGGTAGCCAACAGCGCGCTTTAATCGAAAGGCCACAGCAAGTCCAGAAATACCGCCGCCAATAACTGCTATGTGAAACACGGTCTCACCTCTATCGTATCGACCCTCCTTGCCACGTCTTTTCTATATCCCTGCATGGGATAAACGGCAACTTCCCTATTGGCGAGCAATCAGCTATCTCCTAGAATATCCCGGTTTCGAAACCAGCTTAGCGATTGGAATTTTCGCGTGACAGCCCGACAGCTCGACCTCCCTGCGACGATGAAATGCAATGCCGCCCCCGGCTCAGCTGTATGGCCACTGTTTCCTCAAACCAGATACTTGGGCAGCAAGCGCAAGCTGCTCGGTCTGCTGTTTCAAACCTTTGGGCAGCTCGAATTTGACAGTGTGCTCGATCCTTTCTCCGGAACTGCTGCAGTGGCCTTTCTTCTCAAGGCCATGGGAAAATCAGTCACTGCCAGCGACATTCTAGCATCGAACGCCATTGCAGCGCGGGCGCTCGTCTTAAACAACCAAGCCTGCCTTGGAAATGCGGTTGATGGCCTAATGGCCGGTTTGCCCGATACCACCTCGTCCCCAGGATTCATCGAACAGACATTCGAAGACATCTTTTTTGAACCCATAGAAAACCGCTTTTTAGACGGCATCCTTCCCAGGATTCACAAATTGGAGGGATTTGAGCGGGATCTGGCCCTTTACGCCCTGTTTCAGGCGTGCCTGGCAAAGCGCCCCTACAACCTGTTTCACAGGGCCAACCTGGCCATGCGACGCCGGGATGTGCGGCGGTCCTTTGGCAACAAGACCACCTGGGAGCGGCCGTTTCCAGAGCTGATGACGTCCTATGCTGCTGAAGCAGATCAGGCGGTCTTTGCATCGCCAAAGAAGTGCCACGTCTGCTGCGGCGATGTGCTAGAGATCGATCCGAGCGGCTATGACGCTGTCTACCTGGATCCGCCCTATGTGTCAGGCAAAGGCGCGGGCGTTGATTATCTGGATTACTATCATTTTCTAGAAGGCCTTGCCTCGCCCGACACCTGGTCTGAGAAAATCCTAACTAAATACAAACACAAACCCCTACAGGGGCGCGGACAAAGTCCCTGGTCTGACCCTCGCCGCATAGAGGACGCCTTTGGTCGCACCGTCGAGAGGTTTGCCGACGCGACCTTCGTCATATCCTATCGATCCGACGGCATCCCCAGCATCGATGCCATTGCCGGGTACCTAAAAAGAGTAGGTAAAGCGATCGCAGTCATCGACGCGGGCAAATACACCTACGCCCTGAGTCGCAATACCCGCTCCCGGGAGGTCATCCTAGTGGGTTCGTAAGACAATCTGAAATAGGGGTCTATATGGGATTGGTGCCTGAGTCGACCGGGCCGATGATGAAGAGGACTTGATCGATAATTACTGCGGAATCCAACCTTGCGTCGAACGTGTCGTGGATGTGAAAAGTGAGGTCAAAGACTTC
Organism: Myxococcota bacterium; assembly: GCA_030065855.1. Classification (GTDB taxonomy): domain Bacteria; phylum Myxococcota_A; class Polyangia; order JAAYKL01; family JAAYKL01; genus JASJCT01. Next base: position 22,010 of record JASJCT010000069.1, read on the forward strand.
TTCTGATCTGATCGGCCACTTGGTGACCATCCACCCGGAAGAGCTGCCATAGGCCTTGCCCAGGTCTGGGTTTGCAGACCCGTTCGGATGGGTTTCGGCTGCCTGATCCGGCGCACAGGAAAAGCCGGTCCCGGAAATATCTGTCGTGGCTGTGCCGTCTGGACAGTCGTTATACCAACAGCATTCTGAAAAGGCCGTGTTGATGGCGATGTAGCACAGGGGCTCGCCTTCTTCGCAGGCGCCGATCAGGGCTTGGGCTTCGGTGCAGGTCGTGTCGTAGTACTGATCAGGATCCCGGCACCGCGTAAAATTGATGACGGTCTTTACATTGTTGGTCGTAACCGGCGCTGTTAAAAATATATAGAACTTATCGTTGTACGATGTATTTACATATTCGTCGTATTCCGCAGAAAAGAACACGTAGGTGATCTGAATGCCCTGGGCGTTTTTCGGGGCTTTGAGTCGCAGCTGCCACTCCATGACATCGTAGATTGGATATCCCTCCTGGGAATACGGGTCCCCCATACTGGCATCTGGCGCTATCTGAATGTCGTGGTCCGTGCTGATCGCCGTGCCAGAGGTCATTACTGCGTAGGCATCGTAGAGCTTTGGTGCGAGATGATTGGTACTGTCTCCGTACCGGGCCATGGCCCTGAACGTATCTGTTATGGGCGCTTCGGTCGGGGATGTATATGTCTGCGACTCGAACGCTGCATCGTCGCACATGTCAATGGCGCATCGCATGTGGTCAATGGAGGCTCCCACAGCCTCACAACCAGTGCAATCCGGAATGATCGGGCCTGCATCTGGCACGTCGCTGTCTGTATCTTCGGTGTCCCCATCGCTATCCCCGTCAGTATCGCCATTGGTGTCGGCACTCGAGTCTGAATCCCCGTCCGAGTCTGCATCGGCATCACTGCTCGTGTCGGTATTCCCGTCGGTTTCATTGATGATAATGATGGTGTTCCCTGGCTTTTCGCATCCAGCGCCAAAAAGGGCGACGAGAAAAAGTAAAACCGCCCAAGCACCTCTCTTGTTTGCCATGCTTATGCCCCCGCCAGCTGAAGAAGACGGTTAGTACCGTTCCTTTATATTCACCGACAATGCCGGCTAGGTATTAGTATACCACGGCAAACCCACCGTCCCACCAATCAGGCGCATGTGCCCTACTGGACGATAACGTTGTCAACCTCCCAAGACCATATTGCTAAGGTATAGTTTCCAGATGCGGTAAACCGTATTTGGGCACTGTCGGTATTGGTGCACGCTGAATCGAGTGGGATATCGGCGGGGCTTTCAAAATTGCAAGCAGCTTCATAGGATGTCTCTGAAACACTCCATATGGAAATCCAAGAGGCACCGGTGTAACACGCTGCTGAAAATGTATCCCCTGGGTCACCCTCGGTGCTGTCCTCATGAAAGAAAAAATCAAAGCTTAGATAGGCCTGCGTATATCCGGTGAGATCAAACACAGGCGAGACCAGGCTGATGGCATAATCTGCGGCAATATATGGGGCGTATTTAAAAGAGAAGTGCTGGTTTGTATCCCATCCGTTATTGCAGCTATCAGTAAGATAGGGCGTTGTGCCCAACACCCAGTGGTTGTCGTCATCCCCTACCGGGGTCCATCCCTCATCGCCCGTATCCCATGTGGTATAAAGGGGCGAGCAATCCGCCGGGCAATTGATCGTGGTCTCTCCAGGTGAGCAACAGTCATCGCCGCAGTTGGTTTCCAAGCGCCACTGCCAGGTACTGTTATGGTTACGGCAGTAGTAGGTCGTGCCCCCACACGCGGCTGATTCGCATGCGTATGGGGAACTGCTCGAGCAATCCAGGAGGGTGCCGCCTGAACACCCGCCATTGGCGTTGTTTTCCCCGCACCCGCTGCACGACTGGCCAGTAGTGAGCGAGGTCCCGCCTGCCGTGCACACATCCGGGCAGGTGTCGGCGGTAGACCCGCATCCGCTGACGTCATCACAGGTCGAGCTGCAGCATTCGTTGTCAACGTGGAGCACGCACTCGGTGGTGTCCGCCTCACATGTACAGTCAGTATCGCAGGTGCCCTGTCCGTCGCACACGAGGTCGCAGGTGGCAGGGTAGGTGTTAAACACCAAATCCGGTGTAGTACCCGTACACTCATCTGCCGGGCAGTCATCTGTGCCGCAGACCGTGCCCTGTGATTCATAGAAACCACTATCATCGCAGCACGCGTCTATTGGATCGCACTCCTGTTCAGTCCCAGTGTCAGTATCGGTATCAGTATCGGTGTCGGTGTCAGTATCAGTGTCGGTGTCGGAATCAGTGTCGGTGTCAGTATCGGAATCAGTGTCGGTGTCGGAATCAGTGTCGGTATCAGTATCAGTGTCGGTGTCAGTATCGGAATCAGTGTCGGTGTCGGAATCAGTGTCGGTGTCAGTATCAGTGTCGGTGTCGGTATCAGTGTCGGTGTCAGTATCAGTATCAGTGTCAGTATCAGTATCCGTGTCGGTATCGGCATCGGAGTCAGTATCGGCATCGGAGTCAGTGTCAGTATCGGTATCACTGTCTGAGTCAGAGCTTATGACGGCATCCTCGTCAGTAGAAACGCCAATGTCGGCTTCTGCGCAGCCCCAACAAAAAAGGAGCAAAGTGACGCATTTTATCAAATAGACGTTTAATTTCATTGTTGTACTACACCCAGATACGCCAAAACGCATTGCGTTTTTGGTAATGAAAACATTTAATTATACTATATTTTTACGCTTATAGTCTATAGAAATAGGAAACTCATCCCCTGCCCCGCTGAGAGGGAAGGTGGCGTATTTGCTCAAAATTTCAGATCGATCTATGGATAAAATCCATTGTCAGGCCCTTGACCAGGGATCCGCTGCCGATTTTCTTCAGCCGGTCAGCCTCGGCAATAAAGGGTTGGATGGCAGTGGGGTCTTTCAGGAACGCGTTCAGAGATCTGGCGTGACCAGTGCGGCGGGCAACAATAAAGGCGTCCCTTTTTTCAGGTGACAGGGCGAGGAATGCCTCGCAGGTTTGTTTGAGAAGCGCTGCATCGTCGGTTGCATGCCCCTCGATCTCCATCAGTAGATTAAAATCGTGGTCCGATACGATTTGACTGTCTGCTCCAACGAGGCCGTCGAGCATTCTCATGATCTCTGCCACCACGTCATCTTCTTCCAATAGCTGGAACGCGCCAGCCCGATGCATGTCGTCGAGTGGGGATCCAGGAACGATCCACATGGTTCGCAACCGGATGTGCTTGGGCCCAATGGCTTTGAGCACAGTAGCGGTCTCATCTGCATGGGCATGGGTGAATTGACGACCCCCAAGGCCTGGCATGACGTAGCAGCAGACCTCGAACCCCGCCTCAATCGCGCGTCTGCATCCCTCGACGTGATGCTCTGGTGTTGCGCCTTTTTGAATGAGCGCGAGCACATCTTTTGAACCACTCTCCACGCCGATGTGAATGCGGGTGAGCCCGGCACTGCGGAGGGTTTTTAGCTGATCGATGGATTTTGCCACCAGGGTACGGGATCGGGCATAGGTGGTCACCCGATTGACCGAGGGAAAGGTCTGGCAGAGATGGGTCAGGATGCGCGCTACCCGCTCTGCCGGCAGTGCCAGGGAATCCGCGTCCTGAATAAACACGTGCGCCCCACCCCGATGAAGCCACAAGGCCACCCGCTTTTCATCCTCAGTGGCAGCTGGGTCTCTGAGAATAGAGAGACAGGTCTCTACTGAAATCGCGCCGAGTTCACCAGTCAATGCCGCGCGACCGCGCACCGCAGTCGCTGCCTGGGCCAGGCGGTCGATGTCGGCCATGACCGCTTCCTCGGTCCGTTTGGAAAATTTCTCACCCTTGTACACAGGGCAAAACACGCACTTGTTCCACGGGCAATTGCGGCTCACTCGAATGAGCAGGCTCGTGGCCTCACTTGGCGGCCGAATCGGCCCGACTTCGCATGCTGTAGCTTTAGATGATTGAAGTGTCATTTTCTGACGTGTCTTTCCTCAGAGGTAGTGTCCCAAATGGTCAAGGGCTGCCAACCGGGTCACACCGCTTGGCAGGATCGGAACGCGAATGACGATCTCCTGGCCGTCCCAGGCCTTTTTGACCCGTTCGACCAGCGGGGTTTCCGAGTCATGGGATTTATTCCAGTGTTCGTTGATGCGCACTATCTCTTGGCGCAGGACCGCATCGAGGTGGTCAGGTGGATCTCCTGCGCGCGGCCAATGGGCTCGGTTGAAGATGATCGCGTCCACAGTAAGGCCCAGGCTGGCCAGGCGATCTCGGAACTCCCGTGTTTCGCGAAGGGTGGCTTTATCTGGCGCCGTGATCAGGCAAAACGCAACCTCATCCCCGTGCAGGACCTTTTCGATGGCCTGGGCGCGGTCGGAAAAGCTGCCGAACAGATCGGACAGGGCATCGATAAAGCCCATCATCTCGTTCAGTAGCTCGGTTCCTGTAAACCGTTTCAGAATTCTGAGCACTGTGGCTGTCCATCGCCCCCAAATACCAAGCCCAACGCGCGCAGGACCGCTGCTATAGGCCCGCCGCATGACGCGCACGAGTCGGCCGTCCAGGGCTTCGGTCATACGCCGCGGGGCAGTAAAGAAATCAATGGCATTGGCCGTAGGGGGGGTATCGAGGACAATGAGTTCGACCTCAGGATCGCTTCTAATGGCTGCGAGCTGCTCCAAGGCCATGTATTCCTGCATACCGCTTAAGGATCCTGACACGTAACGGTAGAGCTTGTTATTGAGGATACGCGCCGCAGCCTCTGGCGACGATGCCTTGAGTCGTACGAGCCTGGCAAAGGTCTCCTTGGGATCGAGCATGCCGATCGAAAGGCGACCGCTCGGCACCCGGTCGCTGCCCAGCATATGGGTGATATCCTTTGGCGTTGCGCCGTTTTGGTCAGGGGTCACGCCGAGGCTGTCTGCAAGCCGCTTGGCTGGATCAATGGTCAGGCACACCACCCGCCGGCCAGAGCGGGCAGCCTTGACCGCATAAGATGCGGCAATGGTGGTTTTACCCACACCGCCGGCACCCACGCAGATAAGGATGCGCTGTTTGCTTAGCAAGGGGCTTAAGGAAGTGCGCTCGTCAGGGGCCACTGTATTCCACCAGGGTAAATTGGCTTTCCTGTAATTTGAGAATCCACGGCAATGCCAGGGGCTCTCCTTCTTTGGAAAAACCAGCAAAAGGGGTGGCCAGGGGCAGGGTACTCAGATTCGTGCCCTTTGTATTAGCCAACCAATCGCGGATCGCTTCTTGATCTCCTGCACCATCCCGAATGGCACTGGCGATGAGCACGACCGCATCGTGGCCGAATCCAGCGAGATAGCTCGGATCTCCGCCGTATGCCAACCTAAACCTGTTGATAAAATCCGCGCTCCCAGCTGACGCTTCAGCGCTGAGGAAAGTGGCGAACATGGCGCCTTGCAGGTACCGGCCCTCGCGCCGGATCAATTCGGGACTGAACCCGGTCGACGGTATCAACAACTGCACCGGGCGGCCAGGACCGGTTGGTTCTGTTTCGGGCGCCGTGGGCCAGATCCCTGCTGCTGCAATGGCCGGTGCTAATAAGGCGATCCGCTGGGCCGCGTCTGGAATGAACAGCGCGTCGAACGCCATGTCGGGAAGGGGTGCCACTGCTTCCACAAAGGATGTGGTCTTGGGATCGTATCGCAGCTCGCCACTCAAATCGAGATCTTCCAAGGAGAGCTCGTCCGCCACCAGGTCTCGCATGGCGCGACCATAGCCCGTATCCGGATGCAACACAGCCATCTGCTCTAACCCGATCTGCCGCATTACCTCGACGAGGGCCCGCGCTTCGCTCCGATTGGTTGCAAATTCTCGAAAGATATACTGCTTGTCTGCGGTTATGTCTTCTCGGATGGATAGCGCCATCATGGGAACCCGCAGCACCTCGGCCCGTGCTGCAGCAGCCTGGGCCGCTGCCCCGTCCACCGGTCCCACAATGGCCAGGGCACCCTCTTCGTAGATCAGCTTATCCACTGCTTGGGCGGCTTGCTCTGGGAGTCCCTTTGAGTCCTCCATCTTTATCGACAGCTCGATGCCAGGGCCGACATCGATTGCCTTTACACCGAGCATTACCCCTTTCAGCACGGTCTCTCCGATCAGGCGCGAGCGGCCGGAGATGGGCACGATACAGCCGATGGTAAGCACTGTCGTGGTCTCGCGCGGCTCTTGGCTCGGCATGGAGGCCGCGGCCAGGGAGTCGTCCTCCTGGCCCTTGTCATCGGCTTTTTCCAACACGCGCTTTGCTTCGTCCCCGCGGCCCAGTTCAAACAAGCGCTGGGCCAGCCTGGCCATTACCTGGGACCAAGCCGCGTCCCCTTGGGTTAGCCGATCGCGAAGCTTTTCCAACGCGTCAACGTCATCAATTTTGGCAATGATATCAGCGAGTGACGTTGCTGCATCATCTCGTGCCTTGCCGGGCGCAGTACTCGCGAGATACTGATCTAGCCAAATGACCGCATGCAGGACGTTGCCAGTATCCAGAGATGCTCGCCAGAGTGTGTCGAGGAGGCGACGGTTTTCGTCAGGGTCGGTTAACCGCCCGATAAATGGGATGAGCCTTTCGATGGCTTGTTTTTTCTCACCCATTTCAAAGAGGGCGATGCCGTCGTAGAACGATGCGCGTTCCCCGACTAAATCTGAAGCGCCGAGTAAGGGCCTAAGCAATGCTCGCGCTTGTTGTGGCTTTTCATTTGCAAGGGCGATGCGCGCCCTGTAGATGACGCAAACCCTTGCCAGGGGATCCCTTGGGTATTGCTCGATGATCCGCAAAAAAGACCGATCTGCAGCAGGGAGCCGCCCGGCCTCAAATGCATCCCTGGCCTTTCGAAACGCCTTTTCTACCTGTGGATCATCGCTCGCCGCGCTGTCAGGAACGAGCAGGGGGGCTTTTTTGGCGCACGAGAACGCCCCAAAAATCCCGATGATGGCAATGACCGCAGCTGCTTTCAGTTCAGTTCGCACGCCAGCAGTCTAAGCAACCTAGATGAACGAAGCAACTTATATAGGTTAAGAGAACCGCACAGACTAGAAATCCATGCCCACGCCCATGGAGATGTTAATTTGATTGCCGACTTCGACTTCTTGGGAAGCTGTCTCGTCTGTTTTCTTTGTATCCCAAGTCTTTTTGAGCCCCCAGCCGAGTTCGAACGTAACCGCTAGCATTTCGTAGCCAAATCGAAATCCCCCAAAGAGACGGGCCCGCCCCAGGTTGGGTCCGGGCAGGCCGTCCGTATTCCAGGCATCTCCCTGTTGCTGTTGATATTCATTCTCTTCATCATAGTAGACGAGCGGTTCGACGCGGATGATCGCCCAGTAGTATTGAAATCCCGCATAGGGCGTTAGTGAGATCATGCCGCCGATGCCGAATGGATAAGAGATCGATCCATCCACGCCGACAAGGGTCATATCCAGGTCGGTCTGGCCCAAAACGCGCGTCACTGTTCCCCGGGCTGCCACATCTGGCATGCCGCCCCGAAACCCGTGGCGATATCCCTCGAACAGGGACCACTTGACCTCACCGCCCAGACCCACCAGCTCGGATTGGGCGAGATAGTTGAGGGATGCACCGATTTCGAACGACCAGGGCAACCCCTTGCGCACGTGAATCCCCGGCATGAACATGACATCGGGATAGCCATTCCCCGCCGTGCCCGTATCCCACAGGGCCTTGCTACCTTCCCTGGGGGTAAGCGTACCCTCGATCCCCATATAAAACCCGGAGTACCCCAGGGTCTCTGCCGGCGCGAGCAGCTTGGGCGAGATGCCAAAGGCGTACGCCATCATGAATTGTTCGTAGCCGCGCACATCAGCAGTGCAGCTGGATCCGTCTGCATTGGGGCAGTCAATAAACTGACCTAACGCAATGTCGAGCTTGTTGGCTTCTGCCCCAGGGGCGCCTACTAAAACAACCGCCATTGCCGCAAGAGCAAGGAGTGATCTCATCGCCGTTTGACGCATCAGTTCTTCCTTTGTATCAATCGCGAAACTGACCTCGTAACGTATCAAGAGCCTTATTATCAAGTCAAGTTGGCGCAGGGCACCTTAAAATTTCATGTTTTTCAAAATATGGTCGAATTTGCCCTTGCCATAGGCGTCGCCGCTCTTTTCTTTGCCACCACCCCCGCCGCTTCGCCTGTGACCGCCGGCGTCAGGTCCCATGCCAGGCAGGAAGGCCTGCTCATCCACGTGGATTTTTACCCGCGTTTCCAAATCAAACGCGGTGACGGTCGCTGCTGTATCACCCACCTTTAGGCCGATGAAGATATTGGCCGCTTCCTTTAGCACCACGGTCCTGTCCAGCTGAGTATACGTGATCGGCGCACCTCGAATGAGCTCGCCGTTACAGTCCTTGACCTGGCATTTTATCGGCGCTGCCAAGCCCACCTTTAGCTGCAGGGTGTCGCTCGGGTCGCAAACCAGCTCGTTAGGTAGGCACACCTTAATAAAGGACTCCCCTTGGCTGCCGTTTGGCGCCTTCGCCACAATAGCCGTACTGCCATTGCCCACTGGTTTGACCGTGCCACCACTATCTACCGATGCCACTTGCGAATTTTCAGATGAGAACGAAATGGGAATATTCGGGACGGGCGCATCGAGAATATCCTTGGCCACGACCTTCAATTCCCGGCTTTGGGATCGTTTTGTAAAAGAAATAGTGGTGGGGTCGACTTCGATGATCTTGACCTCCTGGCCACACCCGAGGAGCAATAGGGCCGCAAGGGCCCACATCGGTGTTCTTCTTGAGATGGTCATTGGCCTCCCTCTCTTGGGCAAATCAGACGTTGCACACTGCACCTTCTTTCCGCACCTACTATAACTTTGTTGGTCTCTTAACGGAAGCGTTTTGGAAATTTCGGAAAGGAATTGAGATAAAAAAGATAGCCGCTCCATTTTGGTTCCGGCTCTGCCGGGTTAGGTCGCTTGGAAAAGGCAGATATTGCTCCGTCTTGCTTGACCATCCCCAGTTCGGCCATTAAAGTATCGACTAAACTACGTTTTTCCGGGAACAACCGCCTCGGATGATGCGATGAACACAAATGACGACCCAAAATACGGGGCAGTGCGATATGTCGATCTGATCCTTGGCCTCGGCGCCCTGATCGCCGCTATTGTCGACGTATTTCAGCACAGCTATCTCATCCTTTTTTCAGCCGGGGTGCTGGGATATTTCCTCGTTAAGAAGGTGCTTTTTTTTAGAGGCCTGGAAAGATTATCGATCTTTCTAAAGCGCGCTGCCACGGATAACGGTCTTGCTGCGCCGCCTGATTTGCCAGTGACCCTAAAGCCATTTGTCCGTGATATCGAAGCATTCATCGGCGGGGTCCGGTCCGATGCTCGGGATACGCGCCTCATGACCGATACACTTCGGGATCTCGTGGCATCTGCCGAGGATTCCATCGCAAATTTGGCCCAGAGCTTTGACGAACAGCGGGGTGTGACAGACCAGGCCACCCAAGCGATGAAAGAGGCCTCGTCCTCGCTCAAGGAAATCGCCTCAAACGTGGAGGCCCTTGCCGAGTCAGCAGAGGAGAGCTCGTCGTCTATCCTAGAGATGACCACGACAAATGAGGAAGTGGCCGAAAATATGCTCATCATGGGGAATTCGGTCCGAGAAACCGTCAGCTCCATCGGTGAGATGGCCTACTCCATCAAAGAAGTGGCGGGTAATATCGACGCCCTTTCAGCCACCACAGAAGAGACATCCTCAGCTATCAATGAAATGGACACCTCCATTGACCAGGTGCAATCAAATGCAGATGAGACGACGTCGATTTCCGGCGACGTGTCCAAGGATGCGGAGCGCGGCGCAGACGCCATCTCTAAAACCCTGGAAACGATCAATCGGATCAAAGATTCGAGCCAAATAGCAGTGGAGGTGATTTCCAGCCTCGGTCAAAAGATCGAAGAGATCGGTCAGATTCTCAATGTTATCGATGACGTGGCCGAGCAGACCAACCTGCTCGCCCTCAACGCGGCGATCATCGCAGCCCAAGCCGGGGAGCACGGCAAGGGATTCGCAGTGGTCGCAGATGAGATCAAGGAGCTCGCCGAGCGATCCGGCGTTTCAACAAAAGAAATCGCCGAGTTGATCAAAGCCATCCAGTCTGAATCGCGCAACGCCATCGCCGCTGTGGAACAGGGGAATTCAAATGTAGACGAGGGCGTAAACGTATCGGCCGAAGCTGAGCAAGCCCTGCGCAAGATCTTGGAGAGCGCAAAGCGGTCGACCAACATGATGCGCGCGATAGCCCGGGCCACGGTCGAGCAGTCTCGCGGATCAAAACAGGTCACCGACGCCATCAGCCGAATCGCCGAGACAGTACAACAAATCGCCGGTGCCACGTCCGATCAAGCCCGAGGATCGGAGCTGATCATAAAGGGTGCTGAGAAGATGCGATCCATCACCCAACACGTGGAGCGATCCACCTCCGAACAGGCCAAGGGAGGACGCCAGGTGACCAAGGCCATCGAGACCATCTCGCAAATGGTGAACCAATTGAACGCCGCCCATAGACAGCAGCAGGAACACATCGAGAGCATCCTAGAGCTGTCCAGGCGCATCGAAAGGATATCCGAGGGACAGGATCAGAGCCTAAGCCAAGTCAGACGCGCATTTGGCGCGGTCAAAGAAGCCATGACAATGGGTCAGCCCGAGTAGCATTCAAGGGATGTCACCACCGGCATCTCTTATTTAAGGATATTTAACTAGTATCATGTCAAACGAACCTTGTTGGACCCAGTTAGCAAATTCCCCCTTGAAAAAGGGGGTTAGGGGGATTTTGTCACCTCACGGAGAAAGCGGAAAAGACGAAATCCCCCCGCCCCCCTTTGCGAAAGGGGGAGTTCTTTTCCCCGACATTTCGGGATTGATACAGCACTAGGACCGGACTGTGTTTGGGATAGGTTGGACCGAATTCATCTTAGTTGCGCTTGTCCTTCTGATCTTCGTCGGACCAAAGCACTTTCCCGCGATGCTTCGCAAATTTGGAAAAGTGGTCGCTGACCTGCGTTCGGCCAGCCGGGAGCTTAGAAGTCAAATCGAATTGGAGGTCGAGGATTTGGAGTCTCCCTCTGACATCATCAAGGGCATTGGCCGCGATATCGAGCAAAACATGCCCTCGCCATACGACGACATCAGGTCTGAAGCAGATGCCGTGAAGCAGGAGATAGAAGCTGTCAAAGAGACGTTTAACAAAGACACGTCAAAGCCTACAAGCGAGGATCCAGCGGTAGAAGCAACTGATACGAGGCAGAAACATACCCAACAGCCCCCTGCGCCCCCAGAGGAAAAAGACCGTGACTGATGACGGCAAAATGTCCTTCCTCGAGCACCTAGAGGAGCTGCGCGTTCGCCTGATCAGAAGCGCCCTTGCCGTGTTCGTCGGTATGATTGTCTGCTGGTTCTTTCGGGATCAGATATTGGCCTTTTTACTGGCACCGCTTTATGAAGCCTGGAGACAGGTAGATGGGCTCCCCGAACCCCAGCCGCTCAATTTTTCGAGTATGCTCGAGCCGTTCATCGCCTACCTCAAAATGGCGGCCATCGGCGGGGTATTCATCGGTGCTCCGGTTATCTTGTATCAGCTATGGCAGTTTATCGCGCCCGGTCTCTACCCCCGCGAGCGGCGCTTGGCGCTTCCGTTTGTAGCGGTTTCGTCCCTCTTGTTTGTAGGCGGATCTGTCATGGCCTACAGCGTGGTATTTCCAATTGGGTTTCGCTTTTTTCTTGATTTTGCATCGGGGAATGAGGCCGCAGAGCTTACGGTCGATGTCGTGATTGCGGATGTCCCCCGAAACCAAGCAAAGCCGGACCGTGCAGCTGGCCCCCCCCAACGAGCGATCCGATTTCGGGACGGCGGCGTTCCCGACAGCGGTGCGGATGGTGATGCAGTGACCCCCGACAGTCCTGTCCCACACGCCGGGGACCCTGCCCCATCAGCTGACGTCAAGCCATGGTACGAGCGATGGATCGGTAACTTATTAGGTCAATCCTGTGCTGTGTTTGATGCCGTGCCAACCCCAGACGGTGCAGGTGCAACGCTCACCCTGCGCTGGCACAAAGCCCGGTGTGGTGAGGTGCCCTCCCTCGACACATTGCAGCGCAACGGGGCACCAGTCGAGGTGGTGTGGAAAAGCGTCTCCACAGCAGATCCAGGCTATGCAATGGTTAGTGCAACTGATCAACCAGGTGAGGGCGGTGCGCACACGTATGCGCTAAGCGTGCCCAAAAACCCGGGCCAAAAGCAGCTCGCACCTGTGCTCATGGTAAAGGATTACTTGTCTTTTGCCGTCCGGTTACTGCTCGCCTTTGGGCTGATATTCGAGCTGCCGATCCTTATCTCATTTCTCTCTCTTGCCGGCATTGTGAACTACAAACAACTGATTCGGTTCAGTCGATGGTTTTTGGTCATTTCCGTCATCATGGGCGCCATGCTCACACCGCCGGACGTCATCACCCAAATACTGCTCGCCGCACCCCTCATGGTGCTCTACTTTCTTTCGATTGTCTTTGCCTATCTGTTCGGACCCAAAGTCGAAGAATAGGGAGGGATACCTAGTGCTCATTCAAGCCTACTCTGACGGGTGGAGATTCCGATTTCCCCCTTTGAAAAAGGGGGTTAGGGGGATTTTCAAACACTTCGGGAATATTCACGAAATCCCCCCTCCCCCCTTTTTCAAAGGGGGAGTTTGTTACCCATCACTCATCACTTGATGAAGTGCTAACTCAGATCGTTACCTGAGGTATCCGATGCCTGTGGATCATCCGAGGTATCAACAGCGGTGGGCGTATCGGGCACCTCAGCAGTTGCTTCGGTAGATTCAGCAGATTCAGTGGATGCAGTGTCCTCTGCTGCACGTGCAGCCCGATCGGCGCGGTAGCAGTCCTGGCACAGGAGTATCTCTTTTTCCTCGGGCAAGACCGGCACCATTGCGTCTTGACCGCAAGAGGCACAGACGATGGCAAATAGGGGCTTTTCGTCGTGGTAAGCCTCAGTTGACGCCTGATATCCTGGCGCGCGATATTCAGCTGCAGCGTCAATGTCCTCGTATTCCCTAAAGCCAGGGGCCCGGTATTCGTCCTCGGGTTTTATTTCGCTGTGCTCTGGAAACGCCGGAGAACGATACATATCAGGTTCATGCTCTGATTTTCCAAAAGATGCTGGCGCGCGATAATCACTTGAACCACGGGGTCTGTACTGCCTGCCCCGCATCTTTTGATGTGAGGGCGCACTGTCTTCGAATGCCGGGGACCGATAAACGCCTTCTCCAGTGCGTTTCTGGCTCTTTTTCCGCCTGGCGATCCTGCACGCTTTGCAGCGCTTGGGGTCAGAAACAAACCCCTTTTCAGCAAAGAATGCCTGCTCTCCAGCGGTAAATGTGAACTCTTTCTGACAACCAACACAAACCAGATTTTTATCCATGAGGGGTTTTTTATCCATGAGGGGTTTTTTATCCATGAGGGGCATTTTCTATTGCTACCTGCTTCCTAATTCGGCTAATCCGCATCCGTTATTAACAGCTGAATCTACACAGCATATTAAAACGCTGCCAAGCTATCTTTGGGCTCTATACTTGTCAAGTCTGGGCAGCCGAGATACCATCCGCCGTATGTGGAAGCTCATAAAGTTCTTCCTGTCCCTAGCGATAGTTGCAATTTTTGCATATTTTGCATTTTTTGTTCCCTTGGGGAACAAGACCCTGTTCGAGCACCTCACTCTGATTTCCAAAACAGAAGAAGCACAGGAACTCGAAGGGGCCATCAAGGAAAAAGTCAAAGATGCGGCCTCGGAAATCAGTCAGAAGCTCAAGCAGCAGGGGAGCAATGCGGGCAAGACAAAAAGAACAGCCCGTGATACCGATGCAAAAGCAAACACACCTGCTTCAAATTCAGGTTCGCAGGATGATGCGCCTGGGCACTCGCCCAAAGATCGAAAAGCGCTCGACGCACTGGTACACGCAGTCGACGATCGGTCAAACGCGGATCGAAAAGCGCTCAACCGGCTGATTGAGGAAAAGAACACCAAGACGAACTAGTGACTGCGCGCGGCACCACCTCTAACAACACAAGCCATATCCGGGCGGCCGTTATGGGCGCAGGTCGATGGGGCTGTAACCTGGTGCGCGTATTGGATGCGGATCCATCGGTTCGACTCACTTGGGTCATCGATCCGAATCCAAAAGCGCTGGAACGGGCTCAATGCATAGCGCCCAGCGCTAAGATGGGAAGCACGATCGCGCCAGCTTTGTCAGACGTAGATGCCGTTGCCGTGTGCACGCCAGCGAGGGATCATGTCCGACATGTGCGCGAGCTGTTGGCGCATCAAAAAGATGTCTTTGTCGAAAAGCCGATTGCACTTCGAACGTGTGATGCCGAGGCGCTTCGAGCCGCCTGTCAACAGATGGGCGCTGTGTTGATGGTCGGGCATCAGCTATTGTATCATCCCGCATTCACAGCACTCGAATCGGCGATTTCAGCTGGCCATGTGGGACCCGTTCGGACCATCCGCGCCGAACGCACCGGCGCACTGGACTTCAGCCGCGAGCCCGGTGTGTTGTGGTCTTTTGGCCCCCACGATGTGGCGATGATTCTCCAACTGGCCCAGGAAATGCCGTGCCACGTGAGTGCGACTGGGATTTTGGTAAAAGACGACCCGGCAATGGTGGCGAGTGCCGATATCGGCCTTGTGTTTCCTTCGGGCATGACGGCAAAGATTCACCTCGCAGCCTCTCGCACCCGAAGGCGACGCCTGACGATTTTCGGAGATCAGGGCGTCGCGGTCTTCGACGATACCCATCCAGGAGGTCAGCTATCTGTGCGCCGTCGCCCGCCTGCCGCGTCCAATTGCAATCACCCCATCGATCTGGCTGTACAGACCCTCGGCGTCCCCAAGGGGGAGCCATTGGCCCTTGAATCGGCCCATTTTGCAGCGTGTGTGTCGAGCCGATCCGAGCCTCGGACAGGATCCGAGCATGCAGTTCGCGTCACGCAGGTGCTAGAGGCCGCAGCTGCAAGCCTCCTGGAAACCACAGCTACCCAGTCCTTTGCCGTGTAGGTGTGAGCGACCCCAGGGGAGCGTCATAAAGGGCCTACTTGGTTTTTTTTAGCGCTGCCATAAATTCGTCGAAGAGCACCAGGTGTTTGCGGAACAGCACTTCCAAAAGCGCCGCCATATAGTCCTCCCAGCGCGTTGAGGGCAGCAATCCATCGATGGGCGCTCCCTTGGCAGCTGCCCTGAGACCTGAAACGAGGGTCTTGGCGGTCAGTTCGTTTGATGGGGTTGGTGTCGTTGAAGCCCCGCCAAAATCAATGGTCGTCCCATCCAGCAATGTGAGGGAGATGGCCCTTGGTTTCTTGCCACCACCGACCCCGAACATGTGCTTTTCGATTTCTCGTTGGGTTCGAACGATGTCTTCCTGTGGCGCGTCAGATGCAATTGCCTTTTCCACGGTCTCGGTCACCTGCGGGGCTTTATCCGGCATAGACGCCGACTGATCACTCTTGGAAACTGCCACTTCAGGGGAAATATCATGAGATAAAATATCTTTTGGGGCGTCTGGCATAATGGCCGGTTTGCTCTTGTCAGGTGCAGCTGATTCTTCACTGATGGGCGGTGGTGGCGGAACGCTCGGTCCGCGCATGTGTTCAGGTGTGGGCGGGGGTGCGTTCTTTGTTTGTAGTCCGGTTATCGGTGGCGGCATGGGCGTGATGCGGGCCGGCATGCCCTGGTTTGGGGGCGGCGGAATCGGAGGCGGCGGATCCTCGGACGCTTCCTCTTCGTTGTAATAATAGAGGCGGATTGCAGCAGAGATATCAGATGGCCCGGCAATCATCGGCCTTACGGTCATGCCAGCGGACGCGGCCACAAACCGCAGGGCCGAGTCATCGGTCGGGTCGTTCATTGCCACGTATAAGGCCCGCTCTCCTTTGCCGGTGGTGCGAACATAAATGGGTAGTAGGAAAAACTCCTCGGCAACCGAGACTGGAACGAGCTCGAGCAATTCGTCATCGATGTCGATATGCCAGAGACTGACCCAGGGGATCGACAGCCGTCGGCTGAGTGCCTGCACCAGCTGAGGCTCCCCCACAAACCCCTCCTGGAGCAAAATTGTACCCAGTCGCAATTGTCTTTTTTGTTGGATTTCTAATGCTTTTTCCAATTGGTCTGGTTTAACGACACCAGCTTCTACGAGAATTTCCCCAAGTCGTAGTTGAGAGTTATCCATAATCAATTCCTTATACCAGGAAAAATTCGATAATTACTAATAAAAATACCCACAAGGGGCTTGCGTGTGCAAGTCGCAGATAAAAATTTATTCTCGGCTCGATGTTGGATCGGCAATAGCGATCAGGGCATCCAGTGCCAGTGCGTGCTGGGTATTATCGTCTGTTGCCACGAGTGGGTGGATTTCAGCCCGGTCTATGCGCGGGCCAAGGACATGGAGCAGGCGCGCGAGTCGGCTGATGGCAACAGCCAACGCAGCCCGTCGTTTATCATTCGTTGATACCCCACTGCGCCATACGGCGGTGCGTACCTGATCGGCACTGGACGACACCAGTAGAGCGGCAAGAGGGGGGGCAGATGGACGGTCGCCCTGACCGATCAAAAGGATGCGGCCGAATGTTCGGTGGTCTTCGAGCACAGCCCACATCCGGTCCCCACCCGATATCTGTTCGGATACCAAGATACCAAGGGGCTTTGGCGGACCGAGCTTGGATGCAGTGGACCCGAGCGCGTGAACCGCGCGCCGAACAGCAGACGGGCCTTGGACATTGCAATGAACCCCATCCAATGCGGCCTTGTTTTCGAATGCCGGGCGCACGAGTTTGAGCACGACCGGGCCGTCTATTGATCCAGCAAAGCGCACCGCCTCGGTGGTCGATGTACACAGGCGCTCCTTTGGCGCGTTAATGCCGGCGCACGCGAGCACGCGCTTGGACGTGGCCTCGGACAGCAATCGGGCTGGTGGCTGCACAATCCCATCAAGTGCTTTAGATCTAAGATTAAACTCGGATGTATCTCCCCCATCTCCGACATTGGGGCCAGGGGAAAACAGGATCCCACATGCCTCAGCCAAATCGACTGGATCCCAAAAGGGTAGGGCGCCATTGCCGTCAATGCAGAGGACAGGATCGGCCTTGGGCGTCAGATCAACGGCCAGGCGACCTTTCCCCCGGCGACCTATCGAAATGCCAGCTGCTTCAAACGCTGCTTTGAGTCTCGCGCCAAATCCAGATGCACGACCTGGCGGCAACGAGAAGCGCGGTATTTCCGTCGATTTCAAGGATAGTGTACCGCTGCCTAAACGGTAAATCGCCGATGCGATGGCAAGGACGCGCAAGCGGGTGCTCACCCGGGCGCCGGCCTGTTCAACCAATTGCGCAGCGAGCCATTCATCGCGGGCGCTGGCGCTTGTACCGGCGTCGACAGTTGCGGTGGTCCAGGCCAGAACCGCACTGCCATGGGCGCGTGCGGTTTCTACAAGGCGAACCTGCCCCAGTCCCAACTTGGTAGCCGGTGCGATCACGAAGATGCCAGGAGAGAGTTGCTGCAATGTTCTACAGATGCGATCGATGCCTTTTCCGTGGCCAACCATGGCTTTGTCGATCCCCAGGCCTGCGCCCTCCACTACAGCCTGCATGCATTGCACAGTAATCGCGTCTGGTGCTACCAGCACCAGGGGGCAGGGCATGTTGACAGTGCGTTCTTTGGCCATGGATCGCTCTATTTTGAGGATTTTATCGATCGGTTGGCTTCGGGGCAAGGGGTTCCCCCATTCCGTTTGGCAAGAAGGAAAAATGGGTGGTAGCTTGAAAATCTGTCATTGAAATTTCGATCCGTTATGTTGAAATTTCAATGAAAACATTGTATGTTGAATTGTGCTTGGTGAAAGGCGGTAGCGATGCTCAAGCGAAGCCGCGATGTTGCAAAGCTCCTCGAGCTGATGGAGATATTTCCTGCGACCGCCATTTTGGGCGCCCGTCAGTGTGGCAAGACCACATTGGCGAGGGGGCTCGAATACAACCACTTTTTCGATCTCGAAAATCCCGAGCATCTCATGCTGCTGGACAATCCTCAGCTGGCACTAATGGATCTGAGCGGGCTCATTGTCATTGATGAGATTCAGCGAAAACCCGACCTGTTTCCCATGCTTAGACACCTTTTGGATACCAATCCCAATCAGCGGTACTTGATCTTGGGCAGTGCATCTCGCGATCTGATAAGGCAGAGTTCCGAGTCGTTGGCTGGAAGAATCGGCTACTTTCAATTGGGTGGCTTTTCCCTTGAAGACGTGGGGGAAGAAAACTGGCGACACTTGTGGCTGCGAGGAGGTTTTCCCAGATCTTACCTGACCGGAGATGAGGGGTCTTTGATTTGGCGAAAGAACTACGTCACAACGTTTTTGGAGAGAGACATTCCGCAGTTGGGGATCAATATCCCGGCGCACACATTGCGGCGGTTCTGGATCATGCTCTCTCACTACCACGGGCAAACGTTGAATTTCAGTGAGTTGGCGCGCTCTTTTGGCATCTCCGACCAAACTGTACGCCGGTATTTGGACATACTCGTGGGTACATTCATGGTTCGGCTCCTTTTTCCCTGGCACAACAATACCTCAAAACGCCTGGTGAAATCGCCCAAACTGTACTTGAGGGATTCGGGTATATTCCACTCGTTGCAGACAATCGACACCGCCGACCAGCTGATGACCCACAACAAGCTGGGCGCTTCGTTCGAAGGATTTGCCTTGGAGCACCTCTCGCGTGTGACGGCCAGGGAGGACGCTGAGCTGTTCTTCTGGGGGACCCACGCCGGGGCCGAGCTCGATCTGTTTTGGCGAAGTGGTGGCAAGGGCTACGGTGTGGAGATCAAGTATGTGGACGCCCCTGTGCTGACCAAGTCGATGCGTATTGCGACCGAAGACCTGGATTTGGAAAAGCTCTATGTCATCTACCCCGGCAAGACGCGGTACAAGCTGGCGCAAAATATCGAAGCCGTTCCTCTCACGTCGGTAAGAGTCGCAGGGAGTCTTTGAGCGACAAGCATCCCAACCAGCGCTGTAATTTGTTCAATAAGCTGCAGGACTAATAAATTTCCACTGGCGAAGTCGGCGCTATAGTCGATACTCGAAGTTTGAGATTGACTTTCTGAGGATATTCTCTGTTTTATATAAAAGAGTAGTGTTAGGTTTCATTGACGCAGACTCTTTTATAACGACATCCTTTATAAAAGGTGGGTCGTATCCCTGGGAAGGAGAGAAAGGTGAGTTATTTCGATAAGTTTGATCAAAAAAAGCAACACATCGGGGTGTTTGACGGTGCCTGGCAGGCCAGCGGCAAGATAGTGCCGGTTGTATCTCCTATCGATGGAGAGGCCGTTGCAGAGGTGGTCACCGCCTCGTCAGAAGACTGCCATCGGGTTATCGCATCCGCCCACCAGGCGTTTCTCAAATGGCGGGAAGTACCTGCGCCAGAGCGGGCCGAAGTCGTTCGGCAGATCGGCGTTGAGCTGCGGGCAGCAAAGGAAAACATCGCCGCCCTCGTCACCCTTGAAATGGGCAAGACCATTGGCGAGTCCAGAGGGGAAGTGCAGGAGATGATCGATGTCTGCGACTTTGCAACAGGTCTCGGTCGTCAAATAGGTGGCTTAACCCTGCCCAGCGAGCGCCGGGCACACCGGCTGATTGAACAATGGCATCCCTTGGGACCGGCAGCAGTGGTCACGGCGTTTAACTTCCCAGTGGCAGTGTGGAGCTGGAATACAGCCCTTGCCCTTGTATGTGGGGATCCGGTTATTTGGAAGCCATCGTCCAATGCGCCGCTATCAGCTATTGCGTGCACGGCAATCGCTGCAGAGGTGCTCACCCGCAGCGGCTATCCAAGTGCTGTTACGTCCCTGGTGGTGGGATCGGGTCGGGATATCGGAGACACGCTCATCTCTGACCCGCGGGTGCCCCTGGTGTCCTACACCGGTTCTGTGCCCACGGGCCGGCACGTGGGAAAGATTGTACAAGAGCGATTCGGCCGTCCCCTCCTCGAGCTCGGAGGCAACAACGCGGTTATCGTTACGCCCAATGCCGACCTCGTCATGGCAGTTCAAGCGGTATTTTTCGGCGCCGTGGGCACGAGTGGCCAACGCTGCACCACGACCCGCCGCCTGATTGTGCACCAAAGCGTCAAGGACGAGATACTGGCGCGGCTAAAAACAGCCTATGGCCAGGTGTCCATTGGCGATCCCCGGGATGAGGCAATGCTGATGGGACCGCTCGTAGATCGCAAGGCCGTCTCCAACATGCAGGAAGCCCTTACGACCATTCAGGATCAGGGCGGACGCATCCTTTTCGGCGGCGAAATACTCGATAAGCAAGGCGGCTGCTACGTCACCCCCTGTGTGGTAGAAGCGACGCCCAACATGCGGATCGTAGCCGAGGAAACCTTTGCCCCCATCCTCTACGTCATTGAGTACCAGGGGGATGTGGATACCGCCATTGCCATTAATAACGATGTGCCCCAGGGGCTTTCTAGCGCTGTTTTCTCTAATGATATCATGGAAATAGAGCGATTCTTAGGCGCGACGGGCAGCGACTGTGGATTGGCCAACGTGAATACCGGCACGAGCGGTGCAGAGATCGGCGGCGCCTTTGGGGGCGAAAAGGAAACCGGCGGGGGCCGGGAATCGGGCTCAGATGCGTGGAAGGCGTATATGCGTCGCCAAACCTCGGTTATTAACGCTAGCGGCAATATCACCTTGGCTCAGGGTATCCGCTTTGATGTAGACGCTTGAGATACCACCCAATGATGTGCATCCCAAGCAACAGAAAGGGAGTTAAAAATGGAACTCGGCATATGTAACCCACCTATTGCACGAAACGAACCTGTGAAAGACTACGCCCCAGGCAGTTCAGAGCGAAACCGACTGGCACAGACACTCGAAGAGATCAAAGCAACCCGGGTTGAGATTCCCATCGTTATCGGCGGTGAACACATCAAGACCGGCGACCTGGGCACACTGCGGGCTCCCTGTGATCACACCTTGGAACTCGGCTGTTTCCACCGGGCAGGCGGAGATATAACGCGACAGGCCATCGACGCGGCCCTAGCAGCCCGGGCGAGCTGGATGCGCATGCCCATCGAGCACCGCATGGCCATATTTTTAAAAGCCGCCGACATTATCGCTGGAAAGCTAAGAGAAACAGCCAATGCCGTGACCATGCTGTCCTTAGGCAAGACCATTCATCAGGCAGAGATAGACGCGGTGTGCGAGCTCGCTGATTTTTGGCGCTTTAACGTGAATTTTTTGTATACGATCTACAAAACCCAGCCCATAAGCTCGCCTGGTACGTGGAATACGATTGAATGGCGACCCCTTGAGGGCTTTGTCTTTGCCGTGTCACCGTTTAACTTTGCCTCCATTGCAGGCAACTTGCCCACGGCACCGGCAATCATGGGCAACACAGTGGTCTGGAAGCCAGCTTCGACCGCGGTGTATCCCGCCTGGATAGTCATGCAGATCCTCGAAGAGGCAGGGTTGCCCCCAGGGGTGATCAACTTTGTGCCCGGAACCGGGGCAAACGTGGGCGATCCCGCCATGACCCACCCGGACATGGCAGGGGTGCACTTCACAGGGTCCACAGACACGTTTCGGCGTATGTGGCAGACCATCTCCCAGCATATTGCTCCGGCAAAGAACTGGCCTCGCATCGTGGGCGAGACCGGGGGTAAGGATTTTGTTTTTGCGCATGCTTCTGCAAATGTGGCAGCGCTTTCAACCGCCCTCATCCGAGGTGCGTTCGAGTACCAGGGACAAAAGTGCTCAGCTGCGTCCCGGGCCTACATCCCAGAATCCATGTGGCCAGCGCTTCAGAAACAGCTGCTCGCCGATGTGGCTCGGGTGCGCGTGGGGAACGTCACTGATTTCAGTAACTTTATGGGGGCTGTTATCGACGAGGCCTCCTTTAAGAACATCCGCGGGTACATCGAGCACGTGCAACAAGACGCGTCTTGCGAGATAATTGCCGGTGGGAAGTGTGACGATAGCAAGGGGTGGTATATCGATCCCACGATTATCCTATCCCAAGATCCAAAGTCCAAAACAATGGTCGAAGAGATTTTTGGCCCCGTGCTCACCATCTATGTTTACCCAGATGAGCGCTTTGCCGAGACCCTCGATCTCTGCAATCATACATCTCCTTACGCGCTTACCGGCGCCGTGTTTGCACGGGACCGCGTGGCCATTGCCACCGCGAGTGAAATGCTCCGGGATGCTGCGGGCAACTTCTACATCAACGACAAGCCAACCGGCGCTGTCGTGGGTCAACAACCCTTTGGCGGTGCGCGCGCTTCGGGCACCAACGATAAGGCCGGCAGTCTTTTAAACCTCCTGCGCTGGGCATCTCCGCGGACTACCAAGGAAACATTTGACCCACCCCGCGATTTCGTCTACCCCTTCATGGGACAATAGTCGGCGTCGTTCCCGCAAAAGCGGCCGTCGCGAAGAGGGATATCTGATGCATTGCCGTCAAGACGAAATCCCCTAAATCCCCTTTTTCAAAGGGGACTTTCGAATGCTCCCCCTTGAAAAAGGGGGCTGGGGGGATTTTGACAGGACATCTCGCGACACCCAATTGCATGAGAATGAAATGATAACAACTGGAGAAACCATGATCGAGGAAAGAATTGAAGACAACATTGTTATTGCCACACTTAACGACGGAAGGACCAATGCCTTTACTTTGGAGACCTTGACCCAGATCGATGATCTCGTGAAACGGGTAAATGAGGATGACGCCCTCAAGGGGATCGTGCTTACCGGCAATGGACGGTTTTTTTCAAGCGGGTTTCATCTCCCCATGTTTTTGGGATTTAAAGACCATGCTGAGGCAGTTGATTTTTTCTTAAAGGAAGAGGAGATACTGATCAATTTCTTTACGTGTAAAAAGCCGGTGGTATCTGCGATAAACGGCCATTGCGCAGCAGCAGGCTTGATATTTTCAATGGCAGCAGATTATCGCATTGCCAAATTCCATGAGAAGATCAAGATCGGCATGTCCGAGATTAAAATCGGTCTCTCACTCTCCATTGCCCAAAATGAGATCGTGCGGTTTGGCCTCAATTCAGACAAAGCATACCGGGATGTCATGTATTTCGGGGAGATGATGGGCGTTCATAAGGCCAAAGAAATGGAGATCATTGATGAGGTTGTCAATGATGATGAAGCGCTGATCAGTAGAGCAAAAGAGATCGTGGGTCTTTGGATTGATACGCCCAATCGACCGTTTATCACCATGAAAGGGTTGTTAAAGCAGGATACGGTCGAGCGCATTCACAAGGGCCTTGCGGACGAGACATGGAAAGACGCGCTGCACTGTTTTTTTAGAGAGGATGTCAGGGCGACCCTACAATTTGTCCAGGCCTCGATGAACGGATAAATTTCTAAAAGACTCTAGCAATGCTGCCGGGTAAAAAGCCTCCCCCTTTGGCAAAGGGGCAATGGCATTCGGTTAAGGATTTTTGGGTGTTTTTATAGCGTAGGATCGCCAGAAAAGAATCCCCCTTGAAAAAGGGGGCAGGGGGATTTTCAATTGTCCAAGCAATTGTTTTCAAAGGTAAAATTC
>JASJCT010000178.1 GCA_030065855.1 Myxococcota bacterium
CGAGTACCGGCCGATTGGTGACCCAGGAATACCGGGTCGAGGGCCCGGTGATGATCTTTCTGACCACCACGGCGATAGAGATAGACGAAGAGCTACAAAACCGGTGCATCGTCCTGACCGTGGACGAAGACCGGGAGCAAACCCGAGCGATCCACCGGCTGCAGCGGACACGTCAGACTTTGGACGGGCTATTGGCACGGCAAGAGAGCCAAGAAATAAAAAAACTGCACCAAGATGCCCAACGCTTGCTCCGTCCCTTGCTCGTGGCCAATCCCTACGCCGAGCAGCTCACCTTCCTGGACGACCGCACCCGGACAAGGCGGGACCACATGAAGTACCTCACCCTGATCCGGTCGATAGCCCTGCTGCACCAGTACCAACGGCCGCTAAGGCGAGTGAAGCGTAGTGCACCCCTCGAGACGCTTCGCTCCTCGGGAACGCGGGGATCAGGCCGTGCTCCTGAGGCAGCCGTCGACCATTCGAGGCGACTCGAAGGGCACGGAGTCAGGGAAATCCAGTACATCGAAGTGACCCTGGAAGACATCGAGATCGCCAACCGTCTGGCCCACCAAGTCCTGGGCCGGTCGCTCGACGAGCTCGCGCCCCAGACCCGACGCTTGCTGATGCAGCTGGACGAAATGGTGACCGAGCGCAGCAAAGCTCTAGCCATGGCCCGGAGCGACTATCGGTTTACCCGGCGGGAAGTGCGGGAGCACACCGGGTTTGGCAATACCCAGCTCAAGATCCACCTGCATCGGCTTGAAGAACTGGAATACCTGATCGTGCATCGAGGAGGACGGGGTCAGCAATTCGTGTACGAGCTAGCCTATCAAGGCCAGGGCCAGGACGGTGAACCGTTCCTAATGGGGCTTATGGATGTTTCTGATAAAACACATCTAAGAAATGAGGATACGACGGAAACCGGTCGGGGCTTGGTGGGCACTGGTCGGGGCCAAGTCGGGCCCAAGTCGGGGGGGTGTCGGGGTGCGGACCGACCACTATTTCAGAATGATTCCAAAGAGATAGCCCCGATCAACGGTAAAACGCAGAAAATCACGTCTGGGGAAGCGGGTAAAAATCCACCGTACTTGGGGGATCGTAGCGATAACCTTTCCCCTTTAGCTGCTGATGCTTCCGAGGCGAGCTAATGCCGAAACGCGGGTATCGCAAACCCAAGCCGGTGATCGGGGACCCATCTGATCCCAGAGGCATGGGTGTAAAACTGGCTGAATTCCTGGACTGGATGCGCATCAAGAATTTCTCGGACCGGACGATTGGCAACCGAGAGCTGTACCTGGGGTACTTCATCCAGTGGGCCGAGGAGCGGGGGATCAGCAGACCGGCCGAGGTAACCAAGCCGATCCTCGAACGGTACCAGCGCTATCTGTATCACTACCGCAAACCCAAGGACGGCAAGCCATTGAGCTTCAAAAGCCAGTATTCGAGGCTGGTACCGGTGCGTGCGTTTTTCAAATGGCTGACCAAGTACAACCACATTCTTTACAACCCAGCGTCCGAGCTAGAGCTACCCAAGCTGGAAAAGCGTCTGCCCAAGCACGTGCTGACCAAGGCCGAAGCAGAGCAAGTGCTGATGCAGACCAACGTATCAAACCCAATCGGCATTCGGGACCGGGCCATTCTGGAGACCCTGTACTCGACCGGCATGCGTCGAATGGAGCTGATCGGCCTAAACATCTACGACCTGGACACCGAGCGGGGAACGATCATGGTGAGGCAGGGCAAGGGCAAGAAAGACCGGATGATCCCCATCGGAGAACGAGCCGTGGCCTGGACCGAAAAATACCTGTACGAAATCCGGCCGTCCTTTGTGGTAGCCCCGGACGAAGGCACATTGTTTTTGACCGCCACCGGAGACCCGTTTACCCCCAACCGCCTGACCCAGCTGGTGAGGGCCTACGTAAACGCAGCCGATACGGGTAAGAAAGGGGCCTGCCATCTATTCCGCCACACCATGGCGACATTGATGCTGGAAAACGGAGCAGACATCCGCTTCATCCAGCAGATGCTGGGCCATGCGGATCTGAGCACCACCCAGATCTACACCCAAGTATCGATACGGCAGCTCAAGCAGATCCACCAAGCCACGCATCCGGCCCGGCTGAAACGGGAGAAACTAGAAGTAGGAGACTAATCATCCAGGCCCAGAGCGAATCGGATGGCATCGTCAACAGCTTGCATAAGCTGCGTGCGGAGCAATACGATCTGGTTTTCGAGAAGCTTTTTTGGAATGGTCGTGATGGTATCCAAATTAACCACGCAGGCTTTTGGCAGTCCGTCTTTCTTCGCCAGTGGAACCTCGACGGGCAGATTTCTTTTTCGTGTCGTAATCGGAGCGATGGTAACCAGCTCCCGAACCGCATAGGCCTCGTCTCGTGTGAGAAGCAGTATCGGTCGTCGGCCTGCGCCACCTGGGAGACGTGCCCACCAAACCTCTCCGCGTCGCATTACCAGGGCTCCTGTGCGAGGATTTCTGCAGAAGCTTCAGCATCAGCGATCTCGTCCTCAGTTTCCGGGTTATTTTGATATCCCGAGACGTAGGCTTTAATCTTCTTCTCTCTTTCAGTTTGACGAAAAGAACGCTCGATAGAGCGGCGGATAAAGGCACTTCTCGTTTCGCCGGTTTTTTTTCGAATGCGCTCTATTTTTTGCATGAGACCTTTAGGAAGGCTGATGGCAACTTTGTCGGTTTCGGGCATAAATATTTCCTTTCTAGTCTTACCATAATCATACCACAGTGATACCAATAATCAAGCCTCAAACGAGCTGGTTGGAATAAAAACGGAGGACGATCGGACAAAATCTGAACGTCTGGACGAATTAAAGCACCCCCGCCCACCCCAGCTCCGGGGGCCAGGAACGGGCTATAAAAAGCAAAACATTTCAAGATAGCCGGCGGGAAGCCGCTCCACTCGGCGGTTCGCATAATGCGCATTATGCGATCCGGCCGGCCCGTCACCGGGCTTGCAGCTTAGCCTTTCTACCGGGGACGCAGCTTGATTTGCTTTGCAAATCAAAGCAACGTCCCCTACCAATCAGACCAGCAAGCCCAGTGCCGGTCCGCCTCCCCTCCTTCCCGCTTTTACATAACAGGTGTGTTATGCAAACTTCCCGCCGGCCCTACCGCTCCCTGCGGTCGCTACAATCCTTACCGCCCGACCCGGCCCCCGGATCGGCCCATCTGCCCCCTCGAGGGGGCGCCCACAGCAGAGCAGACAGGTGGAAAGCCGGCCTACCGGCCGGCCATCCCCCTGCTGCCTCGGCTGATCAGGGCCGATCATCTGACAAACGAGGACCCCTTCCCCCCTTTAGTCGCCAAACCGAACCAGGCGGAAAAGCAACTAAAGGGGGAAAGTAAATCCACCCCCAGCGAGCTCGGTATCACCCCCTGACGTTTCTTGCCCAGGAGCCTGATTTCCGGGATAATCAAACATCAACAGGAGGCGGGCGGTTAGCCGAAAACCCGCGTCTAGGGTTTTTGCTCTTTGGAAACAGAAGACGACCGAGTGAGAGGCTTTTAACCGATTGAAAGCATTAGGGAAATCGTAGTGTTAGCTGTCAGGAGCTGTCAGGGTCACCCCTTGGTACAGGGGGAGGAGGCGAGATCGCCACATTAAACCGAGACACCGGAATTGATGATATTGCAGGAGAAAATACAAGGTTAGATCTAAATGATGTGGCTGTTGGAGCAAAACCACCAGCTGATGCAAAACTCATATTATCAGAACCAATAAATTCAGTCGAGCTGCCAAATGGACAGGTAATGACTGGCAAAGACCTAGGTATAAATGATCGACAGATGATGGTTGATGATGTTCTACGTTGGTCGATGGGCGAGTCGACAAATGGACAAACCGGGCAAGTCAGAGAGGTTTTAGTTGGCGTTTTTCAAGATGAAAGAGGAAGTAATTACGCAGTGGCTGAATTTGGTGCTTGGGGTAATAAAGGTGATTCTCAATTCTCCGTAGATCCAAACCGAATATACAACATGGATATTGAAGGTGGGAAGCCGATGAAATATACATGGCACACTCACCCAACATGGAAAGGAGATTCTATGGGGCATCTGGCAAACGTACCCAGCGGAGGGGATATAATGGCCGGAGCACAACTCCGATCCTGGGGACATAGCCCGAATATTAGAACGTTTGTCGCTACAGATATGTATGGTAAAGGGAACTATCCAAATAGGCCGTGGTTGTATGAATACTAAAGAAAAAGCATTAAACCAGAAAAGATCAGCTCTGATCGTGTTGTGTTTTTTGTGTCTGGTGGTTGGCTGTTCGAGATCAGCCAAGAAAGAAACTGTAAAGGCGCAGATTGTCAAACCAGAAGAAGTCCAAGAAAGACAAACCATGATGTCGAGAATAGATATGGCACAAAACAAGAAACTGTTCTTTCCTGAGGGTATTTTCAATATTCATAGCAAGGGTAAAGCTCCCTTTGGCGACGAAATAAAAAGGAAAGAATATCGCCGTATATATCGAATTATGGAAGAGTCCTCGTTTTTCCAAAATGCATCAGAACATGTTGAGATGTATCGGCTTTTATGGCAACCAAGTCATAGTGTGATAACCATGATTCGTCTTTCACGACAAAGAGATAGGGATATTTTGATATCAAAAAGATTAGACAAACCCGGTCGATCTGGAGTCAGAATAGAAGAAACAAATGAGAAGAATGTTTCGGCTGAAAAGTTTACACAGTTTTTGGATCTAATTAAAAGATCGAAATATTGGGATTTGCCACCTACTGAAAACAAAATGATGTTGGACGGTGAAATTTTTCTTCTTGAGGGGGTGAAGGGGGGGAAATATCACCTAGTAGAACGTATCGGGCCTGGGAATAGTGCTTTACATGAAACGTGCTATTTCTTGCTATGTTTATCTGGCATCGAATATGGATGTCAAACTCCCAAATGGTGAGTTGGTGCCAGGAGTTGGTGCCAGGCGCTGACAGTTGACATTTAGAGCGTTAGAGCAGGGTAAGGGGGTCAGAGTATGTATCAAGGGGAAAAAGGGACGTACCCTTCCTATTGCCTTTTTATCTCCGCAATCGATAGTTCATAGATTTGCAATAGAGAGCCTTACGATGCCTTAGCCAAGAAAGCGTCGATGGTTCTTAGCAGTGCATCCTGATCTCTTTTTGGTAGTTTTTCAATTTGATCAAGACGTTTGAGGAATCGGCGGCTTGGTTTTCGAGTTTTGGTTTGTTTTGTCTTGAGACCCAGGCATTCGTCGGTTGAGACTTCCAGAGCCAAAGCAAATCGGATGAGCATTTCAGGGTGTGGCCGGAGCTTGCCGCATTCGTAATCGGAAATAAGCCTTTGGATAGTGCCGATTTTAAGTGCGAGCTCGACCTGTGTGTAGCCTTTTTCTTTTCTAAAACGTGCGAGGCGTTGTCCCAGGGTCTCTTTTCCCAGGTCAAGAGGAGGTAACTGTATTCTTGGGGGTCTTGGCATTTCGGGAATAAGTATAAGGTCTTTTTTTATCAATTTTGGATTTACCTCTTGCTAATAGAGTAAGATACTCTATAATTTGAACAACGTCAAAAATTGAAATGGACTGATTTTTTTCTTGACAGGATTTGAGCCAGAGGAGGGTTTCGATGAAAGAGCGTCAATTGCGGGTATCGAAGGTTATCCAGCCCCACCGGCGGTCTGGCCCAGTGGCGTCGATATGCCTGACCGGTCGATGGTTGGAGCAGCTTGGATTTTGTATCGGCGATCGGTTTGTGGTGCGTGAGTCTCCCGGACGGATCGAACTGGTGGCCGGTTGGGTTGATAGCTGCGGAATATTACAGGACCAAAGCGATGACCCGAATAGCTGATGAAGAGGTGAACCGGTTGAAGGAGGGGATATCGCTGGAGCGGTTGGTCACGGCCCGTGGAGTAGTGCTTCGGAAGCGGGGAGAAGAGCTAATTGGTCTATGCCCGTTTCACGAAGACCACTCGCCGTCGCTCGTGGTTAATCCTTCCAAGAATCTTTGGAATTGCCTGGGCGCTTGCCAGACTGGTGGCACGGTGATCGATTGGGTGATGAAGTCCGAGGGGGTATCGTTTCGTCATGCAGTGGAGCTGCTCCGGCGGGATGCCCTCAGCTCCGGGCCCTTCGAGACAGTCGCTGACCCTCCTTCCTCAGGACCCCGGGGGTCTTCAGTGTCAACGACGCATCCAAGGCGATCTACGGTAAAGAAACTGGATTCGGTGGTGTCCCGGGATGGGGATGATCCGGCAGTGCTTTTGCAGGTAATCGATTTCTACCACACGACATTGAAGCAGAGCCCCGAGGCATTGGGATATTTGGAGAAGCGTGGGATCGGATCTTCCGAGGCCATCGAGCAATTCAAGCTTGGGTATTCGAACCGGACGTTGGGGTACCACATTCCTTTGAAGAACCGTCGTGACGGTGCATTGATCCGTGGTCAGCTCGAGTCTTTGGGGATCTATCGCAAGTCAGGCCACGAGCATTTTTCCGGTTCGTTGGTGGTGCCTGTTTTTGATGCGCAGGGTCAGATCAGCGAGGTGTACGGTCGGAAAATCGGTGAGAAGCTACGCAAGGGCACGGCCCTGCATTTGTATTTGCCTGGCCCGCATCGGGGCGTTTGGAATGTTTCGGCATTGCAGTCGAGCGGAGAAGTCATCCTTTGCGAGTCCCTGATCGACGCCCTGACGTTTTGGTGCGCGGGCTTCCGCAACGTCACGGCGTCGTACGGTATCAACGGTTTTACCGAAGACCACCTGGCTGCGTTTCAGGAACACAGCATCGAGCGGGTTTTGATCGCCTATGACCGGGACGAAGCCGGGGAGAGCGCCGCGCTGTCGCTTGGCGAGCAGCTGATGGCCGAGGGCATCGAGTGCTTCCGAGTACTGTTTCCCAAAGGCATGGACGCGAACGAATACGCCCTATCGGTGAAACCAGCCGAGAAGAGCCTGGGCCTTGTGATTCGAAAGGCGGTTTGGATGGGGAAGGGCAGGGCGCCGTCGATCACCACGGCGAGATTGTCCTCGTCTGTAGGGGCGGTTCGAGAACCGCCCGATGAGATCACCACGGCGACAACGGCCCCGAACGAACGAGAATCCCCCAGAGAAAAAGACCTCACCCCCAGCCCCTCTCCTGCGAGGAGAGGGGAGGACCCCCCCGAAAACACAGCTTCATCTTCTCAGGAAGAACATTCCCTCCCCTCGCAGGGGAGGGTTAGGGAGGGTTTTTCTGCATCCCCCCTGCCACCATCCACCCCGTGCCAAGTCAACGCCGACATCAAGACCGGCGAGGTGATAATAAACCTCGGCGATCGTCGCTGGCGCATCCGGGGTCTTGAAAAAAACATGTCGTTTGATGCACTGCGGGTAAACGTACTGTGCGCCCGGGGCGATGCGTTTCATGTCGATACCTTCGACCTCTACGCAGCCCGGCATCGCCAGACGTTTCTCAAACAAGCTTCCGAGGAGCTGGATGTTAATGAAGACGTACTAAAGAAAGACCTGGGCAAGGTCCTGCTCAAGCTGGAGGAGCTTCAGGAAAAACAGATCACCCAAACCCTCAATCCAGCCAAGGACAAAGGTGTTACCCTATCCGAGAAAGACCGGACCTCGGCCATGGCATTGCTCAAAGACCCCAAGCTTCTGGACCGGATCCTCACCGACTCCGAGAAGTGCGGGATCGTGGGTGAGGAGACCAACAAGCTTGTGGGGTACTTGGCCGCGGTCTCTCGCAAGCTCGAGGAACCGTTGGCCGTGGTGCTTCAATCCTCGTCCGCTGCCGGCAAGTCATCCCTGATGGAAGCGATACTGTCGTTTTTCCCGCACGAAGAGCAGGTGAAATACTCGGCCATGACCGGTCAGAGTTTGTTTTACATGGGCGAGACCGACTTGCAGCACAAGGTGCTGGCTATTGTGGAAGAGGAGGGTGCCGAGCGAGCGGCCTATGCGCTCAAGCTGCTGCAGTCCGAAGGGGAACTGACCATTGCATCCACGGGCAAGGAGCCGAGTACCGGCCGATTGGTGACCCAGGAATACCGGGTCGAGGGCCCGGTGATGATCTTTCTGACCACCACGGCGATAGAGATAGACGAAGAGCTACAAAACCGGTGCATCGTCCTGACCGTGGACGAAGACCGGGAGCA
>JASJCT010000070.1 GCA_030065855.1 Myxococcota bacterium
CATGTGTACATTGAAATCATTGAAGAAAACGGTCATTCCCGCGCAGGCGGGAATCCAGGCTCCCCTTCACGTGGATTCCCGCCTGCGCGGGAATGACGCGGGTTTCATGAGCTCCTCTATCATTGTTTTGGACAGTACTGATTTCGAAGTGAATATACCGAGCACACGCTTCACATATCGGGGTGGGAATTTTTTTGACCCAGTTGTTTAAGAAGGTGCTCTGATAAGCGCCGCACTTCTTCTATTTCATGGCCCGTGGCCGTCATTTCAAGGTAGGCGCGGGCTTCTTTGCCGCCAATGCGCCCCATCGCCTCAATGGCCCGAACCTCACTTCTCAAGTTGTGGCGCTTGATGGAGGCGATGAGAAGCGGCACCGCACTTGCGTCACCCAAGAGCCCCAGAGTCTCAGCCGCAGCCTCGGCCACGGGTGCTCTGGGATCATCTAGCCGCCTGCCAATGGCCTTTATAGCGCCTGGAATTCTTCTTTGGCCGATTAGGTGCAAAGCGAAAATTTGCTCGTCTGGCTCTGCTGAATCAAGGGCTCGAACCAACGCATCAGGTGGTGCGTCGACGAGCTTTAACAGATTACTTACGGCACGGCTCAAATCCGCCAGTCCTTTTTTTACGAGATCTTTGACGGAAGATGGTGAATCAGCACTGCCGGTCGCCACCACTGCTGCTTTGACGGGGATTTTTAACTGCGCCACGTCGGCGTAAGCTTCAAGTGTCAGTGCGCCGTTGCCTTCGTCGGTCTCTAAATGCCCGGCTATCTTGACTTCAGTAGCGCGGTTCCCAGGTGCGCTGATGTCGGCAAGGGCTTCCTTTGCCAGGCTCTTGAACGCTTCGGTTGACAAGATGCTGGATTGGGAATCCATGCCAGTCCACTGCACCGTCCCTAGCTCGATCTGCGTCGCTGGTTTGGACCGATCCCCACAGGCAGCGAGTCGCGTCACCACTGCAGCTACAATGATGGGGTAAAGCACCACCGACCATTTTTTCCAAGGGATGTTTTCGCGGCGCAACTGCGGGTTAGAATGCCACCTGTGCCATAATCGTAATTTCGCTAAAGTTATCATAAAAACATACCGATGTACCTGCGGGCATCCTGGGCAGGAAATAACTCCTCTCTTTTTTGGTCGGAAACAGCCCCCGATACTGGACTTGAACCTTGAGGTTATCTTTATATGGATAATAACTCAAACCAAGGGAATGCTCGTGCACATGGTCATCGGCGACATCCAAGTCCGGGTCAAAGACCGAGTATCGATACGCGGGCTCCAACTTGGCCGAGGCATTGAAATATGCAAACTGAACCATCATACCGAGCGTGTCGATTGGCTCCTTGTCTGCCATGACCGCACCGTGATCGGCCTGTCTGTAAAAAACAGCCCCCAGCGCCGAAACCCCCTGCCACTTGAAATGGACGTCTCCAGTGAGATTCACATCCGAGGAATTATAGGTCGACCCGGGATTGCCAGCACTCTGATGCGCGGGTAAATCGTACGCAAATGCCCCGCCGATACTTAGTAGCGGGCGCTTTGAAGGGGTGAGGTCAGACATGCCCCGGGTCATCGGTCCGAGGGGATCTGATGCAAAGCGCAGGGCAACCAGCACATCCCGATTGTCGTTTGCCACACTGCCGCCACTTCCATTGAAGACCCCAACCGCGTACTTGAACACCTGATTTGCAATGGATCCGGAGATCTCCAAACCCAGATCCCGACCAAAGCTCGAAGCGCGTTGAATTTCGTAGCTCCCGTCAAATGCAGGCGTCCCTGGCCCAGCATTGGCCTCCCCTTCTCCCCATCTGGGATAGGCGCGTGTCATCAGGGATCGGGCGGGAAACGTTAGCCAGTTCGCATCAAACGACGTCTCCACGTCGAACGGCACTTTAAACTGACCTGCTTTGATGCGAAGCGCTGAAAACGGCGCGTACACTGCATATACGTCGAGGAACCGCACGCTGTGTTCATTCATCTTAAATCTGCTGTATCTGGCGACGCCAACAGCGGTAGATACTGGAAACTGCACCGTTCCGGTCCGTGTGCCGTAGTCGATTTCGACTTTGCCGAGAATAACGCTTAAAATTCGGGTTTGAATAGCAAGTCGGGCGTTTGCCACCCCAAATGTGTGCTCTTGAATTTCCACATCACCGCCGATTGGTCTGCCTGCAGCATCCCCGATCAGCTGGCCATATGCGTTGGACTTCCATTCTTTTTGAAGGGCAAAGCGGTAATAGGGACGAACAAACCCATTGATTTGCAAAACAAACTTGTCATCCAACGAGCGGAGGAAGAATCCATTGTCGTAACCGGCTGGGGGCGAGGATAGATGTGCCTCAAACCGGCTCTGGTGTTTCTCAATTTCTTTCCCCAGGGAGATCACTTCAGCTGCAATATCGTCTAAGTGGGCCTCGTGCTCATTGGCCGTGGTTATAGATTCCGATGCGAGCTGATGGAGTTGCGCCAGCCGCACTGCAACGCCGTCCAATTTGCTTTGGATATCGACTAGTTTGGTTCGAAGATATGCCGGTGCTTCCTTGCCGTGGATCTCCCTCAGGGTGTTATCGAGCGTACTGATCTGCGTCTCCAGCAATGCAACCCGCGCCCGCAATCCCTTTGGTTTGGTGGCCTCTTGGGGCGCATCTTTAGGGGCCTCCGTTGGTGCTTCTTGAGCGATCGCCTGGATAGGCCATACCATCAGCAGTGCAAAGACGCCCGCGGCTCTTAGAATGCTGCACTTGCGGATAGTGCGTTGATGTGTCATTTCAATCACGCAGATGCTCCTTTGCCTACTGTTAGTTCCCGAATCACTGTTCACTTGCCCATTTGTTCTACCAGATTAACCCGTTCGAAAAAAGTTTGAAATGGCGCTGCACTGACGTCCAAGACGGTGCTGCCTTTGCCGACTGAGGGCTTAAGTACAGGCAGCATCAGCGCAATTTCCTCTGGCAGTCCAAGGGCTGCGTAGCGCGCGCGAACATCTGCTTGACCAACTGCATCGACAATTGGACCGCGATCTGCAAGAAGGCGTGTGGCAGCGTCAATATCCCCGGTAGATAGTATTCGCTGCACATCTGCTAGCCATTCGCCGATACTGCGCGTCATTTCTTGATAGTCGAGAATGCGGGAATAGAAGTGGCCATTTTTCTCAACGATCTCCAGTACCTTCCTTTCCATCAGATAGTGAGCAATCGTGCGGCGGGTCTGATCAGAACGGGTGGCAGGTGGGGATGAGGCCGGCTCCCAGCTGAGGTGTTCCAATGCAGCGCTGGTATAACTATCGTACATTGCCTTGGCACAGTCATTGCTCGAAATAAGCCCCATCTCCCGAACTTTTGGGTCACCTGCGAGGTAGAGCGCCACGAGGTTTTTGCGCAGCGCCAGCAGTGGCTTAAAAAGCTGACCCAAAACCACTTCCGGGGGTCTCCTTAACCCCTTGGCTGCCTTACCTGCTGATTGACCGATCACCTCGCTCAAGAGCAAGTGGGCGACCCACACCTCGGTACGACACTGGGTTCTGCGCGCGGCAATAGTCTTGTCCAGAGCATATTCTCGTATGATCAGAGGCAATACAGCCGCGCTTAGCGCCTCGGCAATGTTCACCAGGAAAAAACGCATTCCGCGATGATCTATATGCGCGGCAAGGGTCCCGGGTAAGACAGATGGTGCAGCGTAACGGGGCTTGCGCCCCGCTGCCAGTGCGACGCGCTGGAACAGCTGGACAGGTGTTGGCATGGCTTCAGTCGCTGTCCTTTTAAAATCGCCAATCCACGGCATGCGTTGTTCAAAATAGCCTGCCAGGGCAGCCACTTTTTGCGCCAATGCCTGGATCTTGTGATGGCGGATGATCACCTGTGCGCCCTCGGGCGGGTTGGTTTTGGGGTCGACATCATCCCCATGGGAGAACTCGGGAATAAAATAGACGTTCGACACCGCATCCACCTCTGTGTCTCGATAAGATGCGAGTGTTGCGGTATCACCGGTCGACAAAAAGGCCACGAGATGTTGCATGGCCGCGCGCTCATTGCCCTTTGTCAGGGGCATCGCGCTTTTCAGGTAGGCAATGATTTCTGTCTCGATCGCTGCTGTACTTTCTCGATCGGCAGGCGTTGTGTATAAGATGCCCCCATCAGGCACTGCCTCTGCATCCCTATTAAAAATGAGCGGGCGAATGGTTTTGAGAAGTGCCTCCAGTCGCTCCAGGCGGGTTGCGCCGAGCGCGAGGCCGGGAAGTTGATCCATACCCAGATCAATGCCCTTTTTGAGAGCGACTTGGGCTGCGGCAGCCAGCTCCCCTGGAATGAATGCAGGGGTGAGGTGGACCCCATTTTCCGGGTCCAGGATGTCTGGATAGAGTAAAACGCGTTTGGCAAAGGGGAGTATTTTCCCTCGGATAGGTCCGGGCAGCTCGCCCTCGGCGCGCACGATACCCTTTAGGACCTGCGCGACCATTTGGATCTCGGGGTTGCGCTGGGCGTTGACGAAGCGCTCGATCCCCAATGTCGCTAAGTAATAGAAATATATTATCTTCTTTTCATTCAAAGACAGTGAACGAAACCCGTCCACGTCGACGCGAATGAGGCCGATGTTGCCAGCTGTTTCGATGCCGGACGACGATGGAGCGTCCCCATGGTCGGTATCGATCTGGGTTTCAAGCACGATCGCCTCAGATGTAGGCACATCCTGTTTCGAGGATTCTCGGGTGCAACCTGCGATAAGGATGGGAATGAGGGGCCAGAACTGCCGCATCTCAGCCAACTAGTTACCAAACCTGGAGAGGATCGTATCTTTTGCCATCGCAGCTACCTCCTTGGGATAGTCCGATGTGTGGTGGAGGCCGCGGCTCTCTTTTCGAGATCGGGCGGCATTTATGATGAGGTCGGCAATGGTCGCAATATTGCGCAACTCCAGCAGATCTGATGTGATGTGATAGTTCCAGTAGTATTCTCGTATTTCGTCGAGCATCAGATCATGTCTGCGGCGGGCCCTTCTGAGCCGTCTATCAGAGCGAACAATACCCACGTAGTTCCACATATAGCGTCTGAGCTCGTCCCAGTCCTGGGAGACAACCACGGTTTCATCGCTTTGAACCGCATCCCCTGACTCCCAGTCCGGAGCAATGGAGAGATCCGGGCGCGCCACGTTTTGTGCTTGAGACCCGGCCCGATGGGCAAACACGAGGCCTTCGAGCAGTGAATTCGAGGCGAGGCGATTGGCCCCGTGCAGGCCTGTGCAGGCGCTTTCGCCAATGGCGAACAGTCCCGGGATACTCGTATGGCCGTCTAAATCAGTAACAATACCCCCACAGCAGTAGTGCACTGCCGGAACAATGGGGATGGGCATTGTTGAAACGTCAATACCGAACTTTTTGCATGCGGCTGTAATGTTTGGAAACCGCTGATACAAAAAATCAGTCCCCAAGTGGGTGGCGTCGAGGAAGACACAATCATCCCCGGATCGCTTCATTTCCGAGTCAATGGCCCGGGCGACCACATCCCTCGGAGCCAGCTCCTTGCCCGGATCGTAGTCAGCCATGAACCGGCGGCCGGCCTTATCGATCAACACCCCGCCCTCACCCCTTAGGGCTTCTGAAATGAGCTGCCCCTTTGCACCGGGGTGATACAAAATCGTGGGATGAAATTGAAAAAACTCCATATTGGCGACCTTGGCCCCTGCGCGATACGCCATGGCAATGCCGTCCCCTGTGGCGACGTCCGGGTTGGAGGTGTACAGATAGACCTTTCCCGCGCCTCCCGTGGCGATCACAGTGACCGGGGACACAATGGTGTGGATAGCGTTGTTTTGCTTGTCCAGGACATGGGCGCCCAAGCAACGCCGATCCGGATGCTCCCGCCCTGGGACGATTAAATCCACAGCCATGTGCTGTTCCAGGATTTCCACATTGGGTTCTTCTCTGACGCTTTGAAGCAGTGCGCGGACCATCTCCTCACCAGTCGCATCTGCAGCGTGCACGATGCGGCGGGCTGAATGGCCCCCCTCGCGTCCCAAGTCGAGTTCGTCTGGATGATCCGCGCGAGTGGAGAACCGGGCCCCAATGTTCTGGAGCTCTTGAATCCGGGCCGGCCCATCGCGAACGCATTGCTCGACCACCTCCTGTTTGCAAAGTCCCCGGCCAGCAATAAGGGTGTCCTGAATATGAGCCTCAAAACTGTCCTTGATATCGATAACGGTTGCGATACCCCCTTGTGCCTTCTGGGTTGCAGATTCCCGAGGCGTGGTTTTAGAGAGCAGTATCACCCTGCCATGCCCGGCAACGGCGCGGGCAAAGGTAAGGCCGGCCACGCCGGTGCCGATTACAAGGAAGTCACACTCGATGCGCATTTTTTACCACCAATGAGATAATTTTCGTAGCCCGCGATGAGGGCGTCAGCCAGCCAGGTACCGATCCGACGTGCACCCTGCGGTGTGGGATGGATGAGGTCACCGCCGCCAAGCCCGGTGCGACGCCACCGCGCCATGCTGTTTTGGCCGCCCATCGCCTCCAAGGTGTTGAAGAATGCACAGCCCTGATTGAGGGATACGTCTCGTTGCAATTTAGACAGTTTGTGGGGCATTTGGCGAGAAGCGAGGCGGCCGTCTCTTTGTCGCTTTGCTTGATCGAGCGGGCCGACGATAAGGCAGGCCGACTCTGGCGCGCCCTGGCGTATGGTTTGGAGGACAGCGGTAAATTCTCGCCGGTAGTCGTCAAGCGGTAGGTATTTGTTATGCCCCTCGTTGGCGCCAAACATCAATACAACCAGGTTGGCCCGTCTGTGGCGCAACTCCGATGTCCAGTGGTGCGGGTCGAATCGGTTTAAATTCGACGCCCGGGCTCCGTTGATAGCCAGGCTGTCATAGACAACCCCTGGCTCGCCACTCTCCAGCACAGCGCCGAACACCCGCATGCGCCCATTGCCATGTGTCCTTAACACGAGCTTTGCCGGACCTGGCGAGACCCGTACCCGATGGTGTGCCGTGTGTTTGGTTGCCGCGTCGGTGTCAATAGTTTTGATCAGTTGGCCGTTGAGGATCAAATCAAAGCTGCCGCCTCGGGGCTGGGCCAGGTAGGATACGTCAAATGAGGCCACTCGGGTTCCCACCGGGCCCCGCGGCACTGTCCCTGCCCACGCCCGCGCGTCGTTTGACCGGGTTTCAAAGGCCACACCCCCGAGCCCGAACATGCCGTCTGCCACAGGATCCGAAGTAAGGGGTCTCGGACGCCAGTCCCCCTTGGCACCGTGCTTTACGTCGAGATGATGGTACCACTCCCACGGTTTCCCAAGCAGCACGAAACCGTGACCGCCATCCCCGAAGCGGTGCTGCAGAAATCGCCGCGCAATACCGGACAGCTTATCAGAGGTCAAAATAGAATCCCCATAGTGAAGGATGCGCGTGACGGCGTCGCCCTTCTGTCGCTCGACGTCTTCAAGGGCGTTGTAAAATCTGCACATGGCCGAATCCCCTGGATCTTCTATGGCCTGATGGGGAACCCTCAGGGGGGCCAGTCCTGCTGACTGATCTTGTTTGTCAAGGCTTACAGCGGGTGTCAGCGAGGGGGACGGAGGGGGCGGCAATGGACCGGGATGCTCAAACTGAGGCATCATGTCGAGGCCGCCATCGGATGAACCAAGCAGGTGGTTCTCCTGGGACAGCCCGAATTGCCATACCAGCGCGCCGAGCCCGAGCACGGTAAACCAGATCACAGCCCACATGGTTTTGGGCGGCATGCTATCGGGGTCAGATGGCTGTTTTTTTTCCCCTGTCATCTGATCTTTGGCATACACTGAATTTAATAAGAGGTGGAGTAAATAATGATGCGTGTCAACTTCTCGGCATCGCCGCTTCAAGGGGGGCCCCTGTTATCTGTTCTACGACGCTCTCAATCGCCCGCATTCGACGCAGCATCATTGCATAATATTTTTTAGCTTCAGGAAATTTGCCATAGGTATCCCTCAGGTAGTCAAATCTCTCTTCGATGGAGACAATCCGGTCGTGCAGGACCCTTTTATCAGCGTAGGCGACGATTTCTGCCGGTGTCAGGTTGTCGCCCCTATCCTCGGGAATGATGTGCTCCTGGACGATTGCTGCGGTTTGTGGATACCCCAATGCCAACAGGAGCTCATACCCCGTGCGGGCGTGATTTTCCCGGGTTTCGAGACCCCGTGTTTTGGTAATATCGTGCAACAGCGCGCCTGCTTCGACAAGCTGACAATCGACATCGAATCCCGCTGCCACAACAGCGCGGGCAATGGCGAGGGACACCTCACACACCTTGAGGCTGTGGGCGCGGATATTGGGCAGCATACCGTATTTTTCTATTAGCGCGAGGCACTGGGTTCTCGAGGGTGGATCTTGCATTTTTCTACCGGCACTCCTCGTTACTTATCGGGTAACGACAATCTATCCCCTTCGCTCAAAAAAATCGAGTGCCCTGGAAAAAAAGCGTGTGCTGGGTCGCTTTTTACATGCATCAAACGCAAAACTTGATTAAGGTTTGTATTTCTGTAATCTGGTGGTTGCGGCAAGAGATACCCTATGCTAAGTACCATCGGACGATTGGGCTGAATGGTCGAGGTGGACCCAGGGTCGGGCCCGCCTTTTTTTTGGTTTTTTTTAGATGACAATCTCATCTGAAGTAAAAGTGGTGATAGAGAATGTACTTGCTCAGTGCGGGTGCGCGCTTGTTTTGGCCACATTTCGAAGGGAGCGGCAAGGGCATGTATTGCGCGTATTTGTCGAGCGAACCGGTGCCGATCCCGACGCGGGCAGTGGTGTGGATCTAGCGCTCTGTGCCACTATCAGTCGGGATCTGAGCGCGGCCTTGGACGTGGCAGAGGTGATCGATAGGCCATATACACTAGAGGTGTCCTCACCCGGCATCGAACGTCCGCTCGTTCAGGGGCATGACTATGAACGGTTTGCCGGTCGGTTGGTTTTTGTTAAGACCAATCGCGCCATCGATGGGCGTCGCAGATTCAAGGGAAGGTTGGACGGGCTTTGCAACGGCGTCGTTACTGTTACCGCTCGAAAAGGCGATGCAGTTGCAATTCCGTTTGATTTGATTGAAAAGGCGAACCTTGTTTTCGAGCCTAAGGGCTCCGGGGTAAACCCAGGAGATTGATAATGCAAGACGGTGCATTACCCCTCAATATGATTCTCGATCAGGTCGGTCGCGACAAGGGCATCGAGAAAAACGTCCTTGTCGAAGCAATTGAAGCTGCAATCTTGACCGCTGCCAAGCGCACCTTTGGTCAGAGTCGCGACTTAGAAGCCCGCTTCAATGAGGAAACCGGCGCGATTGATTTATTTCAGTATATGACGGTGGTCGAGGAAATTGAGTCTTCAGATACCGAGATATCAGTCGAGATGGTGAAGAAGCTAAAACTCGAGGCAAATATCGGGGAGGAGCTCGGCTTTCAGATTTTTTATCGGGATGAGGACGAGAAGCTCGCGAAAAAGCAGGACAAGGAATTCAGCACGGTGCTCGGCCTTAAGACACATCGCCGGGGATTTGGCCGCATTGCCGCTCAAACTGCCAAGCAGGTGATTATCCAGCGGGTGCGGGATGCTGAGCGTGAAAATATATTTAATGAATACAAAGATCGTAAGTTTGAAGTCATTGCCGGGATTGTGCGGCGGTTTGAGCGCAACAACGATATTGTCGTAGATCTGGGTCGGGCCGAGGGGGTCATCCCCTATCGAGAGCAGACGCCCCGCGAATCCTACCGGCCCGGCGATCGGGTCATGGCTTATGTTAAGGATATCGATCGGGAGGCGCGGGGACCCCAGATTATCCTCTCGCGGACCGATGTGGGCCTTCTCGAAAAGCTATTTGAAATGGAAGTCCCTGAAATCTATGAAGGAATAGTAAAAATCGTCGCTGCTGCCAGAGAGCCTGGAGCCCGGTCAAAAATTGCCGTCACCTCTCGGGATCTGGACGTGGATCCAGTGGGCGCATGCGTGGGCATGCGCGGCTCCCGCGTACAATCCGTGGTCCAGGAGCTGCGCGGAGAAAAAATCGATATTGTTCCCTGGGATCGGGACCCGGCCCGATTTGTTTGCAATGCAATTCAGCCCGCCGAAGTGGCGCGCGTGATCATTGACGAAGCAAATGGGTCCATGGAGCTCGTCGTCCCAGATGATAAGCTGTCCCTGGCCATTGGGCGGCGGGGCCAGAATGTCCGACTCGCCTCTCAACTCACCGGATGGAAACTCGACGTCATCAGCGAGACCAAATTTCGCGAACGCGAAGGGGAAGCGATTGCCAATCTGGCCCTTATTGAAGGGATCGATGATACCATGGCCCGCTCAATGCATAAGCTGGGATTTCGCACCATGGAGGAAGTGGCCGAAGCCGATCCGTCAGAGCTCGCCGCCATACCAGGCATTGGCAATTTGGAGAATGTGGGAAATATTCAGGCAGCAGCTGAGCAAGCCATGGAGATCCAGCGACAGGCCAGGATACGCGAACTGGTGGCGCGGGATGAGCCGATCAGTGATCGGGAACGACTCTTGTTTGTCCGCGGCATTGGAGAGCGAACCATAGAACTCCTGGCCGAGGCAGGGTATCAAAGCCTGGAGAGCTTGGCCAACGAAGAAGACGTCGATAACCTAGCGCTCACGACCGGCCTGGGCATTCGGAAAGCCAAACAAATTATTCAATCCGCGCAACAGTTCATGGGCAGCGAGGGCAAGATACTCGAAGAACTGCGACAAGAAGTGCTGCAGGACATAACGAGAAACAGCGATGAATTACCTGACATGACCGAAGCGAGCGATGCGCCCCCCACTCCCGAGGGGGATACGTCATCCCAAGCAGCGTTGGATGGGACCGTTGACTCAGAAGGCCCTGAAAATGGGGACGGAGATGGGGATCTCCCCCAAGAAACAGAAGCAGCACCGGGAATGAGCGATAGTCCGGTTGACAGCCCGACGTCGCTCGAAACGGATAATATAGATGATGTTAATACGGATGATATAGATAAAGTGGGTGAAAACTGATAGAGGGTTTTTTTTAAAGACTCCGGTTATTTAAGCGACTAAGGAGCGGCGTCGCATCTCGAATCGAAGATGCGACCTGAGAAGAGTAATGGCGCAGAAGATTCGGGTTTTTATGCTGGCTCGAGAATTCGGACTCGAAAACGACGATCTAGTGGCCAAAATCCAGGATATGGGATTTGAGGTTCGCAATTATATGAGCGCTCTGGACCCTGAAGTCGCTCAACGCGTACGCCGCGCAATTCAAAAAGAATGCGCCGAGAATACCGTTGAGGAGCACATCCGTCCAACGGTCGTTCGGCGTCGTACGCGCGAAGGCACCCCTGGCAAGCCCCTACGGAAGCGACCGCCGAAAGTTGCGGCAGCCGATGAAGGCGCAGCAGAGGATTTCCCGGAGATGGTGCTGCCCCAGCGCGACGAAAAAAAGAACGTCGCAGCGGTATCCCCGCCATCGACACCGCTGCCCATCGAACCGTTGCCAGACCCCTTGACCACCCCACCAGCTAACGATGAGGTACCTGTAGAAAAAATGGCACCTTTGGCAGACCAACCCATACCTTCGGAATCCACAA
Source organism: Myxococcota bacterium (assembly GCA_030065855.1). Classification (GTDB taxonomy): domain Bacteria; phylum Myxococcota_A; class Polyangia; order JAAYKL01; family JAAYKL01; genus JASJCT01. The sequence continues at coordinate 11,573 of JASJCT010000070.1, forward strand.
TAGGCGCTTCAGACGAGGTAGCCCTACAGGCCGAGGTCGCTGAGGCTGATGCACCTCTTGAGGCAGCCGCTGTTGCAGCGCCGACCGATGAAGCAGAAGTAGAAGAAGAGGAAGAAAAAGAAGAAGGAAAGAAGAAAAAACCCAGCCGTCCCAAAGGCGTCGAGGTGGCTGCTGGGCCAGCGGTATTGCGACCATCGGCCGAAGCACCGATTATCAAGCGGCGCATTGCCCCTTCTTCGGGGCGAACTGCTGCTCGTGGGACCCAGCGATCTGCACCCCGATCTTCGGGGCGCGGCGCACCGCGTCCGTCCGGTTCCAAGCCTGTTGATGCAATGGTTCCGGATATCTCGATGTTATCCAATCCGATGGTACCCCCTTCAGAGGGCCAGCCCGGAGGACGCAGAGGTAGAACACCGCAACGGCGTCGAGAGATAGAGAGCCGGGACATCGCACCGCAAGGTCGGTTTACCGGGGTCGGGCCTGGTAAGTTCGGCAGTGCTTCCCCGGGGCGAAAGCGTCGGATGGCACCTGGAAAAAAGGGCAAGAAAACCGAAATTACCACACCCAAGGCCAGCAAGCGGGTCATCCGCATCGAGGGACAGACCAGCTTACAGGAGTTGGCAAAAAGAATGGGCGTGAAGGCCACGGAGTTGCTCATGCAGCTCATGGGGATGGGTGTCGGAACCATCAATATCAATTCGACCCTAGACCTAGATACGGCGAAAATTGTCGCGTCTGATTTTGGCTACGAAGTAGAGAACGTGGCGCTGGACGAATCAGATCTACTTGCGTCCACGCGGGCCGACGAGACCGAAGAGGAGAAAAAGGATCGGGTCCTTCGCCCACCGGTTATCACCATGATGGGCCACGTGGACCACGGCAAGACCTCTCTCCTGGACAGCATTCGGAAATCCGATATCGTCGCCGGCGAAGCCGGTGGCATCACCCAGCACATCGGCGCCTATCGGGTCAAAACCAAAACCGGTACCATTGCCTTTATCGATACACCTGGTCACGAGGCATTTACAGCAATGCGCGCCCGGGGTGCGACTGTCACCGACATTGTGGTGCTCGTCACTGCGGCCGATGACGGTGTGATGCCACAGACCATCGAGGCGATTAACCACGCTCGCGCAGCCAAAGTGCCCATCATCGTCGCGATAAACAAGTGCGATTTGCCAAATGCAGATCCGAATCGCACCCGCCGCATGCTGATGGAACAGAACCTCGTCCCAGAAGACTTGGGCGGTGATATCATTATTGTCGAAGTATCGGCGAAAACCGGCGAAGGCATCGACAAGTTGCTGGAGATGATCGCGCTCCAAGCCGAAGTGATGGAGCTTAGCGCCAATCCAAAGCGACTGGCGAGCGGTGTGGTTTTAGAAGCGTACCTCGATCGGGGAAGGGGTCCGGTCGCAAACGTCTTGGTTCAAGAGGGCACGTTGCGGGTAGGCGAATACCTAGTGGCGGGATCGGCCTTTGGCAAGATTCGCGCCCTGACCGACGAGCACGGTCGGAAGGTCAAGGAAACTGGGCCTTCGACACCGGTAGAGGTACTCGGTCTGGACTCGGTTCCCGGTGCGGGCGATCAGTTTGACGTCGCGAGCGACATGAAAACAGCGGAGAAAGTCGGGAAGACCAGGGCCAGTAAGTCCCGTGCGACCGCAGTGGGTACCTCAAAGCCATCCCTCGACGCCATATACGAGCAGATGCAAGCAGGCGAACAGGTAGAGCTCAAGCTCATTATCAAAACCGATGTTCAGGGGACCATGGAAGCGCTGCGCGACTCGTTGGAGAAGCTCAGTACGGAAAAGGTCAAGATATCCGTGGTCCACGCCTCGGTTGGCGGGATTACCGAATCCGACGTGCTACTCGCCTCTACTGCCAATGCCATCATTATCGGATTTAACGTCCGGCCTGCGGGCAAGGCGCGCCGAATGTCTGAGGAGCAGGGGGTTGAGATTCGGATCTTCTCAATCATTTACGAAGTGGTCGATTCGGTGAAGCAGGCAATGCTGGGCCTGCTCGAACCAGAGGTCAAAGAAGAAGTCCTGGGCCAGGTCGAGGTGAGGGATACGTTCAGTATTCCAAAAATTGGCACGATCGCCGGATCCTACGTATCTGAAGGCAAGGTAATACGGAATGCAAGAGCGCGTCTGATTCGAGATTCGGTTGCGATATGGGAGGGCCGGTTGGGATCCTTAAGGCGATTCAAGGACGATGTAAAAGAAGTTGCAAGCGGCTTTGAATGCGGCATCTCTCTCGATGGATACAACGATGTGAAAATCGGCGATGTCATCGAGGTCTATACCGAAAAAGAAATCGAGGCGACGCTCTAGTGCTATGTCAAGCGAGTTTTGTCAGGCTAAGTTATCAAAATCCCCCTTGAAAAAGGGGGTGAGGGGGATTTTGTCACCTCCCAATGTCAAAGGAAATGACGAAATCCCCCCAGCCCCCTTTGCTAAAGGGGGAGATCCCTTACCCGACCCACGCCCTTAGGGCATCGCGGCTGCTTTGGAGGGCCCGTCATGGTTATCGGCGTTTGCCGTCTCAGCCTATATTTGAGGGAAAACGCATCGCTTAAGGGCAAGCGAAAGGTCGTGCGCAGCATCATTGACCGGGTTCGATCTAAGTTCAACGCATCGATCGCAGAGGTCGGGGGAAATGACAGCCTGAAGCGCGCGGTTATCGGGGTCGCGGTCGTGGGCAACGAAGCTTCCCACGTGGATTCAATGCTCGCCAATATCCAGGGGTTTATCGAGCGACTCGGACTGGCACCTATATCGGATTTGGCAACTGAAATAATTCCCATTGGCGAAGATATTGGGTTCGATAGCAGCTTCCCTGGCCTGGATGGGAATGCAGATTTTTAACAAAGAGGAGACGAACGATATGCAGCGGCCCGAAGAGGAAGATGGCAACCCGGGGCGATAATCGGCGCATTGTGAGAGTCGGCGAGGCCATACGAGAAGCGCTCGCCCACTTGCTGGTCAAGGAGACAAACGATCCCCTGCTGGCGTGGGCCACGATTACAGACGTCAACGTGTCAGCCGATCTGAGGCACGCCCGCGTCTATTTTGCGGCAACCGGCGCGGATGACATGGCTGCGGTGGAGCGCCACCTTACACGGGCAGCACCCTTTTTCCAGCGCGAATTGGGTGCTCGATTGAACCTTCGCTACACGCCTAGGCTTGTTTTTTTAAGGGATGTGAGTTTTGATCAAGGGGAGCGGGTGGATAGGCTCATCCAGGAGATTGAAGAGGACAAGATCAAAATGAATGAAAACATGTCGCTGCCTCGCAGATTTGATGGCCTCGTTCATCAGGCGGAGCGCATCCTCGTCGCCACCCATCGCAACCCTGATGGCGATGCCATTGGGTCCCTGCTGGGAATGTCGCACATGCTGAAGTTAATGGGCAAGGACCACGTGGCGTATTGCCCAGATGGCATCCCCAAGGTGCTGTCTTTTTTGCCTGGTTCGGACAGCATTGCGACCGAATTGACGGCAACCGATGCGTTCGACTTGACGATTTTGCTCGATACAGCCGATGGAACCTTACTGCCCGATGGATTTCCAGAGGCCGAAGCTCGTGGGACATGGGTGGTCATCGACCATCACATGGCATACAAGGAAATGGGCGATGTGATCATTCGAAAAAATGCCTCGGCAGTAGGTGAGATCCTCTTTAACCTTTGCGAAGAGTTGGTTTGGCCGATCGATGCACATGTGGCCACGTGCCTCTATGCCTCGATTGTTTCAGACACCGGATCCTTTCGCTACTCCAGTACGTCGTCAGCTGCTTTGAGAACTGCGGCAAAGTTGCTCGATGCCGGTGCCAAGCCCTGGATCATTGCGAGTCAACTCTTCGAGTCCTATTCGATTGCTCGTCAGCGCCTTTTAGCAGAGGTCCTGCAGACCCTCGAGGTGAGCAAAGGCGGGCGATATGCCCAGATGCACGCCACTTCTCAAATGTTTGAAAAGACCGGTGCATCCAAAGAGGATTTGGACGGCTTAATCAACTTTGGGCGGGCCATCGATGGGGTGGAGATCGCAGCAATGTTCCGCGTTAAGGCCAGCGATGGTATCAAGGTGAGCTTCAGATCAAAGGGACGGATCGACGTTTCGCACTTGGCCGCACGCTTTGACGGGGGCGGGCATCGCAATGCAGCGGGATGCACGCTTAAGGGGCTCTCCCTTGAGCAAGCACGAGAGACCGTCAAGCGCGAGGCCGAGGCACTTCTCGCATCAAATGGCGCATCAAAATAGCAGGGTCAAAAAATGGATGGCGTTTTCCTCATAGATAAACCCGTTGGGGTGACGTCGTTCGACGTCGTTCGCGCGGTAAGGCGCGCGGCAAACGAACGGAAAGTAGGACACGCGGGCACGTTGGATCCACTGGCTTCAGGACTGCTCGTGGTTGCCATGGGTCAGGGGACCAAGCTCATTCCCTATCTCATGGCAGGCACAAAAAGGTATGTTGCGACAATTTCCCTGGGCGCTGAAACAGACACGGACGACGCCGAGGGCAAGGTCATCCGGCGCGCACCTGTTCCCCAGATTAGAGGCGACGTACTCGGCGATGTACTTTTGGCCTTTACAGGGTCTATCGAGCAAGTACCACCTCGATATTCAGCCCTGAAGTGCAATGGGGAGCCTTTGTATCGCAAGGCACGGCGGGGAGAAACAGTGACACCCAAGGCACGGCAGGTTACGATTCACAGCATTGATGTAATCTCACATGGCTCAGAAGAAATTGTCCTAGACGTGCAGTGCGGTAAGGGTACTTATATCCGCTCACTAGCTAGGGATCTGGCCCAGCAATTGGAGACGGCGGGGCATCTGAGCGGGCTGCGCCGGATAGCATCCTCTGGATTTTGTGTCGAAGCTGCTGTTGCCCTCGACCGGCTAAAGCAGAGCTCGCGAAGCGAGATCATAACCAACCATGCCCTGTCCCTTGCCGAGGCAGTCCCCCTGTTGCCCAAAGTTCTGGTAGATGCCCAGGCCGAAACCCGCCTATGCACTGGACAGGCCGTTCCGATCGATGATATTTCAGGGCCGGTGCACAAAGATGAAGATTCCCACGTGGGTATTCTCAATCCAGAGGGCCATCTATTCGCAGTGGGCCTCATCGACCAGCAGTGGATCCGTCCTGTCCGCATTATCGTCCCAAAATCTTAACAGGGTATATCCTATAACTGCTCTTAACCTATGCTAATATCCAGGGAGACGAAAAGTGATACTCCCATCTTGTCATAAATGCCTTTTATAGGCTATGCTTGACTTAATGAACAATAACGTGATATTTTTGAAAGTGACAATATAATAGCAAGAAAAGGAGGCGCGTGATGCAAACAGCACAAATAATTCAAAACACTTATCTTATGACTCTTTTGCTTGTCTTGGGCGTTTGCTCTTGTAGCGTGGAGGAAATGGATCTTGAAGAGGTAAGTATACATACGGCTACCTTGACAACCAGCACGTGTGACTTGAATTTCGATGGCTGTTGTTCGCCGTCTGAAATTTCTGGTTACGTAGATGATGGTAAGTTGTCATTAGATGGCGATATGACCTTATGCTCGGGTCAATACTACAATTTTGGTATCGAATTTCGTAATGTCTCAGGTACATCGGGCAACTACATTACTTTGAACTGCTCAGGCTCCTATATATCGGGTGTAAACGACACCGATAATCTCACGAATGGAAATGTGGGAATCTATGTTCGGGCCGAAAACGTGTCCGAGAATGTCCGTTACATCGAAATCAAGAACTGTGTTGTCGCAGGCTGGACTACCGGGGTCAAGGTAACCAAGGGCTACAAAGAGTTTGACCGGACAACATCATCGGCTTACCCAGCTATCACTGTAACAGATGGCGATAAAACCTACGATGTGTTTGATCATCGCGACGAGCCGCTGACTGCAGTAGCCGAGTACATCAATCTCACCAACGTAACGATTATACGCAACAGGGTGGGTCTAGACTACCAGGGGCGTCAGGGTACTATCAAAGGTTTTCGTGCTTATAAAAACCGTGGCCTCGGCGTACATATCGCACCACACGCTCGCGACGTTACCTTTGACAAAAACGGTAGTTTTTCTCTTAACATCTATGACAATGGACACAAGGAAGTACCAGGATGCGTCGCTGGCATATTTACAACAACCTTCTGTAATGCACTAAATGATTCGTTGGACACATTTTTATCCGGGGTGGCTATAGATTCTGCACACAATATCACCTTCAAAAACGGGCTCGTTAACCATAACGGTCGTCATGGCATCTCCATATACAAGAACTGCGGGGAACACCTGAGTAAGCCCAAGGCCTTTCACCGCCGTTCGCTAATGGACCGGAATATAAATATCCGTAACATGCAAGTCGCCAACCATACGTCAAGTACCGAGGACGGTTATAAAATCTCCTGGGAAATGGTTTCATCTGCCGGCGTGATGATCGGTGCACGTCAAGGTCTTAAATTGTCTGGTCAAAACGGCTGCCACGACATCGCCGGTTACGTTTTCACCAACGAATCGACACGTGATCACTGGAATGATATCACCTTTGGCAATAGAACGGATTGGCACCATTGGGACTTTGCTGGTGGTGTAACCATCGAGGGCGGCACGATCAACGGTAACTCCATCGGTGTGCATATCGCCGATTCCTCAGGGAGCCCCGCCAATACGATTCTTACCACCTACCTTTCGCAAAAAATCAACATGTGGGGGAATAAAAAGGCAGATGTGTTTATCGGTAATTACCAGCGCGATGCGTCCAGCAATAAGATGATTGCAGATAACGATACTTTAGTTGGCGCATCTCCGGTAAAGGAGGTCAATATAACGGGCGTAGCCGCGAGTGACCTAGTAGTATGCACTCCGGGCACCAAAGACCACTCTCAGGGCGTATTGAACGGCAGCTGTGACACGGAAAGCTTGTGTATCGAGCAATTCATTGATCCTACAGAAGAATGTGGGCTCCGTTAGTATCCGGATAAAACCGTCGATCATAAAATCTTGAAATAACGTGAAATAAGCCGCCGGTAAAATGAGTTCGAGCGTATCACGGCATCACGTAACGTAAGCCGAAATAATCCAAGTACACTGCTCATGCCCGTCCCTACCTTGCCGTACCTACCGCGCTTCCCTCTCTACCTCGTGTCCCACTTCGAACCAATAAGTTGCTCGCTTTTGCCATTCAAAGACCCTGAATGAGGTTCCTGAAGTGGGACTAATCCTCAAAGACCAAACGTTTGGCAAAAATTCCGTTCGACGCTCCATCCTGGCCTTCGCTTTGCCAAGCTATCACAGCGATGCTACCGTCAGGTGTCATGGCCACTGCAGGCGACGATTGGGCCCCGTCTGTGTAGCCATTTAGCTTAAACTCTTCTCCTACAAAATTTCCGTCGGCATTAAATCTCTGTGCAAATATTCCGTATGAATCCCCATCTTGGCCGCTGCTTTGCCAAGCAACGATAAAGCGTCCATCAAGTGCCATCGCGACCGAGGGTTCGCTTTGGGTGGCTTCCTTATGGGTATTTATCCGGAACGCGTCGCCTTCTGGTTCTCCATCCACATCATATAGTCGGCCAAATATATCGCTCCCTAGGCCATCTAGAGTGTCATCTTGCCAGGTTACTATAAAACGACCATCCCCATCTGCCGCGACTGCATTATGCGCCTTTGGCGTCTCATTGCTACCAACTTGAATCCTCTCTCCTATCAAATCCCCATAACTGCTAAGCCTTTGGGCATATACGTCGAAATTCCCAGGTGCTCCTGTGGAATACACCGTCACGGATCTCCCGTCTGAAAACATTGCCACCGCAGGATCCCCTCCGTAGTAATATATCTCAAACGCAGTATCCATAGGTGTTCCATCCTCATTGTAAAACTTGCCCAGAAAGTCACCAGGCTGTTCTTCCCAAACCACAAAAAAACCTCCATTTGGTGTCATTGCCACGGATGTGCCAACAATAGAACCGGCCATAGATTGATTAATTAAGATATCTTCTCCTGTTGGATTGCCGTCCTCCCCGTATTGCTGTCCAATCACGCCCCCTCCAAAAGGCCATTCAGCATGTTGCCAAATTACCGTAAACGGGCCATCTGGGGCCATAGCCACCGACGGTGAAATCTGGGAACCCTCCGTGTCAGTATTGACCTGAAACTCAGTTCCATCTGGGTTTCCTTTGGCATCGTATCGTTGGCCGAAAATCCCCTCCGCGTATCCATCCTGCTCATTACTTTCCCAAACAATAATAAACCGGCCGTCAGAGCCCATCGCCACCGATGGAAGGTTCTGATCAGAGGAGGTATAAGTGTTGACTTGAAACACGGTAAGCGTGCACGCGTCACATTCATCCCACTGGATATCGTTGGCATCATCGCACTCTTCTGGATAGGTGACAATTCCGTTGCCGCAAACTGACGTACAATCCTGGGATGGGTCATCGCCATCTGGGCAGGTTCCACAATCGTTTTCTTGGTCAATCCAGTTGTTTCTGCACGCATCGCAGTCCTTTTCCAAATCCCAGTTAGCCGGGCAGGTGCCGCAATTATTATTTTCATCTACCCAATGGTTCCTGCACAATTCGCAGTTTTGATCTGGATCCCAATTTGGGGGACATACATCGCAGTTTTCACCTATCCAGTTGGGCGTACATTCACAAACAGCGTCTACTCCGGTATGATTGATACACTGTGATTTCCCAACCGGACACTCTTTGAAAACGCCTTCGTCTTCGTTGCAGGAGTTGAACCAATGGATATTTCCATCTGATCCACATTGCTTTTGGTCTTGATGCACGGGATCGCACTTGGTGCCACTACTGGATGCAACACACTCCTCGCAGGGTCGACAAGTGTCGCATCCGTGCTCCCCGAGCTCAATTTTATCGAAACACCCGATTGACAGAAGACCCACTAAAATGAATCTACAAAAAGGATCAAATCGCATCAGAACCTCCAAAAAATAGGAATTGACTAGCTATATCTATTTTTTCTGCAGATGTCACTACTGTCCAAGGAAAACTGCTTCTTGCTATTGAAATTTCCGTCATTCCTAAATCTTGAGCGATCCGCCTTGGCGTAATATCTGAAACGGTTTAAAAATAAGGGATGAAAAATCCAAGACGCTGCAGTACGTGCGCATTTGAAACGAAACGCCTTCGCGTTGAAGAATGGCACTCAACTGAACTCATTCACTCTGGCCGGAAAGGCCTGGCCAAAATCGTCGCCGAGATGCTGACCGAGCCCGTTACGAGGTCATTGCCAGGGCCCTGGGCCGGACCCTACTCGATTGATCGTGCGCGCGCCTGGATCGCAGATCGCGATAAGGAAGGAACGACCCTCCTGGTGGTTGAGAAGTCTACTGGTGAAACCGCTGGGCTCATTATTCTGTTCGAGCTCAACCTGGATCAGGGCATTGAGGTCAGACTCGGCTATCTCCTTGCCGAGTCATGCTGGGGCCGAGGTCTTGCAAGCGAGCTCATCGCTGGATTTGTCCTATGGTGCCGAGACCAAGATGACATCCATGCCATTGCTGGCGGCGTGGCTCAAAACAATCCAGCATCCAAGCGGGTACTCGAGAAAGCTGGTTTCCGCGTCAATGATACCGACGACGAGGGTGGTGAAGAGGAGGAGATCATGCGCCTCACCCTGGTAGAGTCAGATATTGAGGCATACACTCGAACCCGGTAAACTAGAACCGATAAGTTGTCGTTGGCCTTGAGGGAAACAATTATCAGGAGACGCATTAATGGCAAAAAACATCGCTGCGATTGCTGTGCTCGCCGGACTCGCCGGGATTGCCTGGTGGACGCTTCGCGAGGAGGATGCGAGTCAGGAAGAAAGCACCTCGGTCCCTTCATTTCCAATCATCGCAACTGACCGCGTGGATAAGCTGGAGATCAACCGGTATAGGGGCAGCGGCAGTACCCTGCGAGAAGAGCGCATTGTGCTCGAAAAAGATGGGGATCTTTGGCATATGGCCTCTCCAGTGGCCTACAAGGCACATCAGCAGTTGGTGGCGCTGATGCTGGAGGCGCTTGAGAACATCCGCGTTATCGACGCGATTACCGAAGATGAGAAAAAACACCACGTGCTCGAAGTCGACCGGGAATTCGGCGTGGACGTGACCGTATCCTCGGGTAATACCCAGCTCGTCAGGTTTATCGTGGGCGTCACCCGGGAAAGCGTCACGTTCATTCGATTTCCAGATTCAAATGTGGTCTATCGCACTACAGGTGCGTACCGCCGGCGATTTAACAAGACCGCTGATGACCTACGGGACAAGACCGTTACCAAGCTCGATCCTAACAGTGTGACAAGGGTCAAGTACATGGGGCCAGATGGGGTTTTAGAAATGGTGAAAGAGGGCGATGGGGAAGAGGCGTCCTTTACACCCTCAAATGTAAAAATAAAAAACTTCAACCAACAAAGGGCAAAATCAAATGCCCATGCGCTCACGGTCCTCACGACTCGGGGCTTTGCCGACCCATCCCTGGGGGACGACGTGACAGGCCTGGGGGACGGTGCGACTGTGGTGGAGTTTGATGCAGCAAAAGATGGTCAAAAAGGAACTTTCACAGTTAGGATCGGCAGCGAAAAAAAGCACATGCGCCAGACGTATGCGAAGACCTCTCTTTCAGACCAAATTTTTCTGCTTTCAACACACGTAGCCAAGCGATTCCGCGTTTCGCCTCAAAGCTTCTCCCTTTCCGACGAGCAGGCAGCCCACCAGGCAGCATCACATGGTCATGACCATGACCATGAGCATTAAGGAATACTGGGTCGTTTGCCGCCCTGCTTCGCTAGCAAGCGAGCTACACAGGGTTATACAATGACGTTCTTTGTTTATGAGGATTGTTTTAGAGCTATGGTTCCCCTTGGCGGAATCGCTCGACCATGGCGCTTACCACGCGTTCGTTTCGCTTTAGCCGGTTGATCTCTTTTGGATCGGTGGCCTCAGCCAGCTCAGCTCGGATCACCTGAAGCTTGGCCCTGGCTTTTAGGAATTCCCTGTGCAATCCAGTGCGACTGCTAGGGCCAGACCACTGGGAAAGACGGGTCGACTGCAGGCCGCGGTCGTCAGTTGACGACGGCAGCGCTGAAAATTGCCGACCCACTGTTGGCGGTCCAGATCTTTTTACTGGCTGACGATTGGTCAAACTGGTCGGGATCGCACGGTTGTGGTCAACTGGACCAGTATGTATCCAGGTGACCCCGGCGATAATTGCCAGCGAACATCCAGCTGCAACCGCAAATAAGATAATGTGTTTTCTCTTCATCGGCATCCTCTCACTGGTTAGCCCTATTGTTTTGACGCATGTAATCCACCACCAGCCGTTCGAGGATACTCAAATTGACGTGACCCGATCCCAATAAAACATCGTTAAATTCAACCAGGTCGAACTGATCTCCGAGTGTTTGTTCGGCCCTGTCCCGCAGAGACATGATTTCCAACAAGCCGATATAATAAGCGGTTGCTTGACCCGGCCACATGATATATCGAGTGACCTCGCTGGGGATGTGGACGGTTCCCAGATGCTGCCCCAGATTGTCGTACATAAACGCGATCGCTTCGTCTCTGGTCCATTCGAGTGCGTGCAGGCCGGTGTCCACAACCAAGCGGGCCGCTCGAAATGCCTCACCCAGCATCTGACCGACCTCTCCGCACACATCCCCACCGTACCAGCCCAAATCCATGCTTAATCGCTCGCTGTACAATGCCCAGCCCTCTACGTGAGCGGTTGAGATGTTGACTTTACGCAGCAGGGGTAGGTCCAGCTCCTGGGCAATGGAGAATTGCACATGATGTCCTGGATATGTCTCGTGGTAGGCGAGGGATTTGAGCATGATCGACGATACATCCTCTTCCCCAAAGGGGGGGCCGAAAACAAACCATCCCGGATCAGAACTATTGACCCGCGGCGGCCCATAGGCGGCGGCCGTTCCTTCGGAATAATATAGGATCAGCTCTGTCTCTGGGACGAAGCTGGTCACTTCGGATAGTCGGGATTTGGCCTCATCAAGGATCCCGCTAAAGGTTTCCTCTAGTGCGTCCGCAGCAACCCGTGGGCAATCGTCGTTGAGCAGGGAGGTCAGCTCGGGGATGCTCAGCTGGGTCGGATACCCTGCAGATGCCATTCGCGCGCGTATCCGTTGATGGATGCGACTAAGCTCATCCATGCCGAGTTGGTGGATTTCACTCGCGGTCTTGGTCGTATTATTGAAATAGGTCAAACGATTTTCATAATAGCTTTGGCCATCTGGAAATACCCAGGCACCCCCTTCTTCAACCGGGGCCTCTGCCAGCGTATCTGTAAAGAATTCAATGAGCTGCTCACAGCTCGGTCTATAGTGCTCGACCGACGCAGCGAGCTCAGCATCGAGCTCGGCACTTTGTTCTTCAGCGAGATCTATGCCTGCTGCGTCGAGCATGTAATATAGCATCTCTCCGTACATCACAAACTCACCGCCTGGATAGTAAAGACCGCAGTCGGTCAGGCTTTCTATCATCCGCCGTTCGATGATCATACCAGCGGGTATCAGACCGCGTTGCTTGGCAGTAGTGTAATTGTTCAGTCTTTGTTTAACGCGGGTTTTGAGCTGACGCAGATCGCGGGCAAACCTCAACGCATCGTCAAAGCTCTCGACAGGCAGTAACCAGAAATAGGTACTGGTCAATTCACCAAAGCGGGGTTCCAACTTATACCATAGGTCGTGAAAACGGTACTGCTGTCCTCGCAAATCTTGAACCAAAAAATCTCGGTAGACGTCATAGGTCACTTGTTGCTCAACAGTGAGAGACTGATAATCAAAGTCTAGTAGCTTTTCGAGAATCACCTCTTCGATCTTATACGTTTCACTGAGGTATTCATCGCTGACATTGTCCATGCGCATGGGCTGTGGCGCAGTTGCATTAAACATGCTGCTAATTTCCGGGTTGCGTTCTGAAATCACGGCATAGGACTCATCGACAAACTCATCAAATGAGCACCCTGCGCTGAGCCAGATCAGCAGAACCAAAAAACATAATAACCGATTGTTAGATCTCTTCATTTCAAACCCTCCCTTTTATCCTGCGTAGATACGATGCCCCACCGATTGTAGAAAATCGGCAATAATTGTCACTAGTTTATCATGTTGACTTGGTGATATCAAATTAAAAAGTGACTTTTTTCATTTCCTTTTTCCTATGCGACCTTCCTAGGTAACTTCGTTTTAAGCAAGGCAGTTTCTTCGCCTTGTTCACACGGCTCAATCAATGCGCTTTCAACGTATCCTGATGCACCGTCGGGGGTGTCATTTTTAAATATACTGTATTTTTTTAATTTTTTTAATGAGATAACGTGGTAGGATGAAGCGATGGAGTGTCTGCGATGAGAACATATCTAATTAAACCAACGCTACTGGCGGTAACCTTTTTGTTTGTTCATGCCTGTGGGGGTAACGATTCAGAGATAGAAGGGGTATGCGTTCCCTGGGAGACACGACTCTGCGCATGCGAAAATAACAGCATCGGTGTCCAGTTATGCAATGCAGACGGAACAGGGTGGTATGCGTGCCTATGCGACACTATTGACACAGACACAGACACTGACACCGATACTGACACTGACACTGACACCGATACTGACACTGACACCGATACTGACACTGACACCGATACTGACACTGACACTGATACCGATACTGATACTGACATCGATACCGATACTGACACTGACACCGATACTAATACTGACACTGACACAGGCACTGATACGGGCACCGATACTGACACCGGCATTGACACCGATACCAATACCGACACGGAAACTGAGTGCAATCCAACGGATCCTTGCTGCGATGACAATGGGGGTTACGAATCCGTGGGCACGGTCTGCGGCACAGATATCTGTCCGCTAGATACGTGCACTGGCAGCGGTGCTAGCCTTGCCTTTAATGATTATCCAGGGACGTGCGACTTGACCTGCGATGGTGCAGGCACCTGCGATGACTCCTGCACTTGCGAGGTAGTCACGATAAACTGCCAGGTGGGCACTCAAAATGAGTGTTGTGAAGCCACCTGTGATACTTCCTTAGGGTGTGGCTCGATCGAGAGCCCGGGTTCTTGTCCAGATGTGTGCGCTGAAGGGACGACATCCATCTCTATCAACAGGGGCTGCAATGGATGTGGGGACAACGCGGCTGACGGCACCTGCTCAGCCGGTACATCCATTATCTGTTCGGACATCAACTCTCCTAGCGCTTGCACCTCTCATGAATGCGGGGGCACTACCTACTATTGCCACGGCAAGGGCGGCGATTGGGAATGGCGACTGACCGAATCGATAGACGACTGCGGGGATGGATGCTGCAAAGGCAGCGAGAACAGCGCCAGTTGTCCAGAGGATTGCGGATGTGGCGATGGCACGTGCGATACGGGCGAGACCATATGCAATTGTCCAATAGACTGCCCGGATCCCCCCCTGGATGTGACGTGGGATGACAGTAAAGAGGGATGGACCGTTGACCCTATACTAAATAACGGTTGGAGGCGCGCCGTGGCGTCGCTTCCTATGATCAACTGTGAGGATTCGTGGCAAACAGACATGCATTATCAATTTAATGGCGATTTCTTTTTTGGGAACAACTACTCTCATACGCTTCATTCACCCACATTTGACCTAACCGGGTGCGACGCGGCGCATCTCTCCTTTGATCTGGCCTTTCACGAATACTCGACTGACGTATCCTATCCCCCAAATATCCTCGAAGTGACGTGTTACGATGGTTCCGCCTGGCAGACCATTGCTACGTTTGACGAAACAGATCCCGCCTATGAAATTTTTTGCTACGAACTCCCCCAGGATTTGGCCTTACCTGCTGCTTGTACGAATCACAGCACAGCGAGAATCGCCTTTACTGCCTCTGGCGAGGATGCGAATGAAATCATCTCATGGCACATCGACAATCTCACGGTCGCACAGCCCTAGGGGTAGAGGATAAGGAGAGACTACTCGGTTTGCTTTCGGATAAAGGCGGGAATGTCGAGATCGCTTTCGTTTCTCGCTGCGTGTCGGATGGTAGAGACGCGGCCGCTGGCTGTTACTTGTACTTGCTCCGCAGGTTCGCTCGGCCGACCCGCTTGCACGGCCCCAGGGGGGTGGCTGCCGTATTCGGATATCCTGCCCTGCAAGTAGCTCGATCTCCCAGAACCGCGGACCCCCTGACGCCCCTGTGCCTCTAATCGCTCGTCCTCAATATGAAATCCCGTTGCAATGACGGTTATTTTCACCTCGTCGCAGGGCTCGTCAAGCGTCACATACCCGAAGATGATGTGCGCATCCTCGTGGGCTGAGTCCTCGATCATACTGACCGCATCGCTCACTTCCATCATTGTCAGATCCGGTCCACCGGTGATGTTGATGAGAATGCCCCGCGCACCGTCTATGGCCACATCCTCGAGCAAGGGGCTGTTTATCGCCATCTCTGCCGCATCGATGGCCCGCCGCTCACCAGTACCGTATCCAGTCCCCATTAGGGCGCGCCCCCGACTGGTCATGATGGTCCGCACATCTGCAAAGTCCACATTGATGTCGCCGCGAATCGTGATCAGGTCGGAGATCCCTCGGACCGCGTTGGACAGCACCCTGTCGGCCACGCGAAACGCGTCCTTAATTGTCAATGAATTGTCGAGGGCGAGGAGCCGCTCGTTTGGTATCGTGATCAGGGTGTCCACACCTTCGCCGAGTTGCTCCATGCCCTCTTCGGCGATGCGGCCTCGCTTCCGCCCCTCGAATCGAAAGGGCTTGGTCACGACCCCAACGGTGAGCGCACCCACTTCCCGGCTGACCTGCGCAACGATCGGCGCTGCGCCTGTACCGGTGCCGCCACCCATACCAGCTGCCACAAACACCATATCTGCACCGGCAAGCACTTCTTCTAACCGGTTCACGTCCTCGAGCGCTGCTTTGCGCCCGTGTTCCGGTATACCGCCCGCGCCAAGGCCCTTGGTCAGGCTGGATCCGATCTGCATTTTGATCGGCGCAGGATTCGCCTCCAGTGCCTGAGAATCCGTGTTGATGGCGATGAAATCAACGCCGTCCATCTGCTCCGCGATCATATTGGCAATCGCGTTGCCACCCCCACCCCCTACGCCAATCACTTTGATCTTGGCCTGTTGTTGCTCGTACTCTCCCAGCTCAATATGCATGGCGTCCTCCCGAAAATCTGCCAGTTCTTCCGATCTCTCTCATCTGGCTGTTCCCGCCAGTCCCGGTGCTCGTGCACAAAGGACTGCGCCTCGCGAAAACAACCGCTAAAAAACCTCTTTAAACCATTCCGTCATCCGTCCAAAGACCTTGTCGAAAACCCGGTCCTCTCGGACTTTGAAAATACTCTTTCGTTCGCCGGCGAATGCCGCGCCGTAATTCACCAGGCCAGACCCGGTGGCGTAGATGGGGCTCTCCACCATGTCCTTCATGCCACCAAACCCAAAGGGAACCCCCCTTCGAACCGGGAGTCCGGTAATTTGCTCAGCCGCTTCTGTAATGCCCTCGAGTAAGGTCGTACCACCGGTAATAACCAGCCCAGATGCCAATAGATCCGCATATCCAGAGTCGAGAATCGCCCGGTGAATGAGGGAGAATATCTCCTCCACCCTCGGCTCAATGATGTGTGCGAGCACCTGTCTGGGCTGCTCGGTCGGCGGCCTGCCGCCCACACTGGGCACTTCCATGACTTCGTCGGGGCTCACCAGGCGAATGAGGGCGCTGCCGCAGCGCTGCTTGATCCGCTCTGCCTCTGCCTTGGGTGTTCTAAGGCCCAGTGCAATGTCGTTTGTCAAGTGCTGACCGCCCACGGATATGACAGATGTGTGAACCACGGCCCCGTCGACAAAAATGACCAGGTCTGTAGTGCCGCCCCCGATGTCCACCAGCGCAACGCCTAGCTCCTTTTCGTCCTCGTGCAGCACCGATTCTGAAGATGCGATTTGCTCGAGCACAATATCAGCGACATTTAGACCGCACCGCTGTGCGCACTTAACGATATTTTGTGCAGAGGTGACCGCGCCGGTCACGATATGTACCTTTGCCTCCAACCGCACACCGCACATACCAAGGGGATCGCGAATGCCATCCTGATCGTCGACTACATAACCCTGCGGGATGGCGTGGATCACCTCCCGATCCAGGGGAATGGCCACGGCCTTGGCCTGATCCAGTACCCGCGCGATATCCTCATTGGCGATCTCCCTGTCCTTAACTGCGACAATGCCGTTATTATTAAAGGAACTGATGTGCCCACCGGCAATGCCCGCAAAGACAGTCGAAATATCGCAGCCAGCCATTTGCTCGGCTTCTTCTATGGCCTTTGTAATCGAAGTACAGGTGGCGTCGATATTCACAACCACGCCCTTGTGCAACCCAGCAGACGGATGAGATCCGATGCCGATGATGTCAATGCCTTCATCGACAGTTTCCCCGACAACCGCGGCGACCTTTGTCGTCCCGATATCCAACCCTACGATGATCTCCCCTTGTCTTGCCATGTGCACACCCTGCGTTTGTTCTATCTAAGTCAGGAATACTTCTCAGTTTAAGTTCTCATGCCACCGGCCCGTAATCAAATTTTTGACATTCTTTTTTGTGGATCAGACGTCGAAATTCTCTCGGTCACCGCTTCTGACGCCGCCTCTGGTACGATCGAGGGGCTCGGTTTCAATCTTACTGTGACTTTATTAGGCCGACTGCTGTTATCGAAAAATATCATTTCCGCTTGTTTTCCTTCGTTTCGCAGGCGGCGTAGGAGCACCGCCAATCGCTTGAGTTTCTTGCGGTAGGGGCCTTTTCCAAAGCGCACATAGACCTGCTCGCCATCAAGGACCAAAGAAAGGCTACCATCCACCTCGTGGTGGATTTCCGCAAGCGGAGCGGTCTTTCCCAGACCCATCTTGCGATATCGCTTGGCAAGATCGAGGGCATCGCGGATAGACGCGACAATCGTCTCCTTATCTGACGCGAATTCTTTGCGTGGAAATCCCGTCAACATGGGAAAGGGGATGGGATCTCCTGTCACCCACCGTTTGAACACGTCACCCAAATCATCTACCAGGTAGGGAACATCAAACAAAACCATTGCCACTGCCCGGCGCTCGGTGATCGTCACGTCAACGCTTCTGGGCAGTCTCCTTTTCACTGCTGCTTCCAGGATCCAGAGGTGGTCTTCCAGGTTTTTTTTCGCGCGCTCGCAGTCGATGGTGAAGATATTGCTGCCCGTTTTGATGCGGGCAGCTGCCAGAATGTCGTCCTCGGTAAGACGGCGCAATCCCTTTATCTCGAATTCCGTTGCGGCAAAATAGGGGGACGTCGTGGCATGTCGATACGCTGCAAACCCCGCCCAGAGGGTGGCAGCGGTGATCGCAGCTGAGGCGGCAATCCGCAGGGTCGCCATGAGGATCCGCTTGCCACGAGCCTTTGCCCCACCTGTACCTTCCGCTCCATCTGCTGCGGTCTCTTCGATTGATGGTCTGGAGCGACGCCGATTCGGCGGCAAGGGCGGGGTCTTGTCAGCGCTACTTTTTCGACGAAAGAATGTCACGGCCCACCTCTGGCGAGGCGATGGAGGTGTTCTGCGATGTGGGCCGCAGCATCTGGCTTGCCCAAGGCAGCAGCGGCCTCAGACGCCTGACGTCGGCGGTCTGCATCTCGCACGAACGCATTTATCGCTCTGGCCATCTCTGAACTGTTACCCCCTTGCCCATCCAGCAGGATGGCAGCATCGGCGCGCACCATTGCCGCTGCATTGCGCGCCTGCTGATTGTCTGAATGGTGCGGATAGGGCAAAAAGACGGCCGGCAATCCAACGGCTGTGAGCTCTGCCACGGTGGTGGCACCAGCCCTGCCGATAACCAGATCCGCCCGTGCATACGCACCGGCCATATCATCGATAAACGGAACAACCTCGGCCTCAATACCCGCATCCCTGTAGCTGGACGCGACCCAATCGAGGTTGCGTCGATTGCATTGGTGCAGCACGGTGACACATCCCCACAGCGCAGCCTCTTTCATTGCCACTGGCACCTGCCTATCGATATCCCGCGCCCCTTGGCTGCCGCCTGTTACCAGGATGTGAATCAGCCCCTCTGCCCGATCGATGCGACGTGCCCTCACCTTTGCAATGTCTCTGCTCACAGGGTTTCCCGTTACTTCTATCTTACTGGCGGGAAATGCAGCAGCAGTCTCCTCGTAAGCGATAAACGCCTTGTCCACAAAGCGCGCGAGCAACTGATTGGTAAGACCGACGGTTGCATTCTGTTCCAGCAAGGCTGTCTTAAGCCCGATAAGCCGCGCGGCCATCACCACCGGTCCGGCAACGTATCCACCCACTCCCAAAACCACATTCGGGCGCAGTCTCTTTAAGAGGAATGCGGCCTGGGCAACAGCCGAGGGCAGGAGCACAAGGCCGGTAAAGACCCCCTTTATATCCTCGCCCACAAGGGGACGAACGCGAATGAAATCAATGCCAAACCCGGCAAGCGGGACAAGGCGGGCTTCGAGGCGATCCGCTGATCCCACAAACCGGGCAGATCCACCCATTTGAACAATCTCTCGGGCGGCGGCAATGGCCGGGATCACATGTCCACCTGTGCCCCCGCCGGCAAACACCACCTTTGGAAACGCCCCGTTCATCCCGCCTCACCCGTTGCATTGCTTGCGCGCCGCCTGTTCTTTGTGCCCCTGTCAATGGCCGGGGCATCCATCTCCCCGCTGTACGATCGGGAAATGTTGAGCAGGATACCAACCGCATAGAGGGACATGATCAGCGCTGTTCCGCCGTAGCTGACAAACGGCAGGTTGAGCCCCTTTGTCGGCAACAATCCCATGGCCACCGCCAGATTGGCGAGTACTTGAACCCCAAGGAGACTGGTGATGCCGAATCCCACATAAGTGCCGAATTCACTCCGTGCCCTAAAGGCAATGACCGTACCGCGGGCAATAGCCACGGCAAAGAGGCAGATCAGTCCGAAGATACCAAGGACGCCCAGTTCTTCTGCGATAATGGCCGCGATAAAGTCGTTATGGGCCTCTGGCAAAAAGAAGAATTTTTGTAGACCATCACCAAGCCCGGTACCGAAAAAGCCGCCTGAACCAAATCCAAAGAGGGATTGGGTGAGTTGATAGCCGTGATCGTAGCGATTTGAAATTGGGTCTAAGAACGCCAAAATGCGCTTGAGTCGATACTCAGAACCCGCAATCAAGTAGTAGGCAATAGGCGCCACGGCAATGCCCGCCAGCATCAAGTACGCGAGCTTGGCACCTGCCACAAATAAAAGGGCAAAGGTGACGACTGCAATCACAACAGCAGTGCCGAAGTCCGGCTGGGCCAAGCAAAGGAGGATCAGGACGCCTGGCACCAACAGGTGGGGCAGAAAGCCGATGGAAAAAGACTTGATCCTGTCGCTTTTCTTGGCCAGCGAGTAGGACAGCCAGAGGACAAGCGCGAGCTTTGCTATCTCCACGGGCTGCACCGTAATGGGCCCAACGCCGATCCAGCGGGAAGCGCCGTTGATGGTTCGCCCAAGGGGGGTCTGGCACAGAATGAGGCCAAGGATGGCAAGCGCGAAAAACGGATAGACGAGTTTTTCATAAAACTTGTAATTAATGCCAGAGCCGATCAGCATGGCCACGACACCCATAACAGCGTAAACAGATTGCCGAATGAGAAAATAGGTCGCGTCGTTCTGGTCTTGAGCCGCGCGAACAGCAGAGGCCGAATAAACCATCACCACACCCAGCCCGAGCAGGAGGATCACGCTGATAAACAGGGGCCTGTCAAACCGCTGTTCTCGATGTATCGCCGCTGTTGCTTCGCTCGTTGCTGCCATGTGCACCTCTATCGAAGCTTTAGTGAACCGAGGGCCACGAGGGCCAGCATGATCGATATAATCCAAAATCGAACAATGATTTTCGGCTCGGCCCATCCCTTGAGCTCAAAATGGTGGTGAATCGGCGCCATTTTGAAAATCCGCTTGCCGGTTAACTTAAACGACACGACCTGTGTGACCACGGAGAGGGCCTCTAACACAAAGATACCGCCTAGAATGACCGACAAAAACTCATTTTTGGTCGTCACGGCCAACATGCCCAAAGCGCCGCCAAGGGCCAGGGAGCCAACGTCTCCCATGAACACCTGCGCTGGAAAGGTGTTGTACCAGAGAAAACCAATGCCTGAACCGATGATCGCACCGCAGAAAATGGTCAGCTCCTTGGCCAGGGGAACTGGCGGAATATCCAAGTAGATGGCAATGTTGATGCCAAAAAAGGACAGCCCGGCCATATATGCCAAAAACAAATACGTAAAGGCGTTGACCATGACCGGCCCGATCGCCAGCCCATCCAGGCCGTCTGTGAGGTTTACGGCATTGGACATGGCCACGACAACGAACGTGGCAAAGGGAATGTAGATCCATCCGGGCAGGGTAATGGGATGCTTGGCAAACGCGACAAAGGGCAGGGCCAAGCGATGACGGATCATCATCCAATCATCGGGTAGGCCGCTGTCTGAAAACATGTAGAGAAAAATGACACCGGCAAGTGAAATCTGAAACAACAGCTTGAACTTCCCTGGCATGCCCCGACTGCTGTCGTATTTGATTTTCAGGTAGTCATCGATAAAACCGATAAGCCCATAGCCCACAGTCAGGGCCAGGGTCAGCCAGATGAAGTGGTTGTGCAGGTCTGCCCACAACACGGTAGACATGACCATGGCAAACAGAATGAGGGAACCGCCCATGGTCGGCGTGCCAGCTTTGGAAAAGTGGGTTGTGGGCCCGTCATCCCGAATGGCCTGGCCGATCTGGCGGGTTTGCAGGCGCCGGATAAACCAGGGAGACAGGGCAAAGCCGATGAACATGGCGGTCAACATGGCCGCGATGACCCGAAATGGAACGTACCGCAGCACATTGAGCCAACCGAGCCACGGCGCTTCGAGCCTCAACGGATATAGCAGTTCATAGAGCATTGCTTAAGCATCCTCCATCAACATCGCAGCCAGTTTGTCCATCTGCATGCCCCGGGACCCCTTGACGAGCACCACGTCGTTCCGTTGCAGTACCCTGCGCAGGTAGTCAACTGCACCCTGGTGATCCAAGGCGCCATACAGCCGGCTTTTTGCCAAACCCGCTGTTTCAGCGCCCTTTCCTATGCGTTGTCCGCCGTTGCCAATGGTGACCAGGTAATCCACACCTGATGCAACCAGGTATTCACCAACGCCCATGTGCGCAGTATCAGAATGTTCCCCGAGTTCGAGCATATCTCCGAGTACTGCCACGGTGCGGCCATGGGTTGCCACTTCGCACGCCGCATCTATGGCCGCGCGCATGGACGCGGGATTTGCATTGTACGTGTCGTCAATAACCAATGTGCCCAAGGTGCCCTGGCCAATGGTCAAGCGACCCGGCTCCGGGCGCACCGCAGCCAGCCCGGCGGCAATCGTATTGGCATCCACGCCAGCCGCAACAGCTGTGGCCGCTGCAGCCAGCGCGTTCAGGGCATTGTGCGCGCCGATCAGCGGCAGGGTCGCTGCCACTTGCTTCCCGAGAATATCGAGCGCTATTGTCTGTCCCTTGAGTCCGTTTGTCTGCCGGCTGAGAAGACGAATATCCACCCCCACGGCCTGCCCAAAGGTCAGGCTATCTCGGGATGGCACAGGCATGGTCGCAACCCTGGGATCGCCCGCGTTAATCACTGCCCTTGCATCTTCCCGCATGGCCAAAAAGAGCTCTCCTTTGGCTCTTTTTACACCCTCTAAATCTTTGAGGTTTTCGAGATGGGCAGGGCCGACGTTGGTGACAACGCCGACATCCGGGTCCGCGATTTGCGTCAGTCTCTCGATTTCACCAAAATCAGAGCATCCGAGCTCCAGCACCAGCGCCTCGTGTGTGTCCTCGATACCGAGCAATGTCAGGGGAACGCCGATGTGGTTGTTAAAGTTGCGGGTGGGCTGATGCACGGCCCATCGCTCCTCGAAAATCGCGGCCACGAGCTTGCGCGTGGTGGTCTTTCCGGACGATCCTGTTATCCCGACGACCGGGCCGTTGAACTGCCTGCGCCTCGCAGCACCGAGCGTCTGGAGGGCCTGAAGCGTATTGTCCACTACGATTTGAGGGATGGGAAGCGCTGGCACAGAATGCTCGACGATAACTGCGGCAGCACCCTTGCGGGCGACCGCCGCGACAAAATCGTGGCCGTCAAAGCGCGGCCCTTTCAAGGCGATATACAAGGCGTTGTCGACATCTTCTCGCGAGTCGGTCACCACCTTGGCGATGGCCTGATCCGAGGTCTCCTGAACCACCCCACCCACCTGTTCAGCCACGGTCCCGATGTGCCAGTTGAGATTACCCATGGCTGTTGCCCCGTCGCCTGGCGATCGCGGCCAGGGCCTGTTCCCGATCGTCGAAGTGAATCTTTTTATGGTCTAGAATCTGGTAGTCCTCGTGTCCTTTACCAGCGATGAGTACCGTATCCCCTGGTCGGGCGATGTGTTGGATGGCCTGGTCAATGGCCAGCCCCCGGTCAACCTCAACGAGATAGCCCTTGGCTGCGTCCTTGACCGCACTTGCACTGAGCTGCGGCAACCCAGCGTCCAGCACCCCGGGTAGGATCATCTCCACGATGCGGGCCGGCGCTTCGGAGCGGGGATTGTCCGAGGTAACCAGGGCGATATCAGCGCCTGTCGCTACGGCACGGCCCATGACCGGTCGTTTGCTGGGATCCCGATCGCCACCGCACCCAAAGACACAGATGAGGCGTCCTTTGGTGAGGGGTCTTAATGCTGTGAGCACCCGTTTCAGCGCGTCCGGGGTGTGGGCGTAATCCACGAGCACTGTCCCATCCACCCCATCTCCCACCCGTTCCAAGCGGCCGGGAATCCCCAACGCACCGCTTAAACCGCGGCCGGCGTCCTTTGGAGGCACGCCAAGGGAGATGCAGATGCCCAGGGCCAGGAGCAGGTTGTTGAGATTGTGCATACCGAGCAGCGGAGACGCGAGGTCGACGTTCCCATCTGGGGTGCGAATGGTTGCGGCAATGCCGTTAATGTCAATGCGGGGTGCGGTAACGGGTTTTAGCATCGCGCTGCTCGAGGGATCCGTGGATATGGTTACAACCGGATGTTTCAGATGCTTTAGAATCTCCCCTGCGAATGGATCATCGGCATTAACGACAGCCCTGGCTTCGGGTGTATCCGCGATCGCGCTCGTAAAAAGCCCGAGCTTAATCGCACCGTACGTGGCCATGTCCTGGTGATAATCCAGGTGATCCTGGGTCAGGTTGGTAAAGGCAACCGCGCGAAACCGACACCCGCTCAGGCGGTGTTCGGCCAGACCGATGGAGGATGCTTCGAGCACCAAGTGGCTCGCCCCTGCATCCAGCATTTGCCTGGCAACGCCTTGAATCACTGGCGC
Organism: Myxococcota bacterium; assembly: GCA_030065855.1. Classification (GTDB taxonomy): domain Bacteria; phylum Myxococcota_A; class Polyangia; order JAAYKL01; family JAAYKL01; genus JASJCT01. Next base: position 36,033 of record JASJCT010000070.1, read on the forward strand.
CTCAGGGGTTGTGTGGTGTGCCGGCCATTTTTTCGATCCACAGCGATATTCGATTGTCGTCATTGCGCCGGGTCTGGCCCCCTGGGACTTCAAGACCTGTTCTACGAGATAGACCGACGTGGTCTTGCCATTGGTGCCGGTGATGCCGACGACGTCTAATTGAGCCGTGGGATTGCCGTAACACGCAGCTGCTATCGGACCCAAGGCACGCCGCGGGTCGGAAACGACGATTTGGGGGATGGGCGCGCGATGGGGGGCTGCTACCAAAAGGGCGGTTGCACCAGCAGCCACTGCGGCCTGAATGAACATGCTGCCGTCCACCGAGCGGCCTGGCAGCGCGGCAAAGAGATACCCCGGACGCACCTCCCGAGAATCGTGGGTCACGCCTGAAATCTCTGTCTGTGGATTTCCACGCAGGGTCGCGCCAGGGGTGACTTGAAGGAGATCAGCTAGGATCATCAGTCGTTTCCTCGGATGGGGTTGCGTCTGCCGCTGGGGGTTCGACAGGCTCGAAGTTTACCTGAATAAAATCTCCTTTTTCCACCGGGTCACCTGGAGCTGGGACTTGTTCTGCGGCAAAGCCGGTTCCCATGAAGAGGGGGCGCAGATTATGAACCGCGAGGGCCGCGATGGCCTGGTTCATGGTCATCCCCCGTAGATCCGGTGCCCGTGCGTCTTGCCTCTCCTTATCTTCTGGATGCGCCTTCTTAGGGAGCTGACCCTCTCCCTGGGGGGCGCGGTTTTTAGAGGTCGCTTTGTCCGCTGGACGCCTGCGCCCATTGCGAGATCGCTTTGACTTTTTTTGGGGTCGCTCCTGAGAGACGCCCAAGTATCGCAGCGCCTGGTCAGCGATGCGTTTGAGGGCAGGCGCAGCAACGGTGCCGCCGTACTGGTTGATCAACGGCTCATCGATCACTACCGATATGGCGAGGCGAGGCCGGATCGCAGGGACAAAACCGATAAACGAAGCAACCCGTTTTTCCTTGGAATAGCCCTTGGCCCCATCTGACTTTTGGGCAGTGCCGGTCTTTGCAGCCACCAGGAATCCGTCGAGGGAGCCCTGCACCCCGGTGCCGCCTGCTTCGGTCACGGCGGTCATGATATCGCCGACGAGCCGGGCGGTGTAGCGACTTATCACGCGGCGACGCGGCTCAGGGGCAGCGGTACGGACGGGTTGCCCATCCGGGTCGATGATATTTTTAACCAGCAACGGTCGCATGAGCACACCGCCGTTGGCAATGACAGATAGGGCAGCGGTCAACTGGATGGTGGTCGCCCCCACCCCCTGACCAAACGCAATGGTCGCTGTGTCGATGTCGTACCACTTGCCGTAATGGTGGAGCGTGCCATTGCTTTCAAACGGTAGATCCACGTGGGATCGCTCGCCAAAGCCAAATCGTCGCAGGTAGTGATACAGACGCCGTTTCCCCAGCTTAAGCGCGATTTTAGCAAAGCAGATATTGCTGGACCGCTTCAGACACTGGGTGGGATTGAGCCACCCGTCCCGATGATCATCGTGGATGTAGACCTTTTTCCTGTCCCCCAACTCCATCCGTCCCCGTTCGCAGAAGATGAAATCGTCCGGCCGCAGGGACCCGGCATTGAGGGCCGCGGCGATGGTGAATATCTTGAACGTGGACCCGGGCTCGATCACGTCGAGGACGGCCCGATTTCTGCGGTTCCCGGGCGACGATGACTGAACCGCGTTGGGGTTGTACGTGGGCCAATTGGCCAAGGCGAGGATTTCACCGGTGTGGGGATCCATGATCACCACGTGGCCGGCCTTTGCATCAAACGTACTCACCGTAGCTGCCAGCTCTTGTTCGGCGATGTGCTGCAGTGTTTTGTCGATGGTCAAGGTCACGGTATTCCCGACCACGCCCTCGGGTCCAAAGACACTATCGGCAAAGACCACCCGTCCACGGGCGTCTCGAAGGCCGGTCACCGCGTTTTTGCGCCCTTTGAGCTGTTGCTCGAACTTGAGCTCGATGCCCTCGAGGCCCACCGCATCCACGCCTGCGAATCCAATGATGTGGGATGCCAACGAACGACTCGGATAGTACCGCTTGCTCTCCTTTATGAGGTGAATGCCCTCTAGTTTGAGGGCAGTGACCTTTTGTGCGACCTCTGGGACAACCTGTCGATCCAGCCACACAAAATGCCGCTTTTGCGAAAGCTTGCGAAGGAGATCAGCTTGGTCAAGGCCCAATGCAGGTGCGAGAAGCGCGGCGCTGGCCTGTGGCTGCTTCACCTTGGTCGCCTCTGCATAGATCGAGTCCACCTCGACTTCGATAGCCAGGGCTTCTCCGTGTCGATCGGTGATCATGCCCCGTCGCGCTGGGATGCTGATCCGGCGGGTATACTGCTCCTGGGCCAGCTGCTTTAGCTCGTCCCTTCGCACCACGCCGAGGTCCCAGGCACCGTGGGCCACCGCGACCGCACCGGCGAGCAATGCAAAGACGAGGATGGCCATCCTCAGGCGTATCCAACGCATCCGGCCCTCGCCGAGCACACCCACGGCTACCGCGCTCCTCCAGATGCGATAACGGCTTTCTTTTTCTTTTTTACCGCGATGATGCGCTGGTGATCCGGGATTGCCATCTCGCATTTTTCCCTGGCTTCAGCTGCCACCCGCTCTGGATCCCTCAGCGAGGCCAGTTCCAGGCGCAGCTCTCGCTGTTCAGCGAGCAATCTGGCGCGTTCCGACCGAAGCTGGCTGGTCTGGTACCCCAACTGCACCCCCTGAAATCGAATGTTGAGGTGATAGGAAAAGGCAGCCACTGCAGTGACCACGGCGACGAAGAACACGACGAGATAAAGGGCAGATGCGCTTTCAGTACGAACGCGCTGCCTAAAGAGTCCCATTTTACGCGTTTTTGACCGAACCGCCTGGAGCGACTGCTTGCGCACCCGCTTCACATTGAGCCGCCAAATACTCGGTGTGGTTTTCCGGCGCCTGTTCTTGCGCATCACCGGATCCTCCTCACTGCGCGCACCCTGGCGCTGCGCGCCCGCCTGTTTCGCTGCAATTCGGCCGGTCCAACCCGCACTGCCCTGCGGGAGATGGCAACGACAGATCCGTCCGGACAACGACACACCGGCAGTCCCGGTGGGCACGTACAGGGATTTTCAAGGGTCCGAAACCGGTCCTTTACCCGACGATCCTCGAGCGAATGGAAGGAAATAATCACCACCCTGCCGCCAATGGCGAGGGGGTTGGGCAGCAGATCGAGGAGCGCCTCAAGCTCGCCGATCTCGTTGTTTACAGCAATGCGAATCGCCTGAAACGTTCGGGTGGCCGAGTGGATATCGCCTGATTTTCGCTTTCCGATAACCCGCTGCACAGCAATGGCCAGGTCCTGGGTGGTGGCCAATTGGCCGCTCTCCTCCATGCGCTTGATGGACTGCGCAATGGCGCGGGCGTGTCGTTCACCGCCGAATCGATATATGGCGTCACTCAATTCGTCCTCGCTCAATCGGTGGAGCAGGGTGGTGGCTGTTTCACCTTGGGTCTGGTCCATTCGCATATCCAGGGGCCCGATGCCCATAAACGAAAACCCGCGCAACGGGGTATCGATTTGATGGGAGGACACACCCAGGTCGACCAGGAGGCCATCGAGTTTGCCCACGCCGATGCGTTCGAGCAGTTGGCCCATCTGGGAGAATCGGCCGTGGTGGATCGACACCCGGTCGCCAAATCGCGCCAACCTGGCACGCGCTGCAGCAATGGCTTCCAGATCACAGTCAATGCCCACCAGCCGGCCGTCCGGTGCCGATGCTTCCAGGATTTTTTCAGCGTGACCGCCGCCGCCGAGCGTGGCATCGCAATAGACACCACCAGGGGCAGGTCCCAGCAGCTGAATGACCTGATCGAGAAGCACCGGATGATGTTCAAATTGAGCGGTCATTTCATCACCATCACAGACCGAGCTCTGCGAGTGCTTTGCCGAGCTCGGACACACCTGCCTGGGCTGCGGCAAAGGTCTCATTCCATTTGTCCCTGGCCCAAAGTTCCACGTAGTCCACCATGCCGCACCAGACCACATCGCGGGTAATACCCGCGTATGCTCTCAGGGTCGGCGGAATTAGGATCCGGCCGTGGCTATCGACCGGGCACTCCACGGCACTGGCGATATACAGCCGCTTTATTTGAATCACGGTGGGGTCAAAACTCGGGCGCTTAGAAATCTTTTTTTCAAATTCACACCACCCGCTATAGGGGTACACGGCAAGGCAGGGTTCGAGCCCGGTGGTGGCGATCATTCGGCCATCGTCCGTCATCGTTAAGACGTCCCGAAATCGCGCGGGCAAGCTGGTGCGGCTTTTTGAATCCAATGTTGTTTCGTATCGGCCCCTAAACATCAGACCGCCTTCCCACTTTTTCCCACCAATATGAACTCGATTAAGTATCCCGCAAGTTCCTCTTCTGTCAACTTTTTGAATATCTTCAAATTGTTAGGGGTCGTTTTTGCGCTAATTTCAGAAGATCCATGTAGGCGGAATATAAAGATATTTTTAATAGTTATAAAAAGTTATGAGGGTGGGATGAGCGGCTGTTGTTCCCTGGGTTATCTGAGTTGATATGAGCTGAGGCTGGTCCAATCCTCAACATAATATTGCGATATTGGTAAAACTGATGAAAATCTGTATGATGCACTTAAGTTGTTTCTAATCAGACCCGTGTTAATATGTAGGTATTCCGGAGGCAACACATGCGCGATAAGCACTCGCAACCCAAGCAGTCAGCTGAAGGCAAAGGTGTCATCCTTCTTCTCATTGGTGGGGTCGTTATCCTCGCCGTTGCGGGCATCGTCATTTTCAAACGCCCGTCCTCGCCGCCCCCACCTCCGCCAGAGGAACGCCCCGAAGTGGCGAAAGAGGCCTCATTCCCAGCACCGCTTGTTATTTCCCAACCCACGCGACCGATAGCAATACCCGTGGTCCCCGATGCCGGGACTGCCGCCTCTCAGGAAGAGGAAAAACCAAAAAAACGATCCGCACGCAGGAGCGAGAAGCTCGGCACCATCGATACCCAAGAAGTGAACCGGTTTATGAACGCCCGGTTCGCCCAGGTTAAAACGTGCTACGAGCGCCGCCTCAAGACCAATTCCTTTCTGGAGGGCAAGCTCGACCTCAATATTCAAGTCATGTCCAGCGGTAAAGTCACCGGTGTCTCAGTAAACGACGACACGGTTCGCGATGCAGAGATGCTCGCATGTGTGAAGCAGGTTATCCGCGCATGGCAATTCCCAAAACCCGAAGGCGGGCGGGTTGTTATCGCCAAGACATTCACGTTCAAGAAAAAAGCCTAGCTAGGCCAGTTAGCCGGGCGGTAGACCGTCGCACAGCAGCTCCGCTTCGAAGAAAATACCCATAAACACGACTTCAGATGTGGCCACGTCGATCAGGATCGCTTGGTACAGACGCTCGCGGGCCTCGTCGCACCGATCAAGGGCGCGTAGCTGCTTTACGAGTTGTGAGGCCGTTGCCGTTGGCGGATGCCCAAGGGCATTGATACGGGCGATCACGCGAACCGGACCGAGACCAGGTACCCGCTCCATACCCGCGGCCGCCAACCATTCGCCGCTCAGGGTCCTCTTTTGGAGATCGCTTAAAAAATACCTCACATCTGACTGTGCGCGGTTTAAGTCATCGGGATTGAACCGCCGATGCCGCGGGGTGCACACTTCGGTGATACCGGCACTCAGGGTTTCAAGGCCCCCATGCCGCATTATCTCCCCGACCCATCCCCGATCCAACGCGGGCAGAACCTCGGCCACAGCGCGGGCTGCCAGGTCTTCCATTTCAGCAACATAATCCCGCATGCCAGGCACCGGGCAGGTCTTGGGTATGAGCAGGTCGCTCTTTTCCATGCCGATGATGCCGCCGGCCGTGATATGGACCTTTGGCCCTGCCTTGCACGCGCCTTCTAGACAAGGGGCATAGGTGTTCAGAAATGACTGGTAGGCGGACATGCATCGGCGCCACTCGGGATCCCGGGATTCGGCGATCTCGGCAGACCACTTTGGAAATGCAGCGTCTAAATGCCGTGTAAACCCATTGGCCAGGGCCTTGTTGGCTTCGGTTTCGTAGGGGTTGAAGAACTGGGCACCTGCTTCGAGTCCCTGTTTCAACCCGCGCTCGATTGCTTCGCAGCTGCCTTGGCGCCCCTGCCGCAGTTGTTTCAGACGGATATCGTCGACCGCAATGGGCCGAACCGTGAGCATGGCCTTGGCCCCCTTGAGGGGTTTTTTGTTTTTGAGCCATTCGGTGTATAGGGGGTGTTCTTTGGGGATAAAGACGGGCTGGCCCAAAATGTTTGTTCCAGCCGGTGCCAGCGTGACCCGATAGGGGATTTCCCCGAGTTCTTCGAGGATCGCGTCGAGGCGAGCCCGTCCCCGCGTCACTACCTGAATCTCGGGTCCAGCCGCTTTGACCATCTGGAATACCCGGTCTTCCAAAAGTGCTGATGCGCTGTTTTCGAGCATCAGGGCCAGGGGATGCTTGTCCACGAGCGCCTGTCGAAGCTCGCGGCCGCGTCCGGATCCGATGGTTACCGGGGTCCACGCCACCGCCGCAGTAGGTACATTAAACGACCCGGATGGGGGTGTCATTGGGGCCACCTGTGCCGCCTGTGTTGGCCTTGGGGTGGATTCCACCAGGACGGTCGGCTGTGCGCACGCACTCGCCAGCAACGCCAATAGCCATATATTTGTTCTCGTTATTCTGAAGCGCATGGTTCCTCCCCTGTGCTTAAGTCGTAGGGCGTGGGTTTATCCCACGCCGTCGGCGGGGCATGAAGCCCCGCCCTACATAGGTTTCGAAGACATCTGGCCAGTACACAATTCACAATCCATTTTTCCTTAGCGTATCCTTCATAGGGCTTCCTGTCGAGCATTGCCGACCCAGCGCTGCGTCTTGGGGGCCGTCTCTCAAAGACCCCCCTCCTGGCCTCCCCCCGGTGGACAAATGGTCATTGGGGGGAGAGATCGGAAAAACTCAGCACCCCCTCCCTCCCCCAACGTCGGAACGTCCACCGGGGGAGGGCCGGGGAGGGGGCCCCAAAAAATGGTTCAGCACCCGCGCTCGTATCCCTGGTTGACCCGGTGTGGTGCCCAACGGTATGATCCCAGTTCAAAAAAAGCATCCACATGCGGGCATAAAAGGAGCACAAAAAAATGTCCGGACACAGCAAATGGAGCACAATCAAGCACAAGAAGGGCGCCGCAGATGCAAAGCGCGGTAAGATCTTTACCAAACTGATTCGCGAGATCACCACATCGGCGCGGATCGGCGGGGGCGATCCAAGCGGCAACCCGAGATTGCGCAAGGCCATTGACGAGGCAAAGTCCCAGAACATGCCTGGCGACAATATCGACCGGGCCATTAAAAAGGGCACCGGCGAGCTGGAGGGCGTGGTTTACGACGAAGTGACCTACGAGGGGTACGGCCCAGAGGGCGTGGCAGTGCTCGCTGAGGTCATGACCGATAACAAGAATCGAACCGTTGCGGAGATCCGACATCTATTTGGCAAGTACAATGGCAATTTGGGCGAGAACGGGTGCGTGGCGTGGATGTTTGATTCGGTGGGTCTCATCGTCGTGGACCAGTCAGCAGTGTCAGAAGAGGCACTCATGGAAATTGCCCTAGAGGCAGGTGCCGATGATATTTTAGAGGATCAGGATCAGTACGAGGTCCGCACTGCTGTTGAAAGCTTTGACGCGGTGCACAAGGCAATTGTCGACAACAGCATCCCCGTGGTCAGTGCCGAGCTCACGCGCCTGCCCCAGACCACGGTAGCGCTCGAAGGCAAGTCAGCCCGAACAATGTTAAAGTTGTACAATGCCCTCGACGATCAAGATGATGTACAGCACGTCTACGCGAATTTCGATATTGACGATGAGATTCTCGAGAGCTTTGAAGGATGATCTCCATCGGGATTGATCCCGGCACAGTGCGCACAGGATATGGCGTGGTCAGACGGGACGGGGGCAGGCTGGTGCGCCTCGCATCCGGGACCATCCGCACAAATGCCAAGGACCCGATAGAAACCCGGCTGCTCGCCATCCACGAAGGCCTGGACCAGATCCTCACCCAATACGGCCCAGACGACGCAGCTGTAGAGGATGTTTTCTTTGCCAAGAACGCCCGATCTGCCCTAAAGCTGGGTCATGTGCGCGGTGTCATCCTCCTCACCCTGACGCGCCGTGGTTTGGTAGTGGCCTCCTACCCGCCGGCGTTTGTCAAACGCGCTGTCGTAGGTGCTGGCCGGGCTGCTAAAGACCAGGTACGCCATGTGGTTCTGGCGATCCTGGGCCTAAACGTGCTCCCGTCAGAAGACGAGGGAGATGCCCTGGCAGTTGCGATCTGCCATTTAAACGGGCCCAGGCCCGGCCATAACAACAAAATCGGCGTGTAAAACCCATGGACCTTGCGGCGCCTTGCATGATAAGAGGGGCGCGATGTTGTTTTCGAACCCGGCGCCGGAAGGTTCTCCCCAACCAAATGAGGAAAGCCGGCACTCCCGTCGGGATGTGGCCATTGCCGGTGTCATCCTGGGCTTGCTCGCAGGAGCCATGGTCGTTGTCATTGGGCTTTTCTATTCAAATGGCGATGAACATCCCCGGGCAGCACCTGTCTCTGCTGCTGAATGGTTAGGAACAGCTGCGGTGACCGGGGACGCAGATACCTCGGCGCCCATCGCCGCTTCAACTGATCGGGTTGCGCGCTACGCCCCCACACCTGAAGAGCTCGGCCCGGCCCTACAGAACAGCACGGCCGGAGATGCGAGCACTGTTTCCATAGGCGCGAGCATCAAACAGGGGACTGTACAAAAGGGAGTTCCGGTTATTACCAGTCTGACCCGGTTGGGACTGAGCATGGGCCAGGCCCATGCAGTCATTTCAGCGCTCGACGGCATTTTTGACTTTCGACGGGCGCGTCCTGGGCAGTCGTTTGAGGTCCGGGTAGACCCTGAGACCGGCGAGCCCCAATATTTCCGGTTCGATGTTTCCCTTACCGAAGTTTACGAAGTCAAACGCCGAGGGGAGGCACTCAAGGGCAAGCAAAAGCACATTCCCACGCAAAAGAGAAGCCGGCGCTTTGGCGGCACCATCGCCTCATCTCTATACAAAGCCATCGGCGAGATGGATGCCCATCCATCCCTTTCCGGACGCATTGTGGAGGTACTGGCCAGCGAAGTGAATTTCTACAAAGCCCAGCGGCCCGGAGATACGTTTCGGGTCATTGTCGAGGAGGAAAGCCTTAACGGTACATTCTTGAACTACGGTCCGGTCATCGCGCTCGAGTATAACGGCATCAAATCAGGCAAAAAACGGTTCTTTAGATTTGCAGCCGGCAATGATGCGCCGACCTATTTCAGCGCAAAGGGGATTTCCGTGCCCCGATCGGTCATTAGCATTCCTTTACATTACACCCGCATCAGTTCTCGATTTGGCATGCGATTTCACCCCATTCTCAAGCGTCGCATGCACCATAGTGGCGTGGATTTTGCCGCTTCCTTTGGCACGCCGGTGTGGGCCTGCCAAAAAGGTACTGTGACCTTTGCCGCGCGAAAAGGTGCCAACGGCAATCTGGTCGTGGTCAATCACGGCGACAATCTGATTTCCTACTACGCTCACCTGCAACGCTTTGCATCGGGGTTAAAACGGGGCACCGCAGTGCGGGAACGTCAGGTAGTGGGATATGTGGGGTCGACCGGGCGATCGAATGGACCGCACCTTCATTTTGGCCTCAAAAATAGAGGTCGCTTTATCGACCCGCTCAAATACAAGGTGCAGCCCGGGCGGCCAGTGCGGGCCAAGTACCGGTCTGCCTTAAAAGCGGCAATAGCGGATCTCAATAAAAAGCTCAACGCAACCCCTATTTTGCCGCCCGCAGCTCCCCTAGAGGATGCCACAGACGACGAACAGATCCTGGGTTTAGAAGAGCTGGAATAAATAGTTAGCACTACTCTACGAGGTATGTCAGGCGTGCCCGCCTCCGCCAGGCCTACGGCGTGGTTTTCGAACTTCTAGTACCATGTCAAACGTTATTTGTCGGGTTAAGTTAGTAAATTCCCCCTTGAAAAAGGGGGGAAGATACTATGAAGGGCTGCCGGAGTCGAGATATCCTCTTGGAAACATCAACAACCCAGGAGGAAGAAATGACCCAGACAGCCCTAGCAAGAAATAATAGCGTAAATGAGCAGGTATTGTACATGGC
>JASJCT010000071.1 GCA_030065855.1 Myxococcota bacterium
ATCCTTAACCGAATGCCATTGCCCTTTGCGAAAGGGGGAGAAAGACGTCTGCCCCCGCCATCGATGACTAGATGCTCCCTTTGGTTTCTACTGCGAATGACGAAATTTGGACTGATAATGGCGAAAGTCTAGACTATTGCCCGACTGGAAAAAGAGTACTTTAAACACTACCGTTCTGTTCGAAGCGCTCCCACAGGCCCCATTGAGCAAAAAGCTTTGATTTATCTGATCGAACAGATGAGTGGTGAAGTCCGTCTATGGTATCGCGTGGGTGGCAAAATGGCCATGACCATCGACCAGCGGTGTGGACGAGATATCTTCCGCAAAGTGATTCGCGCCGGCAAAGATACTTTTTTTCAGCTCTATGAGGCACTCATTAACAACACCCATCAGAATTGCTCTTTTGACATGTAAGTCAAGGTTTCGTCTGTTCCGATTTGCGCTTGGTCGAAATCAAAAGGCAGGTTCTTTTCTCATGTCTTCTCCTCGCGTTTTTATGCCAATAACCATATTATCCTCAAGAGCGGATCCGCTTAATCTATTGGAAGGCGGCCGGCGAAGATGTATGCAGGTTCGTAAAACTGAGAGAAGTAGCTTCCCTCGATCTCTGGAGCACTGGTCTCTTTTTACATCAGCTGAGCAAGCTCGAGCGCTCGTGATAGCTCAGTCGGCCTCCACCTCGGCCAGCTCGGTGCTGACCTGCTTCATTTCGTCGAGGAGCGCCTGGTAGGTGATCAGGCGTCGGTTGCTGCCCAGCAACAAATAATGGTGACCACCTGGACTGTATCCGTTCTACTGCGTATTCCGGTCCAAATCGATCAACGATTCCGAATGAAGTCGATCACCTTGTCCTTCTCGGTTCCTCCCCGTGGAGAGCCAGACCATATGACGGTAAAACTTGAACCAGCGTCATCGTCCAGCGTGATCCTGTGGAACAGTGGAGAAGGCTGGAACAAGTCTCAGACTATCATCGGGAAAGAGGGAAATCGGCTTTTGGCATTCCCCCGGTTTAGTTGACACGCAACTTATGGCTAAATAGGGCTATAAAGGAGTGTCAGATGAAGAGAAGAAATTATAGTGGAGTTGCCTTTTATCGCATTCACTCTGGCAGGCAATGCATCGGCTGACCCCGGGCATGGCTTGGCGGCGTGCCTCGGGAATCTCTTCGTCGCATTCCTCACAGTGAGTTAGACTCTTGCCAGCCGAGAGGCGACTCCTGGCACGGGCCACAGCGTCGTCTACGTTTGCGTCAATTTGCTCCTGAACAGCCCCATCTCGGGCCCATCCGACAGCCATGATGCCCTCCTCGCTGGTTTACCACGTCTTATGTTTAATAAAATATCATTCAAGAGTGTGCCGCAACAAATTTTTTTAACATTCGAACAGACAGTGTAAATTAAGCCCGGCTTGTGATATCTTAGAATCTAGAGAAATCTTGGATACGGGTTATTAATAGAAACAACTGATTGGATTCCAGATGTCAAATTGCCATGTCGCGTTTCAGCCATTCATTGTGAGCGTTTGTTGTCGTTTATGTATCGGGATTGCCGCTTGTGGCGATCTTGACCCCTCACATGAGAGCAGGGATGCTTTGCTGAAAGTAGATAACAGCGGCACCATTTTTGCGCACGGCAACCAAATAGTGCGCCAATCGGCCAGTGGAGATATCGTCACCCTCTACGAATCTAAATCTTTCAATACCCGTCTCCGTTTGGAGCAATCTGCGAACGGTCGTTTCAGTGGTGTATATGAGCAAGACCGTCTGCTGTTATACAATAGCGTTGGTCGCCCAATCGGGGCTGTAGCAATTACCTACCCTGAATTTCGGCATAAACTAATCGGTTCAGAGCCCAAGGTATTGATACCAATAACGGACATATGGGGTGATGGTGAAATTCACATCAACGGTTTTGACGTGCGTAACTCAGATGGATCATCGTTTGCTCAAATTCGGGCAAACCGCACCCGTTTCAGCCACGCGAGTAATGAGCACATTACCGTCGCCACAAATAGAGCTGTCAGCCGTTTTGCGATGGATGGAACGACAGCATGGCGTTTCAGCATACACGCTCATAAACTGGCAGTGGCCGCGAATGCCGACTACACAGAAATTGTGCCTACCTCAAATGCCCGAACCATTATCCATTTGAGCAATGGCAAAGCAATTGGGCAACATTCTTTCTCGGGACCGCTTTGGAATATAGCTGTTTCTCCCAATGGGTTGTACTCTGCGGCCACTACCCAGACCCAGCTCTACTTATTTCTACAGGGGATGCTGATACAGACAATCGACCTATCCGTTGCCTATGCTGTATCTCTTGCAGTGAACGACAAAGGGGATACGGTTGTCGGCGGCCAGACAGCATCTCATCACGGTCGCGTTCTGTTATACGATGTCAATGGCAGCAAGAACCGCGCCCACGAGCTGGAGCGCGATGATCACGCGTTTTCCCCAGCTGTAAAATTCTTTAATGGAGGTGCCCGTTACTTTTTTCAAAACGCCAAAGCGTTTTCATCTGCAGAGGTTCGACCATGATGCGTTCAATTATAGTGGTATTGATTTCATTGTTGTTTTGCTACGCGTGTAGCGAGGATACAGGCGCTGATGCTGATGCTGATGCTGATGCTGACGCTGATACTGACGCTGATTCTGATGCTGACTCTGACGCTGATTCTGACGCTGACTCGGATTCTGATACCGATTCAGAGTCTGATTCTGAAGTTGATACCGATGACATAATAGATACAGATATGGAGTGCGAGGATCAGTTTGCTTTACCCCAGGACTTTGCCGAGCCCAACAGTCTGCCCTGGCCGATGAAGAATAAAGAAAGTGGTAATATCCGCTCTGCGCTTGGGAATACATTGGGCGAGTACCAGGGGTTTGGTACTGATTATGTTCACACTGGGATTGATATTCGAGGCCTTCGAGGGGACTATGTGCAGATCGTTATGGACGGCAATATCTGGATCACTGCCAACCTATCCCAATGTAACGACTTCAGCGGAACGAGCTGTCGCATCTATGTGCTGGATGCCAGCCGTCGATATATTTTCTATCACAGTCATCTTCTGTTGAGTAATAGTGACCCAATCAGCGTTCAACTAAGAGAAAAGATTGAAAACGCAGCCCAACAGGGCGATAGTGACTACTCAGTGCAACCGAATACTGACGTTTTTGTCGGTGACACCCTGTCGGCAATAACAGACTTCGCCAACAACCAATGGGCGCATCTGCATCTCTCGATATTCGACGCTGAGGGAAACTTTGACGCTATCAACCCACTGTTAGCATTTGATTTAGAATCTACTGACCCGCCTCTGATCGACGACGAACCGCCCCAAATTGATTGGATGATATTCCGGAGGGACAATACCACCCAACAAGTAGAACCTTCTGGGGCTTGTAATGAGATTACCGGGGCTGTTGACGTGGTCGCACAAATGGTCGATTCTTTCTTTACAACCGATCCCGAACCAGAACCCCTTCCGAGCACCTATGATGCTGTCGGCATCTACGGCGCAAGGCTCATCATTCGAAACACCGTCAGTGGTGAGATCTTAGAGTTTCCGTGGTATGAATTCAATCGATGTCCGTTTACATGTGCTGGACCAGATCGCGGCCTGGATTGTCCCATACAAATGTCCCTGGAGGATTTCTTCGATAGTTCCATTGACACTGGCAGCGCCTCTCCCCTGTTGGCGATCAACTATGCCGACGAGTTGTTTGCTACGGATCTGTCAGATTCCGATTATATGGGGACCCCGAAGTATGCCCATATTCTCACCAATAGTTGGGGGCTGGACGATGCCTGGAACACAAACAGCTCGCCCGATGGGTTGTATCAGGTATCAGTTGAAGCCCGAGATCACGCGGGTAACCGGACCGCGCTTTCCAAGTTTGTCGTGGTGGACAACAATGGCACGATGGACACCACATCGACCCCACCAGAGGTGTATGTCCGTGACCATGCCGACGATATCGGCGCTGTGCCCTCCAGCCTGGGTGACCAGCCGAGTTGGGCCAGTCCGGATATCATCGTGCTACCAGCAGGGACCCCCGTTGACATTGACACCCAACCTTCTGCCGAACCCCTCATTGCCGACAATCAATACGATGTCTATGTACGCGTGTCCAACGATGGCTGTTCAGATGCGACAGGTATTAAGCTGCGGCTCACCTCATTGCCGGCAGCGCTCTTTACGACGAGTGAAGATAGCATACCCATCACTCCCGAGGGCGAATTCATTGCTGATGACAGCCACCCAAACGGATTGGACTTACCGGCAGAAACAACAGCGCTTCTCGGACCATTTAGCTGGACACCAACAGCAGAGGAAACAGCATTGGCAAGTGGGTATCGCGCCGTGTTGGTGGAAATCCAATCGACTGATGATCCCCTTGATACGGATGTGACCAATGCTGATGATAACAACAAGGCACTGCGCAATGTTCAACAGATGAGTGATGCTTTCTTAGAATCGCCCACGTTTCAATTTGGAAACCCGGGGCCAGCGACCGCCTGTATCCAACTGGTCTTTGAATCCAACGCCATTCCCATGACCCATCCCCAAACAAACATCGAGTTGTCTTTTTCAGACCCGACCAATGTGGCGGCCTATTGGGGTTCAGTCCCAGGGGCTATCGTCCAACACGATCCATCGACAGGGATTTCAACCGTTCAGTTTCTGCGAAAACGGGTGCCGCTCACACCCCTGGCGCTTAAGCCCATGGTTGTCTTTGGCGGCTCGATCCAAGTGTCCAAACCAGACAATACCGATGCTGCTGTTGTTCGACTCTACCAATACGTCGATGGGAAATTAGATTCAGGGGTGGCGTTCCTTTAATCTCTAAAGGGTTGAAATAACGCTAGGGCTGAATGAAGATCGGCCTCGATGTGATCTGGACGGCAGCTGCATCAGTGCTGCTGTCAGCGGACTGTTCCCCTTGCCCCCGACAGCTTACCATAGAGTACCCAAGGCTGAAGCACCAGACCCACAAAAGTATCCTCATCAATAACCCTCTTCTTCTTCCGTTAATATTGGTATCCTGTTCTGTCTAATTGATGTTATCAAGTTTTTGATGGGCACCCAACACCAACTGCTATGGACGACAACGCGATGGACATTTTGCCAGTGGCTGCAGTTAAGATATCGATGTTTCCTCGCGCCCAATGCTGACCCTGAGCCCAGTCCGCCTTACGTTGTCGTTGCCAACCACGGCAATTTTTTTGATCCGTGGATGATCGGTCTCTACTTTAAACACGCCCTCCGCATCATGATGAGTGACGATGGGTTTCGCGCCGGACCTATTTCAAGATGGTACTTGAACGGCATTGGCGCGTTTCCCAAGAAAAAGGGAGCGAGAGATCTGCGGGCAATGAAAAAAACCCTGTCTTTTTTAAAGCGCGGGGATCCTGTATTGATCTTTCCCGAAGGCCAAGCGACCTGGGACGGGGAAACACAACCCATCTACAGGGGCATTGAACGGATGGTTAAGCGGATCAAGTGCCCACTGGTGATCGCTCGGTTTAGCGGACATTTTCTAAGCCGTCCCTGGTGGGCAAAGGGCTGGCGGAAGGGCCGCGTTCTCCTTGAGCGCACTGTCATTCCTTCCGATCAGGTGGCGCGTATGGACGAAACTGAAATTCTGGCTGCGATTCAAACGGGTATCCATACAAACGATATTCTCGATGCGCGCAATCAGGCAGGCGGGTTTCGCGGACAGCGCCTGGCAGAGGGCGTTGAAAGACTGATCTGGATCTGCGTGCGTTGTGGCCGATCAGGTACGCTCGCCACTGCTGGAAATGAAATCAACTGCTCGGCATGCGGCAAATCATGGACCATGGATGCCTATTGCCGGTTGTGTGCAACTGACGGTGCTGCGCTGCCATGTGACAACCTGCACGCCTGGGTCCAGGCACACAAGACCGCGATAATAGAAGCAATCTCCCGAGCGACAGCCACTTCGACCCTAACCTGCGATACGCGGGTAACACTAAAAAAGGAGACCAATGTTGGCAAATTCGCGCCTGAGTCAACCGGTAGCCTCGCAGTGAGCAAGGCCGAAATTAATTACACGCCCAACGATAGCTCGGCGCCAGCTTACACATTTCCCATCTCGACCATAAAAAATTGCGTTATCCAGCAAAAGGACATCTTTGAGGTGACCGTCGGCAGCACTGACTACCGGTTCGAAATGCCCGGGCGTAGCCCAATGAAGTGGCTCATGTACATCCGATATCTCACTGGCTATGAAGAAATCGAACAGCGCGGTGTTATTTGATAGTTGTTTGCGCTCAAGTAGTTTTTTGAGGTGGTTGGTAGCGTATGACGGTGAGGAGGGTATCGATCGCCGAGGCCACAGCACCCACAGCAAACGGCACGGCAAATGCCGGCACAATGCCGGCCACAGCAGTGACCAAAGCGTAGAATGGCAAGAAGTCTGTGCGAAAAACCATATCCCGAACCGTAAGGGCCAGCCGGGAAAATCTGCCTTGCTGTTTGGGGCGTGTCTCACGTGCCATTTTTTGGTAGTCCCCAGACCCTGAGCGGCGGGCCATGATGTAGTAGCGAGGCAGGATTGTGGCGAGATAGGCTGCAACGCCGCCAATACCGAGATATGACCAAAAGGCGTGGTCTGATCCCCGAGCCAGGGCGGTATACATACCCAGGATATAGGAGAGGCCCACCATATCATCGACGATCGTGTCCAGCCATGCGCCGAGCTTAGATCCCTGGAACTTGAGCCTGGAAAGTTCCCCATCGCACCCATCCAACACAGCAGAGAACCAGTAGCAAAAGCCGCCAAGGACAAATCCGGTGTAGGTGCCCATGAGCGCGAAAGGTCCGGAGAGGATCCCAACGAGGAAGACAACTGCCGTCACCCAGTTGGGCCGGATCGGATAGGCAGCGAGGCGGCGGGATATGGCTGTCGATATTTTTCGATTCAGATTGCGCGAAATGATACCATCTGCTTCTTTGATAAGGGATTTCATTAGGGCGCGCTCGGCCAGGCGTTTGTGATCGGCATCTAAGATGCGGATGGCAAATCCACGACCTGCTTCTGCGCTACCAGGTCCTGCGCTTGCGAGCCAGCTGGTTGGGTTTTTAACGATTTCGCGCCACGCTTTGATGGGTAGGTTGGCAATGGGCAGGCCTGCAGGGATCCCAGCCCCACCGATCAAGGCACTGTCAAATACCAAATCAGCAGATACCACTGTAAACACCTCCGCATCTGACGGCTCGACTTCGGCCTGGATGATTTCGATATCGACCTTGGAAGAGATCGGCAAGGGACCGTCACCGACAAAGGCCACGTGGGTGATGCCTGCTTTTTCTAGGGTGAGCATCAATCTCTCACCCACGGTGAGGCCGAGTAGGAGATCGGTCACAGCATTGCCGTGTTCTTTGGATGGGCAAACGACGAGGGCAATGCGCTTTGTCACGTTTAGCTGCTCCTTTGAGAACGAGGGCACGCTATCGCCGGATGCAGCCGGCGTCAAGGACGAGCATTCCGAGGGACTGGTTTTCGTCCCGAAATGGCGATTTCTGGGACCAAAATGTAGCAGCGGGGTTTATCCCCGCTTGCAGAAGAGCTGAGAATTACTTGGGTTTTACCGTGGGGATAAACCCCACGCCTACAAGATTAGGTTGCAAGCAGGTATTTCGGAAAGGGGACTAGTGGAGAAGAGTGCCTGAACACTGTGCACACAGCGTTTTCTACTGAAGAAGAGTGCTTGGACACTGTGCACACAGCGTTTTCTAGTGAAGAAAAGGGTCTGAACACTGTGCACACAGCGTTTTCTAGTGAAGAAGAGTGCCTAGCTCGGCTGTAAAAGGCTTAGTACTTGGTGAACCAACGGCATATCTAGGTTAATACTGCTCTGATTGCCCACAGAACGGCATCCACATCCAGTTGTGTCAGTATCAGTGTCAGTATCGGTGTCAGTGTCAGTATCAGTGTCAGTGTCAGTATCAGTGTCAGTGTCGGTATCGGTATCGGTGTCAGTATCGGTGTCAGTGTCAGTATCGGTGTCAGTGTCAGTATCGGTGTCAGTGTCAGTATCGGTATCGGTGTCAGTGTCGGTATCAGTGTCAGTGTCAGTATCGGTGTCAGTGTCAGTGTCGGTATCGGTATCAGTGTCAGTGTCAGTGTCGGTATCGGTATCGGTATCAGTGTCAGTATCGGTGTCAGTGTCGGTGTCAGTGTCAGTGTCGGTATCGGTGTCAGTGTCGGTATCGGTACCAGTGTCAGTATCGGTGTCAGTGTCCGTATCCGAACCAGTGTCCGTGCCGGTGTCGGTGTCAGTGTCAGTATCGGTGTCAGTGTCAGTATCGGTGTCAGTGTCAGTATCAGTATCAGTGTCAGTGTCGGAGTCGGTATCGGAGCCGGTATCTGTATCGGAGCCGGTATCTGTATCGGATCCAGTGTCTGTATCGGATCCAGTGTCTGTATCGGTACCAGTGTCCGTATCAGAGTCGGTGTCCATGTCGGATCCAGTGTCAGTGTCGGTACCAGTTTCAGTATCAGTGTCAGTATCGGTATCGGTATCAGCGTCACCGCCGTCGACACCGCCGTCGATATTAATTTCTGTGCTGTTGTACGTAACGGTGACGTCAAACGATACGTCGTTATCAGGTGTATAGGCGTATACAGCCACTGAGTAGTCACCAGCACCCACTAACACACATTGTTCATTGGCATAGGGGGTAATGGATCTACAATCATAGTTGGTATTAGAAGCTGTCTCATCTCTTTTGACATAAAGGTCGGCATCAAAGGTCCCAGTTGTGTAGACTTTAATGAGTCCGTCTTGCCGAACTTCAAAAGGCCCGAAGTATTTCCACGTCTGTGGGCTGCTCGTATCCGTGTCATACGCCACGGTCCAATCCTCTCCTTCAAATCCAGGTGTGTAGATATTGTCTTCTTCACCTGAGACAACAGCGACTTGAGACGAGTGGATTTCCTCTAGAATTTGCTCGTAGTTTTGCGGGTCATCAAAAGACATCAAAGCGTTGACAATCGCCATGGTACCGGGCGTATTTGCAAAAAAATAGGCAGGCATGGCGTTTGTAAACATATCTAAGTAAAGGCTCCCCAGTGGGTCATCGGGATTCACTGCAGCGTGGGCCTCTGCAAGGGATGAATCGATGTATGCAAACGTATCGCAGCCGTTCACCAAGACAATAGCGTATTGATCCCGAACCCATTTTCCTTCGCCTGCAAGGATTTCAATATTGGCACCCAAGCCAGAGTGCCCGTTATAGGTAATAAAATCCATTGCAGCTGAAAGACTTTCGTATTTTTCAAAGAAATCATTGCCAGCCGACCCTAGGCTCGGGACAACAAAGGCGTTGACCACCACGCGGCGCTGGCCTGGCAAAAAGCCGCGCAGCTCCACATCTGTTACAGCAGGAGCGGGTACGGTCGGATAGCTGGATCCACTGATTTCCAAATCCGGTGGTATGGTCTGTAAGTTATATGGTTCCAGCATCTCAGCGATTCTGTAGACAAACTGGTTAAACCCCCTGTATCCAAAATCGTATTCATCCCCATTGACTTCGTTCTTCCCATAAATGGCTGTGATGCGAAGGGTGTCATCCTCCCAGACCTTGTGATACTCGGGGTACTTGCCGTTCGTTACATCTGGGTTTTCAGTGAGTTGCGCCTCCATGGCCACGATGTCCACGTCGTCAAGGCTACAGCTGGGATACTCCGGGCGATAGTAGTACCAAGCACTACCCGTTGTAACGTCGTGGTCTCCTGGATCCTCCATACAAGTGGTTTTGTATTTTTCCACAAACGCCGATAGTCCGTCGGCATCCATCACCCTGGGAAGAAGAAACGTATAGGTCTCGGGAACAGTACTCCTCCCCCAGGCGACGACCATCTTTGCGTGATAACTCACCGTGTTGCCTGAAACGACCACGTTCGTGATCTCCACAGCATCCAGACGGCCCACTGAGTTTCGATAGTTCAGCTGTCCAACTGTATAGCGGATTTGGCGATTGATGTTGTTCAACGCACTGCCGCTTGACGCCTCGAGCCATCCATCCCATTCGAAATCGTAAAAATCCGCCACCACACTGGTGAGCGCTTGTTGGTCATCGCCAAAAAGCCATGATCTGTCATTGTTTCCGCATCCGATAACTAAGACAAATACCAAACTCCATCTAAATTTCTTAAAATTAACCTGCATTTACCCCTCCTGTTGATGCCTATCCTCCGAGAGTAGGCGTCATAATGAAACAAACCGTCCTATTTCATTATCGATAAAGCACGTGAGATGAAAAATTACAACTATATAAAATTTATTAAATGGGATTGGTCGCTAGGATACAGGGAAATAGGGCGTCGCAAACAGTAGTGTAGTGAAGATGGAGTGAAGTGGCGGTGGGGTCAGTCGCTGGTTACGGTGACGTTCGCCACGCCAGCCAAATTGGCAGCGTCCAGTACCTTGACCAGGGTTTGGTTTTGGGAATTCCTGTCTGCCTGTACCAATACAGAGCTGTCCGGGTGCTTGGCGAGAATGCGTTGGATATTGGCGCGGACTGTCCGGGGGTCTACGACGCGATTTTCGATCCAAATCTGATCACTGGCATTGATAGAGACTAATATGGTGATTTTTTTACTAGAATCATCAATAATTTCGTCGTCTTGCTTGGGGCCCGGCTTGTCCACATCGATGCCGGATTCTTTAACAAAGGATGCCGTTACAATAAAGAAGATGAGCATGATGAACACGACATCTAGCATTGGGGTCAGATTGATTTCGTCTTCTTCCTCAGTCACAAACCTACGGCGCATGCCTTACCTCCTCTACTCTCATTGCCTTTTGCCATAATTGGCCTTTCTCCACAAGGGAAATGCGCATCTGTTCTATTCAATTCATCATCTTTGCCGTGTCTAATATGCGCGCTCGGTTGACCCTTCAGCCCAGCTCTTGTATGGAGCAAAAGAAAGTACTTTCAGTCTAGCCACACAGGGAGGAGCAAATGGCAGCCCCAAGAAAAATAGGCATTATCGGCGCAGGAACCATGGGCAGCGGGATTGCCCAAAAAACAGCCCAATCCGGTCTCGATGTTATCCTGATGGACCTAGAGCAAGCAGCGGTCGATCGGGGACTGGGCGGCATCGAAAAAATGCTCAACAAAGGCGTGGAGCGGGGGATTTTTAGGCCAGGCCAACCAGAGGCGATTCTGGGTCGCATTAAGGGAACCACCAAACATGCAGACCTAAAAGATTGCGATCTCATCGTGGAGGCCGTGTTTGAGGACTTGGAGATTAAGCGCAACCTCTTTGCCGCACTCGAAGCACATGTTCGACCTGATACGGTGCTCGCCACGAACACATCTTCATTTAAAGTGGAGAAAGTAGCAGTTGGCCTTGCCCATCCTGAGCGGGTTATCGGCTTGCACTACTTCTTCCACCCTGCCCAGAATCGATTGCTTGAGGTCATCCCAGGGCCTCAGACATCCCCTAAGACCCTTGAAGCAGCGTGGGCATTTTGCGAGGCCACGGGTAAAACCGGCATTCATTCAGAAGATTCGCCAGGGTTTGTTGTCAATCGCTTCTTTGTGCCATGGGTTAACGAAACAGTGCGCTTGCTGGAGCAGGGGGTGGCTGATCTACCCACTATCGAGGCCACCGCCAAAAAGCTGCTGGGCATCGGCATGGGCCCGTTTGAATTAATGAACGTTACAGGCGTTCCAATTTCCCAACACGCTGCGAGCGGCTTGGCCTCTGAGCTCGGCCCGTTCTACGCGCCTTGTGACCGTTTGAAAGAACAGGTGAGCAGTGGGAAAGACTGGGATCTCAAAGGCGAGGCCACGGAAAAGGGAGCTGCGGATGTAGAAAAGCGCTACGTTGGGTTGGTCCTGATGGTGGCTGCAGCCCTCGTAGAGGAAGGTGTGTCGTCCATCGAGGACATAGATATTGGCGCCATGGTCGGGCTTCGCTGGAGAAGAGGGCCGTTTGCTCTTGCCAACAGCATTGGTGTTGAAAAAGCGGTCGCTGCTGCTGCTGAAGTTGCGGCAATGTACAATCTACCCCTGCCCAAAATGCTTGCCGAAAAAAAGGAGGACCTCAAGCCGTTCAACATCAGGGCGGCCAACCTGAACATCAAAGACGGCATTGCCACGATCACGATGAATCGCCCAAATGCTATGAATGCCCTTGATCCAGATACGGTAGCCTCCCTTGCCGAAGCATTTGATACAGCTGCGGCTGATCCCGCGGTGACGGGCATTGTGTTGGAAGGTCGGGGCAAGGCATTTGTCGCAGGCGCAGACATCAAGTTCTTTATCAATGCAATCGATGCGGGTGACATTCCGCGCATTGTGGACTTTACTCGAACTGGACATGAGCTGTTTCTGAGAATCGATCAATGCACCAAGCCGGTGGTTGCGAGATTGAACGGCATGGCCCTTGGCGGTGGAGCGGAATTGGCGCTTGCCTGTGATGCCATTGTCGCCGACCAAGGCGCTGTCTTGGGATTTCCAGAGACCGGCATTGGTATCTATCCAGGCCTGGGCGGCACCCAGCGCCTGGCCAAGCGATGTGGCCTGGGTGTGGCCAGGTACCTCGTCTTTACCGGAGATATTGTCCCAGCTGCAAAGGCCGCATCGCTTGGGTTGGTCGACCGGGTTGCCCAGTCCGGTGAATCCGGGCAGGTGGTCCAGGCCTTGCTCAAAGAAGGCGTTGTAAAAGCCGGCACCGGTGCTGGAGAATTAGCAAATGCTGGCGAGGAAAAGGCAGCGTGTGAGGCGTTGTTTTCAGACCAAAACGTCGACAAATTCCTCAGCGGATCATTTGAGGCAACAGATAAATTTGGTGAAAAAGCAGCAAAGAAGATCAAATCCAAAGCCCCGATCGCCCTTAAATTGGCAAACGATCTCATGAACCAGGCCCTTGCGCTCCCCATCGAAGCAGGCGTGGAAAAGGAACTGGCTGTCCTAGCCGATGTTTTTTCAACTGAAGATGCCAGAGAAGGCCTGGGCTCAGTGGGCAAGGCGCGTCCCCAATTCAAGGGGAAGTAGATCGCTACAAAAACCGTAAATCATCTCCATCTATAAGCGCAGATTGGGCAATTGCGTGCATTTCATTTTGAAATACGCTTGTGGGAGCTTTCTTTTCGAATGTTTGCTTGTACTTGGGAAGTCTGGTACAGAATCATGCCGAAACTACCTGACAATCGAACAAAGAAACCAGGAACGCTGTAGTCGTCTCGAATACTGGATCCACTTCCGCCAAATGCCTGACCTAGCGTAAGCTTGGTAAAGTATATCGAATAGCGACTATGGGAACGGGACATCATTGGAATCAATAGATCGATTCCCGCGATAATCAATGGCGTACCTGTTTTTCGATCCCGGCTGAGTTCGTCCCAATCAGAGTCGGGATTGCCGTTTCTCCATTCTTCTTGAACGACAATGTCATGGGTAATCAATGCGGCTGAAAGAAAGATGTTCAATAATGCAAAAGGAGAGGTTTCTTTGCCGATAAAAATGGAATACTGAACCGTTATCGGTAACCATTCCCAGTGCAAGTATCGCGTTCGTTCTTGTATCTTTTCCCATGCATCTGTCAATACGGCATCGGTTTTTCTGGCCAGGCCACTGAACAGGTGGAGGCCCACTGAAAAATTCACCGGGAACGGATAGAAGACGTACTTCAATGCGCGAAAATATAACGCTTTTTGGTCGAAACCAAACTCGATGCCCACATCTCCCAGGGCGATGTCATGCAGCGGACGGTCTTTCTTGACTGGAAGCTCAAAGCCTTTCTTGATGCTCACAGATTTGCACTCGCAGTTGCCCATTGCTGCGGGTAGGACAGATAGTCTCAGGGCGGATTCGATCTCGTTTTTGTCGCGATTGTCTCTCTGCGCCATTTGCCGATAGCATTCAGATGACGTGTAATCACCAATATACTCGTCGTCACAGTAAAGTGCATATTCACCGGCAAGGCCAATTTGTGGCACTAGGCAGGTGAGGAACATAAGACGTGCAATGAACGCAGATGGACAGCCCAGCGTGGCAATGAAATTGTTGATCATTGTTATTTTTTCTATCAGAACGTCGTGAATGTCAAGCAAGCGGAAATGGCAGGGGCGTATAGGAATGGTAATCGCGCTTCTTTTTTAGTCCTTCTTTTTTAGTTCCCTTAGCACTTCGGCAGCTTCTTCGTCGAGGAGCCAGGTCTTTTGTAGCGCCCTGAGCACGATGACCGCCTCCCTCAACGCTGTAATCATGTCGTGGGACATCTCGGGGATGGTCGGGCCGATCTTGGCCATTTGATTGGCCACGATAGCCATGTTGTCTACTAGTTTCTCTAGTTTTTCCGCGTCGGTAAGCTTTTCTAATGAGGTCAGCAGGCGATTGGTTCTGGGATCGTTTAGCAGCTTGTCCGCGCCTTTGAGGGCGCCGTTGAGATGACCGCTATCTGCCAGCAGTGTATCGAGTCTCTCTAACACGCCGTTTAACCGGCCGATAAGACTGTTCATCTCATCTGGTTCGAACGTGCGCGCGACTGCACGCATGGCCTTGCGGGTGTTGGGGTCGTTGAATAGCTTGTTTGCCCCCTTAAATGTGCCTTTGACGTTCTGATCCACTAGCAGTTCCGTTAGGGGTTCGTCAATCTCGGCGAGTAGGTGGTTCAATCGCTCCATGCCCGGCCCCATCTGGTCAAAGGCCTCCATCATCCGGATCAGTCGATTCTCCTCCTCGAGCTTGCCAAGGGTCACCTCCATCGCCGCGACCATGCGGTCAATGGTGGTGATGTATTGGCTGAGGTCCAGGTTGGACAGTGCATCGAGGATATCCGTGGGCTCGTTTGCGGTCAAGAGCGCGCCAGCCGGGAGTTCCTCTGCGATTTGCCTGCCAGAGACCAGGTGTATCCGCTTCTCTCCGATGCCGAGCAATCGCTTTACCTCTGCGATGGTACCCATGCGTACACGGTGGGCATGGCGCTCGCGAATAAGCAGCTCCACGTCGATGCGATTGTCATCCATGATCACCATCTGACCCACCTCGCCCACTTCGATGCCCGATAAAAGCACTGGCGATCCCTTGCGGAGTCCATCTCCGTGAACCACGAGCGTGTGGAACGGAATCCTGGGCTCGAGCCATCGATTCTTAACTGCTGCGCCCACAATAAAAGCGACGATGCCGAGAAAGGCAAACACCATCAACAGTCCGGCCAGCCGCTCTTGATAGGAGAAGTGGATCTTCATGCCCGCGCCTTACCCATGCATTTACACGACATCCTGTTTATTGTAGCGCACTATTTGCCCTCTGTGCGCTGCGAACCACGTTTCGAACCCAGGATTGGGACAAGGGAGGCAGATGGCCGTGGCCATGGGATGGGTTTCTTGTCGCTGTCTGAGTGCAGTCCAGCCAATCCCGCGTCCCTGGTCCATCTCCCAGTTGCCAATACCTTCGAGTACCAACCAATCTGGATTGAGCACGAGTGCCCGGGCCAAACAGGCGCGCCACCGCGTGGATCCGTCCATCTCATGGGGTTTAAGGTTCGCCACCCGTGTGAGACCAAAAGTATCGAGGGTTTCTGTCACCTGCCTGGCCTCATCCCTGGCTGAGAGCCCGGCGTGAATAGACACTGGTAGCGCGATGTTTTCTCTGACCGTTCGATTGGAGATGAGCCCGCCGTAGCTATGGACAAAACCAATGCGCGCCCGCATGCGCAGGCGCGTCCTGTCGTCGCGTCTATAAATATCCTCTCCCAAAAGCTCCACTGTTCCCCTGAGCGGTTCGGACATGGTCGCGAGGATCCACGCCAGGGGACCAGAAGGGTCTAATGCGGCCTCTTTTTGATCTGGGACAAACGCGACCCACTCCCCGGAAAACACCTTGGTCGACCCTATCGACCAGGCATCCGGGCCAACGTCAAACCAGATGCCGTCGACTAGCTTTAGGATTTCAGCTGGTTGGCGTACGGTCAAAAGAAGCCTCCGAGAATGGGTACAGTGCCAGATTGGATGATAACAGATAGGGATACAGCGCCATAAAATACCACCATGAAGACCAACGCGTTTAGCGAGGCTCTGGAGACTTCTACTGGCACGGCGGTTGGAGATCGGTCTACTTTCATGCCGTGATAGCACGCGATCAAGAACACACCGATCCCGCCCACGACTATTTTTAGGGCAAACGCCAGGAGATCAGCAGGTGAGACCGCTGACACCACGGCACTGAAATAGAGGTCAGCCGGGATAGGTACGAGCAGTCGGGCGATGAGGAATCCGCCGATCAGAGCGGCAATGCCGAACAGGACATTAAGCGCCAAAAGGGAGAAAAGACCACCAAATAAGCGCGGGGTAATGAGATGGCGTATGGGAGAAATGCCCATCACTTCGAGGGCTTCGATCTCCCGCTGGACCCGCATCACGCCGAGCTCGGCTGCAATGGCTGTGACCGATCGAACGATGATCACACCTCCGGTCAACAGGGGGCCAATCTCCCGCAGCACCACGACCGTGACCATTTGACCCAGGCTTTCAGCCCCAGATAGGGAACCAATACCGCCAATGCCCTCGACAATGGCAAAGACACCTACGGCAATCCCAAGGGCGACCACCGGTCCGACCGCCTGCACCCCGGTGAAATAGATCTGAAACAACACCTGGCGCCAGAAATCCCGTTGGCCCAGATCGCGCTCTGTCCATACGACTTTTACAGAGAGATAGAGCAGTCCGACCAGAAAAACGCCATACCGAAACAGATCGACGGTGGCTTTGCCGATCCTGTCTATCCAAACCAATGACGCCTCCACCACGTTGCAATTCAATCAAAAAAAATAAATACTATTCTAGAATTAGTAGCACGCCGCATTGGCGGACGCCAAAAAGATGGAACAGGGCGTGCCATTTCATTTGTTACCCAGAGGAGAAAAACCACATGGCACTGACATTGAGAGACCTAAAAGACGATGCCGCGGCCAAGCTGGCCGCTGGTCAGCCCATCGATGCGCTGAGGATTTACCATCTGATCCTCTTAAATATGCCGCTGGATTTTCAGCTGCGACTGCAGATCGGCGATGTATTGGTAGGGCTCGGCAAAAACGATGCTGCACAGACCGTATTCAATGCGGTTGCAAAACATAATATTCGATCTGGTGAGCCGCTGCAGGCCATGGTCGCACTCAAGCGGTCTGCTGCCCTCGGGGCAACCGCTGACGCCATTGTGGCCGACCTTGTTAGAATGTACGCATCAGAATCCGGAACTGTGGGTCGCGGTCTCAGGCCAGCACCTGTGGACGACAGTATCGACATACCCGAGGGTGCTGCGATTGCTGCAGAAATGCCAGAAAACACGCTCATTTCTGAGACCACTCAAACAGCCTCCCGCATTGAAAATATCGTGGATTATCCAAAAACTGTACCACCGATTCCGATTCTCTCAACCGTGACAAGTCAGGCCTTTGCACGGTTGTTTGAAAAATTGACCCTGAAGCAGTTTGTGCCTGGCGATTTTGTCATTCGTCAAGGCGAGCCAGGGCAGGAGATCTATTTTTTGGCTCGCGGCACTGTAGACGTGGTGTGCAAGGGTGGCGACCCTGCTCCTGATGAAGATCTCGTGCACCTGGCGCGCCTCGGGCCGGGGTCCTTGTTTGGCGAAATGGCGCTCGTGAGCACGGATCCCAGGTCAGCATCTGTGATCTGCGAGACCCCAGTGGACGCACTGCAACTAAAACGCGCCGACATCGAGGTGCTCAGCGAAAAACTGCCGACAGTGGCCGCTGCCATGAAGCGATTCACCCGCGAGCGGATGATTCACAACCTGTTTGCCACCAACCCGCTGTTTAAACCCTTTAATGCTGAGTCCCAGAAAAAACTCCTGGCCCAATTCACTGGCCATGAGATTCCCAAAAATACCATCTACCTCGAGCAGGGCCAGCCAGGGAAGGGACTCTATATTATTTTACAAGGCCGAGCAGAGGTATTAAAATGGGAAGACGAGGCATATACCAGAGTTGCTGACTTGGGACCCGGAGATGTGAGCGGCGAGATCAGCCTTCTCTATGAAGAGCCGATTTCCGCCACTGTTCGAACCACCACGCCTGCCACTGTACTGTTCTTAGCGAGAGAACTATTTACGCCTATAGTAAATGCCTTTCCCGAGCTGCTCGCCTACTACAACCGGCTGGCCGAATCCCGGCTTGCGGATACTGAATTTAAGCTCATGCAACGCAAGGTAGTGGACGATGATTTTATCGAATCCATCGAAGACAGCGATGAACAACTCGACGATGACATCATATTCATTTAAATAGTCTCTTCATGGCCTCGCTTATCCGTGTAAATGAGCTCAAGAAACAGGCAGATACGTGTGCTTTTCCAGTTTGTCATGGCAAAGTGACCGGTGCCGGTGCTGTGTGTGTCCAGGCCGTGCTGCCAGGTGCCCGGGTTGGGTCACGCGTTGTTATCGAAAGGTCTCAACAAGATAAGGTTCACGCTGAAGTAGTGGCATGTGAGGGCACGCGCGTTGAATTGCTCCCCCTTGCGACCACCACGGGTATCGGCCCTGGGGATAGGGTGACCCTTACTGCCGACCAGGATGTTATTTCCTGTTCGTCCGCGCTGCTCGGCCGCGTTATTGACCCCATGGGTATGCCGCTGGATGGGGGTAAGGCCCTGCCCCATAATGACCTGTGGCCCCTAGATCGGGCTGCTCCAGATCCATTGGCGAGGAAACCCATTTCCGAACTGCTCGTTACAGGTGTTCGCGCCATTGATGGATGCCTGAGCCTAGGTCTGGGTCAACGCATCGGTTTGTTTGCCGGACCCGGCCTCGGCAAGTCGACCCTGCTCGGTACACTGGCGAAGCGTGCCCAATGCGATGCCTGCGTTATCTGCTTGGTTGGTGAGCGGGGCCGCGAGGTGCGCGCATTTTTGGATCAGACATTGGGTCCCAAGGGGCTCGCCAAGTCCGCGGTGGTGTTGGCGACTGCTGATGCCCCTCTGCTCGTTCGGGCCCGGGCCATGATCACAGCGACCGCCGTGGCTGAGTGGTTTCGCTCCCAAGGACGACACGTCCTTTTGCTCGTGGATTCACTCACCCGTGCGGTTCGAGCGCGGCGAGACATCGCATTGGCCCTTGGAGATGCACCTGCGAGGAACGGATTTCCAGCGGCATCCTTTGCAACATTGCCTGGCCTTGTCGAAAGAACCGGTCGCGACGCCGTGGGATCCATCACAGCTATCTACACGGTGCTCACTGAGGGGGATAGCGGAGATCCGATCGCCGAGGAGGCCCGCTCCCTTCTGGACGGCCACATCGTACTCTCGGCCAAGCGCGCCCGGGCCGGGCAATGGCCAGCCATCGACATCACCAGATCGGTCTCGCGGGTCATGGATGTGGTGGTCTCACCAGAACACCGCATGGCCGCACGCCATCTAAAGCGACTACTAGGGGCGTACGAAGAGCAGGAGGATCTCATCCTGATGGGCGCCTACTGCCGGGGTACTTCCTCGGATACCGATCTGGCCCTGGACCGCAAAGATCAAATCGATGCTTTTTTAAGACAAAACAGCGAAGACTCACCGTCTTCGCTCAAAGCAACCATCGGGGCACTCGCCGATATCACCCGGG
This sequence comes from Myxococcota bacterium, assembly GCA_030065855.1. Classification (GTDB taxonomy): domain Bacteria; phylum Myxococcota_A; class Polyangia; order JAAYKL01; family JAAYKL01; genus JASJCT01. The sequence goes on from JASJCT010000071.1 coordinate 19,612, forward strand.
GGATGTGATGTTTCAGCGTGCTTGTCAACTGTCTATGACCCCCCTTGGTTTGTCTATTGTCTTCTCAATGTGCCTCGACTAAATGGTCGATCCTTTGCGACGGTATGGTCGAGGTAGGCCATGGGTCAAAAGATCAACATTGGGCGTTGCAGAGATAATTCTCTAATTATTTGATTTCTCTGCATAAATAAGGTTCTTCGTTTTCCGTCTATTTGCCGTTTTGGCATTTGTCTTGCTTCTAACAGGACCGCCGGCGCGAATCGGGTACTTACTGATGACGAAAGTTACCCTTTGTTTGATCACAAAAGCCGAACGGCTTGATGGAGGAAAGTATGAAAAAGAAGTATACCCTGCTTGTTTTGATTTCAATGACGGTTGCTCTCTTGTCTTGCGGCAATTCGGACGATACGTCTGAACCGACGGAGGAAAGCACCGACTCCCAATCTGACACCGGCGGTGACACCGATACTGACACTGACACTGACACTGACACTGACACCGATACCGACACCGATACCGACACCGATACCGACACCGATACCGACACCGACACGGATGCGGATACAGACACGGGTACGGATACCGATACCGACACAGATAGTGATACAGACACTGGGACGGATACCGATAGTGATACGGATACGGACAGTGAAACGGCCACTGACACTGATTCAGAGACCGAAACAGATACAGACACCCATTCTGGAGATGGCGGACCAGAGACAGATTGCCCAGAGCCGTATACTTGTGCCGGCCCTGGCGCGTGCGTTCCAGGCACCGAGCAGGAACAGTACAGTTGTCCTGGCATGAAGATTTGCTGCATAAAAAAAGAAGGCTTTGATGGTGGAACTGATTAAAGAAACCCTACCAGGAAAGATCCACTGCCAATCCAAGGACGTGCTGGTCTGTGTTGTAAATTGCGTCGTTAGACCATTGCCGTAGATAACCGTAAGTCAACGCCACAGTTATATTTGGAATAGATGCAACATCGCCTTCATCAGGCAACCAGTTGTATTGGATAGCGCCGCCTGGGCCAAAGCGCTGATCTTGCCTGTCCGTGTCTCGGTGCCCCTGGTTGTTATTGCCGTTCTCATTAGATACGAGCCATCCAGTGTAGGTCCTTGTTTCGTATTGCAAGTCCCACCCAAGCATCCAACCTGTGGTGAATATCTGCTTGAAACCCAACCCAATGCGGTGTCCGGAGAACAGGAAGTCTTCTCCAATGTAGTTGAATTCAGTGGTGCTGAAGTTTCTCAAGATCAGCCCGCACTCGTCGGCATTGTGCAGATAGGCATAAGTCCCCCGTAAGCCGGCAGTGGTCCAGAGTCCCTGGCTAATATCCATGCCGAGTACGAGTTGCTGATCCCGCGTGTCTTCTGTGAGGGATAGGTCCTGTCTTGGGTAAAGACGATGACCATATGCTGCGTTGGGGCTGATAGTTGTGCGGGTTTGCATCGTGAATGTGACACTCCCACGTATCCAGGTGTCAAAGGAATCCGATGGGGGATCGTTATAAAAAAGGCGATAGCCTGTTTCGAGGGATAGCGTCCACCGCAACCAGAGTGTCGGCTCCATTACCAGGGAGACATCAAATGTAGGTGAGACAAAATTGATTGAGGCATAGGTATCGGTATTCTTCTGTGCGTCAAAGGAGAGCTCGGCACTGACCCCGTTCTCATCCTCATTGCCCCAAGTCGGATTGAAAATCGCGTATAGGGCATGTTTATGAAAGAAAAGGTCGGCATGATTCAAATAGATGTCTAGATGCCCGGCGTATCCCAATGACCATAGATCGGCAAACGCTGCACCCACATCTAAATCCGGTGCAATGACCAAGTCCTGTTCAGGCCATGCATCCAAGTAGACGTTGCTGATATAGCGCGCGCCGACACTGGCATCTGCGTATAAATCAGCTGCCAGGGCTCTTATCGGCAGTAGGTAAAGGGCAATCGCGAAAATGGAGAGAAGAGAATGCCTATCTGTTCGGGTTCCCATGATGATGTTGGTGCTTGAGCATTCTACTGCCGCCTTTTGATCTTCCCTTTGAACGGTGTCGCTTCTTACGGCGAAACCGGTGTTCCATGCCGTCGTGGATGCCATCCCCATTCCGGTCGACAAAAACCTTTTCTGGCCGAGATCCCTTTTTGGTTTTCTGTTTTTTATTAGCTGATGCTGATTTGGATGACTTACCCTTTTCTACTTTGACTTTCTTTGGTGCCTTTTCCTGCGCAATGGCAACAGTGGGGATGGCCAGCAAGCCGGTTGCTGCGATCATAAGAACCCAATATCTGAGCAGCTTAACCATCACATCATCGTACCATGAACGACTTCTTCTTCAACCATGCTAAATCGGGTCTATGGTTTCGGTTTCGCATCCAAATTGGATCATGATCTCCGCATTTGGGTCGCCTTGTATCCAGGCGCACGTCTGCGGACAAACATAAACCATGGTTGGGTCGTTGGGATCATCGTAGTACCAGGCGTTGTCCGCATTTTCACAGCTATCAACCGAATCGACCCGTCCGAGCAGATGGACCGTTCCATCGCCTGCCACGAATGCCATGTTGATCAGATTCGGATCCAGGGTTTCGCCCTCAGGCGGATCAGGAATCACCCATTCGCAGCTGAGCATTGCACTGTCTATCACTGACTCGGCCAGCTCTTCAAATACAGGATCAAAGTCCTGAAGACATAGGTCACCGGATACGCCGTCGGTCATTTCGACTAGGGTCTTATAAACGGTCCAGTCCGGCGCTTGTCCTTCCGGCGCTGCAAACTCACAGCACGGCTCGTCTTGGCTGATGGCACATGCGGCATCCTTGCTCATGTAGGAAAATATGCCGTTGAATTGAAAATCGTTGAACATGAGCGGATCGAGTGCTTGTAATCCCTGGATGAACGCGTCTGGCAGTGTTTCGTCTGTGTCGTCTGAAACAATTACAAAATGCTTTACCGCACCTGGCCGCATCATCTCTGCCCATTGCGGGTAGGTTTCTATGGTTCTTTCCAAGCCTTTGACGCTCGGGACTCTCTCGCTCACATGCAGGTAGGTCGGAAGGTTGGTGTCACTGTATGGCCCATCTTCTGGACAGCCGCCTTCGTCGCCCAAAGGCGGGTCTATGCAGATGCCATGGAACTTATCGTTATCACACTCCCCGGGCAGGCAGGAGATGAGAATGATCCGAACGTCGAGTCCGCTTTGGATAATTTCATTTGAAAAATGGTTCATATTCTCCCGGACTTCGTTGATTTCATCCAACATGCTGGGCGTATTATCGATAGTAAAGACGATGTCCAGCGGCTGAAACACGTTCTCAGCCAGCTCGTTGACCGCGACGCATTCTTCGAATGAATCGGTGTCGCCTTCTGGTTCAGTGTCGCCTTCCGAATTTGTATCCGCTTCTGTATCCGCGCCGATGCTCCCATCTACCGGTTCCGTTGATGCTGATTGATCTGAACAACCAAATGACATAAGGGACAAGCAGCCGATAGTCATCCAGCAGATCCAACTAAGGGCTCGCGCAGAAATAACTTCCAAGTTTTTCGGGTCCAGATGTGCGTCGGATTTGGTGGGTGCGATAGAGCGAAACCGCAGGCGTAGCAGCGCTACGTCGAGGATTTTGCGATTGAGCAACCGCCGAAGACGGCGTGCAGATGGGGTACGAAAACGGGAAGTTATTTTTGCGTGAGCCCTAAATAGATTGCGCATGGGGGCCTCCTGATGATGAAAATACTATTTCATGCCTTTGACGGACTGCGTGCCGGTATTTGGTTTGCCTTGCCGTCTACTTCTTTGAATCGACTGTGCGCCGTGTTTTGCGGCGCGATTTTTCTTGGACCACCGTTTTGTCGCCTTGTTTTGCTTTTGATGCCGATCACACACACCGTCTCGATTTCGGTCAACGAAAGCCACCGGAGGGGTGCCCTTTTGAGCCGCATTTTGATGCTTTTTTTGATAGGTGTGGCGGTGGTGATGTTGTTTCTGGGGTACCTCACCGGTGGCTGCTTGTGTCTTTTTTTGGTTTTTCGCTCTCACATGCTTTTGATCCTTGCTTGGATCGGGCTCCTCACCCCTTCCTGTTTGAGACACGAGGGCCAGGCAGAAGATTGTTGCACTGAACAAAATAAGACCGCGACATACCATTTTTTTCTCCTTTGTTTGGATCGCATTGCGATCCCTTGGGGAATACAGCAGGGCACATGCCAAAACCGGAGATGCTTCATTTTTATAATCTTATCAAAGTGTTAGCAGGTATTAGTCTGAAGAAGAAAAAGGTTTCGGCGACCGTTTCGTCGATCCCTTTCGACGAATTGGTCGACGATGACGACCGGGCTGCTATAGGTTGTATTTTTTTATTTTATATCGGATGCCGCGCTCGGTGATCTTTAGATCCCGGGCAGCCGCGCTCTGGTTTCCATTGTTCTTGGCCAGTGCCTTTTTGATCAGGGAGATTTCCAAGGCCGCTACTTCCTCGTCGAGCCCGCAGCGCTCCATCAAAGATTGCAGATGCTGTGGTGCAGCGGGATGGAAGAGCAAATCTGGAAAATCCTCTCGTGTGAGCTGCTTGCCTAGCGCCAATACCACTGCCCGTTCAATCCAATTTTTCAACTCCCTGATATTTCCTGGAAATGGATATGCTTGCAGCAATGCCATTACTTCCGGGTCGATGTCTCTAACATCGCTTCCATTGATATCGGCTTGCTCTTCAAGGAACCGGCGCGCCAGTAGGGGGATATCTTCTGCTCTTTCCCGCAATGGAGGCAATGTAAAAGGTACTACATTCAAGCGGTAATAGAGATCCTCTCTAAACGCCCCCTCGGCCAATTGCTCCTGGATATCCCGATTGGTCGCGGCAATGATCCGTGTGTCTGTTTCTAGCGTTTTTGTCCCGCCGATGCGTTCGAATTGGCCGGATTGAAGCACATTCAGTAGCTTGACTTGGATTGTGAGGGGTATCTCTCCAACTTCATCGAGAAAAATCGTTCCTTCGCTAGCAAGCTCAAACCGGCCTTTCTTTTGAGCAATGGCGCCGGTAAACGCTCCTTGCTCGTGTCCAAAGAGTTCTGATTCGATGAGGGTTTCCGGTAGTGCCGCACAATTGACCGTGATAAAGGGGTGTTGCTTTCTCGTTGAGGCCAGGTGGATTGCTCTGGCCAAGACCTCCTTACCGGTCCCGGATTCGCCTTGGATGAAAACGGACGCTTTTGAAGGTGCGATTCTAGCGGCCAAGTCGATTATTGTTTGAATAGCAGGAGATTGACCGATAAGTCCCGAAAATGCACCCGTGGCCTTTACAACTTCTCGCAAAGAACTATTTTCTCTGGATAGTGCGGCTTTTTCGAGGGCCTTTTCAACAAGTGCATCCAGGTGGTCCAAGTCGATGGGCTTGGTAAGAAAATCATAGGCGCCGGAACGCATGGCCCTTACTGCATCATTCACAGTTCCGTATGCAGTAATGACAATGGTTTGCAATTCCGGCTGTCGCTCACGGACGTCGGCAGTCAGTGCAATGCCATCTGGGCCGCCCAGGCGCAGATCCGTGAGCATCAAGTCGATAGGGTGCGCCTCACAAACAGCTGTTGCCTGGGCAGCGCTTTGCGCCTCGAAAACGCGATAGCCGCGCTTTTTGAGAAATCCGACAAGGGTCATTCGCTGCGGTCCATCGTCTTCGACCACAAGAATCGCTTCCTTTTGAAGGGTCATCTCGTTCTCCATCTATCCATCTGTTTGCCATGGGGGATGATAACCCGAGCAATCGTCCCTCGGCCTGGCTGTGAGCTAAGCTCAAACGCACCGCCATGGGCTTCGATCAGGCGTTCGACAAGGGGCAAGCCCAGGCCAGTGCCCGTTGATTTGTAGCTGACAAACGGCTTCATCACTTCATTGCGGACATCAGCCGGCATGCCCGGGCCGTTATCTGCTACACTGACCACTAGATTCTGGTCCATTAGCTCAACCGATACGGTCACTCGGCCATTTGGTTCAATCGCATCGAGGGCGTTGTCGATCAGGTTAGATGTGATTTGAACAAATCGCTTGTGGTCAATTTCAACAGTCGCGTCGACGCGAGGGTCTAGGACCAGCGTCTTGTCTTCTTTTTTTGCCCGGACAGTCTTGGCAGCAACGATGTTGTCGAGAGCCTCGATGACGTTTATCTGCGTTGGGATTAATTTGATGGGGTTGCCCAAATCCAGAAAGTCGGTGAGGACGTTGTTGATCCGGCCTGATTCAGACGTGAGCAGGTCCAACATGCTGTTGTACTCTTTGCGCTCTTTGGCGTTGATTGAAAATTCGCGCGTGAGTCGGCTTGATATCATTTGAATCGTGTTTAGCGGATTTCTGACTTCATGTACGACGGTCGCTGCCATTTGCCCGATGGTTTCCCAATGCCTGGCTTGCTCAGCATTGGCGGCCATCGTCTTTTGGATCTCATCTTGCTTTGATTGCCATCGGCCGACGAGCAAGGTTAGCAAACCGACCAAAAAACAAATACCACAGACGAGTATCGACATGATTGCAAATCGCCGCTTTGCATTTGATTCGGCGGTTGCCAGCACGGTGGCGTCGATACCGACTCTCAGCACTACCATTGATTCGTCCATCATCTTAAAGGGGATGAGCCCTTCAAATACCGGGCGGTTATTGACATCCCGCAACCGGGATTTGGCCTTTGGCGGTTCGGAAGCCAGTGTGCCGGCCAAAGAGGGATCTTTCTCCCATGTGGAAAGCCATTCCTGTGACGGCGCGACAGCGAGAATCCCGCTCTCATCTTGGAGTCCCACGTACAGGACATCCTGCTTGATGACACCATTTAGCAATCTACCGATACCGGTCTCTTTGTGCAGCGCTTTTAGTTGTTCGTTTAGGATACAGACAATCTTTTCGCCCATTACAGCGTCATGACGCAGGCATATGAGGTCCATTACGCCGATGATGCCATCATTGACCAGCGCTTCAAATTCAGCTGTTTGGATTTGGGCGATAAACGCTGCTGCATCGTTTTCGGGAATAGGCCCCCAAGATCCAGTGATGTCACCATTCCTAGCGATGGTTAGATGTACGACTGGGGCATCCATTGGGGATGGGCGTTTCGCTCCTTCCAGAGCAGCGAGATGTTTTGCTGTCGCAAGAAGGTGTTCCTCTGTTAATTCGTACACAATGGCCGTAGCTGATGCTGCTTCGTATGCACCTTCCCTTACCAACGATGCTACAGAGTCGACGTGGGCGAGAAACAGGCCTTTTATTTCGTCGTTGCTTCTACGGTGCTCCCAATATCCGTAGCTTAGAATAATGCCCCCGATTACCGCTGTTACCAAGGTAAAGGCGAGGAAATAAGGCCTATTGCCGGTCAGAGCGATCATTTTTGTTGCTCAAATAAGGGGATCAGGAGGGTGAATAGTGCGTTGTGTTGTGAGTCGCTCATCACTTTCAGATCCCCGCCGTGCAGCCGTAAGATATCCTGGGCAAAAGTAGTGCTGAGTACGCCAGTTCCAGTATGATCCACGTCAGAGACACCGAGCGCAGTGCGATACGCGTGCTCGATGTTGTGCTTTTGTTCGACGGAGATTGCTCCGTTTGTATCGATAATGTCCACTCTTAGATGCCCTGTGCTTTTTAAAATTGGTCTAATGCGCGTTGTCTTAAGGGTTAGCGCGCCTTTTTTAATCCCTTTTGTGATATTCGCCACGAGGCTGGAGACGACCTGGCGGATTCGCAGGGCATCTACATAAACAGGTGCCGGATCGAGCATTTCAATACTGTTCAGTACGATGCGGCGTGTTCCAATGACGCGGCCTGAGTCAGCGATGCAGTCGGTAATCAATTCTGAGGGCAACACCCACGAGCGATTGAGATCGAGTGTCCCAACTTCTATTTTGGATAGGTCCAGTATCTCGATGATGCGAACCATCAATCTCTGGGCTTGTTCGGAAATATGCGAGACGCTGCGATGCTGCGAGTCGGTCAAAGGTCCTTCCATGCCCTTTAAGAGCAGATCGGTAAATCCAATAATAGAGTTGAGTGGGCTGCGCAAATCGTGGCTCATGTCTGAAAAAAAATCAGCTCTTATCGCTCGCTTGCGCTGGTTAAATTCAATTACTCGGTTTTTTGAACCGCAAAGATCTGTGAATCGTTCTTTTGACCTTTCGAGGTGCTGGTTGATGCAGTACAGCTCCTTTGGTAATGATTCATGGAAGTCGCCAGATCCCGAATTTGCAAACGCATCGACCTGCTCGCACACGAAACCGAGTGCCCTACTGAGCTGTCCGCGGTGGCGCAATACAACGGCGATGCTCAATAACAGTGCTGCTGACACCAAGAGCCCTCCGATGATGTATTTGTCAGGTCTTGGCTGCGGCGTAATGTGCACAAATCCCAAACCACTATCGAGATCAATGGGGATCAGCAATTCCCGGGTGCCCATTCCTAGGTATTTGGCTGGCGAGGCATGAGGTGATTTTATGGCTGACGTAAGATCTTGTTTTGCTAAATGCTCAGGGGCGGTCTTGACCAGAGTTGCGCAGTCAAAACGGGTCATTAATCGTAAATCTTCTGCTTTTAAAGTGGTCGGACCAGTTGTGAGTGCGGCCTCGGCAGCGCGGCTATATCCACTGCCGAGCTGCGCCGATGTTATATGTTCGACAGTATGTTCCCCTGCCACCCACAACGTACCTGTCGCTAATACAGTCGGCAATACAACCACTGAAATGGGATTGAGAAGCCGCCTCTCTATACGCTCGAGATGGGGTCGGGACAGGTTGGGAAGGCCTGCCAGCTGGTGAAAGCGTGTGCGAATGGCGATAAACGTGGGTATTGCCATTCCCCCATGCGCAACCAATACCGGCAAAATGACACGCAGGAGGAAGGTACCGGGATCCAAGCCAAAGATACCGGCAGATACGACCAGCACTGTGGGGGCACCGAGGATCGTCGCAGCTGCCAGTTGGGCAGTGACCGTAACGGGTAGCATTCTTAAGTAGTGATTTTGAAAATCCGCGCTTTTGATCATTGCTGTCTTGAAGCGGACACTCAGGCTGGCGCAACCGAGGATAATGACCGCGATTTGGACGGCAAACAGGGTTCCAACAGCTACGGCCATACCCATGAGTTGCCCTAGGGTTATCATTTCAAGCATGGCAATGCCCATGCATAAAAGGGCGGCGGTCAATAGGAATGGGATGGCTGCCAATACAATATCGAGCGAAAACCCGGCCTTGATACTGGCCGGGGGGCTCATTTTGAGGTCGTCTTTGGGAATACCACCGTTCGCCCACTGCCCGTTTCCTAGCTTTACCGAATTGGGATCCGCTGAATTTTGATCTGTCTGAGGTGCCGCGCTTACAGTTGCATTTTTTTGGGCTTTGTTTGCACGCGCGGTCTGGACAATGCCCTCTGCCGTCGCTGTGAGTTCGGCCAATGCCGCATCAGAGTCTATTTTGTTGGGAATAATCGACAAGAGAGCAAGGGCGTCGCTTGCAATACGGCGCAGTCGGTCTGCCGCTTGACTGACAATGCGGATATCCTCGACTTGATTTTCCTGCAATGGGCCCTGCTCTCCAGCAATGAGCGCGTCGGATGCGCTGGTAATATGCGCTAGATGTGCATGGATATCCGCGGACACGTCTTTTAGTAACTCAGGTCTCAACCGATCGCGCTTCTGAGCTTCCTCAATCGCCTCCTGATTTGATGCGAGTTCTCTTTGAAACCGCTCCACGACACGGGAAATGCCTAAGTAAAGTCTGTCCAGCGTGCCAGGTGGGGTTGGTCTTACAGGCGGGACCGATCCTTTAGGCAAGTCTGTCTCATCTATCTTTTCTAAGCGTCTTTTTATGGCGTTGAGCAGATCTGATGTCTCTCTGCCAAATGCCATGCCGACCATCGCAGCGGCAAAAACGAGTACAACAGACAGGATGACCAACTTTATGATGGTCTTTGAGAGCACCCGGGTTGAATCGGGAATTCTCGCCGCAATGAGAAGGTTTGGACGGCCATCAAGCGCGTCGACGACCCCGGTCATTGTCACATGATCAGTGCCGCCTATCTTAAGGGTAGCCGCGTTGGAAGCGAAGATTTGACCGATTATCTGAGGCGGCACATCTACAAATCGCCCAGGGTAAATAGGCTGATCAGAAGAGAGAAACAGGCCGATGTGCGCGTCCAATCGCTCTTCTGCTTCTTCGAGGAGCACCTGTATGTCCGACTGTTGGACCAATGCCAGGCGATCGATGAGCCAAGTGGCGGCTACCTGAATCTCTGCTGTGCGACTGCGTTTGGGTCCGGCCTCCAGTCTGAAAATTACCGTCCCCATTGCGAAAATCGCTACGAAGAGCGGGGTGATGAGGGCAATTCGGGCAAAATGCCAGGTCATAGATGACCCGGCTGGTTTGTGCACGTGCCCATCATTGGATTTCCCATTGCCAGTATCGCGGGGCAAAGAGACGTGCCGAATCCGAGTTGTTTTTTTTGAAGTCGCGCTCATATACACCACTGACGTCAGTACGTTACCTTACCACAAGATATGAGGAAAACGTCTATCCCGCTAAGAACGATAGGTTCGTCTTGAAGTTCTCGAATATTGAGGAAAGACGTCTTGTTAAAGACAAATCCCCGTTTACTTTTTGATCGCTCTTGCTTTTCATTGCTTAATCAGTTCCGTTACATATAATTACTATGTGTTATCTTCTAATGAGGGTCATGTGCGTGATAATGGATCGATATCTGAAAAGGGCGGTTTCGTCCAATCCAATCCGCCGCCCCCTCTGGGTCGCGATCGCGTCGGCAGGTACGAGGTCATCTACCCCATCGCCTCAGGGGGCATGGCCAGTGTATACGTTGGAAGATTGTCCGGCATGGCCGGGTTCGAGCGCCTTGTTGCGATTAAGATAATCCACTCTCATCTCGCGGCAGAAGATGCGTTTGTAAAGATGTTCTTGGACGAGGCAAGGCTCGCCGCGAGAATCCACCATCCAAACGTGGGTGAGATCATAGAAGTGGGCGAAGACGATGGGCTGTTCTACATGATAGGAGAGCTCATCTTTGGCCAGAGTCTCCGCGCCTTTATTCGGCGAGCAAAGCAAAAACGCATCGAGATATCCAATGCCTTGTTCGCGGATATCGCCTCCCAGGTATGCCGCGCCCTGCACTGCGCGCACGAGCTAAGAGGCATCGAAGGAGAACTCCTCGGCCTGGTTCACCGGGATGTATCCCCCAGAAATATCCTCATCAGCTATGACGGTTTTGTAAAGCTCATTGACTTTGGCGTGGCGTTTGCCCAGGGCAGGGTGTCCCACACCGAAGTGGGTACCCTCAAGGGCAAGATCGGCTACATGTCGCCCGAGCAGATCAGGTCTAAACCGTTTGACCGGCGTTCTGACCTCTTTTCCTTGGGGGTGGTCATCTACCAGATGATAACCGGCAGACAACCGTTTATGGGGAACACGGATATCGACAGATTAAACAAGATTCTGGAATACAAGTTTGTTAGACCGCGCAATATCGTCCGAGAATTGGACCCTGACTTAGAGCGGATAATCCTAACATCAATGGCAAGATCCCCAGGGGGTCGATATCCAACCGCGGCAGCCATGGGCGAAGCGCTGGACGCATTCGTTAGGAAGGAAGCAAAGGAGGTAGGGGCGCCGTTCTTGTCCAATCTGATGCATGACCTGTTCTCAAAGGAATACGCCTTTCACCAGGAGCAACTCAGGAAGTACCGCAGGGATGATAAGACACCGATCGAGACCCTACCCAAATTTAAGACCAAAAAGGCGAAGGCTTCATCATCTAACGAGTCGTCTACCCTCGAAGCGACAAAAGTGGGGACACCTGGATCCAAAAGAAAAGCCAGAACAGAGGAGCAGCGAAAAAAACTGCGTATTGCCATCCTCGTGGCAACTGTCGCAGTGCTGATCGGAGGCATCGCCACATTTATCAATTTTATAGGCAAGACAGAGCCGGCGGTTTCAGCCAAAGCGACCGAAAAAAGCGATGCCACCCCAATTCCCACACCAAAGGAGTCAATTGCTCCAGAGGCAGCTGATACCCCTTCCCCTGAGATACATCATGAACGCAAAGAAGTGCGCGTCAGACTCGATATACAACCTAAAGGGGCTATGATTACCCTCGATGGTAAAGAGTTTGGCTCAGATCTCGGCAGTCTGAGCATACCCGCTGATGGGAATACCCATACGATTGAGGTATCTCAGGACGGTTATACGACTCAGAAGATCAATTTTATCGCTGATGAGGATAGAGTCGTCACAGCCACCCTTCTTCCAGAGCCGAAACCTCCTATGACAGACCCGAAAAAGAAGCGCATCAAAACCAAAAAGAAAAAAGATTCGTTCTCTCTAAGGAAAAGTCCTTACTAGCGTTATCCAATTTACAATGTTCCCCCTGTAAAAGGCTGACCCTTAGACATGCTTAACACCCAGGGTATATGAACTGCCCTCTTTGGCCTTCTCTCTGTCCTTCATTCCAGCAGCCCCCTCCCTGGCCCTCCCCCGGTGAAAGCTTGGACGTTGGGGGAGGGTAATACCAAGAATATTCTCAAAAGGTGCTGGCAAAACAAAGAAGTAAAAATTTGGAATCTGGCTATCCGCAAAGCTGCGCTCCGCATCACCCTCTCCCAACATCCAATTGTCCACCGGGGGAGGGCCGGGGAGGGGGCTCTGAGTGACGTGATTACCCCTTTGGGGGGAATCGGAACCTACACCCGCCAAAGTAGATTTGACTGGATATTAGACCGCCTGACAGGACAACCGGTCAAAATCGAGTACACTTTAATAAAGGGGCATCAGAAGGAAAAAAGGCAAAGGACCCATGAGGTTCAGATACGCGGCTTTAATTATCCTTACCTGTTCATGTATCTTTTCCATCCAGGTGTTTGCACAAGAGGAGACACTGGATAAAGAGACGCGCGATAAGGCCCAGGAATACTTCAGGCGAGGGGAGATTCTCTTTGATGCCGGGGATTTTGACGGGGCAGCCGAGGCATTCATGCGCGCACACGAGACCCTACCTCATCCCATTACCCTGCTAAATACCGCCCTATCCTACGAAAACGGGGACAAAATACTGCAAGCAATTGTAACATACGAAAAATACCTGACCGCGATTGAGAGTCAGGACTCAGAGGACCCAGACGTCGAACAACGCTTGGCGCGACTAAAGAAAAAAGTGGGCAAAATCGATGTCAGTGCAACGTGCGCGAGTGATGCATGCAGCATAAGGGTCGATGGTGTGGATCACGGAGACGCACCCGCAGTAGTGATGGTCATCCCTGGATCCCATCACGTGGAGATCATGGATGGGGACGAGGTGGTCGCCTCTGAATATGTGGTCATTGGAGCAGGGGAAGTAAAAGATGTCTACCTGGAGCCAACACAACCCGAACATCAGACGCCAAAGCCCCCTACCATGCCCGTTGAGGTAACCCAACCGGATCCTTGGGTCGTGCACGCACCACCAGCGCGGCGGAGCGGATTGAGAAAGCTCAGGGCACCATTTTGGATAACGGCAGGTTCGACAGTCGTTGTTGGCGCAACCGGTCTGGGTTTGTGGTGGAGTGTGATCAGCGACAAAAAAGAGTTTGATGCCAAGGACTTAGATGACGACGACGAGTATCTCGAAGCTGAGAAAATAGGCGAAAAGGCCGAGAAAAAGCAGATAGCTGCCGTCATTCTGGCAGGTACAGCAGGTGGAGTGGCAGTGGCGGCAACAATACTTGCGATCAGGGATTTCAAGTCATCCAAGAAAGAGGCGCCCAATAGGGTTTCATTCCAAATGGGACCAGGGATAGGCGTGAATGTCAGATTTTAGTTCATTGATACTGGAAAGTTAGTAATGCATTGCTGGACAACAAACAGGTTTATGGCTGTGGTGGTAGCATGCCTCTTGTTGACTGCAGGGTGCCTCGACTTCAGTCTGCCCGAAAAAGTCGATAGCGATGACATGGATGCCGATGCGGACACAGACACGGATACAGACACGGACACGGATACAGACACAGACACGGATACTGATACAGACACGGATACTGATACAGACACGGACACGGATACTGATACAGACACAGACACGGATACTGATACAGACACCGAAACAGACACGGACACCGAAACAGACACGGACACCGAAACAGACACGGACACAGGCAACGATACTGGCACCAGCTGCGAATCAGATACGGACTGTGCTGAGTATGGCATGTGGTGTGATGACGGAGACTGTGAACCCTGCAATGTGGACCAGCACTGCGGTGATGATTGTGAGGATTGTACCAGCGCAAACAATGTATGCGATGTAGATGGATCACAATGCGTGGCATGTACGGATGGTGCAGACTGTACCCTGGGGAACTGGTGTAATGCCAATACCTGCGTGCCCTGTGACACACCAGACTACTGCGGTCCCGAGGGCCAAGCCTGTGTATCCTGTACTGGGCACGCACCGTTTTGTGGTCCGGACCGAACATGTGTCGATTGTTTAGATGACGGTGACTGTACCCTGGGGAACTGGTGTGAGAACAATGACTGCGTACCCTGCGATACAGCAGACCATTGTGGTCCTGAAGGTCAGGAATGCGTAGCCTGCACTGGAGACACACCGATTTGCGGTCCTGGCAGGGAATGTGTGGCATGTCTAGTCGACAGCGACTGCACCCTTGGGAATTGGTGTAATGCCAATGCTTGTGTACCGTGCGACACGGCGGATCATTGCGGTCCTGAAGGTCAGGAATGTGTGGCTTGTTCCGGGTCAACCCCTGTCTGCGGCTCGGATAGAACTTGCAATAGCGACTTGTGCGAGGATGGAGAGGCCGAACAAGTATTCAGTAGCAACATGATGGGATGCGCTGGTAGCGTCACATGGGACAATCGCAACACATTGTGTGCCTCTGGTTCGGTGAGTTGCACGGCATTGCAATGGGTCGAGGGGCGAAACGGCATGGCACCGACCCACAATTACTGGACAGACGACGACCTCCGTTACAACGGTACTTCGTCTGCCTGTTGGGTCTCCACAACTGAGGGAGACAGTTGCGGTTCGAGACCAATGCGCGTTTGTGTCGACACCTCAGATCCAGAAGGTAATCAGTGCAACTGGATCAATTGCGGTTATGGTGCGAGCACACCAAACGAGTATTTTGGAGGATGCGCCGGTAATACCACAGCCGGCACCCTCTGTTGTCTTTAAAAGCTTCTAATATGTTTTTATTAAAAAGAGTCCTTTTCAGAAACAGCTGACAGGACAACTGCCCAAAGCCGAGTTAAATTAATAATGGGGGCAAATCGGGAAAAAAGGTAAAGGACCTATGAGGTTCAACTGCGTTGTCGTCAATACTCTTATCATCTTTATCACATTCGGTGCTAAATTATTTGCACAAGAAGAAACACACAATAAAGAGCTACGGGAAAAGGCTCGGGAATACTTCAAACAAGGGGAGGTTCTCTTTGAAGCCGGGGATTTTGATAAGGCAGCCGAGGCGTTCCTACTTGCAAACAAGACACTCTCCCATCCAACAAGCCTGCTAAATGCAGCCCTATCCTACGATCGCAGTGAAAACATTCCACAAGCGATTCTAACATATGAAGCATACCTTACAGCAGTAAGGGATCAGGACTCAGAAGACCCAAATGTCAAACGGCGCGTGCAGCGGTTGAGAAAAAAAGTTGGGAAGATCGATGTCAGGGCCATATGCCAAAGTGATCCTTGCCAGATAAAGGTCGATGGCGTGGATCGCGGGGACGCGCCTGTGAACGTGATGGTGCTTCCCGGTCCTCATCATATCGAGGCCATAGACGAGGGCAAAGTGATCGATGCCGAGTACGTGGTCATTGGACCCGGTGAGGCCAAAGCCGTGCACTTGGAGGAAAAGGTCGAGGACCTGCCGGTTTTCGTCGATATGGATCGGCAAAAATGCCGCATGGTAGACGGGCATAGGGTAGGGCAGCAATGTGAGGAGGCAAAGCTTAAGGCACCGTTCTGGGTAATGCTCGGTTTGTCAGGGGCCGTGGGCCTGACCGGGTCGTCCCTCTGGTTGAGTGTGCTCGGCGACAAAGAGGATTTTAAAGCCAAGGATTTCTATGACCCCGAAGAATACGCAAAGGCGGAACAAATCAAGGAAAAGGGCGAAAACAAACAGTTGGTGGCCGGCGTTCTGGTCGGTGCTGCAGGGTGTTTGGCGGTCGCCGCGACTGTATTTGCGATCAGGGACCTTAAATCGCCTGATGAAGATGCGTCCGACAGGGTTTCATTCATATTTAGTGTAGGACCTGGGATAGGCATGAATGTTAAATTTTAAACGGGTCTTGTTGAGGGTGGTAAGATAGCTTTGCATAACAGCACAATAGTAAACGTTATGTTTGTTTTGATTGGATGTCTCTTATTCACCTATGGGTGCATTAGATTCGATATACCCGAAATAACTGATAGCGAAAGCGAGAACGGAGATACCGATTCAGACAGCTACGCTGATACTGATTCAGACAGTGACACGGACAGCGATACGGATACAGCTATGGACACAGACACAGAGACAGACACAGATACCGACACAGATGATGCAGATACGAACACAGATACAAATACGGACATAGAGACAGAAACAGTCACAGAAACAGAAACAGATACGGGAACAGGCACAGACGCCGACACAGAGACAGAGACAGAGACAGAAACAGAGACAGAGACAGACACTATCTGCGGCCCGACAGGAGGGGTTTATATTGTGTTAACGCCAGATGTTTGCTGGTACCTGGGTGAACTGCATCAAAACTGCGATGAGATCTGCATTGCCGTGGGCAGCGCCTGTAGCATCGAGCAAGTACAGAACTATACCGGATTTGATGGGTATGAAGAAGCTTCTGAGCAATATGAAAAAAACACTCACTGCCAGCAAGTACTGGAGGTGCTGGACGACCCGAGCGGTTCATTTGAAGAGCACGTCATGAGCTCTGGGGTGGGGTGTTTCTTGGGCAGTGATGGGGCGATGGGGAGGGAGAGCGGCAACGTAACATCGTGTAATGCCAGAGAGCCTGAATCCAAACGCGCTTGCGCGTGCTTTATCTAGATCAATGCTGCTCCCACCCCTGCCCTCCCCCGGTGGACGCTTGGACGTTGGGGGAGGGTAATACCAAGAACATTATCAAAAGATGTTGGCAAAACAAAGAAATAGATGCAGCTGCGGGGTTTATCCCCGCTTTGAAAAGCCAGATATATTGATACCTCAATCTTGCACGAGAATCTCAAAATCTGAAGTAGGGAGATAGAAAAAACGGGTGAAACTGCCTTAAACACTGGGTGTGTACAAACGAGCATGATGCTCTCCAGTGAAGAAAGCAGGTCACCCAATTGGTTAAAGTCTCAGAAAACGGTTCTCACGTCACCCCCGAAAATCAAGGCTCAGACGAAAAGCGCCCTCGGGCTAGAAAAATCGGGCCTGATACGAAGTTTGATACTTGCTCGGAGTGCCTGAGCCCATTTGGCGGGCTCCTGGGGCTCGTCAAATTCCTGGACCTGTTTCGCTTCGAAGAGATTTTCGAAAAACTGTATTTGCCCCCTTCGCGCAAACCCAAGCAGGGTCACTACAAGATGATGCTAGCCATTGTGATGCTACTGTTTATCGGCTTCAGCCGCTTGTGGCACTTTCTCTATGTCCGGCTCGACCCGATGCTCTGCTCTATCCTGAACGTCGAGAAGCTGCCTCACTCGACGACCTATTGGAGGTACGTCAACTCTCTGGGGATCAATCAGGCACAACCTCTACTCAAAATCGCGGCCGCGATGAGAGAAAGGGTTTGGGCGCACTGCGGCCTGCCATTGAAAACAATTCATGTCGACATCGATACCACTGTGGAGACGGTCTATGGGGATTCGATGCAGGGCGCGCGCAAGGGGCACAACACCAAACATCGAGGCAAGAAGGGATTCAGGCCCGTGATGGCGTTCATCAGTGAGACCCATGAATTCCTCGCGGGAAAGCTTCGAAAAGGTACGACGATCACCGCCGAAGAAACGGCCAAACTGATTCGAAGCTTCCCCCAGTACCTGCCAGGAATCGTACATAAAGTGATTGTTCGTGCGGATGGAGAGTTCTTCTCCTACGCGGCCGTGAGAGCGGCGCTGGCCTGTGGCTATCTTTTCATCATCGCAAACCGTGCGAGCAAACCAGTATTCGATCCATCCAGATGGTACACACTGAAACCGAGCGATACCATCGCCTACAACGACTGCACGTACAAGCCCAGCAACTGGGATGAGGCACATCGATTTGTCGCCATGCGCATCCCCAAGGAAAAGCTGCCCGATGCATCCAAATCCGAGAAACAGCAGCTCGAGCTGTTTGAAGATGGGCGCTACAAGTATCGCATTTTTGTCACCTGTCTAAAGCAGAAGCCGCACAAAGTAATCAAACAGTACGATGGTCGCGCTGATGCAGAGAACTCAGTAGGAGAGACAGCCCGCGAGGGAGCAGCTGCTATTCCCTCTACTAAATTCAAAAACAACTATGCATTCTTCTGCATCGTCATGTTGGCGTACAACATCTTTCGATGGATGAAGCTCGTCGCCGCGAAGGCCGTGCCTCAAGACGAAGATTGCAAGGTCTGTCATCCATTTGCTGGAATCGTTCAAAAAACATTGCGTATCGCCAGACTGACGCTCTTGCTCATCGCAGCGAAGATAGTGAGCAGCGCGAACCAGCTAAAAGTGCGCTACTCAATACATGATGCGCGGGTACCCGCGTACTTTGATTTTCTCGAATATCTCGACCAAAACAGAAAAGCCCATACACCGACACTGCCCTGGAAACCCAACTGCCAACCGCCAGATCTGCCTATGCAAGGAATTTCTTGCAGTGATTTGGATGTCAAAATACCAAAGGACACTTTGTGATAACCCCATTATCCCTTGTGAGCTGAAAATTATTATCGAGTCAGGAATCTTCATCGCAAATCGCGATGACGCTGTACGAGTGCGAAGCCCAATTATTGTCGCGCCCTACCCCAAATCAGCCTTTTCGTGCAAGATTCAGGTGATATATTACACGTGAGGGGATAAACCCCTCACCTACAAGAATTTTGGTTTGGCAACGAGGGTATTTGAACACCTCATCGTCAGCTCCCTCCCCCAACGTCCAGCCGTCCACCGGGGGAGGGCAGGGGTGGGGGCAAAAGAATTAATAATAATACCAGATGCTCTCGTAGTCTTTAGCGCGTCCGCCTTCGGCCTCGATTTTGGATAGATAATCTAGTATCGGCACAATTTCGCCCACATAGCTCGACTGGGCAGCGATGTTTTCTTCCCACGGATGAAACTCATAAACGCGGCTACCGGTTGGCAGGATGGTGAGCAGGTCCCTGGATTTGCTGCCCCTCAGATAGTTCTTGCCGAGTCGCGGTACGTTGTACACGGCTTCGTCGGTCCGGCTGAGACCAGGGAGCAGTCGCGCCTCTTCTGTCTGTTCCTGGAGCAGGCGGGATAGGGGAACCTGGTAGGCGGCGGTTTCCCTTTTTCCCTTGGGCAGGAACGTATAGTAGGGTTCGATACCGACTTTTCTGAGCAGCACCCGCAGTAAGGCAGCCTCGAAGCGCCGTGAGACAAAGAAGGTGTAGACGAGCTGGTTGTAAACCGGAATGCCCCTTAGGCAGAGCCGTTCGACCGCAGTACCTGTCTCAGGTGTGATCTCGTAGGGATGCTCTACGTGAGTGACAACCGCAACCTCGCGGCGGCCTGTTTTCCGATATTGGCCGATGATCTCTGCGAGATTATCAGTGATGCGCATGGGTAAGGTCACGGGCGTGCGCGTACCAATGCGGATGCGTTTTACAGATGGTACTTCAGCCAGCCGATCGAGGAGGCGCGCTATCTGATCGTCTTCCTGAAGAAAGGGATCGCCGCCGGTGACCAACACCTCGCATATGGCCGGGTGGTCGGCAATCCAGTCAATGGCTTGCTCGATCTTTTCCCAAGGCGCCAATGCATCTGGTGCGAGCACTTGGTCGATCTCCCAGTTGCGTTGGCAATAGACACATATTTGGGGACACGTGTTGTAGGGCTTGAGGATGGCTATCCCAGGATACCGGCGTGTGACGAGGTCGATGGGAGATGTGTCCTGTTCCTGCATGAAATCAGATGTTTCGCCGCGCTCCGCACGCTGGGCAGATATCTCATTTACATAGTCCTGGGTTGGGAACACCTGGCGGCGTACGGCTCGATCCCGACTCCCACCTGTATCGTCCATGAGGCTGAGGTAATACGGCGTCACGCCAAACGGGAGCCGCTTTGAGCAAGTTTCGTCGATAGTGGCGAGCTCCTCTGAACTCAATTGGATAAGGCCTTCGAGGGAGGCCCTATCTTTTCGTACATTGGCCACATGCCAGCGCCAATTATCCCAGTCTGCCGCGCTTGCACCCAAGATGGTCGAGATTTTCTCCTTGCGGCACTTCCGACGTTCTTGGGATTCGGGTAGCAATCCGTGGGGATATCGATCCATCCAATGATCCACATGGGACCAGAGATGGTCCAGTTCCTTAGATCTTGCCAGCGCTGCCTCGCGTCCCTGGAGTCGTGCATCGATCAGCATTGATCGGACGATCGAGTCGTCTCTGGTACGGGCTTCAATGCCCCAGATGAGATGGATTATCTCTGCGAAAAATCCCGGTTTCAGGTCAAGCCTCGGGCGTCCTTGGGAAATATCCCATAGGGCCTGGGTCACGCTGAACCCAGTCACATTATCAGAACGCGCACTCAGGATACACAACACGGAGCGGGCACAATCACGGGTGCGGTCGATCTGCTGACCCCATCGATTCTGCCGACTCATGGAGTTTTCAATTCTGAGTTTCAAGACAAGGCGGGACAGCCGCTCTCTGGCTTCGGCTAGTGTGGCACAGTACCGCACTTCCGTTAGAAATCGGTCGCATTCGACGGTAAAGCGCTCGTAGGTGTACTCAGAAAGAGATGTAACTTCAGCTGGCTTGGCCCCAGATGGGCCTGCTTTGGCCGGTGTAAAGCCCGGTTTTCCGAACGGATATGATGAAGAAGCTTCCATTTTGTTTTCCTACAATGACCTGTGGAAAAATGCCACACGAACGACAGATCAAATCAGGTCAAATTCCAAAAATATCGTAAATTGTCTACGTCTGTTTACACAAACATACTATTATAACGTATTCATTATAGGGATATTGCCAGATATTGTCGATACAGGTGGGGAGAGATGGACCAAAGATATTCACTGCTACGCCAGTTAGGATCAGGGGGGCAAGGACAGGTATTTCTGGTTCGGGATGAACGGCGACAAGGCCGATGCGTCGTGCTGAAACGGATAGCGAACAACAGCGGCGGATCCGAGGATCTGGCCCTGGAATTCGATCACCTCGCCCGATTGCGGCACCCGAACTTGGCGCGGGCCTATGATTTTGCCGTTGATGACGAAGGGCCCTATTTCACATCGGAATATGTGGATGGACCAGATATCCTGGCCTGGTCGCGCACTGCAGACCAGCGCACCGTACTGCAGGCCATGGCCGCTCTTTTGCGCGTTTTGGCAATGCTCCACGACCGGGAGCTCGTTCACGGCGATATCAGCCCTAACAATGTCCTCGTCACTGGGGTCGGATACGAGGTCGACACACCCAAACTGTTGGACCTTGGGAGCGCGCGCAGGCCAGGTCAATCAGGGGGTGCTGCCACACCTGCATTTGCAGCACCCGAAGTCATATTAGACAAAGGGCTAAAGATATCGTCTGATCTCTATTCCTTTGGCGTGCTTCTCGCCTGTGCGATGTTCCGCAAGAGCCCTTTTGGCGAGGGAGATGCTTCAACGCGCCTTGCCAGACAGTTAGAAGGCGAGCTGGATTTGCCAGACCCCTCATTATCGCCCATCGCAGGTCTTTGCCAAGACCTCATCCAGTTGGATTCCGCGCTTCGGCCAAAGTCAGCCCGAGACACATTGGCCCGACTGGCCAATGCGGCTGGATTCAGCCTGGGGGTGGACCTGGCCCAGTTACGCGGTGGAGATCTATCCGCGCCCAGTTTCATTGGCCGCCAAGTCGAGTTCGCAGGCCTAATGGCTCTGATCGATAGGGTGGATAGGGATACTGGTAGCCGGGTAGCCCGCATCCAGGGCGCCTTGGGGAGCGGCAAGTCCGCCCTGCTTTCAGAGGTTACACGGGCAGCCCAGCTCATGGGCCTGCGTACTATCGGACGGTTCGGCTCGCCCACATCGTCCGAGGATCTGCTCGGGAGCATTGTTCGGGCTGCCAGTGCAGCCTTCAAATCGAGCCCGAGTGGACAGATCCTCTCGCCCTGGGCCGGGATGACCGACCCACCCCAAGCCCCGACAATCACCGAATCCTGGCATGAATCTATCTGCTTTGCAGCAGCCGAGGCTCTTGCGGACATTGCATCGCGTCACCCTGTGCTTGTTATTATCGATGATTTTCACCTGGCCGGCGCCCTGGTACAAACCGTTGCAAGGGCCTTTGCCCGAGCGCTTTCACCTGATCGACACGCCCGTCCGTCCGCAGTGCTGCTCGTCGCAGGGGATCTAGACGATGGGGGCCAAGATGCTTGGCAAGCCTTGGAAGGGCCGGTGTTTTCCCTGGGGCCGCTCGACAAGCCTTCGATACAAACCCTGGTTGCCTCGATGCTGCCAGGGATCAGCCACAGCCCAGCACTGGCCGATGGCGTGTATCTCGCATCCAATGGCATGCCGGGTTTAGCTGAATACTATGTCCGTCAATCTGCCGGGTCCCACCAAAACACGGATATTGAATCGATCGTCGCGCTGCGGGTGCGCACGATGGAGATGGACGCACAACAGGTGCTCGCGACCTTGGCCGTTGTAGGTGAGGCATATCCTCCTAGCATTCTCGCACATATCGGCGGGGATAGGGATCGCCTCGATGGGTTATTGAGAGATGGATTTCTCTTGGAATGCAACACACCAGAGGGACCCTATATTCGCGCAACCCATTCCGCGGGGTTGGCAGCTGTGGATCAGGTGGCGCCGGACGTCATTCAACATTGCGCTAAGAAGTTGGCGAGGCATCTTTCAGCAGGTGGGTCCCTCGCACTGGCAGCTCACCTGTGGCAAAAAGCGGGTGAAATGGCCTCGGCTTCCAAGGCATACGCTACCTTGGCCAGCGCCTGTCTCGATCAGGGGGACCTGGCAGGTGCAGGGGAATGGTTCGAAAAGGCCCTGTTCAGCAATGATGCAGGACGTGACACTCCGGCCTTAGCTGTCCGAGCGATTGACACCTGGCAGGCCCTGGGTAGATTCGATCTGGCCCTGCGCGCGGTCCAGCAGACCCAAATGACAGCACATGCCCAGGCATGCCTCCGAGCGGAACTGACCTTTGAGCAGGGGCGCCATCGAGAGGCGCTTGCCATGGCGAGGGATATCTCCAGTGGGGCAGATACTGATTTGTCCATAGCGCGTGTTATTGCTATGGCCGAGCTGCAGCTGGGTCGTCCTGAGCAGTCACTTATCACCTCGAGATCAGCTCTGAAGCAGGCCAGATGCAGTGGAGAAAAAACAGGTGTCGGGGTTGCGCGCCTGGCCCAGGTAGCAGCGCTCGCGTGCATTTATTTAGGTAGGGTCGACGATGCACTGCCCTTGCTTGCCGAGGCTGACCGCGAATTTGAGAAGGGCGGCGATGCCGTCGGTAAAATCAAGGTGCTCGCTGCGCAGGGTATGGTGGCACGTCGCCTGGGACATTTAGTTGAGGCCCATGGGCTGTATGATCAGGCAGTGGATCTTGCTCATCGCATTGGGGATCGCACGCGTGAAGGCCTGCACTTGCTCAACCGTGCGGCCGTGGCCCTTGTTTCCGGTGATATCAGCGCTGCACATCAAGATTATCTCTTGGCCCTAGATATTGCTATTGTGCTCGGCAATGACTTTGCTAGGGCCCAGGTAGAGATTAACTTGGCTGATCTATACTCTGGCGTGGGGGACCAAAAAAGCGCCGTGGAAACCGCCGGACATGCCATTGAGCGATGCCGGCGGCTTGGACAGGACCGGTTGGAGACAAGAGCGTCATTGGTGTCGGCCGTGGGCATGCTGCGTGCTGGGGCGTTGCATCGGGCCGAACCTAGATTGATCGAGGTGAAGCGAAGGTTCAAGGCATCAGGTGATGATGAGGGCCTGCTGACCGCTGACCTGCATTTGGCCGGGCTCGGGCTTGCAAAGAACGATAGTGAAGGAGCACTTCGCATGGCCGAGGATGTGGGCCAGCGGGCAGGGGATCAAAACCGGCAGGGCCAACAGGCGCGCGCCCTGGTGTTAATGGCTCGGGCTATGGGGCGCTCTGGCCAGAACGTCGACCGCGCCCTATCTCTTCTCGATAAGGCTGAACAGCTATTTGAAGCAGAGCGCCTTCAGGATGAAATGTGGCGCCTTAAGGTGCATCGCGCCCATCTTCTAGAACAGCTTGGACGCTCTGCCCAGGCCACAGATGCCAGAGACGAGGCCCAGGATATGTTCGAAAAGGTGCTCGAAAAAGTACCCCCTGACCTCAAGCCGTTTTTCATCAGCTTCGAAGAGGCAGCACGCCTCGATGACCCGGTATGGGCTAAGGATAAGGCACAATCAACCCACAGATTGGTGCGTGACCTCAACCAGTTAATGGAAATCAATCGCGAGCTGACCCGGGAGCACAATCCCAAACGACTCCTATCGCTGATCATGAAATACGCGGTGGAGATCACCGGTGCTGAGCGGGGGATCATCGTCATGCCAAAGGGGGACATTCTGGAGCCGGTTATCGCGCACCAGATTTCCGATGCGGTCGATATCAACTTCAGCAGATCTGTGGCAGAAAAAGTTGTCTCAGAAGGGCAGGCGGTCTTGGCCATCGATGCCATGGGGGACGACCGATTCCGCACCTTTTCGAGCGTACATGCGATGAAGCTCAGATCCATTCTTGTCGTTCCCCTCAAGATTCGGGATCGCGGTATCGGCGTGGTCTATCTGGACAGCCGCCTCAAGTCAGGTGTGTTTTCAGAGACAGACCGCAGCCTGTTAGAGGCCTTTGGCGATCAGGCAGCGATCGCCCTTGAGACAGCGCGGCTCGTAAGTGAAAACGCCCGCCGCTTGGCTGAGTTGCAAGAGGCGAATCAGGAGATTCGGGATCTCACATCAAAGCTCGAGGAAAAATTAGAGCGCAAAGAGGCGACATTGCGGCGGGTCGGTGCCCTGCTCCAAAAGACCCAGAAGGGCGAGGCAGAACGCCTGAGGAGGGCCGGCATTGTCGGTCGCTCGCCAGCCATGCAGCGGGTGATGGACATGATCGACCGCATCGCCCTGACCGATGTGCCGATTTACATCTTTGGCGCCTCTGGTACGGGCAAGGAGCTCGTGGCCAAGGCGATCCACGCCCAGAGTGAGCGGGCCGAGCATCCCTTCTTGCCGGTAAATTGCGGTGCGTTGCCCACCCAATTGCTCTCGAGCGAGCTGTTTGGTCATAAAAAAGGTGCATTTACCGGTGCGGTGGGCGATCGGCCAGGCCTATTTCAACTGGCCAACCAGGGTACCCTCTTCCTCGACGAGGTGACCGATATGGATGCTGAGATGCAGGCCCATTTGCTCAGGGTGCTTCAGGACGGTATCTTTCGACCGCTGGGCGGGAATGAGGAGATATGGTCAGATGTTCGCATCCTGTCCGCATCCAATCAGGACCTTAAAGAGGCTGTTGATAGTGGTCGGTTTCGCGAGGATCTCTTTTATCGACTAAACGTGGTTCGGATCGACGTGCCTACGTTGAGCGAGCGGCGAGAGGATATTCCACTGTTGGCCGAGCACTTTATTGGGCGCCATTCAGGAAACCGGGTGCCTGATATTTCAAAGGAAGCAATGGATATTTTAATGCAAGCTGACTGGCCGGGAAACGTGCGGGAATTGGAAAACGAAGTGCTGCGGGCCATGGCACTGGCAACAGCGGGGTGTCCGATCCAACCAGAGGATCTCTCTTCTCGCCTCACCAGCGAACATTTATACAACAACAACAACAACACATCCCCCTCTGCATTGGGTTCCAAATCTGGAACCTTAAAGGAACGGGTGGACGCATTCGAGCGCCTGGTTATTCAGCGGGTACTGGCTGAATGCAATGGAAACGCCACCAGCGCCTCCAAGCAGCTGGGTATCAGCCGCGCTGGCCTCTATAAAAAACTCGAAAAGCACCAGATCGCTCGGTAGACACACAGCAACCCTGTGAAGAAAATGGTCTGATAGGGGTGAACAACCCGTTTTCTAGCGAAGAAAACGGCCTGAACACGTTGAACCGCCTGTTTTCTAGCGAAGAAAACAACCTGAACACGTTGAACCACCTGTTTTCTAGCGCAGAGAACAGCCTGATCGCATGGCGATCCCCATTTTCTAGCGAAGAAAACGACCTGATCCATGTGCGCGCCCTGTTTTCTGGTGTCGATTAGACGCCAAAATCAAGTAACCGCGCCACCACTCAAAAAAAAAAAATAAAAAAAATATTATTTTTGGAATTAACTGGCCAATTTGTCCGAGGCGAGGTAGTGCCTGAGAGGTGAGTTCAAGACAGTCGTAGGTTAGAGATATCAAGCTTGAGTCTGTTGATGCGTTTGATGAGGAGTGCCACTTGGTGGCTTGCATTGG
>JASJCT010000072.1 GCA_030065855.1 Myxococcota bacterium
GTTTTCAAAGGTAAAATTCGATTGGACGTGTCAAAATCCCCCTAACCCCCTTTTTCAAGGGGGAGATCCTTTACCCGGCATAAAAATAGCAAAAATCGCGACATTTGCCCTTAACCGAATGCCATTGGGCAAAGGGGGCAGGGGGGATTGTCGTCAATCAAAGGGTTACTCGCCGGAGACGAAATCCCCCTAACCCCCTTCGTAGAAGGGGGCATCTCACCGTTTCGGCCCGTTCACTTCGGTTAACGCGTATGGGTTAGGGGGAGAGGTTTCAGGACGGGTTATGATGCCTCGAATATCTTTTGGATATCGGCCTCAATATCTTTCTCTGATGTACTGAGCGCCAAGGCCAGTTCAGAGACCAGCAGCGTGCGGGCCGTATCTAGCAATCGCCGTTCGCCAAAAGACAGGTCCTTTTCACCCCTTAATCGAAACAAATCTCGCAGCACTTTGGCGACTTCTTTGGGGGATCCGCTCTTGAGCATCTCCATGTACTCTCGATAGCGTCGATTCCACGGCTGGGTCTTAACGGCGACTTCGTCTGACTTGAGCACAGTGAGGACTGCCTTCGCCTCTTTTTTGCTGATGACATTTCTGAGACCAGTCGCCTGAGCCGTCTCGACTGGAATCATTATTTTCATGCCGTTTTCTACAATTTTTAAGATGTAGAAGGACCGCTCCTTACCACTGATCATTCGCTTTTGAATGTCAGTTACCTCACCAACGCCGTGCGCCGGGTAGACGGCCTTATCACCTATTTTAAACGCCCCTTGGGCTCCCATTGTTCTTACCTGTTCAACTCGTCTATAGAAGGGCCTGCAAAGGTACCAGCGTACCCCATCTGCGCTTCGGTAAACTGAGAGATATATTATCTCAAAATGGCACGCGAGGTCAATGCGCGCCAGGGAACAGAAGGCTTATTTATTACTTTTTTTAATTTTTTTGCCGATTATCAAAAATATTTATTAAAAATCCATAAATCATTTAATTTACACCCCTGCCTTTGCAGGCGTGACGTGTATTACCCCCATTGCAACACCTGCCTACTCCAGGCTGACCACCAGACACACATTGCAACCACCAAACCCAAACGAGTTAGACAGCACGGTGGCGTGCCCAAAAGATCGCGATACATCCGGTACAGGATCGATGGTGGGCAACCGATCATCTGGTACGTAATTGATGGTGGGCAAGAGCGTATCTCGTTTTATACCCTCGAGGGCGAGGATGAGCTCAATGGCGCTCGATGCACCCATGGTATGGCCTATTTGGGATTTGTTCGCCGAGATGGGCAGCCCCCGATCCCTACCAAATATTTCGACCAGTGCCTTTATTTCAGTGGCATCTCCCACGCTGGTAGAGGCTGCATGGGCATTTACCACGTCGATGTCATCGGGTGTCAGCTCGGCATCTCGAATGGCCTGACGGATACAAACCGTAATGGTTGAAAGGTCTGGTGCCACAAAATGCTTGGCATCTGCATTCATGCCCACACCTCGCAAGACCCCTCGAATGGGCAGGTGATATTTTTCAGCATAGTCGCGGCGCGTCACAATGAGGGCCGCAGCCCCTTCTGAGACGACAAATCCCTTTCGATCAGTGGAAAAGGGACGCGACGCGGCAGCTGGCTTGTTAAATGCGCGATCTGTGGGCTTGGCGCGCTTAAATGCCCCGTTCATCGAAGCAAAGGACGAGAGCAGGGAGCGAATCACCGGAAAATCGCAGGCTCCAGCAATGACCGCGTCCACCTGTCCAGCTGCTATCAGCATGGCTGCGCACGCCACAGACGCGGCGCCAGTGGCACATGCTGCCACCGGAGAAAAGATGGGACCTTTGGCACCGGTGAGAATCGATACTTTGCCGCCCACCAGGTTGAGACAGCCATTGGGGTTGGTAAATGGATGGGGGGATCGGCCCGCGTTTACGGCAGATTCAGCCCGGATCATGGCGTCGAGCCCACCGATGGCAGATGAAAACGTAATGCCGACCCGGTGGGCATTGGCTGCATCGATGGTAAGGCCCGCATGGGTAAGCGCGCGCGCTGCCACCAGCATGGCGTGAAAAATGACCGGCGAGAACCAGTTGGCAGCATCCCGCTCGTTCCAGAAGTCATAGATAGAGAAATCAACAGCAGGTACCTCACCGGCCACACATACAGGGTCGGCCTCCTGAGGATCATAGCGTCTCACGTGGTCAACACCGGATTCACCTGCTTCAAATGCCCGCCATTGGGACTGCAGGTCCTGGCCCAACGGGCTGACCATGTCGTAGCCGACGATGACAATATCCCTGTGTGAAATGGGGAGCGCCATTGCCTTTTACCAGGGGATGTACTCGTAAAGCTTGGCAAACATATGGGTCACGTCGACCCAATTGGCAAAGTCCTCGGCCGATCCCATGTGCTCGCGTTTGTTCACAATAATCCAGGACATGGTGGCAGCACCGTCGTGGCAGGTCGCGCAGTCCCGCGTGACCGATGTGCAACAGCGGTGGATGGTGGTGAGATCTGACCCAAACGAGTTAAACCCCATCAGCCGCTTGACCCTAGGTACCCTATCGTCGACAGCTTCGGAAACAGATGGACACTCTGTCCAACCAAAAGCACGGCCGAGCATGGTCTGGGTGGTGAGTACCTGGTGGTAATACTTGGAGGAAATGACGGTTTGGGGGTATTTTTCGAGCATCTGGTCCAGTATATCCCGGACCTGTTGGTATGCATCTTCGGTCCAGTCGCACCCTGAGACGCCTTGATCGTTTGAGAACAGCTGGTAGTGCACGCGAAGGCCCGCGTCTTGGATTTTTTCCGTGACCGGCTCGATTTGGTCAAAACAACCCGGTGCGATGGTGTAGAGGTAGTAGACATTGGGGTCGTACTTATAGTTCTCGCGAGATATCTTGAACGTGTTCTTCCCCCGCAATCGCTCCTCATAGGCCTCGTCTCCCCAGAGGGAGATACCAATGCGCATCTTTGGATACCTGTCCCGCGGGATTATCTTGATGCCGTTTGTCGCTGATGCGCACTTGATGCGCTCGTACCAAACGTCGAGTCGATCCAGGGATAGGGACGGCTCCCCACCAATCAAAATGGCGTAGTTAACGCCGCGGGCTTTTTCCTGTTCTATGAAGGCGCCGAGCTTGCCCAGGTCTTTTTCGTCGTTTAGACGGTGCTGATCGCTTGAAAAGTAAAAGCATCCCTTGCAGCGCAGGTTGCACGTGTTGTTCACGTCGTAGATAGAACTGCGCATGCCGCCAACACCCGCCATGTTTTTAATCTGGGTATACTTTTTTGAGGTTTCTTCGTCCTTAATCAGGTCTTTAATCGTCAGCAAAATGCGCTCCAAAATCCCTTTTGGCGTGGGGACTAGTGTTTTGTCCAATCTGCAATGTCGGGTAGCATGCCTCCCCCTTTGGCAAAGGGGGCAGGGGGGATTTCGTCATTTCCTCTGGCATTGGCAGATGACAAAATCCCCCTAACCCCCTTTTTCAAGGGGGAATTTGCAAACTTGAACCAGCAAAATTCGTTAGACATAGCACTACCCGTACAGATTTTTGCTCTTCTCATATCCTTGGACCCACACTGCCAGGTAAACGTCCACGTAATCCAACCATTTTTTAAAGCTCAGTTCGCTATCCACGTGGCGGGTCATTCGAGCGGTCACAATAGCCGATCCAGCGGCGTAGTGACGGCATCCATCGCAGTCCGTATCTGGCACACAACAGGACGCGGCCCGATCCCACGTCAGGTCGGATCGATACTGCCGAAACGTGCGACCCAGCCCGTAGCGGGTATCTGGATTGCGCCTGGGATAGGGACAACCAAATCGCTGGTACAGGGAGCGCTCCGGATCGGTATGTACCTCGGCAGAATACGCGGAGTAGAGGACCGCCTCTGGATACCTATCGAGCATTCCCAGCATTTTGTCCCGTACCCGGTGAAACGCTTCACCCGTCAAAGTGAGCTCTCCCCAGTATCCCACAGGAGGAGAAAAGGTATTGAACGTCACCTTACCACCGGCGTCTGCGATCCGCTTCACCTCTGTATCCACTTGGTCGATGTTGCGCTTTGTAAACGTGTAGACAAATACCGCGCGCGGATCGCCTTTAAAAAATTCAAGCTGCTGGTCAAGGCATGGACGCCCGCGAAACAGGCGCGATTCGTCATCGTCGCCCCAGACCGAAATGTGAATGCGATACCCAATTTCTTCAGGAATCGGCCGCATGCCATTGCTGGCGATGCACCCCCGAGGGATGATCTCAAAGCAGGTGCGACACAAGTCTGGAACAAGGCCGGGCTCAGCACCAGCGAGAACGACGAACGTAATGCCCCGCTCTTTCTCGGCTTCGATCAGGGCGCGCCACTTGTCTGGATTTCGCTCATCCTTGACGTGATGTTTGTCGCCTTTGTAGTAATAGCACCCCTCGCATTCGAGATTGCACCGACTCGTCATGTCGTAGGTGGATTCCCTGAGAAAAAAGAATGCCTTTACTTTTTGCCAGCGCTCGGAGATTTCCGGGTTACTCAAGATTTCCCTGAAGGTTGCACCCACTGCAATCAACCCTTTAATGATTTAATATGATTGGTAATTTTGGCCAAAGTGGTCAGGTCTCCGAAATCGTCCTCATCAATGCGGACCCCGAACTCGTCCTGTAAGACAACGACAATGGTGGTGAGCTCCATGCTGTCGATACCGAGATCCTCGATCAGGTCGAGATTAGGGTCAAAATCCTCAGGCGTGACATCCTTGAGCTTCAGCTCGTTGATGATGATTTGCGCGATTCTTTCCCTCATCGTCCTGTACCTTCAAAGCGACCGTTCAATGTCTCCTCCACATACCCTTTGGGAGCGCTAGCCTGCGCGATTCTATCACTATCACAACCCTAGTTCCGTGCCAATGACCCAATAATTCTACAACATTTACATAATAATGCTCTGCACCATATTCCGACCGATATCAATGAAATGTTATTCTATAGCGGCCGGGAAGTCCTTGATCAGGTCGGAAGATAGATAGATGTCTGTTTTTATCATATCTCCCCCCTTGCCAGCTCTGGTAGGACGCGGCTCGGTGCGTTATCGATTCCTAAACTGTGGTGCCTTCTTTTCTACAAAGGCGGTCATGCCTATCTTTTGATCCTCGCTGCCAAACAGCGCGCTAAAGGCCTGTTTTTCAAATTCCAGGGCTGCATCGAGGGACAGGTCCACGCCCTTATTAATGAGCCGCTTTGCCGTGCCAATGGCAAATAATCCCTTGGTCATTATCGCCTGGGCCTTCTCGCGAACCTTGTCCATCAGTTCCTCAGGAGCAAAGACGTCTCCGACCAAACCAATGCGTTTTGCCTCTGCTGCATCGATAATATCGCCGGTGTAGATGAGCTCCCGGGCTTTGTTCATACCCACGGTCCGGGCCAGCCGCTGGGTGCCGCCAAACCCCGGAATGATGCCCAACCCCACCTCGGGCTGCCCGAATTTGGCCTTTGACGATGCATAAATGAAGTCACATCCCAGGGCGATCTCCGTACCCCCACCCAACGCATAGCCGTTTACCGCTGCGATAACGGGCTTATCCATCGTCTCGAGGCCGAGTAAAACACTGTGACCGAAGTCGCCAAAGGCCAATGCCTGCCGGGTGGTAAATTCCTTCATTTGGGCGATATCTGCACCTGCGACAAAGGCCTTTCCAGCGCCGGTAATCACGACGATTTTAACGTCGGCATCCGTGCTGACCTCCCCGATAACCCCGAGGAGATCGCCCAGCAGCTGCATATTCAGCGCATTGAGGACCTCTGGTCTGTTGATGGTGATGGTTGCAATGCCGTCGCTCACTTCGCTCAGCACAGTTTCTCTTGTCATGGTTTTGTCCCTCCGTTCCTTACCGGCACGTACCAGATTGATTTTGCCCTCGCCGGAATTGTCAATATCCATCCATACCACGAAAACAACACATTGGATCTCGTCAAAATGCCACCTCCAGGTAGAGCATCGAGCGGTATTGGATCATCACCAGTGGAATTCGGTCCAATACGGGTGCCACGACGCTGAAGTTGAGGGGGTCGACACCGATAACCAGATATCGGTGCACGGCAAAGCGCAGTCCCACTGGGCGGAGATCCACATAGATGCCTGTTGTACCCGCGTCGTCCAGGAGGGTATCGAACGCCAGTATCGACGGGCCCACGGCCACGGCAGAGCGCACGAATCCGTGGGCGTAGCTGAACGATGCGCCAAAGCCGATGTTGTAGGCGCCCTGGACCACGTTGGTCTCATATTCCGTGGCCACCCACATGTTGTGCTCGGCGATCAGAAAGACGCCCCAGCTATGCCAGCGGTACCCCCCTCTGACCCCGTACCCAAAGCTGCCGGCGATCAGGGAGGCCTCAGCGATATCGCTGAACAAGGAGATGTGCCCTTCCACTGCGGCAAAGGGACCGTTCAGCTTGCCGGATGTGTCCATGGCTGCCAGGTCGGCGGACCGGGCATCTTGCGAATGCGCAAGCGCGAAGACGAGCGCAGCCATCGCAATTAGTACAACTCGTTTTTTTGGTACGTTTTTCATTTAATTGATCTCAGGTAACCCCATTGTAAATAATGCCAGTATGACATAGACCGGGTCAATGGATCGGATGGGCGCAACCTCGGTCACCCGGTACACGGTGTGTCCCTACAATTGCTGGCCAATCAATTGCGGCATGGCCGTCACCACTGCTGACGGCAAGGGTATCGACATTCGAGGAAATCCCCACCACGATGTGAGCCAGGGACGGCTTTGTGTCAAAGGTCAGAGCGCCGGTCAGATCCTGAGCAGTCCCGATCGTGTGACCACACCGCTCATTCGGGATGGGGATCGGGGAACCGGTCGATTTAAGCCCATTTCGTGGGATGCGGCGCTCGATCACATTGCAGCCCGCATGACAGCCAATATCGAGACCCATCGACCCCAGGCCAACGCGCTCTACCACAGCCACGGCAACATTGTGCAGCGGATCAACTGGACCATCCTGACCCCCCGGTTTGCCAACCTCGCGGGCATGACCCTTTGGGACGGCAATGTGCCGTGCTGGTACGATGTGGGTCTGGCTCAGCACTTGACCGGTTACTACGGACTGCACGATCCCGAGGATATGGGCACCCATTCTCAGGCAGTGGTCAACTGGGCCCAGGATCCGTGTGCCTCCCAAGCAAATCTCGTGCCCTACCTGCTTCGCGTCCGCGAACGCGGCGGGCTGGTCGTGACCATAGATCCCAGGGTTACACAGACCGCTGCCATCAGCGACCTGCACATCAGACCGCGCCTGGGCACAGACGCATGGCTGGCCAATGCCGTGGCCCACATTTTATTTGGGCAACGCGTCGTCGACATAGCAGCTGTAAAGGGCTACAGCCTCGGTCTGGATGCCTATCGGGACCATGTGAACCAATGCTCCCCAGCAGAGGCAGCGAATGTATGCGGCATTCCCCTTAGCGACATTGAACGGCTCGCGCGCATCTTTGCCGAAATGACCCCTTTGTGCATCAACCTCAGCCGCGGCGCCCTTGGAAAGCACGCGGGCGGGGTGCAGATGGTGCGCGCCATCCTCTGTCTCATCCCCCTCACCAAGAATCTCGGCGTTCGTGGTGGGGGTGCGATTTGGGGCGAAGCCATCGATTGGCAGTTGGATCTGCGACTACAACACCGCAGGCCAGCCGTGTCATATCCTGAGAACAACTATCGGGCCATCGATACCGCACTCGAAGCAGGCGCGGTCGACACCCTGCTGGTGGTGGGCGGCAACCCCCTGAGCCAGTGGCCAGACCTCAATCGGCTGCGGTCTCAGTTACACCGGGTCGGATGCATTGTTGTAAACGACCTCTTCATCAATCACACTGCCCGAGAAGTTGCGGACATCATCCTGCCGGCCACGTCTTGGTTAGAAGAGCTGGGCCTGCGCACGTCTGGCAGGCGGATTTATCTGATGGACAACATCCTGGAGCCAGTGGGCAATTGTCGCGAGGCCAGCGCATGGATGGCCGATCTGGCAGCAAGGCTCGGCATACCTGACTACTTCCCGTGGAAAGACAAGGAAGCGTGCCTGGATGACTGCCTGAACACCCCGGCGTGTCACCGCGCCACCGTGGCTGCCCTTAGAACCAGGCCCGATGGTATCTTGGCCGACCTGCCAGAAATCCCCTATGCAGACCAGATGTTCGATACCCCTTCGAAAAAGTTCGAGTTCTGGGCTAAAGAAGCCGAACCACTAGGGCTAGATCCCCTGCCTACCTATGTGTTGCCACAGGAAAGTCCTGAGGCAACCCCGGATCTTGCCCGGCGATTTCCCTTGCAGCTGATCTCTTCGCGCCGCAATACCCATTTCCACTCGTTTCACGACAGCCATCGCGCAATCCCCCTGCTCAGATCTCTGGAGCCGGCGCCCCTTCTTCAGATGCATCCGCTGGACGCGGCAAAAAGGCAAATTCTGGATGGGGCGTGGGCTGTGATGAGAAATGATCGCGGGCAGTGTCGCGTGGCCGTTGAAGTCACAACCGAGGTAGCGCCCGGCCATGTCAGCCTCAATGACGGTTGGCCTGCGCTCAACGAGGTCACGGCCGCGTTTTGCCCGGTTTCACCTGATGTAACCTCGGTAACGGGCTTAGGTGGTCAGCCTGCGTATCAAAATGTTCTGGTTGAAATCGAACGGGAGGGGCGTTGAAACAGCGGTTTTTTATCTTCGATCCGACCAGTTGTTTCGGTTGCCTAGGCTGCGTGGCGGCCTGTGCAGCTGCCAACCAAACACCGCCTGATAGGCCCTTTCGAAGCCTGTTAAAACTGCCCCCAAAAGACGGTAAGAGCAATACGCTGTATCTGTCGCTCTCGTGCAACCACTGCGGCAATGCGCCCTGCGTGCGCGCTTGTCCCACTGAAGCCCTGGCCAGGCGGTCAATAGACGGTGTGATTTGGCATCGGCCTGAGCGCTGCATCGGCTGTCAGTACTGCCAAATGGCCTGTCCGTACGATGCAATCCGCTGGGATTCGATCCATCGCACTATTGGCAAATGCCAGTTTTGCTACGAACGCCTCGACGCAGATCAGGAACCCGCGTGTGTGGCCACGTGTTTTTCAGGCGCGCTCAAACAGCAACTGGTAGATGACGCAGAGACTTTGATAGATGCGGACACCCGCACCGTGGGCTTTGAGCCAGACTTGGATTCGCCACCGTCGATTCGATTTGTCTGCCGTCTAAACAAGAGACTGGGCCAACAGGGCGACCCATGACCCCAAGATTTCGCACCCTCATTCCCCTGGTGATCTTTTCGTCTGCTGTCATTGTCGCAGTGGGCATGGTGCTCGGCGTTACGGGCCATGCCGTATCTGTCGGTCTTGGACGTTGCGAAAGCTGTGCTGCCCTGCTGGTTATTGCCCTTGGGTTCACGGTCGGCGGGATGTTTGTTTCCCTGTTGCATCTGGGTCATCCCCTCAGGTCATGGCAGGTCATTCGGGGCATCGGGCATTCCTGGATCAGCCTCGAGATCGCCCTAGTCAGCGGTTTAGCGATCCTCTTAAGTGGCGCTATCGTTGTCCTCAGGGGGGGCGATGACACATCAGTTGGTACTATGCTACTTTTCTGCGCCAGTGCTGCAGGCGTGGCCCTCATGTTTGCACTGGCCAAAGTATACGCGCTCAAGCCTTTTATCAGCTGGCGCCCCTGGCCTGTTCAAATCACGCCGCTCGCCAATGCCCTGCTGATGGCCGCGGTTGTTTATCTAATGTTAGACACTGCAGCATCTAGCAAGGCAACGCCGTTGTTTTTATACGGAGCCATTGGGCTCGATGCCCTCATTGCCATGTGGCGGTTTTTCCATTTTCGGCATGGGGTAAACAAAGAAGCCGCGTGGGTGTTCAAAAAGCTCAGGCCCATGGTAGTGCTTCTATATCCGATACACGGTGCATTGCTCGTCAGTGTTCTAGCGTGCACACCAAAATACGAAACAGCTGCAGCTATTCTCGTGGGCATCGCTATCGCGCTCCAACGTCTGGGATTCTACGCCAGCGCCGTCAAACCCACACCACGCACTGAGATGGCCCGCCTAAAGGCCGAGCGAATGACCGCAGCAATCCAACCTTATCCACAATAGACGTTGCCATTCAAACCCCGGTTGTAGTCAGAATGGAACGACCGGATTCGTTTTGCCACCACTTTTTGAGCATGTAATATGGGGTCAAGCCAGGGCTGCGAGTCCCGGTCCAAAGGGCGGACGAACAATGCCCCTATCGGTGATAAGCGCGGTTACTAGCGCTGCTGGGGTAACGTCAAACGCGGGATTGAGGACTGGCACGGCGTTGGGCACGATGCGCTTTCCAAACACATGGGTCACTTCCTCGTCAGGCCGGTTTTCGATGGGGATGGCCGCACCGTCTTTTGTATCGAGATCGATAGTGGACCACGGTGCAGCGACGTAGAACGGGATGCGGTTTGCGTGTGCAGCCAGGGCCACGCCATAGGTGCCGATTTTGTTTGCCACGTCGCCGTTTGCCGCAACCCGATCTGTTCCGACAACGACCAGGGTCACTTCTTTCCGGGATAAGAGCAATGGGGCTGCCACATCGGGAATCACGGTGACGTCGATACCGTCTCGTGCGAGCTCCCAGGCGGTTAGGCGCGCTCCCTGGAGGAACGGCCTGGTCTCATCTGCCAACACCCGCACATTTTTCCCAGCCGACACTGCCGATCGAATGACACCAAGTGCGGTGCCGTGGCCAGCTGTTGCCAGGGCCCCGGCATTGCAGTGGGTGAGCACGGTCGCGGTATCTGGGACGAGCGTGGCCCCGTGTTCTCCGATGCGATGACACAGGGCCAGATCCTCGTCGTGAATGGCGCGGGCTTCTTCGAGCAGTGCCAGGCGCAGTTGGTCAGGGGTGGCCTGTTGGGCTTTCTTTAATGTTTTAGACATTCGCTCGATCGCCCAAAAGAGGTTGACCGCGGTTGGCCGGGTTGTTGCGAGCAGATCGCAAGCCGCCTGCACCCGATCAATCATCTGAGATAGCCCGTCACTGGCGGCGTGGGCAGCGAGCGCCACCCCGTACGCGGCCGCAACACCGATAGCCGGCGCACCGCGGATGACCATATCCCGGATGGCCCCTGCCACACCTGCCACATCGGTGTAGACATTGTACTGTTCCTCGTGCGGCAACCGCCGCTGATCGATCATCACAACAGCATTGTCGCGCCACGTTATTGTTAAAAAAGGCTGGGGCTTGTTCATCAGTGGTCACCCATGGTTAGTTATGCTTTGACGTCTATGGCCGATTCAGTCTGAATTTAGGTCATTTCGCCTTGCGAAGTTGAGGTATTCACAATATACCCTGACTTATAGTCATGTCAGAGGTGAAGCGCAAGTGTGTTGTAACTGAGAAGTTGCAAGGATATTATTTTGCACGCACTTTTACAGAAAACAGGAAGACATAAAAATAAAGAAAGGCGGGCAAGTTGAAGTTTACCTTCGATTACTTTAATAAACGGGAATATACTAAAAAAAGGAAAAGAATGTAAAGTTAAAGTTTGCCTTGTTATTGTAGCCTTATTGGAATATTTTTAATATATGAGATCGGTGTCTACGACGCGTGCTCCTCATAAGCCGGAAAAAAGTGAGATGGGAACAGGTGGCAAGTCTGATCAGGCAGTAGAACGCATTTTGGGTGTGTTATCCCAGAGACGCGTGGCTATTGCGACGTTTGATTCATATGGAGAATGTAGGTATGCATCTCCTTTTTGGTATACGCTCCTCGGGGCGAAGCCGAGCAATGTGACTGATTTAGCTCGGTTGTTAACAGATGACCCTGAACTGCGAGATGCGGTGCGGCGCGGTGTCAAATCCGTCAGGAACGGTGAAAATGAGCCTGCCATAAACATACCCATTACGAACAAGGACGGCGTGTCTGGAACGTATGCCGTGGCATTTGCACAGTTCAAGCTGAGGAATGAGACTGAAGTCGGCGTTTTGTTATCAGACACATCGACCTCAACCTCGTCCGACACCAGCCCTGATCTGGAGCAAATAGGCCGCCTTGCCACGTTGGGTCAGATAACCGCTGGGGTTGCGCACGAGTTCAACAACATTCTCACGTCTGTGCTCGGGTGGACCCAAATTGCTGGACAAAACGCGGAATCCCCATCGGCGGTATCATCTGCGCTAGAAATCATCGAAGCAAATGCCAAGCGGGCCAAAGACATCGCGGCCCGCCTGCTCGGCGTATCCAGGTCGTCCGAGGAAGCCTGCGAATCCCTCTCGGTTGTCGCTATTCTTGAAGAGATTCTGCAGCTTTTATCTTGGGAAATAAAGAACGCCAACATCGACATCTTTCGCTCTTTTGACCAGGATGAAACCTGCTTTGGCAGTGAAAACCAAATAGGACAGGTTTTCATCAACATCATTCGAAATGCCATGGATGCCATGCCGAACGGCGGGGCGCTCTATATCGGTGTTAAGCGGCGGAGTGGGGTGGTCGAGGTTGCGTTTACCGACACCGGACCTGGCATGGCACCGGAGATGATAGATCGCATCTTCGACCCGTTTTTTACCACCAAAACCAGTGGGGATGAACACGTCCATGGCGGGACAGGATTAGGACTCGCGATTTGTCGCGATGCGCTCAAGAGAACGGGCGGTTCGATTCGCGTGGAGAGCGAGCTCGGCCAAGGTACCCGGTTTATCGTATCCCTGCCGCTTTCGGATACGACATCCAGCGGGTTGCCTGCGACAGGCGAGAAC
The DNA here is from genome assembly GCA_030065855.1 of Myxococcota bacterium. Taxonomy (GTDB): domain Bacteria; phylum Myxococcota_A; class Polyangia; order JAAYKL01; family JAAYKL01; genus JASJCT01. Next base: position 12,743 of record JASJCT010000072.1, read on the forward strand.
GGCGTGAGATCCATTGCCGGCATCACCGTGTTGGTCGCTGATGACGAACCCGATATAGGGGAAATGATACGCACATCGCTCGAACTGAGAGGGGCGGATGTGGTCACGGTGGGTACGGGCCAAGAGGCCCTGGCTGCCTGTCAAGCCAACCGCTTTGATGCGGCGTTTGTCGATTTTTCCATGCCAGGGTTATCTGGTCACGCCCTTGAACGGGAACTGCTCGGCGTCCAACCAGAACTCCCCATCATTGTGATGAGCGGTTGTGAAGTTGAGATGAGCGAAGATGCCCCCATCGCTGACTTTCTCAAAAAACCTTTTGATTTAGATGACGTAGAGCTCAAGCTCCTCGAAGTGCTCAGAAATGCCAGATGCTAGGCGAGCGCGTCTTTACAGGATTTGGATAGGCGCATTTTAATGACGGTCTTTGCTGGGATCTGAATGGTTTCGCCCGTTGCCGGGTTTCTGCCAGTTCGCGCTTGGCGCTTGGTCTTTACCAACTTTCCTATACCGGGAACCGTGAATTCTCCGACTTTTTTAGTCTGAGAAACAGCCAACTCGGCGATCTCTTCGATCAAGGCGCTCGCCGTCTTTTTGGGGAGTTCGAACTTTTCAGCGAGGTGGCTGACGATTTGGGCTTTTGTCATCGCTTTCTTAGCTGGAGCCATATACTTTCCCTCCTTAAAAATGGGTTGAATGAATGGTCATTTCCTTGATTGATGACTGCAATAGGTAAAATTTACCATTTTTACCCAGTGTTCAACAAATATTTCCCTAAAAAGATTCTTTTTCCCATCGCCATAAGATGGGAAAGACGTCTGGGTTAAAAACCTCAAGACAAAGGCTTGATCTTCTAGCGAGCAGGTGGTTGAATGCGAGATCGTCATTGTTCTGCGGCAATTAGCCGGGCGCAATGCAGCTGCGTCCATGTGGTCGGCAAGGCGCCGATCGGAAATCGAGGAGGGAAATGGATTGAAGGCTACCGGGCGACATCTCCTGGTCGAATATCACGACTGTGATTGCGATGTATTAAATAATCTCCAAACAATTGAAGCGTTGATGCGATCTGCTGCCCAGGCTGCCAGGGCGACCGTTGTGGGAGCTGTATTTCATCCCTTTTCGCCTCAGGGCATCAGTGGTGTGGTAGTGATCGAGGAATCGCACCTCTCTATCCACACCTGGCCAGAACACGGGTACGCAGCGGTCGATTTTTTCACATGTGGTGACTGTGTGCCGGAACGCGCGCACGAAGTGCTACTCCAAGGACTGAAGGCCACGCACTCGGAGACCATGTTCATCCAACGCGGCCTGCTTTCGGACAAGTCGTCGATGCAGATCGTAGCCCATGGACGCGGTGCCTTGGAATATCAAGTCACACATGGGGAAAAACGCGGCGGCCACCCACACCTGGCCAATACTGCAGCCAATGCGGCGCCGGCTGCCTCATGTGGCTCTCAACGATGAATCAGCCCCTTTGGTTTGACGAGGTCTACGAAGATAATAGCCGTCTCGGTTTAAAGGTTAAACGCATTCTCTTCGAGGGACGCAGCCAGTTTCAGCAAATTGACGTTCTGGATACAGCAGCCTACGGACGGGTGTTGGCCATCGATAAAATTTTCATGACCAGTGAGCGGGATGAGCATTTCTATCACGAGATGATCGTCCATCCGGCCCTCACCACTGCTGAAAACATTAAGCGGGTCCTCGTCATCGGCGGTGGTGATGGCGGAACCGTGCGCGAAGTGCTCAGTTATCCAGATGTCGAACACGTAACGATGGTGGAAATCGACCGCAAGGTAGTCGAGATTTCAAAACAGTTTCTCCCATCCATCGGTACCGCGTGGGATGATCCGCGGCTGAACATCCAGTTCCGAGATGGCATCGACTATGCGAAAAACCCAGCGTCGCCACTGTTCGACGTTATTCTTCTGGATGGCTGTGATCCCGTGGGGCCGGCAAAAGGCCTGTTTTCGCAGGCGTTCTACGAAGGGTGCGCGCGGCTGTTGACCAAGGGCGGGGTCTTTGCCCTGCAAAGCGAATCCCCCTTTCTGATGCAACATATTTTTCTCGAGATTCAACAGACGTTGTCACGGATATTTACCCACGCCCTGCCCTACTTTGGCTCGGTTCCCATCTACAATTCCGGCATATGGAGTTGGACCTATGCGTCCCAATCCACCACCCCCCATGAACCAGACATGGACCGGGTTCGCCTGCAAGAGGCGCGCTGCAAGTACTACAATCGAGACATTCACCGCGCCGCGTTCGCGATGCCGAACGACCTTAAAAAACTGCTCACCGGTTAGAACGGGGCGTTAGAACGGGGATATCCACTGCCACCCCACCTCGATGAATCCGTTCCAGACATCTTCGCCAAATGATTTCATCGGCGGCAGCCAGCGCGGAAACCATTCCACGCCCCCCTGTAGGCGAATGCGTTCGTAGAAACTCAACGCTGCAAACAACTGGGCGACCGGCGCTGAGCAGATCAGAGAATCCCCGCCAAACCCGGCAGTGTCGCACGGATTTGCCAGAAATCGATCATTCGTCGAGAACTGGTACCCAATCCGAAGGCCGATTCGGGTTTGTAGTAGGGCGCTCGACAGGGGGTAGATTTCCGCCTCAATACCTGCGAGGGGCGTCAGTGCCAGGATGTTCGGGTTTTCTGACAGCAGCAAGTAAAACCCTTGTACTTGCAGGGCAAAGTTATACCTGAAAAGGCTCGAATGCCCCAATGTCAGGCTCGCGGCCATCTCTGCGCCTGTTCCGGCAACGATGTAGACGATCGCCTCGGGCGGCGCATACATGAAGAAATTAACAGCGGGTTTGCCCAGTACGCGCACAGCCACCCGCTCTCCAAAGGGCAGTTTTTTTGCGAATGCATCTACGTAGAGCTGCAGCTCAGACCGAATTCGGGACATTGCCAAGGGCGCGTCATCTCGACCCAGACCGAGATCGCGAAAATGGAAGTTGTACGTTTCCAAGAGCCGCATCGTATATTCGAACGACCGTTCATTGCCTGCTATATCCCGCTGCCAGTTTGGGTTATCCGCCATGCCATAGATTCTCGGCGGGGGCTTGCCAGACATGGCGCGCTTGCAATGGAGGTGGTCGATCGTCTCATCGTATGGGAGTTGTCGGCAGTGATCGTAAAGTCGGTCCAGGGCGATCTGTAGGAGGATCCGATGATTGCGCATGCCCTCAAATCCACAGGTCCCTGCGTACTGGTCGAGTCCGTCGAGCTGGGATCTCAGGCACAGATAGGGGCGCCACGCTACCGATATATCTGCAGCAGTGGGGTCTAAGACGGGATCCGGATAAGAAAGCCTCAGATCTCCTTGTTGAAACTTGCGGCTGACCAATGTTTCCAGGTTGGACGCGACAAAACGCCGTGCGTCCCGCATGCCAAGGTAAAAATCAAATATGCGAAATTCCCTGTCAAAAAACCCGAAAAACTTGCCGAGCTGGCTGCTCACTGTTGGAAAGTCGTGGTCGACCAATCGAATGCGATCTCGCACATCTGGATGTTCGTCTACTAGGGTGGCGACCTCTTTGGCGCGCGCCGACGTAAGATACCCGCGCATGAACACCCCCAGGGATGGAAAGAACCGGGTGGCTTGCTCCACTGTGGCGTCGCCCTCTTCTTCAGTGTGTAGCTGGGGATATGAAGGGCGTGTAGGATCAATGTAGAAAAAATAGAGGTCATCGAGAAGGGCTTCCTGATGCTGCTCCCGACTCGGCCTGTCCAGCCAAATGACGGCTCCGGTTTCGGTTTTCCTCAGGCCTGATCTGGCGATACGATGGGCGAGTCGCAGGGGACGCCGATCCGCCAGGGATCCATCTACAAAAGCCTTCGTATACTTGGGAACGGGGCAGTCCCTAAAGGCGTCCGCACTCAAATCGGTCTCGACGGTTGGATCGGTCAGGCAAAAGTCGATCTCTTGAGGGGGGAAAACAATGGGAATGGCAGACGAGGCAAAAAGTATTTTCCGGATAATCTCGAAATTATAATGTTTGCCGGAATGGGATTTTTTGCTTTCGTCTACAAACGGCAGCAGGGGCTGTTCGGATCCATAGGTCCTGTCCACGTAATTCATCACGGCCGGGGGGCGGCCTTTTCCCTGTCCGCGCACGCGGAAGACAAACTTTTCCTCCTGCCTGGGAACCGAGAACCCATCGGTTATTTTGATTTCATATGTTTCAAGCCGGGTGGCGGTTGCACCGAGAACCATATCCAGGCGCTCGTGGAGCCCTTGATGCCATTTCGCCGCTATTTTATTTGCCAGTTTATTTAGGACCGTGCGGGATGATAGCGCCATTGGGGGAGCAGTGGCCACGTCGAGGAGTTCGTCGTATCGCATCGATGTCCAAACGTTGAAAAAGAGGCTTTTGCTCGGGTCTTGTTCCAGGTCATCGCCCATTGAAAGGAGGGTGAGGAGGGTATTTATCATCCCGGCAGAAGCGCCGGTGACAAGGCGTATGTTTAAATATTGGGGGTTCATTTTCGCGACTTCGGTCAGATAGAAGAGATATCCAGCCTGATATGCACCCAGGGAGACGCCGCCGCTAACGGTAAGCACCATGGGAATGGGATGGGTTCTTGGGGATGGATCGCCGCGGGCAACCGATGTCAGAGTCACCGCCAAAAATACGAGCGCTATTTGAATGCGTAAACGCATCTTGCAAAGCAGCGCGTTCCGGCGACGAAATAATCTCATCTGTCGAGTAGCGCAGAAACCCCTGAAATGGTCAAGTTCGCAATTGTTTTGCCGCGTCAGCGGCGAAGTAGGTCAGGATAATATCTGCGCCAGCGCGACGAATGCTGATCAGGGACTCCATCATTGCCTTTTCCAGGTCTATCCACCCGTTGCGCGCAGCCGCTTGAATCATGGCAAACTCCCCGGATACGTTGTAAGCCGCTACGGGCACACCAAACGCCTCCTTTACCCTGTGAATGACATCCAGGTATGGTAGGGCTGGCTTGACCATCACGATGTCAGCCCCTTCCTCCAAGTCCTGTTCCACTTCTTTTAGGGCTTCTTCGGCATTTGCCGGATCCATTTGATATCCCTTGCGATCGCCAAACTGTGGGGGAGATTCAGCAGCCTCTCGGAACGGTCCGTAAAAACTAGAGGCGTACTTTGCCGCGTAAGAAACAATGACGATGTGCTCGAGTCCTCGCTCATCGAGGGCGTCGCGAATCGCTCCTACGCGCCCGTCCATCATGTCGGACGGCGCGACCACGTCTGCACCTGCTTCGGCATAGGCCACTGCTGCCTTGGCCAGCAATGGTAGGGTTTCGTCGTTTGCCACGTCGCCGTCTTTGATGATGCCGCAATGACCGTGGTCTGTATACTCGCACATGCACACGTCTCCCCAAACCGAGAGAGACGGCACGTCTTTTTTAAGGGCGCGAATGGCCCGTGGTATGATGCCGTCCTCGGCGTACCCACCAGAGCCAACCGGATCTTTGGACTCGGGAATGCCGAATAAAATGACGTGGCAAATACCAGTATCCACAAGCTTTTTGCAATCGACCACCAGCTGGTCTATCGATACCTGAAAGTTGCCCGGCATGGAACTGATAGGGTTTCTTACGCCAGTACCAGGGCAGACAAACAAGGGCATGACGAGTTGATCGGCACTCAGTCTCGTTTCCCGGACCAATGCGCGTAGCTGTTCGGTTTGGCGCAACCTGCGACTTCGATGAATTGGATAGGCCATGATACTTCCTCCCAGTCTTTTTTGGCTGACCGGCAGCATACCCCTTTTGGGTGGAGATGGCCATGGACCCCTGTATACTAGGATTATGGCTAGACGCAGAAAAAAGGGTGGTAAAAAAACGAAGGATACTGGGGATAGCCTCACACACCGGCCGTTTCATCGCATCGCAAGGGGATCGGTCATTCAACCGGCGCCTGAAACGGTCACAGCACCTGAGCCAGAACCCGAGGCGCCTTCTGGTGAAGCAGATGACGCAGCTGCATACGAGCGCGCCATGGCCGGGGTGTCCCGCCTTGAGGGGGGGCCCGAGCTTGCGCCCCAGGCAGTGGGGCCCAAACCCCTACTATCCGAAGTGGACGAAGACAGTCTGGTGATGCGCAAGCTCGACGCGCTGGTCCACGGGGAGACGCCGTTTGACTTTGCAGACACAGATGAGTTTGTCGAGGCCCACGTAACCGGGTTTGATCGGCGCGTGGTGCGGCGTCTGAAACGGGGCGAATTCTCGATTCAAGCCCACTTGGACTTGCACGGATACAACCGGGAACAGGCCCGGATCGCCGTGGCAGACTTTATTCGCCATTGCGTCCGGGAGGGCAAGCGGTGCGTGCTGATCATCACTGGCCGGGGCATTGGATCCCAGGACAACATCCCAGTACTCAAAACAAAGCTGGCAGCCTGGCTCACCCGGGGTGCCGTGGGGCGCAAGGTGTTGGCGTTTACCTCTGCCAGGCCTTACGATGGGGGCACCGGCGCAGTCTATGTACTGCTGCGCCATTGACGGTCGCATTTTAAATGGCGCAACACATCCATCCAACCGATACTATCGAAGGCACTGTGGAGCGCATTGTCTTTCACAACCCCTCAAATGGATGGACCGTGCTGCGCCTCAGCAGTGGAGAGGGCGTGCAAATCAATACGGTCGTGGGACACTTCCAGCGCCTTACCCCTGGCGAACGGCTCCGGTTTACCGGCCAATGGACTGTCGACCCCAGACACGGCCGACAGTTTTCCGCTGACACCTGTCTACCCCTCACACCAGACACACTCGCGGGTCTGGAGAAATTTCTCGGGTCCGGCCTCGTGCCTGGTGTGGGACCTGTGATGGCCAAGCGCATTGTGAAGCAATTTGGCGAGCATGCCCTGGAGATGATAGAAACAACGCCCAATCGCCTCGCAGAGGTCGAAGGCATCGGGCCCAAGCGGGTCGATGCAATTCGCAAAGCGATCATTGCCAAAAAAGACATCCAGGATGTGATGGTCTTTTTAGAGTCCGCTGGTATCTCGCCGGCATTTGCAAACCGTATCCACAGGCGTTACGGCAACGACGCCATACGACGCGTAAGCGAAAACCCGTTCCAGCTGGCCGTGGACATACCGGGCATCGGCTTTTCCTCAGCAGATCGCATTGCTGCACACCTGGGTATCGCCGCTGATTCTGCCCATCGAGCAGCAGCTGGGGTGCGCCACACCCTCGAGGCACTGGCAAAAGAGGGGCATGTCTACGCCGTTCAAGATCGCTTGATCGACCGGGCTCAGATGTTGCTCAACATCGACCGCAGCGGACTCATTAGAGCCCTGGAACACCTCGTCTCAATGGGCGCGGTTCGCAGGGAGGGGACGGGTGATGCCGCTGCCATTTACCTACCCCGACTTCACCGGGCAGAAGCGACCGGCGCTGCCATGCTGATCCGGCTATTGGACACCGACGCTCGGCCCTTACCGCTGAACCACGACGACGCCGTTCGAATTGCCGAACAGGAAACGAAGCTCGTATTTGCACCAGAGCAGCGGTCGGCGTTTGCTGCCCTCAATGACGCGAAACTCACCGTGCTGACAGGCGGACCAGGGACCGGCAAGACCACGTTGCTCAGGGGGCTCGTTGCGTTTTTAGAGAGCGCCCGCTTTAGCGTCAGTCTCGCCGCACCCACGGGTCGCGCGGCCAAGAGAATGGCCCAAGCCACGGGCCGCGACGCCCAAACCCTACATCGCCTACTCGAATTTTCTCCAGTCACTGCCCGGTTCGAGCGGAATGCATCAAACCCCCTAGACGCGGACGTGGCTATCGTAGATGAAGTCTCGATGGTGGACATCGAACTGTTTTGCGCGTTGTTAGAAGCACTGCGACCGACCGCGCGTCTCTTGGCAGTCGGGGATCCGGATCAACTGCCGTCCGTGGGACCGGGATCTGTGCTCGCTGATTTGCTCACCCTGGGTCGCACAGCCAGCCCAAAGCTGAGGGTCGTTGCGTTGAGTGAGATTTTTCGCCAAGCCCGTAAGAGCCTGATCATCACCGGTGCCCACGACGTATTGGCAGGTCGCGAACCCAGGACTGGCGACAAGGGCACGACTGCTGACCTCTTTATGGTCGAACGGGAAGACCCCCAAGCCTGTGTGGATGTCATCAAGGCGTTGGTGGCGCAACGCATTCCCCAGCGGTTTGGACTTGATCCAATCGAGGACATTCAAGTTCTCTGCCCCATGCACAAGGGGGTGCTTGGCGCGACAAATATCAACCAGGTGCTGCAAGACCTGCTCAACCCGGAACAGATGCCAGGCACTGCTGTTGGACCGTTTCGGGTTGGCGACAAGGTCATGCAGGTGCGAAACAACTACGACCTAGAGGTGTTCAACGGCGATATTGGAAAGGCAACTGGGGTCGATGGGGATCTCGAGTGGATCGAAGTGACATTTCCAGAGCGAACCGTACGCTATCCCAAGTCGGAGCTCGGCGAACTCACCCTGGCCTACGCGTGCTCGATCCACAAGTCCCAGGGTAGTGAGTACCCGGCCGTGATTATTCCCCTGCACACCCAGCACTTTGTCATGCTCGAACGCAACCTGCTGTACACCGCGCTTACGCGGGGGAAGCAGCTGGTCGTCCTGGTCGGCACCAAACGCGCCGTTCGCATTGCCGTCCAAAACAAAAGGCAAACTGAGCGCGCCTCTGGCTTAGTAAATCGCGTGAGAAGAAAGGGGTCAGGAACGCTCCCAGATTCTACTGATGCTGCTAATCCAAATTGTATTCCTTGAGTTTGGTGTAAAGTGTGCGCAAGCCAATGCCGAGCGCTTGGGCTGCTTTTTTACGATGACCGCCGGTTTTGGCAAGGGCGGTGCGGATGGCTTGTTTTTCCATCTCTTTGAGGGTGCCCCATGGCGTAGCCAGCGCGCTGGCTGCAATTGCTTTTCCAGCTGGGAACAGCAATAGCTGGGCAGGGGCAATCGCATCGGTCTCAGCCAAAATGGCAGCGCGTTCGAGGACATTGCTGAGCTCTCTAACATTGCCCGGCCAATTGTGGGACAAGAGCTGCTTTTCAGTTTCAGCAGATAGCATGAGCCCCGGTCGGTTGAGTCGGCTGCCAATAATTGCAAGCAGGTGTTTTGAGAGGGACAGGACATCTTGGGGCCGCTCTCGAAGAGGCGGCAAATGGATGGGAAACACAGAGAGTCGATGGAAGAGATCCTCGCGGAATCTGCCTGCCGCAATCTCCTCTGTCAGGCGGCGGTTGGTCGCGGCAATCACGCGCACATCCACTTGGTGCGTACGGACACCGCCAACACGCTCAAACCGCTTGTCCTGCAGGACGCGCAGCAACTTGGCCTGCAATGGGAGTGGCAATTCCCCGATTTCGTCCAAAAACAGGGTACCCCCGTCAGCGAGCTCAAAGCGACCACGGCGCGGTTCATTAGCGCCGGTAAAGGCGCCTTTTTCGTGGCCGAACATTTCACTTTCTGTGAGCTCTGGGGATATGGCAGCGCAATTGACCGCCACAAACGGGGCTTCCTTGCGACTGCTGGTGCGGTGGATCTCCCTGGCTGCCACTTCCTTACCAGACCCACTCTCTCCGGTGAGCAACACGGTGGCGTCAGTGGCTGCCACTTTGTGTAACAGTGTTTTTACTTCGATCATCACCGGATCTACGGCGACCATTGATTGATCCGCGTCGATCGCCACTTGGCGGGTCCTAAGCCGTTGATGTTCAAGTGCCTTTTGTACCAGCAACCGGAGTTCATCTGGGCTGCTCAGAGGTTTGGCCAGGTAATCAAAAGCGCCGATTTTCATTGCCTCGACCGCGCTCTCGATGGATCCGTGAGCAGTCAACACGATGACCTCGATCTCTGGCTGCTCAGCGCGGACCGCGCGCAAAAGCGCCATGCCATCCATGCGCGGCATTTTCAAGTCGGTAATCAACAGGTGAAAATGGCGCTTTTTAAGAAGGTTGAGGGCATCGACCCCATCGGCCGCAGTAGTGGTTTCAAGACCAATGCCGGTCAGGACGTCGGCAATAAAACTGCGGATCCCTTCCCGATCGTCGACAATCAGTACCTGTTGTGTCATGGGTCTGTTTCCATTGTGCCCTGTGGCAGTTCGATGATAAACGCAGCCCCGCCTTGGGCTGGGTTCTCGACTGAGATCCGCCCGCCGTGTTCTTCGACAATTCTCTTGGAGAGTGCAAGGCCCAGCCCCGAGCCTGTGGCCCGGTTGGTAAAAAACGGCTCAAAGATCTTGTCTTCATCTCCTTTGGGGATGCCAGAACCCCGATCCTGAACGACAATAGTCAGTTTGTCACTTGCTTTAATGGACAGGGAGATCGGTTCACTGCCAGAAGACTGGCGCGCGTTGCGCAACAGGTTGATCAGCACCTGGGCCATGCGGTGCCGATCCAATACCCAGTGGGCACTGTCATCGTCGAGTTCGATCTGCACGGGATCGCTTTTTGAAAACGCAATTGCAGCATGGGCCAAGTCATCCAAGTAGACCGTGCTCAGTTTAAGCGAGCCGGTTTTTGCAAAATCCAATACCTGGTTGGTCAGTTGCTCCAGGTACTCTGTTTCAGCAACTACGATCTCGGCCCATTTATAGCCCGAATGGTCTGAGCCGAGCTGTTCGGTCAACAGTTGGGCGTGCCCCTTGAGCGCGGTCAACGGATTCTTGAGCTCGTGGCCAAGCACCGCTGACATCTGCCCGAGCATCTTAAGCTGGCGGTCTCGTTCCAGCTGCTCTGCTGTAGCGCGCCGTTCCCGTTCCAACTGGCTGGCGACTTGCTCGGATTTGCGAGACAAGCGCCAAAAAACAAGCGCCGCACCCAGGAGGAAGAGTGTCGCACCCACCTCGATTATCAAGCCAGTAAACGCCCGGTTAACGATCTCCTTGCCTTCGACCGGCGTGATTTCCATGACCAGAAAACGACATCTTGGGGCAGGTCCCCGATGCCCTCGGATGCGGGCCACGCCGTGCAACCGATCGCCGTTGTCCACAAACGAGATATCCACGGGGCGATGCCCACGTGCGCAGGTCCATTTTTCGCTTGCAAACCTGGAGATCGCCCTCCCCTTTTCAAAGATCGGCGCGCCGCGCGCATCCATCACAGCCAAATAGCTGAGGCCGCGCTTTTGCAAATCGCTGAAAATATCCTCTAGTAGGACATCTGGATGGTTCCTGGGGTGCCGAAATTCGTGGCGCAAGCCCATAAACATGGAGACGACTTCTGCTTTGCCAATGGCCCGGTAACTGCGCACTGCGGTTTGATAGCTGGTGATCCCGCTAATGACCAGGGCGGCGCCCATCACCGCAGTGGTAAGCAGCAGCCCGATACGCCATTTAAGAGAAGCGTTGCTAGACAAGAGGGGGATTATTTCTCGGCAAAGGGGCACTCACCGCCCCTGCCTTTGCCGTGGCCAAAACCATACCCGCGGCCTTTTCCATAGCCGCGGTGGCCCATTTTCGAAAACATTGCTCTGGCCCGTTGTTGCTGCTGAGGGGTGAGCAGTGCATAGACATCAAGGCGAAACCCCAGGTGCAGCTCGGCCATCTGGCCTTTGATAGCGTGCAGCTCTCCTTGTTTGTCCAGGATGGCTTCACGGTTTGGTACATCGCTGTCCCAAAGGGCCCGCATCTCGCTGCGCAGGGTGCGCAGGTCTTGTCGCAGCCCATCCATACGTTCGATAAGGGCTGTGTGCAGGGTTGTTACCTTTGCTTGTTGTGCATCAGTGAGGTCCAGTTGGGAGATGAGGTGTTTCATCTTGCCCGGATGTCCCCGATGCCAACCAGACCCATCTCGTTTCTGGGCCATGGCGCCCGACAGGGCGACCGCAGTAACGAACATACTGACCAGGATAGCTGTGGATGTCTTTTTCATTTTGATACTCCTTTTTTACTACCTTTTTCCAATGCCGCCCACTCTTTGGGCCCAACCGAAACCAGCGTGCGACACAGCAAAACCCCATCAACACCCGTGCCAAACACGTAACCATTTGAAAATATTATTCTTACTAATTTTAGAAAGTAGAAAATATGCATTTATGGCACGACCCAACTGCCAAATTAGCAGTACCCAGGCCCATATGGCTGCACGGTAAGCGCAGACAAGGTGCAGGTGAAGGCCGTATCGTCACGCCCTCAGGGCGCTGAAGTTGACGGGCCTCCGCAGCAATCCTATAGTCCAGGGTGTAGCATGAATTTTAGGAGTCTTTTGCTATAAAGGAGGAAGGTGCACGATGGCCGAAGGCGTAAATAGAGCGATATTGGTCGGCAACTTGGGCAAGGATCCAGAGCTGAGCTACACACAAAGTGGTACGGCGCGGTGCCGATTTTCCCTGGCAACGAATGAATCCTACAACAACCCCCAAGGCGAACGCCAAGAGCGCACCGAGTGGCACAACATCGTCGTGTGGGGCAAGCTGGCCGAAACCGTGTCCAAGTTTCTACAAAAAGGCCGGCAGGTTTACCTCGAGGGCCGGATACAAAATCGCAGCTATGACGACAAAGATGGTATCAAGCGCTACATTTCAGAGATCAACGCCTCTCGCGTGACGTTTCTCGGCAGCCGCAGCGACGGGTACCAGGGTGGCGGCGGCTATCAGGGCGGTGGTGGATACCAAGATCGCGGGGGGCCTGGTGGGCCACAGCCCGGGGGCGACGATTTTTCCGGTGGGCCAGGAGATCCAGGCACATCTGGTTTTGGACCCAACGACGACGATATTCCATTCTAAATGCAGCTGGCCCATCAGCGCCTGTTTATCTGGTGTCTCATCGCCGCACTCCCGATTGGCGCGATCGCCTGGGGGACCCTCGATGACATCCGCTACAAGACCAAAGGAGCAGACGGCAACCTGTGGGCGCCTTATATGGGACGGGGATATATGGTGAAGGGTGAGGAGGCGCCCGGAACTGTGGCGTTTACGTTCGACGATGGCCCAGACCACCGCACCACGCCGGTCCTGCTAAACCAATTGGATAGGTATGGCATAAAAGCCGCGTTCTTCATCAATGGTGCGCGATTTCACCCGAGAACAGCCGGTGGGCCTGAGAATCAAGCCGTGCTCCGAGACATCTACCGCCGCGGTCATTATTTGGGCAACCATACCTTCAATCACAAGGACATCACACGCCTTACCGAATCGGGATGGCGCACAGAAGTGCTTCAAGTCGAACAGGTCCTGCGCGGGGTTATCGGCCGTCGGCCGTGGCTGTTTAGGCCGCCTTTCGGTCGCGTGAACGATACAGGGCTCGCCCGTCTTGGTCGCGAGGGGTATACCGTCGTGATGTGGAACTTAGATCCCCTCGACTGGAAAGCAACCGATGCAGCAGACCTCCTGAACCGAACGCGGGATGTGATAGAACAAAACCCCAAAGGCGGCGTTTTTCTATTCCACGACACAAACCGAACCACCATCCAGGCGTTCCCGCTGATTATCGAGTGGATTCGCGAGCGAAACAGCCGATTGCGCGCTGAAGGCTCCCCAACCCTCGATATCGTTGGCTTGGAACACTACATTCGAAGCAAGCGATAATACAGAGATAAAACACCCCGAAACGTTTGCTACAGGTCTCTACGAAGCGCTTCGCTCAATCAGCTTGCTCGGCTTAAGATCATGAATAATCAAAACAGCTCGAAACTCGATGTGTTTTGGATATCAATGCCTTCCATTAGTGATGTGCTCGCTGCACTAAGTCATCACCTTATGCTGAACGATATTTAAACGAACCCAATCCTGAGCAGGGTTGAGAAAAACAAAATAACTACATCCCACTAAGGGTGCGAAAAGGATCTCTGCTAACACTACGAACTGATCGGACAAAAAGTAACAAAAATATAATTTGTGCATACAGCTGATTGACAAGATTGATAAATTGTGATAAAAATTGTTACAAAAGTTAAAAAAGGCTTACACATTAAATCGATCAACACGTATGAGACAAGGAGGAAAGACATGTGTATACGCAAAACAACTTTAAGTTTATTGGATGATGACGGATGTACCCCTATAAAAAGTCAGACAGATGGCGCTGATGAGGAACCCGGTCAGCATATCGATTATTGTGATGATGATAAATGTACGCCTATAAAAAATCAGATATTTCGTGCCTATGGGGAAACCGGTCCAAATACTGATTATTGGCATGAGGATTCCGATAATGATACCGAAGAGGATATTTACCTTGGATTAGATGGATGTAACGCAACTGCAGGCACGCGCTTGTCTATCAACGCTTCCCTCTTTTCGTTGCTCTTCATAACACTTTTCTTTTAAAAGTCTCCCATCCCAGTTAGTAATCACGAATCCCCGATCTACACGGGGGCTGCCGATTGGTCAGAGTGTGTGCCCAAAAATTCTATGCAACTTTATACAGTGTATTGCACATAATACAAACATCGCTCCCTGTGTTGTCTATTAGTGCATTTTTATTAACAGGCAGACTATCCAATCGATGAAAAATTCTGTATGGTGCGTTTTGCAATCACAAGTAGAGCATGGGTGCATGAGAAGTTTCTGACAATTGATTTTGTCAGCATGTTCGCTGATCATGAAAGATCGCCCATGAAGGAAAAAGGGAGGGGTCCAAATGAGTAAAATCTTTCCATTGTTATCGAGTATTATCGTCTGCATTTTTGCATTCAATGCAAGGGGCGACCTTCAGCAAACGATTGTTAACCTGGAAAACAAACTCGCCGAGGTTTCAGGGAAGGAGAAAGTCGATCTACTAAACGAAATAGCTTACGTGTCTTATATTGTTAATCCGGAAAAATCTCTTCACCATGGAACGGCGGCGCTGTCGCTATCTAAAGAGCTGGGGTATAAAAAAGGAGAAGCGTCTGCCTTATGTAATAAGAGTTGGAGTTACATTATTCTAGGACGATATGGGGATGCACTACCTGTAGCCAAAGAATCTCTCAAAATCAGGCAGCACCTAGGTATCAGGAAAGATATTGCTGCTTCTCTAAGAAACATCGGTTCGATTTACCAATATTTAGAAGATCTCCAGCCCGCACTCCAATATCAACTCGAAGCATTGAAAATAGCAGAGGAACTGGGCGACAAAAGGAGTATCGCATCTTCGTATCATGCCATTGGACTTGTATATACTTCCATGCGACGCTCCCATGAAGCACTAGAGTATTATAATAAATCTCTAACCGTTGCAAAAGAGATCGGAAACACCGAGCTTATTATTACTGCTTACAGCAACATCGGCCTTATATATCGAGAGGCTCTCAAAGAACCTGAAAAGGCATTGGACTATAACCGTAAGGCATTGGCTTTACAAGAAGAAACAGGCATGAACGCCGGTGCTATTTTAATGGGCATTGGCCGTACTTTACTGGATCTAGGCAGGTACGAAGAAGCCCTCCAATACCTGAACAGATCACTAAAAAAAAAGAGAGAGACAGGCGAAAAGGGCAAAATTGTCGGTTCGCTTTCCGGAATCGGTCAAGTATATCTGAAACAAAAAAATTACACTAAGGCGCGAAAATACTTAAACGAAGCAGTAAAGCTGGCCAAAGCAATTGGAAACGAGACAAATATGAAATTTAGCTACAAGATGTTGTACCAACTGCACAAGGCTACAGGCAATAGTGTAAAAGCCCTTAAATATCTCGAGAAGTATCAACACGCTTATGAATCCGTTTTTAACAGGGATCTCGAGGAGAAAGTCGCCAACATGCAGGTGCGTTACGATACCCTCAAGAAGGAAAAAGAGAACGCTCTATTGGTAAAGCGCAACGAGATATTGCAACAGGAAAAAAAGCTATTGGCAAAAGAAAAAGCGCTGTTATCTAAGGACAATGAAATAAAGGCGATAACGAGAAACTCTTTTGTCGTAGGATTTGTCCTCGCTCTTATTATCTTATTCCTGCTCTTTAATCGATACCGGTATTTATTTGATTTTTGGAAAAGTGAGAAATATGTAGGACAGTTTCGAATCATTGAACGCATCGGATCCGGTGGCATGGGAACCATCTACAAAGCCCACAGCTTGAAAGATAAAAGCGAGATCGTCGCGGTCAAAGTTCTGACAGATGAGCGAAGTCAAAGTGAGAGAAGCTCGAAACGATTCAAATACGAAGCAGCCATCGCGCACAGAATCGAGCATCCGAACATTGTTAAGATGATAGAGAGGGGCGAGTACAGAGACAAACTATTCATCGTCATGGAGCTGCTCAAAGGAGAGACCCTCGCCCAGATCATTGGCCAGGGCCGCCAACCCGATCTATCGATTTGTGTACACGTCATCCGCCAAGTGGCGGATGCCTTGAGTTTAATTCACAGTAAAGGTATCGTTCATCGAGACATCAAGCCTAGCAATATCATGTTGATAGAAAAGGGGAAGGATAAGTACTTTGCCAAGTTAATGGACTTTGGTGTGGCAAAAACAGACTTTCAAACCTCATTGACCCAAACGGGATACGTCGTAGGCACGTATCGATATATGTCACCAGAGCAATTTTCTAATAAAAGTGTAACCAATGCTAGTGATATTTATTCATTGGGGGTTGTATTTTACGAGCTTATCGCAGGCAAAGAAGTTTTTCAGGCAGACGATCTGTTGGCGTTTCAGCAAAAACTGCTATTTGAAACACCTACCAGCGTAGAACACCTTATCCCCAATATCCCGCCAGCGCTTGCCGAATTGGTGATGCTCATGCTGGCCAAAGAACCAAATGCACGGCCGTCGGCAGAGAGCGTCGTTGACCAACTGACCCAACAACGCTGGGCGCACATCCCAAGGACAACAACGAAAGATCGCTCCGCCATAGAAGCAATACCAAAAGTCGAGGTCACCAGTCTGATCGAGCCAAAAAATCTTCGGCCCGCGGGTTGATATGGCAGGCAATTACGATTAGACAGGATGTCAGCAATTTAAAAAACATAGCGGTCAATGGAAACGACAACGACGACCCAAATTGCCACTGATCGACCAGATACTGCTGGCCCTAAAACGGCTGCAGCCGGACTGCTCATCGCTTATTCAGCCGGGGATCAGTGCAATACTGATCGCGTCCTGGTTCAAAAACGGTTCTTCGTGGGACGAAGCACCTCCAGTGACCTCTATATTTGCGATAGCAAACTCTCCCGACGTCATTTTTCGATCACGCCCATCGGCCAAGATTATATTTTAGAGGATCTACATAGTACCAACGGAACGTTCGTTGACGGAAACAGAATCCAAGGCCAAACCAAGCTGCACGATGGAGCAATTATCCGCGCTGGATACAATGTACTGTTATTCCACGAGAACGTGCTTCCATTTATTAGTCCTCATCCTTCGGAGCGATATGGCATGAGGGGCCGATTTCATACGGGACCTATTCTGCGCGTGCTAGAGCAAGCCGCCATCTCTGATCGACACATACTGATCTACGGGCCATCGGGCACTGGTAAAGAGCTGGCAGCCTCAGCCCTGGCAGAGATGATGGAGAAAAATGGCTCATCTCCACTGCCTCTGTTGAAATTCAATGCTGCGCGTATGGCGTCGATGGAAGAAATCACGTCGACCTTATTCGGTGTTGTGCCTAGGTTTTTTTCCAATGTGGCGGGTCGCTCGGGCCTCATTGAGGACGCGCACGGAAAGGCGCTATTTATAGATGAAATCCATAACTTTCCCAATCGCATCCAGCGCAGTTTGCTTCGTGTTATCGAAGAAGGTGAGGTCGCCCGACTGGGCCAAAACAAACCGCGCCCCGCAGATGTCCGCTTTTTATTCGCCTCCAATCAGCAAGGAAAGACGCGAGGGCTGTCCCACGATTTGTTTGCCAGGCTCAGACTAGTGGAGCTTCCACCTCTGAATCAGCGGATCGCCGATATCCCGGACATTTTCGCCGCCTTGCTCGATAGGGCGTTTTGCCGTCAAGGTCAAGCCATCGATGCCGGGATTTTGCCCCTTAATGGCGAGCATTTTGAGGTAATGTGTCTACATGGGTTTCCCAATCGAAATATCAGGGGATTGGTAGACCTGGCAGATAGGTTGGTCACCTCAGTGGTCGCTGGCAGACAACCTATCGAAGCCATCAATGAAGTGTTCGCTGAACGGTTTGCAGTGCATCCCAAGCCACAAGACGATGCCTCCCAGAGTGTGCACGCTTTACCAGACAAAGCGATAATTGGTGGGACACGGGATAATCTACTAAATACATCCACTGCTCTTGCTGAAGAAAAGGACAGTGTTGATACCCAACCGCAGCATCAGCAACCCGAGAAAGCACCTAAACGCACTAAGAGTAATCGCTACGAGCTAAACAAGCCATTGATTATCGAAACGTTCCAAAGGAGTAATTTCAGTCTTATTGAAACCAAAGATAATCTTCAAAAACAGGGGATTGAGTGTTCCCAAAGATGGTTGTCCATATATCTCGAACGATGGGGCGTTCGTGCCAAACGAGCCCGATCGCGATAATATCCATTGAGGGAGGTAACGTTCACATATACATCTCTTTGTTGACGATATTATTATGAAACCGCTCTGTGAATGAAGGTTCCATATCTTTGCCAAAATAGACGTATTTACCGACCCGCCCATCTTCCAATACTATTTTTCTACCATATTGATCGCCTGTCCATGGCCCGTCTGCTCTTCCATCTTCCTCAAATTTCTTTCGCGCTTCGTCGTCAGCATGAATAAATTCAACTCTACAAATAGTTTCTCGACAGTCTACGCTTCGAATTTCTGTTCCGCCCAGTTCCTTTTCCTGAAGAAATGAACTGCCAGCAGACTCGATATGGTTTGTCCAAGAATAATCTTCCCTTTCTTCGTTTAGCATCTTTTCTATTACCCTTGGCGCCCTTTCCCAAAAATGCTCGGCGATTTCCTTGTGCTTTGCCGTCTCTATTGCCTTTTCCTCGTCGGTCATGGCTGCCTCTTCCGCTGCTTTCTCTGCGGCCATTTCCAATTCCTCGGCAGTAGGCCCATTTTCGTCGTACATCCCCAGATGGTTGAGGGCTTGAAATGCATTTTTCATTTCTAATTGAGATGGGCGTGCTTTTTTTCTTTGCTCTGTTCTCTGTTTTGTTTGGGTATTATCCTTTGCTGCTTTATTTTTCGCGATCACTTCAATATCATTTTTGTCATTTGACTCGGATCCACGAAAAATACTGACCGTTGCATAAACACACAAGCATGTGAGCAAGGTTAGTACAACAGTGGTTAAAAATCTGCTTTTTTTCATGTTTTACTCCATTCTTCTGTGATATGCGAAAACGGATCTGAGCGTTCTCTCAGATCCGTTTTCAACTGAACGCTTAAGCTAAGTGAGGAACAATGCTTCCTCTATTTCCCAGCAGGGTGTGCATGTTTCTTAATCCATGTAGAGCTGATAACCATAAGCAGTGCAAGCCCCTGCTACCGGGCACTTCAGGAATCTGAGATACCATATCGGCCCATTATCTGAGTAATAGTCGCTTCTCAGATCACTATCTTGCATGGTATTCATATTTACAGTCTTGTACCACCAGGTACCAGAGGTGTAATCTGTTACACTGGCCCAGTTCTCATCAGGATCATTGTCTTCATCCCAATAATAGTTATTTAAGAGCATAATTTCATAACCTATGCCATAGTACTGATAGAACCATACTCTAATCTCATCGCAGTTCCTTCTGCCGTGCAGATCTCTAACTTCATATCTCCAACAGTTAGATCCACAGCTATTTTTGTAATCAAAACCTGTATAAATATAATCATCACCTGCATCTTCATTAAATTGGATCTTTGTCCAACCAGCGTTTGCATTTCCGGCACAAAGCGCTACAGAGAGAATACCTGCAAGTATAATAACACGATTCATTTTTCTACTCCTTTTCTATGTGTTGTTTAGAATCCCCAACATCATTGTTGCAAGGGTGATTTCCTAAAAGAAAAAGTTGCGGAGGAGATCTTGCGCGTTTTAACGTTCGTGTCATCTTCAATTCACAAATTTTGGCGACCTCTATATGGAAATATCGTGCCAAATTGAATTGTTCTGACCCATGAGCCTCTAACTATTGAAATGTGCTAGGAAATATTTTAAAAAGTCTTATTTGCCACTCGATCAACGAATAATAGTAATCGCTGTTAGTTACCTGTAGAAGTAGTCTATAAAGCTTTGCCAGTGGGATAGTATCTAAAGATTACCTGGCAAAGACAGAAAAGACGATGACCGTGGTGGACGACCATGACTTTTGAGGAGGTATCTTGGAACGGCTAGTGACCCCAAGGGGAATCGACCTTTACTGTAAGGAGTCCAGTTGACTGGACAGACGATGGGAATCAGGGGAAGGATACGGGGATGTAAGGAAATATTAATGCGTGCTTGGTGACCCCAAGGGGAATCGAACCCCTGTTTTCGGCGTGAGAGGCCGACGTCCTGACCGCTAGACGATGGGGCCAAAGCTCGGGGACAAGGATTCGAACCTTGATTAACGGGGCCAGAACCCGTCGTCCTGCCATTAGACGATCCCCGACCGATCGACACGCGCTTTTAGCCAAACAGGGCGCGGATGTCAAGCTTTCCCATACACCATCCGTCCACCTTCTATGGCGTATCAGTGCAGACAACACTCCCCGAGAGGATGCGGCCTTCGCCGTGGCGATCTTCGGCGTAGACCAACAGCACGCCTCGTTCGTTGACGGCTAGATCAACGCGGACAAAATCGGTCTTGTCCGCATATACCTGAAACTCACCCCCTAGCTTGACACCGCTTCTGTCAAACCGGTTTAAGCCAATCAGCAAGTTTCGCTGGAATGACCGAATGGCTGCACTGATGAAATGCGGCTCGCGGTAGACCACCCCAGGACCCTTCCAGCCATCTGCTTGAGATATACGCTGGGCCGACATTGATACAGACCCGCTCTTTTCAACAAGGGCAACATAGAATTCAGGCGTGTCGTCCCCATCTGCGTCATCCCGGAATACAAGGCCGAATCTGTCATCCACTGGGGTTAGGACAGGTGCGGTATCCAAAAACCGGCCAGAATAGGCTGTTGTTATGGATGTTGTCCTCAAATCCCGACTGAGTGGGCCAACCTTGACCAGGCTTTTCAATCCCGTGCCCATGTGGGATGTCTCAGTCCAACCGACCAACAATGTCTGATCGCGTGCTGCGAGTGACGGGTGAGAGACCGCGCCCTCTCCTTTGATGCTTCCCCTGGCTAATACCTTAAGAGGCGCCACATCGAGCCGAACAATCAGGATCCTCGATGCATCTAGGGCACCCTCGTGCCACGCGACCACAACCTCGTTCCCTATCTTGCGTGCAGTGATGCGGTTGGCGTATTCACCGGCTGGTCCAATGCGAAGCATACTGACCACACGACGCAGTGGGCCATCCAGCGCAACGGCATAGGCACCTCCCCTGTTGCTTTTACCAGGCCGCTCGAGAATAAGTAGCAGCAGCCGATGCCCATCCAGGGTTACTGCGCTGAGGTCCTCAGCATCAAAAGACGTGCGTGCGTTCGCTGGCCAGAATGTCTTTGGCGCGGGCTCTGATGTTGCAAGATCACCGATCACCTGGCGATGTCTCTGGATTTTCCAAGGTGCCGAAGCCACTGCACCCGTTGCTGACAAGTCGACGATCCAAGTGGCCTGATCCGCAGACCAGGCAGCCACAAAAGTTTGGTCATCCATGGCGTCAATCGTCACCGCAGAAGGGACGCTGCGTGTTGTAGCGATGACCGTTTCGCTCTCCATCCGACACGCTTGGCGTCCATATGTACGGCGACACCCTGAAAGGAGTACTGCGATCGCCCCTGCACACACGAGCAACTGGGTGATGCTGTGAAAAAAACGTTTGCCTGTCGCCTGTTTTCCCATGGGCATTACATCCTATAGAATGTAGCGGTTTAGTGTCTTCTTTTTTATAAACGGCAGTCGAAGCACGTATGGCGCCATTGCCAATGACGGACGGCCAAAGAACGCACTTGTCAACACATCGCAGGTGCGGCGATGCCGGTTGGCAATCTTGGCGATTTCCGCTGATTGATAACCGGGTGTCATGATTTCTTTGGCCACTTCCCTGCCGGAAATAAGTGCCTGCGCTATTCCCTCTCCTGTCAGGGGAGAGGCGAGCCCTGCTGCGTCGCCTGCTAAAAACACCCTACCAAAGCGATAGCCCATATAACCACAGCCGATGGTGCCGGCCTGGGTAGGTCCACTATTCAGGTGTAACTTGAACTTGGCGAGCAGGGCGAGAAATGCCGCTTTTACCCCCACCTTCTGGGTCGCTTGCATCAATGCCCCACACCCCAGGCGAAGCTCATCCTGATACGGAAACGCCCAGGCATAGCCCAATCCAGGAAGGCTCAATGGGAACCATATGGTGGGCCGCACCACATCGAGGCCACAGCGCCTGGCGAGTGCGGTGTTCAGGCGCATTTGCCAGGCATGCATTGTCAACCCTGGCCTGAGCCCTAGCAGCTGTCGCGTGCGCGAGACAGCGCCGTCCGCACCCACGAGCCAACCGAATCGCCGCTGCCCATGATTGGTGATGATGTAGCCATTCCCAATGCGCACAAGCCTCTCATCGAGGCAAACATCTGCGGTGATCGCCCGAAGGTTGGCGATGCGGTCCGCGATCCATGCGGCGCGGTCGACTGTCACCAGCAAGGGCGCCCCGTTGTGGCGTATGGCGGTTCTGCCAATGTCGCTGTGCACGGCGATACTGTCGAATGCGGTCGCATAATCTGGCAGGGACGCCGGGTCTAACCCTGCCCTCAGCCAAGCTGTTTGTGTCAATCCACCTGCGCAGGCCTTGTTCCCGGGCCGGGCATGCCGGTCGATGAGTAAAACGTCAGCCCCTGCCCGGGCCAGGGTTTCGGCTGCGGCAATGCCGGCTGGGCCAGCACCAACAACCACAATATCGATGTTTTTCCTTTTATTCATTTGAGGTCATTGCCTCGCACGTTCATAGCCGTTACGATAACGTATGATATCCCAGGCCCCTCATCCTGAACAGCTCCGTTCAGACTTAACAAAATTAATAAACAAACATCGCAGGACGCGGACCTGGTTTTGGCGCACCGGTACAGCGTCTTTGGTAAGCGCGGGGCTTTGGATTGTTATCTACACCATCGCCTCCAAAGAGGCGGGTGTTAAGGAAACACTGGCCATCATCGTAGGCGCAATCTTAATGTGGATTTTATTTCTATGGGCGTTTTTCCTGCTGCGCAAACTCAATCGCCTGACTGCCCAAGTGCGCCGCATGGAAAAGCAGCTCATCGACGTCCTCATCGCCAAAGACAGCCGATCCGACTAAGGACTCACGCAAAAATAACTTCCCATTTCCGTATCCCATCTGCACGCCGTCTTCGGCGGTTGCTCAATCGCAAAATCCTCGACGTAGCGCTGCTACGCCTGCGGTTTGGCTCAATCGCACCCACCAAATCCGACGCACATCTGGGCCCGAAAATCTGGGAAGTTATTTTTGCGTGAGTCCTAATACGTAAAACTGGACCCTCCGATAAATTCTCTGAGCAGTGATGTCTGGGGCACATCTCCGGGCAGAATCGGGACGAACATGGCCAGGAACATGCGCAGGCGGTAGGCCTCGGCAAAGGTCGGGTGGGTTTGGGGAACCTCCAGCAAATAGCGTTCGGCAAATACCTTGAGCACGGAAAATTCATAGATAAGAGAGGTGTCAAAGATAATATCGGCTGACTCTTGAAACGGGAATATGTGCCGACGCTCCCCTTGGCGAACCGAAGACCAGGATCGAATCGTATCTGAAGCGAGGTAGCCGCGGTAGTGCCTATCCCGGACAATGCGTCGTATCAGTCGCGTATCTGAGGTATTTAACCGATTGTGTTCATCTATTGCCAACGGGTTGAGTGCGTTAACGTAGATGCGATATTTTTCTTCTGCCAACACCGCTGGGGTGAGTGCGTCGTTTAGGCCGTGAATGCCTTCAATAATCAGCACGTTGTCGGGGCCAAAGGTGATTGGCGTCCATTTCCTCTTGGGTGCCCGACGCCCACGGTTGAAATCGTATTTGGGCGTCAGCACGCGCTTTCCATTGAGAATGTGTCGAAGGTGGTCGTTGAATAGCTCGAGGTCGATTGCCTGAAGGGCTTCGAAATCGTATTCCCCATTGGGGTGCCTCGGGGTCTTTTCCCTGTCCACGTAATAGTTGTCGAGGGAAATCGACACTGGTTTTAGGCCATTGACCATGAGTTGGATCGAAAGGCGCTTGGTAAACGTGGTCTTACCTGCTGCTGACGGCCCTGCGATAAGTACCAACCGGCGTCGAGGGGATTTCGATATCTCATCTGCGATATTGGACAGCTTTTTTTCGTGCAGCCCTTCTGCGACCTTGATCACTTCCCGGATCGATCCGTCGATGCAATTTGCATTGAGATCCCCCACATGGGCCACGCCCATCAGCCCAGACCAGTGTCGAGATTCCTTTAGTACGCGATAGAGCTTGGGCTGTGGCGTGTCGTTTCTCTTTATGGCTGGATTGCTCGGGGCTGGAAACTGGAGCACAAAATCCTGTTTCAAGGGCAGCAACTGAAATCTATCGAAATAGCCAGTGTGGGGCGCCACTGGCCCGAATGCAAAATCGACAAAGTTCCCAACACTCGTGATACCCACGTGCCCATAGGGCCATGTGGTCAGGATCTTGTGCTTAACTGGGGATCCCTTATTGGCAAATATTCGCCTGGCCTCTTCCACCGAGACCCGACAAAATCGGAACCTGCGTTTGAGGGCAGCCAGCTGTATTAAGTCCCGGGATATGGTTGCTAAAAACCCGTCGTCTACCTCAACCCCTGCCACTTCAAAGTAATATCCTTCGGAAATGGCCTGACCCACGCGAATGTGGCAGTTGGGGTAACGCTTGTAAAAAACTTCATACAGCATCAACGTGAGATGCCGCCTGTAAATGCGCGCACCAGCCGCAGAATCGTAGCCAATGGGCACGATGGTGCCGGAACGGACAATTTTGGCGTGTAGGGAAACCACGCGGTTGTTCATGACTGCGGCAAAAATCGAGTCATCTCCGTCGGTTGGGTACTGTTCTAGAAAGTCGACGATGGTGGTGCCGCGAACCACCTCCATCACTGCATCTCGATACTGAATGCGCGCGGGTTTGTCAGTTTTTTCTATCATATTTTTCCCTTGACACATTGGGGTGCGAAAATCGTCACGCACTTAGATAATATATTATAATCATTTACGATTTTTTACTCCGAGCAATGGCCGTATGCCCATCGCACCAGATATTTTGAGCGATCTTTTTCGCAGGTGCAATGGTGGATACATACCGTAAACATCTACTAACTGACCAATAATTAAACAGAAAATGAGTTCTAGGTAGAGTTGGTCGGTGTTTTGCATAGTACTCGGGTTAGGAGAAACGAAAATGTGGCTACAGCGAGTAATTTTCAATATGCAGGCGAGACTTCTGAACAAGGAGCGGCCTCGGGTGCGTACCCACGTGTCCGGGCGTACTGCTTCGAAGCGTCGCCGTCAAAAAGAGCGCATCCAACTGGTCCAGGAACGGTTGCTCGACCTGGATCGCCGAATGGAAGCCCTCCTCTAAATCCTACCTAGATTAAGAGAAAACATTCATTAAAATCCGTGCAGAGTGTCTGTCTTTCTCGTTAGATCGAAGAAAATCTGCAGCTGGTGTGGCGAATAATCGAATCGCTTATTGACCCATTCCCAAAAAGAGCATACGTTTTCCGTCCGAAAACCAGTTTCTTGCTGAGAAAGGGCGATGCCGAGAACGGATCATATTGAATTGGATGGGGTTGTAGAAGAGGTCCTGGCCGGAGGCATGTTTCGCGTGCGTCTGGATTCGGGTCTCGTGGTGCTCGCCCACTTGGCCGGTAAGATGCGCAAATTCCGAATCCGGATCGTACTGGGCGACCACGTTAGGGTGGCAGTCTCGCCGTACGATCCCTCGCGGGGCCGGATCATCTACCGCATTAAGTAGCAATTTTGTTCAGAGCTCGCCTCGTGAATTGACTTCTTAAAGTGAGGTGGTAGGATGCATCCCCTCGGCGCCGTCGCCAAGCGGTAAGGCAGAGGTCTGCAAAACCTCTATCACCGGTTCGAATCCGGTCGGCGCCTCGAATGACCCGTGCAAAAGCGATATGGCCCACGTCGAGGACGAATACCAGCCAGCGATAATTGATCACCGCGGATTAGCAATTTCTAAAGCCATCCTCGCAGGGCTGCTTGCCGGAGGTGTGGCAGCCATTCTCGATCTGCGCCAGGCCATCTGGGGCCTTGACAGTGGTTTTGAAAAGCTACTGCTGTGCCTGCAAGCCGTGGGTCGATTGGGTCTTGCCGGGATGCTCATCAGCACAGCTGTGGTTTGCCTGGCCCTTATGGGACGAAGACTGGCGCCGCTCATCAAACAGAGCGAGACGTCAATGGCCACGACCGCCATCACATCGGTGGCAGCTATCGGACTGATTGCCCTTGCTTACCACCTGTTTCAAGGGGGCCGCATGCGCCTGTTACCCGGGCGCTTTGTCCTCATTGGGATAACAGCTGCGGTGTTCGTTATCGTTTTTTGGTTACTCACGCGAGCCATCCTCAGGGTTGTTCAGGCAGCCGATCGGGGAAGGCTGACGCGGGGTTGGGTTATCATCATCTGTACTGTGCTCATCTCAGCAGCACTTGGGGCTCGATGGTGCGATGCCCATTTGTTTCGACGGCTCTATCTCTATCTCCATACCACCCTCGGGGCCGTTACCCTGGGTGGGTTTGCCATGGCCTTTCGCATTTTGTTGGCCCGTGGCACAGAGACCGTGCGATTTCGAAAATGGGGGGGGCTCATTGCCGGTGGCGTTGTGGTTCTCTATGTGGGAGCCGCCGCCACATTTGACCTGCGCCAGACAGTGCGCGCAGCTGCATACAACCACACTGCAACGTTGGCAGACGTGCTTCGGGTCACAGCGCGCCCGATCCGGCCTGGCATGCGACCCAAGCCATCGACTCCCCCCATTACGTTACAGCGGGAGCTGAGGCGCCGCGTTCTCCCTGCCGAAAATGGGCAATGGCCTGCATTTCCAGACGCACATGTGGTGCTTATCACCATCGACGCACTCCGCGCAGACCGGATGGGGGTCTATGGACATCGGCATCGAGATCTCACGCCTAACCTGGATCAGTGGGCACGTGAAAAAGGCGTGGTGTTTGAAAGGGCGTACACGACCGCGCCCCACAGTTCGTACGCAATTTCCGCACTGCACGCCTCAAGGTACATCTACGACGAGGCCATGCTGAACAGGGACATTCAATACCCCACCCTGGCTGATGCGTTTAACGCGCGCTCCTACGAAACCGCAGCCCACTACACCAAGGGCATATTTTTTACTGAAGGAAACAAGGTGGGTCATTACCGGCGCTCAAAGTTTGGCTTTGGCAAGGTCACCCACGGCAATTTACCACCTGAGGACCTAACAGATGAGATGATAGGTGTCATTGATCGTGTCGTCACCATTGGTGAGCCCCCGACGTTTCTATGGGTACACTACTTCAATTTACATGAACCATACGAATCGACTCGATACGGTGTGTCTCCAACCGACCGATACGACGGGGAGATACGAGACGCTGACGAAGCAGTTATCCGCCTGATCCGACATATCGAAGCGACGTTACAGCGCAATGCTATTGTTGTCATCACAGCAGATCACGGCGAAGAGTTCGAAGATCACGGTGGATGCTATCACGGATCCTCCCTGTACGACGAGCAAGTGCGCGTGCCGTTCATCATTGCTGTTCCCGGTATTGCCCCCAAGCGGGTTCGCGCCCCAATCTCGGTTGCAGCGGCTGCCCCGACAGTGCTGCACCTCGTGGATATTACCCCGCCACCTACGATGCTGGGTCAGGACCTCAGACCTGGGATTTTTGGCGGAGACGAAAAACACATGGCCCAGCCGGTATTTGCCTCTGTGATGCACCATCACCTGGTGCTGGATTGGCCCTGGAAGCTCATTGCAGATCCCTCCCAGGAGATTTACGAGCTCTACAACCTGGCAACAGATCCCAAAGAGCGGGCCAATCGATTTGATCGGGAAAAATCAGTGGCAAAAAACCTGCTTCAAACCCTCTATGCCTGGCTGGACACCATTGGCCAAGGAGAGGACGATGCGCGCACAGCACTCAACTTGGGCCAGATGCACGATCCCCGGTCTGTTCCCAGGTTAAAACAGGTAGCTGAGAACAATGGCGCGCCAGCCAAAGAGCGGGTCCAGGCCATTCGACTATTGGGTGAGATGCGCATCAAGAGTGCCAAGCCCTTGTTGCGGACACTCCTTTCAGATGCGAGCGAAGCGGTGGCCTTGGCCGCTGCCCTTACCTTGGGGGAGGTCGGGGATATGTCCGGGCTGGATCTGGTTTACGATGCCCTGTTCGATATCGACCCCGAACTGAGGGACCGAGCCGGCCTCATTCTTGGACAGCACAGAGATCGGGCAGCCACACCAGCATTGGTAGAAGCCCTTGGTAGAGATGATGTGGGCGTACGGGAAAAGGCGATTCGCGCGCTGGGCCGGCTTCAGGATAAGACTGCAGTGCCCCACTTGCTCGAAGCGCTCGTCGAAGAGCGCACCAGATACTTGGTGGTACTGGCCTTGGGAAAGATAGGAGATGCGCGGGCCTACGACGCCCTAATAGATGTCCTCGACCACGACCGATTTCAAGACGTCCGAGGATATGCCGTTGTTGCCCTGGGCTGGCTCGGACTGGAAAAGGCCATTCCCAGGCTCATTCGAGTACTCCGAGACGAACCTGAAATCAAATGGACTGCCGAATCCCTGGTGCGCTTGGGAGCTGTGGGGGAGGCACCCCTTTTTGGTACCGATGTAGCCCAGGGAATGGGGTCTACACTTTCAGGCTTTACTACCTGCAAGGAGAAACCGCCATTTGTAGACGGTGCATTCCTCAATCGGACCGCCTGTCGAACAGCGGGCAATTCAGCAACCCTGAGATTTTTTGCCTTTGCACCAAATGGTGCCACGGTGATTCTCCGAGCGCGCCACTTGCTCAAAGACAATCGAAAGACACCATTGCTGACCATCCGGGTCGATGGTGCCCAGGTGGGCAAGGCACCACTGTTAGGAAAATTTCAAGAGGTCCGCTTGCAAACCAACGGCAATATCTGGACCGAGGGCAAGCACGTCATTTCCCTTCACCTGGATCGCAATGGCCCGTTTGAGCTCGACCACTTCCTGGTGCTAGCCAATTAGAAATTTAAAAGAATGAACATTTTCTGGTATGTTTCGTCTAAGCTAGATGGAGAAGTAGGTAGTATTGCAACCGTGGCGATTGCCAGTGTCGCGGACGAACCCAAGGAGGATAGACAATGCGTGCGCTAATGGTCGGCATCGGGGTACTGTTGGTCGTTTCAGTTACCAATGCTGCAGAGACGAACCCATTGGATGATTTGACGGCGAGCGTGAACAACGACGCCGCGTCCTTGGTTGCCCTCGGGGACTTGCAAGTTGCGGCGATGCGCCTTGATGCCGCTAAAAGGACCTATAAAAAGGCCCTTAGACTGGACCGAAAGTCAGGAGAGGCCCAATTCGGTCTCGCGCGGATCCAGATGGCCAAAGACCAGTTTAAAACCGCCAAACGCGCGTGCCTCAAAATTGAGCGGAAGTTCAAAAAGAAGAGTGTGGGCGATGTTTGCTCGGGGCAGTTTTGGCTTGGTAACGGCCGGTCAGCTCGGGCAGTGGAAGCATTTGACAAGGCCCTCCAAAAAGGGGATGTGGCGCGGGGTAAGACCGGCATGGGCGATGCCTTGAGGATCCAAGGGAAATACAAGGAAGCCATTGCGACCTACGATGAAGCCATTGCCGCTGGTGCTGGATACCTGGCCCTTTTAGGTCGCGGTCTCACCTACGAGATGATGGGAAACAAGTCCGACGCCCTGAAAGCACTTAAAAAAGCGGTCGACAGCCAGCCCGCGTCGTGCCTCGCCCACTACCACTACGGCCGATTGCAGACGCCTGGGGAGACGGGCATTCGCCATCTGAAAACAGCGCTTGCCATGCGACCGAAATGGACCGAGGCTTCCATCGCCCTGGGAGACGTGTATCTGACAATGGGCAACGCAGCAGGAGCAGCCGAGGCATTCCAAAATGCGACGTTAGGCAAGACCGCCCGTGGCGCAGCGTTTTACGGCTTGGGACGGTCCCTACATCTTTTGGGTAGGACAAAGGAAGCAGCGGCAGCACTGAAACAAGCCATCGACCTCATCCCCAATTACGCAGATGCCTATCTCCTCGTGGCAGACATCCAGTACGCTGCTGGGGATGAACCAGCCGCGGTGGATGCCCTTGAAAAGGCGCGCGCTGCTGCCCCTGGCGATGTTAGCGTGTACCTCCACTCCGGTGAAATGCTCTTTAAGCTCGGTCGCCACACAAATGCCCGATCCTTTCTGGGTCAAGCGATTTCCATGAACCCCGAGCTATCTAAGGCCCATGCGCTGCTGGGCCAAATCGCCTGTGACCGGCGGCTGTACGATGCTGGAAGGACCCATTTTCAAAAAGCCCTTGACGGCGATCTGGTAGGCGTGGATGCAAAAAAGATAAGATCACAACAAGGCGCCTGCAAACCAAAGAAATAAAATAGGTGAAAACCGCTCCTGACCAAGCGCGCATCCATGTGGTGACCGCGTTTCTGACCCGTGAGGGAAAAGTACTTGTCCTAAAGCGCTCGTCTCGGGTTGGGACCTATCAGGGCTACTTAGCCGGCGTCTCTGGATACTTGGAAACAACAGAGCCGGTGGAGCAAGCGCACATAGAGTTGCGGGAGGAGCTCGGCCTCGAAGGAGCGGCCATCCAGCTCGAGGCAATCGGCGACCCCATTGACGTATCAGACGAGCAGACCCAGCGCTTTTGGACCGTGCACCCATTTCGGTTTTCCCTTGCAAAGGACGCAATACCGCGCCTCGATTGGGAGCACGTTGAAATGCGGTGGGTGTTGCCCGATGATCTGCAGCATCTGCAAACCGTCCCGGGGCTATGGCAGGCGTGGTGCAGGGTTTCACCGGAGATGGCAGCGGGCGCGTCATCGTGACACCTGAGATTGAGACCATCCTGGAAGCCATCGCTACCGACCGAACCAACGGTGCCACAGCATTGGCTGAGCGCGGATTGGATGCCCTTGAACTGCTGGCCAGGACCCTGTCAGATGACGCGATCGAAGCAGAGAAGCTGGCCGTGGCCCTGGCCCGTCGAATCGATCAAGTGCGGCCCGCAATGGGGGCCATCGGGGTTCAGGCCGTATTTGCTTTGACCCGGGCGCGGTCCCTGGTTGATAAAGGTATGCAGTGGACCGAGGCCCTATCACAGGCCACGAGCGCTGAGCGGGAAGCACTTGGACAGGCAGATCAGGCTATCGCCGATCTGGCCCAGAAAGAAATCGGTACGGGCGGCCGGATTGTTTCGATATCATCGAGCGCCACCGCGTACCGTGTCATAGTTGGATTGGCGCCGACCATCGTGCGGATCGGCGAGGGAAACCGATTGGGAGATGGCATCCGGGCAGCCGAGTGGCTGTCCGAACGAGGTATCGCGGTTGAGATTGTTCCAGATGCGGCCCTGCCGGTCGTAACCAAGGGCGCGCGCGCTGTCGTGATCGGCGCTGACCAGGTACTGGCCGACGGCGCGGTGATCAATCGCTGCGGGTCGTTCTCACTGGCCCTCGGGGCCAGTCACTGGGCAGTGCCGGTGTTTGTAGTGTGCCAGCGGATCAAGCTATCTGGCCAAAGCCAAGTACCCATCGAAACGACCAATGATCTTTTCCACGAGCTTCCCGAGGGCGTTACCGGCCGGGCTCCCCTATTCGATAAAACACCCCCTTCTCTGGTTCACAGAATACTCACAGAGACCCAAGCGCTCTCCCCTATTGAGGCCGGCGCGCAGGCCAGGGCCATAGCGAGCCAGCGCGAATCTGTCCTCGGCTTTGACAGCGCGCGTTAACCGCTGCGTCAGTTTTTCTCCATCCTGGCCTGTGTGAGCGCTCCTGAGGCCATCAATTCTCCGATGTGCGCGGCTGCCTCGTCGCAGGCATCTCTGCCCGGCCTGTTGGCCATGGTCACAATCCAACGTTCGTCTGGGTTTTTCACGCGAATGAACAGATTGTCGCTGAACCAACCACCTGCATAGCCGGGTTTATGAAAAATTTGGATGGGCCGATCTTTGTCTTGTTTTTTGTAGGCATTTTTGATGCCCTGCCAAATCCCACCGGTCTTTACGTCTCGCTTTAGGTAAGCTCTGAGTAGCCTAAGATCTTCTTTGACCAAACTGAAGCGCTCCTTTTGGGGCAAGTGCTCGTGCATCATGACGCGGCGCATGGCCTCGGCCAGGTTATTCAAAGTGGTGCAATTGCCGTTCTCTAGACAGTTGTACTCGGTAGTGATGTCACGCGCTTGAATGGTTTTCGAACGCCCACCCTCCTCTACAATTATTTTGGGCGAGATGCGGTTTGAGCCCCTGCCGTCTGGATACGCATATCTGCGGAAATAGGAGCGCAACATGACTGTCTGATGTAATCCATTGCGTTTGGATAGGAAACGGTCGTTGAGCCAGTCGCACCCGACAAACTCCACCAGCTGATCGAATGGCTGATTCTTGCTGTAGACCAGCGCCCGTTCGAGCAAATCGCTCAGCTGTCGGGTCTCTGGTTTGCCTTTGTATTCGAAGGTTAACTTCGCTTGGGGAGTGAATCCCATTGCCCGAATTCGCTCCAAGGCGGCAATGGCCGCGTAGAGCTTTACTGTGGAGGCAGGCCACCAATCGTCCCGGTCATCAGACGTCCCCAAATAGTCCATGGGATAGTAGATAAATCCACCAGATACTTCTCGAATTTCAATCACCAACATCTTCAATGTGGGCGGGGCCTTGTAATCCCTTTTTTTGAGCAACGCCGGCAGCAAGGTCGAATCGAGCACCCGCATACCCGGACGGTCCATCCCTGCCTCGATCTGAACAGTACCCGACTGGAGATATGGGGTTGACCGATCAGACGCTTCTTTATTGGGCTGGTCAGAGGGTTCTCCTGCGAAACCCAGGTGTAGTAAGATGCCTGTGATAAGCGCTCCTAGTGCTGTCGCGACGAACATGTTTCCCAAAACCTACCCTCAATTATTTATATACAGCCCATACTGACGAAGCAAAAGCAACGGGGCTGAGCAAGCTAGTGCTCATTCAAGCCTACTCTGACGGGTGGAGATTCCGATTTCCCCCTTTGAAAAAGGGGGTTAGGGGGATTTCCAAACACTTCGGGACTATTGATGAAATCCCCCCTCCCCCCTTTTTCAACAATGGCATTCGGTTAAGGGCAAATGTCGCGATTTTTGCTATTTTTATGCCGGGTAAAGGATCTCCCCCTTGAAAAAGGGGGTTAGGGGGATTTTGACACGTCCAATCGAATTTTACCTTTGAAAACA
>JASJCT010000008.1 GCA_030065855.1 Myxococcota bacterium
TGGGCGCATTTTATCTCCACGGCGACGTTCAATTATCGGGGCCAAAGCGTCAACAAATTCGTCTACTATCAGCCTATCAAATACAGCTCCACTTACACGAAGCAGGATCCCGCGCCGGTGGACCCGGCCTATCGACGAAGGTGGAACGAGACCAAGTGCTGGGTGAGCGGGACAAACCACACCGGGGTGGAGTGGGATTGGCTGACGTTTTTCTACAGGTTGTGGAACTCGGGGACCTACCGACTGGACGTGGACGAGATACGGGACATCTGGCCCAGGGATGGGTCGTCAGACAGCGATTATTACTGGACGGCGATTCTGAATTCTGCTCTGGGAAAATTGAGTACCGAGGAGTATAGCAATTTCTTCAATGAAGGCCTCGCCTGCGGAGTGGATCATTAGCCATGGAACCTGGATTTGATAGCCCCTTGGGGAGGATCGTCTGTTGGTTGCTGATCGGCTCTGGGCTCACCGGGTGTCACTGTGATTCCGATACCACGCCCGCGGACATTGAGACCTCGGACACCGGCGATACGGATTCAGATACCGGGACCAGCGTGATTGTCGACACCAGCACCGAGTTCGATACCGATATTCTGAACAACTGCGAGGATGGATGGTGCAAAGCCGCGCCCGGCACGTTTATCTTTGGCTCGCCACCAACCGAGCCCTGCCGGGGCGACTATCGCGAGCGGCAGGTGGAGGTGACCCTGACCCGGGGGTTTATCATCAAGCAGACCGAAGTGACCCAGGCGGACTGGGAAGCCGTGGGCTTTCCCAATCCGGATTTCGTCAAGGATCCGGAACTTCCGTTCCGATCTGCCGACTGGTATGAGGCCCTGGCCTATTGCAATGCCCTGTCGGAAAAGGAGGGGTTGGATACCTGCTATTCCCTTGAGAATTGTACGGGTGAAATCGGCGGCGGTTGCCCAGAACTCGATGAAAATGGAGACTGGATATGCGCGGAGAACACCTACCAATGCGATCCGAACGTGCGCAAATACCCCGGCGTGTACGATTGTCCGGGCTACCGCCTGCCCACCCGGGCCGAGTGGCAGTATGCGGCCCGGGCCGGCACTACCACTGCCACGTACAACGGCGACATGACGACAGATTGGACCGGCGAGTGCATCCGAGAACCGGTCGTGGACCCGATAGGATGGTACTGTCATAATTCCGGTCCGGAGACGAACCCCCAACGAGTGGCTCTGAAGCGACCCAATCCCTGGGGCATATACGACATGATCGGCAATGTATGGGAGTGGATCAACGATGTCGATACCGGGCTGAGCCTGGAGCACGACGAAGGAAAGCCCAGCCCCCTGGTCGATCCGATTGGCGCAAATATGGCGGGAAATCCCTTCAGGGGTACATCAGGAAGCGGTCCTGGAAGTAAAGGTTGTATGAGCCGCAGCGCCTGGAGTGGTGGGAATCCTCCTGAATTGCGCCTCAGCGTTCTCGGTTTTCGTCCGGTGCGCACGATCTTTTCTTCTGATCCAGACGCCGGTCCTGACAGCGGCCCTGGAAAGAAGTAATATGCTTCGGCTCTGCCGATCAGCAGTAGTGAGCACCTCAGCGCATTGCTGTGCAAACCGTTGGCAATGGGGCGGAGTCTCACATTATGATTTTTGAAGAGGAAAACGTGTTTGAGACAACAATGAAGAATTCAGCTCTCCTGGTTGGGTTTTTTTGGCTGTTCTTTCTGGGATGTGTCAGTTGCGACACAGATCCTGGAAGCTTCAGCAGCAGATGGAGAACATGGAGAACAGTGGATGAAGGATTAGAAGAATCAGACGACAACCAGATAACCCTGCCGCTCGTCCCAAACGGCACTTACGATCTCACTGTCGATTGGGGAGATGGCACCCAAGACACCATCACAGCTTGGGATGATCCTGCCAAGACACATACCTATGCCAGCCCAGGGACTTATGACGTGGCAATCAGCGGAACGATAACAGGATGGCGGTTCGCGGGTATGGGCGACTGTAGAAAGCTCTTGGAGATAAGGAATTGGGGTCCGTTCGGCTTTGGGAATACCAACGCTCAGTTCACGGGATGCGTGAACCTCAAAGTGACCGCCGCTGATTCGCCTGATTTGACCGCTACTGTGAATCTATTTCAGGCATTTTGTGGTTGTGAATCACTAACCACAGTGCCATCGATGAACACATGGGATACTTCCAGCGTGACCGATATGGATGATATGTTCAGGGCCGCAAGCGCATTCAACCAAGACATCTCCGCGTGGGATACTTCCAGCGTGACCGATATGAGCGGCATGTTCGAGGGGGCAAGCGCCTTCAACCAAGACATCTCCGCGTGGGATACTTCCAGCGTGACCGATATGAGCGGCATGTTCGAGAGAGCAAGCGCGTTCAGCCAAGACATCTCCGCGTGGGATACTTCCAGCGTAAAATATATGAACAGCATGTTCGAGAGCGCAAGCGCGTTCGACCGGGACCTCTCCGCGTGGGAAATCACGGGCGTTGCCGACATGGAAGCCATGTTTCAGGGTATCACCCTCTCCTCTGACAATTACGATGCCCTTCTCATCGGTTGGGAGGCTCAGGATGTTAAAGATGCTGTGTGGTTTCAGGCTGGAAACTCACAATACAGCTCAGGGACGCCCGCCGATGCCCGTCAGAGGCTCATCAATGATCATAATTGGCGCATTGACGACGGTGGGGAGATACCATAGGCCTCGGGTGGCTTATGGACTTCTGGAACCCTGGAACCAACTCAGGTACGAAGGGCAGCAGCAGCGCGTGGAGCGGCGGGGACAATCCGGAATTGCGACTCAGCGCCATCGGCTTTCGTCCGGTGCGCGATGAACTTCCAGCCAACCAGCTGGAAGCGCTACAATACTATGCTGCCACTTGCCAACCAGAGACGAGTTTAGACACAACTAAATCCCACCTGGAATACCTGGGCGATTGGTATGACATTCAGATAAAGTACCAAAAACAGTGACCCAATGCCGGGTCTGTGCGCTCCGGCCCTAATATGAGC
Source organism: Myxococcota bacterium (assembly GCA_030065855.1). GTDB lineage: Bacteria > Myxococcota_A > Polyangia > JAAYKL01 > JAAYKL01 > JASJCT01. The sequence goes on from JASJCT010000008.1 coordinate 3,013, forward strand.
CTGTTCTACTACTTCCGAAATGTATCGCAAAAAAACAAGAACGCTCTCCGACCCAATTGGGTTGCGGGTGTCAGCCCGCGCTAGGGGTAAAGCGTATCATCCAGCCAGACCGGCCCATGATCGAAAAAGAGAAAGAATTATCTCACGGGCCGTTGAGGACGTCGAGGGAGGCCGCTGAGGGGAGAAAGATAGGGGCACCCTCAAGTACTGCTGTCCTGCCGCCGCCTAAACTGGCGGATTTTCCAAAACTGAGCTCCTTTTCAACCTATGCGAAGTACGCCCAGCGATAACCAATGCCAACCCTCGAGACGCCTGGAATGGACATTTCTCCTCAGGACGGCGGGATATGCCATGTTTTCCGCGAGTCACAACTTCTCGCCGATCCGACCCGGGCTCAACAAACGCTACAGCGCGGATCCATCAAACCGGTCTGGGGATCGCACTTGCCACTGCCGGCGTTATGAGAACGGGTTTACCAGGACATTCTTCAAAACCGGGGCAGGATCGATTCTATCTGTACCTTTGCGCAGTTCAAAATGCAGGTGGGGGCCGGACGTGCGGGTACCGGTTCGGCCGAGGGTTCCGATGATCTGGCCAGCTGTGACCGGATCCCCGGTGCTGACATTGATAGTGTGCAGATGCATATAGATGGACCCCACCTGGCTGTCGTGTTTGATGTGCACGTAAAGGCCACCTGGCCCCATGGCAGCCTTTGGAAAGGTTTTGGATGCGCTCGGCGTGAGGGGGCGACTTTTCCCTTGGCCCGGCAGGTCCACGCCGGCAAAGGTGACGCTGCCGGCAGCTGCGGCGCGGACCGGCTCGCCCAGGGTGCCGTCCAGATCGATACCCCGGTGGCCTGGGTCGCCTTTTTTCCCACGCTTGTTGCCGAAATAATCGAGTACCACCCTTGGTGCACCGTCTAGGGGAGATACGATCTCAATGCCGCCTACGTTGCCCATTGGTTCAGGAGCGGCGTTGCGATAGGTGCTGAGCAGCCGCCTGCGAATGGTGAGGACCCTGTCTTCAGGTTCGGTGTGGCGCACCCGATCCCCAAAAAACCAATGGGATATGGGATGCCGGTGGGGCACGCTATTAAAAGTGGTATCCAAATCCCTGCATTGCTTTGAAAACACGTTTAAAATCGCTGCGGCAAAGTATAGGTTGGCGTCGATCTTTTCAGCTTTCCATTTATTGAACGGATATTTATCCATAAATAACGTGTTCAGCTCCCAGATACCATCTCGCTTGAGATAGAAGCGGTACGTCTTGCCCCGGATATGGGGTGCGTGCATGTCCAGGTCGATCCGGGTGACACCGCGCCTGGGTTCCCTATCTGGCGTACGCGGTCGGCATCCGGATTGATCGACCATAAGGGCTCCTAAAAGAAACGGGTCGATTTCAAAATGGCGACCATGGGCTTCGATGGCTCGGCTGTACTGGGTGAGTCGCGCTTCGGGCATGGGGCCGCACAAGGTGCTGAGGGCAGTGCGAAACCGATCTGAATCGAGCAGGGCAGGGGAGGGGGGTTCCGGGGGCCACATTGCAGGTGTTACATCTTGACGCGCCAATTTATGCCGGACCGTGACACTCTGACCGATGCGGCGCTGCCAAGTGGGTCGTTGAGACGCGGCAATACTGCTGAAGCAGATGAGCACGGCAAATATTGCTGTAAATACGCGGATCATAGCGCAGCTACTACCAAATATTTCGATTAAAGTCCCCATTTAAAGGGGCACCTTGGCCAAACAATGCCATTCTATGGGAATTATTCCGCTCTGCCGCCTTGACACGAGCCCGCATCACCGATAATGATGGCTCAAACTTTTAGGGTTGGAAACGCACGTTAGTTAAAATTTTATTGAGGCTTAGCGGCATTTTATTAACTTTCGCGGCAGGGGTAGGGAATGATGGCAATGCCTGTGTCAGTAATCGCTGCGGGTGGATCGATTGTAGATCTGGATGCCACACTGCTCATACAGCTCGTCATTTTTTTGCTCGTGTTTTTGGTGCTAAAGCAATTTTTGTTTCGGCCTGTTATCGACTTGATCGAGGCGAGGCGCAAAGCAACCCAAGGTACGCGAAGCGAAGCTACAGCCCTCGAAGAAGAGGCAGGGCGTCTCAGCGATGATGTCGAGAAGCGGCTCGCTGAGATTCGCGCTGAAGCTGGCCGGGAGCGGGAGCAGATGCTAGAGGAGGCCAAACGGCGCGAGCGGGATATCGTTACTAAAGCCAGGGATGATGCCCGCAACGTCGTGGTTCAGGCCAAAGAGGAAGCAGTGGCTCAGGGTGAAACAGTAAGAGAAGCGCTAAAGCAAGAGATAGTCCCCCTTGCCAGCGCCGTCACCACCAAGGTAGTGGGCCGCCAGATATAGTAGGCTGCGGCAGACAGAGAAAGGGGCACCATGGGACTTAGAAACCTCCTGTTTGTGTTGGTATTCGGCGTGGCCATGGCCAGCACACCGGTCCAACGCGTTGAAGCCTCAGAGGAAACAACGGCCCATGAGGCGTCTGATACGCACGGTGCCCATCAGCTCAACTGGTTCGATTTTTCGCAAAAGGGCGCGCCGCCTCTTATTGCCCTGCTCATTAACTTTGCCTGTCTCTGTCTCATCGTATACCTCATGCTTCGCAAACCACTTTCAAATCGATTTTCAGAGCGCAAAGCATCATTTGAGAATGAGATGAAAGAGGCCAGTGATCTAAAGCTTAAGGCACAAGCCGCACTTGAGACCGCGCGCCAAAAGACAAGGGATCTGGACCAAGAGATGGATAAACTGCGGCGGGAAATCCTCGACGTGGGCAAGGCAGAGTCAGCGCGGATCCTGGAAGATGCTGAGACGCTGAGCGAGCGCCTGAGATCCGATGCCCTGGCAATGGTGGAACAGGAGGTCGCCCGCTTAAGTCAAGCGATCAAAAAGCAGGTCGTCGAGGAGATCATCGCTATGGCAAAAGCGCAGATAGAGCAGCAATTAAATAGTGAGGATCACGATCGATTTATAGCTACCTATATTACAACTGTGGATGACGATAGAGCTTCTATGCCGCCAGAACCCTGAGAGCAGCAACGCGAGGTACAGAAATGACAACCGGAAGCATCGCTCGCAGATATGCCAAAGCCCTGTTTGCCATTGGTGAAGAAAAGGGCAACTTGCTCGGATTGCACCGGGAAGTACAGAACATGGCAGACATTTGGGCTGGGAGCGAAGATCTGCGGATTACAATAACGAATCCGCTGCTAAGGACCAGTGCCAAGCGTCAGATATGGAGTACGATTCTCAGCCGGCTCGGTATATCGATTATCGGGAAAAACTTTTTTTACCTGCTCTTTGATAAAGGCCGCTGTGCTGAGCTGCCGGGTATTGCACGCGAATTCAGCGCCCTTTCGGATCGAAAAGAGAATCGCCTTAGAGCGGAAATCATAACCGCAACGCCCCTTTCCGACAATGTATCGTATCGGCTGAAAGCGGCGTTGCAGCGGCGCACCGGCAAAATGGTGGTAATGACAAAGCGCGAGGACCCGGACGTGTTGGGTGGCGTGATCACCCGCGTTGGGGACGTGATGTACGACGGATCTTTAAAAACGCAGCTAAAGCGGATGAAAGAGGCCATGCTGGGTCAGGGGTAACCCCGATGCAGCGCAACCCGGAGCGGCGGCCCGACGGTTATGGGACGACGCCCGAATGGACGAGACATGCAGCTTCGAGCAGAAGAGATAAGCAGGATTATCAAGCAACAGATCGAATCATTCGATCAGAAGGTTGAAATCACAGAGACCGGCACCATCCTGACAGTGGGCGACGGGATCGCGCGCGTCTATGGACTCGACAATGCCATGGCGGGCGAGCTTTTGGAATTTCCCCACGACGTGATGGGGATGGTCCTCAATCTCGAGGAGGACAACGTCGGCGTGGTGCTTTTTGGCGATGACTCTGAGCTGCGCGAAGGCGATATCGTCAAACGCACCGACCGCATCGCAGACGTGCCCGTGGGCAAGGCCCTGCTCGGGCGCGTGGTCAATGCCCTGGGTCAGCCCATTGACGGCAAGGGCGCCATCGAGGGGGACGAGCGACGGCGAATTGAGATCAAGGCGCCTGGCATTGTCCAGCGCCAGCCAGTACGGGAACCGCTCCAGACTGGTATCAAGTCTATCGATGCGATGATCCCCATCGGCCGGGGTCAGCGGGAGCTGATCCTGGGGGATCGGGGCATCGGCAAAACCGCCATCGCGATCGACACCATCATCAACCAGGCAGAGACAGATGTGCACTGCATCTATGTCGCCGTGGGACAGAAGCAGTCCACTGTGGCCAGAATTGTCGCGCGACTCGAGTCCACTGGCGCCATGGCGTACACGACCGTGATCTCAGCGGGCGCCTCAGAGATGGCACCGCTTCAGTTTATCGCACCCTACACGGGCGCCACCATGGGCGAGTATTTCCGAGACAACGGCATGCACGCGCTCGTCATTTACGACGACCTTTCAAAGCAAGCCGTGGCCTATCGGCAACTTTCCCTGCTGCTCAGACGGCCGCCGGGACGTGAGGCCTATCCGGGCGACGTGTTCAACCTGCACAGCCGCCTGCTCGAGCGGGCCGCCAAAATGAGCGACGAGTTGGGGGGCGGTTCCCTTACCGCACTACCGATTATCGAGACCCAGGCCGGCGATGTCTCGGCCTACATTCCCACCAACGTGATTTCGATTACAGACGGGCAAATCTACCTGGAGCCGGACCTCTTCTTTGCGGGTCAGCGTCCTGCTATTAACGTGGGTATCTCGGTCTCCCGGGTGGGCGGCAACGCGCAAATCAAGGCCATGAAGAAGATCGCCGGTTCCCTTCGATTGGACATGGCGCGATTCAGAGAAATGAAGGCGTTTGCCCAATTTGCTTCGGACCTCGATGCGGCGACCCGGGCCCAGCTTGAGCGGGGACGTCGGCTCGAGGAACTGCTCAAGCAGGGTCAGTACGCGCCCCTCAACGTGGGAAAGCAGATTCTCGTCATTTATGCCGGTGTGAACGGTTACTTGGACGATTACCCGGTCGGGACGGTGTCCAGATACGAAAACGAGCTCTACGCGTTTGTTGAGAAAAACCACCCAGATGTCCTCGAGTTGGTACAGAAAAAGAAGGTGCTCGACGACGAGGTGGAGGGTGGGTTCAAAAAAGCACTCGACGCCTTTAAGCAGCATTTCAAGGCCTAGGCGCGCGTCATGGCGAATCTTAAAGCAATCCGCAGGCGGATCACGAGCGTAAAGAATACGCAAAAAATCACCCGCGCCATGAAAATGGTCGCTGCTGCCCGGTTGAGACGGGCTCAGGAGACGGTTGAGCGATTTCGATCTTACGCGGATTTGACGTCCACGATTTTGACCGAGGTGGCCAAGGGTGCGACAGAGGCGGATCACCCATTGCTCGAGCGGCGGAAGACCGAGAAGTCCCTTTTGGTCGTCATCTGCGCGGATAGGGGCCTATGCGGTGCGTTCAACGGCAACCTGTGTCGCGATGCGTTTAAGTACGTTCAGGAGTCAGATCCGGCACCGAATATATCGATTATAGGGCGCAAAGCGATTGATTATTTCGAGCGGCGACCCGTTACAATAGAAAAAACCTATAGAGATGTTTACGACAATCCGGGCTATGAAAAGGCTGCTGAAATTGCCCGTGAACTCGCCGATCAATACGCGAAAGGTGAAGTGGATCGCATTGATTTTGTCTACAACGAGTTCATATCTATGATGAGCCAGAGACCCGCGGTTCGCCAGTTGCTTCCGGTTGTACTGCCAGAAGAAAAAAACGATGGTGAAGATGAGTGGGAGGTTCCAGTTGACTTTATCTTCGAGCCGAACAGGGAGGATTTGCTGGGCAAACTCCTACCCCAATACGTGGAAGTGCAAGTATACAGGTCTCTGATCGAGTCTATGGCTGCTGAACACGCGGCCCGTATGACGGCGATGGATAGTGCCACCAAAAATGCCGCGGAGATGCTGGATAACCTAACGCTGATTTATAACAGAGCGCGACAGAGCGCGATTACCAGCGAGCTGATGGATATTGTAGGCGGCGCTGAAGCCCTCAACGAATAATCCGGGAGCACAAAAAGATGGCTGAATACCAGTTAGGAACAATTACCCAAGTGATCGGGCCCGTCGTGGATGTAACCTTCAACGACGGTGACCTTCCCACTATTTACACCGCACTCGAGGTCACCAATCCCGGTATTGGCGACGAGGAATGGAACTTGGTTCTCGAAGTGTCGCAGCACTTGGGTGAGCGAACTGTAAGAACCGTTGCCATGGATTCGACCGACGGCCTTGTGCGAGGCATGAACGCTCGAAATACTGAAAATCCAATTATGATGCCGGTGGGTGATGAGTGCCTTGGTCGCATCCTCAACGTCGTGGGCAAGCCAGCGGACGAAGCAGGTGCGGTGGTAACGGATATGAAGCTTCCGATTCACAGGGAAGCCCCCCCATTTATCGAGCAGGATACCAAGGTCGAGATTTTCGAAACTGGGATCAAAGTCGTGGACCTTCTAGCGCCGTATCGAAAAGGGGGAAAGATCGGGTTGTTCGGCGGCGCTGGTGTGGGAAAAACAGTGCTCATCATGGAACTCATTAACAACGTGGCCAAAAAACACGGTGGGGTTTCCGCATTTGCTGGCGTTGGAGAGAGAACCCGTGAGGGCAACGACCTGATGCTCGAGATGAAAGAGAGCAAGCTCGAGACGGGTGAGTCAGTCCTTTCCAAGGCGGCCTTGGTGTATGGGCAGATGAATGAGCCGCCAGGTGCGAGATTGCGTGTGGCCCTTTCCGCGTTGACCGTGGCCGAGTACTTCCGCGACTACCAAGGGCAGGACGTGCTGCTGTTTGTCGACAATATCTTTCGATTCACCCAGGCCGGTTCTGAGGTGTCTGCGTTGCTCGGTCGGATGCCGTCGGCAGTGGGATATCAACCCACCCTGTCCACTGAGATGGGCGAGCTCCAGGAGCGCATCACCTCGACTACCAAGGGGTCGATTACATCGGTCCAGGCCATCTACGTGCCGGCCGACGACCTGACCGACCCGGCGCCGGCCACGGCGTTTGCCCACTTGGACGCCACCAGTGTGCTGTCCAGGCAGATCGCTGAGTTGGGTATTTATCCGGCCGTCGATCCCCTTGACTCCACCTCGATTCTACTCGATCCGGCGATCATCGGCGACGAGCATTACGCCACGGCACGTGAGGTGCAACAAGTGCTCCAGAAGTACAAGGATCTACAGGATATCATTGCGATTTTGGGTATGGATGAGCTCTCTGAAGAGGACAAACTCGTGGTTTCCCGGGCCAGAAAAATGCAGCAATTCCTGTCCCAACCGTTCTTTGTGGCCGAGCAGTTCACCGGGTTTACCGGTCAGTATGTGGAGTTATCAGACACGATTAAGGGATTTAAGGAAATACTGGCGGGGAATATGGACGACCTGCCAGAGCAGGCGTTCTGGATGTGCGGTTCGATTGAGATGGTAAAGGAAAAGGCCGATAAGATGGCGCGACAGGCCAGGGGGTAAGTGCCATGAGTGAGACGCTTGCGGTCAAGGTCGTCACCCCGCGCGGCAGCCTTATCGACGAAGTGGTGGGTGCGTTTACAGCCAGATCGGAAATGGGAGAGTTCTCGATTCTACCCAATCACCGGGCAATCATGGCTGCCCTTGCGGTTGGTCCCATGGTCATCGATCGACCCCAAACCGGCAAGGCCGCGTTTGCCCTGGATCGGGGCTTCCTAGAAGCCGGTGCTGACCACGTGAACGTGATCACAGAACAGTGTGTACCGGCCGAAGAAATCGACGCGACCGCGGTAGCCCAAGAGGTGACAGCGCTCGAGGGACAGTTGTCTGAGATGGATCTCGGTACGCCCGAAGCCACTCAAGTGATCGCCGATCTGGAGTGGGCAAAGACCCGCTTGATCGTTGCCCAAATGTCGTAAGCGCCAAAAATTACTAAAAAACAACAAATTTTTTGATGGTCCGACGCAATGGATTATTCTGTATGATGTGAGATTATCCATGTGCGGGGCAAAAAATAGGTGCTTCAGGGGTAGTCAAATAATGTACACGTATATCAAATAGGGTATACTGTACAAAGTATCTTCAAATGTTTGGGAGGAGAACAATGGTTTGTCGTCGTTGTCAAATGCTGGTTCTAGGTCTTTTGGGGCTCATTTTTCCGGCGTTGGGCGGAGGGTGTAGCTCGTCAAAACCAGTTGAATTTAGTAATGAAACCGATGTCGACTGTATCCCCGACAGTATTCAGGCATGTGACTGCCCAGACGGTACGACGAGCTATCAGGAGTGCAACGCTACCGGCGATGGCTGGTCTGAATGTTTGTGCGGCGGAGATACGGAAACCGAAACCGGAACCGAGACCGGCACGGACACTGAAACAGAGACGGAGACGGAGACAGAATCTGAAACAGAGTCGGATTCAGAAACCGAATCAGACACAGAAACCGAATCTGATACTGAAATAGACAGCTGTTATGACCTGGTATTTCTATCGCCGGCGATCTGGGGGGCGGTCATTACCGAGGCCAATAACGACAGCGATCCAAATACAGATTGCGTGCAGTATACGGCCGTCATTGAAGCGGATAAACCTGTTGATGACACAGTGGTGTGTTTGTATATCGACCGGATAACCAACCCCGACCCGCTGGACTGTGTTGAGCCCCTGGGTGGCTCCTTGATCTCCATTCCCGTAACCCTATGTCAGGGAGATCACTTACTGGAAGCAGAAGTCGAGCCGGCCTCGGTGGGTCCAGAGTTTGATTGCGATCCAGTGCGGATTTTTACAACCGTGTGGGAGAACCCCTCCTGTTCCATCACGTCTCCAGAAAACCTTTCGACCAATCAGGCACAACCCACCCTGTGGAACCAGGCGACCATGGACATTGCGGTGAGCACCAGTGGAAATGACGCCGACCTCTGGGTAGGCGGGGTGAATCTGGGCAATCAGCCGGCAGTATTCGGTACTGTGAACTTTACCAACGCGGATTTGGATGAGGATGACGAAAATATAGAGATTCGCGTTGTCTGCAACAATCAGGGCGACGGCAATGGATCGACGATCGTTTCTTACTACATTAATAAAGACACGGTAGCTCCTGCAGTAGATATCATCTCACCTGACACGGGCACGGCCTTGGGGGCAGATGACTGTCCGTTCACCGTAACGGTCACTGGTATCGAAGCCGGACAGGAGGTCTGTGCGAACTACAATGGTCAGTCCCCATTGACTGAGGGGTGTGACGATACGTCTACGGGCATCACCGACGAAATCGACCTGCTCGTGGCCTGCGTGGACGGCGAGGACCTCACCGTCACAGCTGCCAGCCAAGACGCCCACGGCAACCAAGCGAGCGATGCCATCCTCGTGACTGCAGATACGGGCGTGCCGGCAGTGCTGATTCAAAGTCCTGAAAACAGCAGGGTCTACAACAAAGCAGACGACACTTTGGACGATACAACGGATGCCTTTGAACATGTGGTGGTTGCGTGCACGGATGGGGATTACAATCCGGCGAATATCACATTACAGGTCGATGGGTTGATCCTTTCGGACTTGAATCCAACCATCCAGGCAGCATCATGCATGGGACTTGCGTATCAACTGACCTTTGATGCGTACGCCTTTAGTCAGCTGACAAACGGGTTGCAAACAACGCACACGGTGTCGCTCACAGTCTCTGATGGATTTAACACCAGCCCCCCGGCCGAGGTGACCTTTGTAAACGACACGATAGCACCTACGTTGGAAATTCTAGAGCCTGTTCCTGTTTTCTTTAGCGGTTCTGACGACAATTGCACAGATACGCCAGAATTTGAAGTACCTGTTACCGTGGCTGTTTATGGGTTGGAAATTGGTGAAAATCTAACGGTCAGTATCGCCAATGGCGGGGTGCCGGTTGGCGATTCTCCATATGTGGTGCAATCGGCCAATGCCCAGGTGGACACCTTGTATTTCGGACCTGTTTGCGGATCCGGGCCTGATCTCGCGGGTCTGGAAATCGCATCAGGCCAAAACAGCATCCGCGCAGAAACAACAGATGCAGCTGGAAACGTTGCAACACCCGTGCAAAAAGACATTACCCAAGGGAGCGGCACTGTGATCTCTCCGTTGCAGAGTGCGCTGCTCAGCCTGGGAGATGATTGCGATGCCGGCGGTGACTTTGGCATAGAGGTAGATGTCGAAATCGATAGTGATATTCCAGATGGCTCAGAGGTGGAAGTTCTGGTCTCGAGTTCAGCTGGTGGATGGGAATATCCGACCCCGGGTTCGGATGTTTGGTCTACTGACTGCAGCAGTCAGGGAGCATCCTGTACTCATACTTTCTGTGTGAGCGTACCAACTGACAGCGGCCAGGTCGAACAGACCGACATTGAGATTCAGCTATTTATCAGCGATGTGGAGATGCCTGGCGGACCATCAGGCATTACCGTGGATATTTCTGCTGCAAATGCTCCCACTGTAAATACATTTAGTGTGTTAAATCGCCGTGCCGCTCAGGTTCGATTGTCTTGGGACTCGGTCGAAGACCGACAATCTGGCATGCTAGAGGAGTGGGACGTGCGGTGCATTGCAAACACCACCATTTCCCTTGGAAACTGGGATTCAGCCGCCCAATTCGTTGGAGAACCAACGCCCCTGGCAGCTGGTCAAACCCAAACATTGGATATCTCAACTGACGTGAACGGCAACAAACTAAGGTTCGGAAATACCTACTCCTGCGGTATTCGGGGTCGCAACGCCGTTGGGCTATGGTCAGATATTGCCGCCTGGGCAGACATTACAAACAGCCACATTGGCCTGAGGTCGGACTGGGCGACCATCGAGGGATATACCAGGGCTGATTATGGCTGGTGGTATTTTCCATCAATCTCCCCGGCTGGAGATGTAAACGGAGACGGGTATGATGATCTGTTAGTGGGCTATGGTGGAAATCTTTGGGGGAGCATGAATTTGGGGAAAGCCGCGGCATTCTATTTTGGCTCAGCGAGTGGACCGTCAGCACCGTTTAATATTACCTGTGCAGATGCCTCTTTTGGTGGAGCCATGGCTGGTATTGGCGATTTCGACGGCGTCGAAGTAGATGGTGAGACATATGTTGATATTGCCGTTGCAGCGCCGGATGAAGGTTATGTGTATATTTTCTTGGGTGGACCAGATTTCGGGGAGGGTGGAACATTGGATTGCTCAGGAGCTGATTTCGTGATTCAAGGGCCCAGCTCTGGGTGGGAGCTCTTTGGCAATTGGGTGGCCCCGCTTGGCGACTTTGATGGCGACGGCCTCGCTGATATCGGTATTGGTGAGCCATATTCGTTATGCACTAGCTATTGCGATGGCAGGTCGTATGTTGTTTTCGGACGAAACGATGTAGGAACTATCAACCTGATTGGCGGTAGTCGGGCAAACGGCACCCTGAGGATCGCCGGAGATGTGGGGCTTGAAAAGTCCGCTGGCGGATACCTCACCGGTGCCAACTTCGATCGGGATGGGTATACTGATTTGATATTCGCCCAAGCGTACGGCATTGGGAATAGTAATGTGAGCATTTTGTACGGGTACGACGTGGATAAGGAAGCCAACCCAGACACAATTATCGATGTTGATCCCACGGCGTTGGTCCACATTTTTTGCCCAGATACAAACGGGTTAACCTATTTTGGCTTACATGGGATTACGTCCATCGATTTTAACGGCGATACATGGCCTGACTTGGCCGTGGGTGCGTCTGCAGCCCAAGTGTCGCTTCAGGATCCAGGTTTAGTTTATATTTTCCTGAACGACGGTACAGGTAATATCGCAACAACAGAATCCAATTATATCGATGGAGTGGCGGATTTTGACAATTTTGGACAACCACTTGCATCCATGTACGATCTCACATCTGGCGCGCCGATGCCGAGAAAGATAAACGGCCTTACAGGGGTTCCCTCTGATCACGTCTTGTTTGCCGGAGCTAGCCAGGGTTACGCATACGATCCTATCGAACCTGGTGCTGGAAGCGGATATGGCGCGCTTATCTACGCCGGATTTAGCGGCAATATAACGACGAACAGTGCGGATGAAATATTTGTTGCACCAGGTGATGCTCAGGCATATCATTGGACAGCCCTGGTCGGTGATCTAAACAACGATGGGTACGAGGATTTTGCTATTGGCGATACGGGTTTCGGGACTGGGGGAAGGATTCACTTATTCTACTAGGCAAGGGATGGCATAAAGAGGAGATTTTTTCACATGACCAGAGTTCAATCCAAATACAAAGCCACTCAAAAGGCAAAGACCGAAAAGGGCGCAAAAAAACCCTATGCAAAGCCTTGTATTGAGGAAGAAGCGGTTTTTGAGACCCTGGCTGCAGGATGTGTCCTATCCTCTAGGTGCTCAGCTCCCAAATTGAATTCTCGATAAAACACCCTGTTTCATGCTTCCCAAGCATGTGCTTCTGTTCAGATAACGCACAACAATGGTGCATCGGCGGTATTGAGATTCGGTGTCAATTTTCCGGGTCTTTGATGCCTGAGGGTTGCCGAGAGGTATTCCTATTGTATCGAACGGATGTCGACAGCTATCGCCAACCAGACATTGATCTGAAAGTAGTTACTGCAGAGGGTTGGAAAAATCCCGACAGGCCTATCGACGCTCCCTGTGGGTGCAGGGTGACAGACGACCACCGGGTGACCCTGTACGAAGATCGCTATTTTCGCGGATCCCTGAGGGAGGAAAATGGCGTTATCGCGGGAAAGTTCACCGTGGCCAAAGAAATAAAGGCGTCATACGTCGGTGTCTTACAAGCCGCATTGGCCTATGCATTGTCCAGGCGTGGGGATCTCTTGTTGCATGCGAGTGGTGTCCAGCGGCACGGTAGGACATGGCTTTTCTCTGGCCTGTCTGGATCGGGCAAGACAACCATCGCTACTGAGCTTTCAGGAGGGGGACGCGCCTTTTGCGTGGATCGGGCGATTGTCTCTCAGACCTCAGAGAGGGCGTTTTTGGCGTACCCCACCCCAATCAGCGACAGTGACAATGCCGTCGCGCCCGTGTCCGGCGCTCGTGTTGACGGTATTCTCTTTATTCACCAGGCAGATACGTGCTCCCTTGAACCCTTGTCTGCATCCGAGGCAGCGCGTCACATCCTCCGAAATGTGCTCTCTCCCTTGCGCCGTCCGAGTTGGGATACGATGATGTTGCAGACCGTGGAGGCCATTGCTGGAAGCGGCCTGTGCTATCAACTCGGATTCTTAAAAGACGAATCTTTTTGGCCTTTGATCGATTCCTTAGTAAGCTAGATTGATATTGAGGAGTTGGAAGCATGGTATCTGCTGAACATTGTTTTAAACCAGCCCCTGCCGTTGCCTATCGCACTATCGGCGGTCGGGTGGTCATCGTCGATCCCGGGCAGAACAAGATGATATCGCTCAACCAAACCGGATCTGTGATCTGGGAGGCCCTTGACGGCCGTAGCGCACAGAGCGTTGCAACTGATATTGCCGCAACATTCGACGTTACTGATGAAGAGGCCTTGGCCGACGTGCAGACGTTCATAACTGAATTGGCGGGCAAGGGCCTCGTCGTACGCGTCAAAGATCCGGCTTGAGATGACAGGGGATGGGCAGAAAAATGTCCCTTTGGGCGTCACGCCAGAGGCCGACGCTATGTGGGAGCGCATCCAAGCGACCCACCCGTTTCCCCTCGGCATGATGTTCGCCATCACAGAGCGATGCAATCTCTCCTGTAGGCACTGCGAGGTCGATTTCAAAGATGCAATAGACGAGCTCAGCTTCGCTGAAATCACTTCCCTGCTCGATAATTTTGCCGCAAGTGGTGTTTTGTCCCTCACCCTAACCGGTGGAGAGCCGGTCCTGCACCCTGATTTGGAAGATATCGTCCTGGCCGCACGCCAACGCCGGTTTTGGATAAAACTAAAAACAAACGCAACACTGCTCGATAAGTCACGGATGGATCGCCTCATTCAGGCCGGTGTTTCAGGCGTGCACGTCAGCCTCTACCATTGGGATCCTGTGGCACACGATCGCTTTGTCGGCATGAATGGCGCCTGGCATCGGTCCATTGCCGCCATGACCCATTGCGTGCAATTGGGTATCGAGGTCCAGGCGTCTATTGTGGTTATGGATTGGAATGCAGCGGCGACAAAGCGTCTGGTGGATCTCTGTGAGGAAAAGGGATTTATATATTCCGTGGACGTGCAACTGTCCCCTCGGCATAGCGGAGATTGCTCGCCCTGTCTTTTGGGCGCAAACCAATCGGCCATCGAGACGATAATGGCTGACAACAGGCTCTTCTCTCCAGATATTGCATTATCAGTACCGACTCGGGCGACAGATAGTTTGATCTGCCAAGCTGCCAAGGGATCCGGATATATTCGCGCCAACGGCGATGTGATGCCATGCGCACGGCTGCCATTTTCTTTGGGCAATATCCGCCAGAAACCTTTTTCTGAAATCTGGTTGGCATCGGAGGAGCGCGGCCGGTTATTAAAAATGACCTGGGCTGACTTGCCCCATTGCGCGCATTGCGATATCGCGTGGATATGCGCCCGATGCCCGGCGATTGCCCTGTTAGAGCACGGGGATTTGACCGCCAAGAGCGAGGCCGCATGCACCCAAGCTCGAGCGCTATCAAAGCTTTGTGGGGAGGTTCAAAAGATTGGTAAGCAGCGGCAAATAGGAGCCAATGACGGTGGGGGAAATATTTAGCATAGAAGGTGGGTGTATGGCGCCGTTTATCCCCAGGGATAGCCGCGTTCATGTCGTGCCAGTCAATCGGGAACACGTGCGCGTTGGGGATGTCATTGCCCATCTCCATACGGTTCGTCGCGTGGTTGCCCACAGGATAGTGAGCATCAAGCACGGTAAAGACGGTCCTATTTGGATAACAAAAGGGGACGCGTACGGGCCAACCGACCATATTTCTCCGTCTGCAGCTTTTTTTATCGTCTCAAGGGTTGAGGCGCCCTGGTTGTCCTACAACACAAACGGCCCTTTGGGACGGCTCATCTCGTTTGCCACAGTTGGGGCTGGGCGCCCAGGTGCGTTGTTTTTTCGATCGGTTGCGTTTGCGTGCCGACAGATCCATCGAGTATACGTCCATGTCATACAGTGATATCTCCGTACATCAGCTGATGCTCAGCGATGATGTTCGCACCAGCACCTTTGAGCGCGCTATCAAGGAAGTTATAAAGCCCCATCATCGGGTACTGGATTTTGGATGCGGCACTGGCATTTTATCCATCTTTGCCGCTCGTTCAGGCGCCAGCTCCGTATACGCAGTGGACAAGTCAAAGCTGATCCGCGTGGCCAAGAAAGTGGCCTGTGCAAACGGGTTTAACCGTATCTCATTTTTTCACAGCGATCAGGATTCACTGCGTCTGCCAACTGAGGTAGATGTCATTATTTCCGAATGGATGGGGCATTTTATTTTTTTTGAGCGCATGTTCGAGCCTCTGATTCGCGTGCGGGACCGCTATCTGAGCAGGGATGGGCTGATGATGCCAATGCGTATTCATTTAAAAGCGGCATTGGTATCGGATAAGTCGTTATACGACCGCCTCTGCTACTTCCGAGAAAAACCCTATGGCATTGACTTTTCT
Organism: Myxococcota bacterium; assembly: GCA_030065855.1. Lineage (GTDB taxonomy): Bacteria > Myxococcota_A > Polyangia > JAAYKL01 > JAAYKL01 > JASJCT01. Next base: position 18,657 of record JASJCT010000008.1, read on the forward strand.
CTGATTTCCGATTGGTTGTTTTACGATGTCCAAACGACTGGTTTGAAAACCGAGCAACTCATTGGAGTCCCTGTCAATTTGGCCAGCGTTGATATGAGGACCTGCCAGGGCATGCCAGAGGTCCTCAGTGGCTCAGTTCGAGTCGATTCACCTGCGGTGGCATATGGCATTTGCGGCTGGTTTGATGCAGAGCTCATCGATGGGTGTTGCTTTGGCACAGGCCCTGGGGATCCGGCGACCCATTGGCAGCAGGCCTTTTTTCCCTTTTCAGAACCGTTTAAGATATCCCCGGGGCGAGACGTTCGCTTTGAGATCATGCCGATTGCCGACAAAGATGGAAAGACAACGCTCTGGAAGTGGGGGATTACCGATGGTGAAAACTCACTCGGGATGGATAACTTTTTCCATAGAGCTTGGGTGCGGCGTGAATTGCCCAAGGGAGTTCTCGATTAATAGGTCCCATTGTTATCTCAACATCTTTTAGAAAAGGGTGTGCGTGGCGCTTCAAAGTCGACATATTGGAGATGAGCTCACTGCCTGGGCACTTGCATTGGGCGCATTTTTGCTGCCGTTTTGGGGAATAGGCCATTTCAATCTGCAGGATAGCGGACTCCCCATTTTACCTGTGGATACGTGTTTAATAGTGGCCGCTATCTTTCAGATAACAGCTGCCTGGCGATTGAAAACGCAGATAATCAAGAATCCAATAAATGTTGCCGTTTTGGGGATTGCAGTGAGCCATGTGATCGCTGGATTACTATCTGAAGATCCTTTTGAGGAACTGAGAACCATAGCCAGGCAGTTTGTCTTTGTGGGTTGTGTTGTGGCGATTTTCACGTTGGAGCGCAGCGGCAAAAAATCATCCGTACAACGAGTGTGGCAGGGATTTATCATAGGTGGCGTCATTGCCCTTAAGCTATCACTCCTGGGTTATCTTTTCATGCTGAGTGGGGGGGGATTCCAAGATGGCGTCAATCCCTTTGTTTTCACGAGTACAAATCCCTTATTTGATAGATGGCCAAGGCTTTCAGGAACGTTTGGCCATTCCCCTCAGTATCTAGGACAGTACGCGGTTGCGTTGCTTGCCGTCATGCTTGCCTACTACACCAAAGGCGACGCAAGGATTGGGATTTGGAAGTGGCTAACCGTAGCGCTCACAGGGGTTTGCTTGATACTGACATTCAGCTGGGCGTGGATTGGCGGGGCAATTATTTTGGCTGGATTTCTGATACAAAGATATCATTTGGCTGCATTGTGGCGAACATCGATAATCGCTGCTGTTGTGATCGGAACACTGGCCGCCACATGGATAATGAACATTGGACTGCCGTTTCCAATTGAGCAGCGACAAGAGATGGATCCAATACCGTGTGCAGCGTTCGACACCTGGCACCGCGTCAATGCCGAGTACGATGGCGAACCAAAAATGTGCCAGCCCATGGCCGCATTTTGGCCCTATGAGCGTCTGCAAACCACCTATTTATACGCTAAGCGCACAGCGGTTGAAATAGCGTGGGAGAACAGATGGACGGGGATCGGGTTTCGACAATACGCAACAGCGGCCAATGACCGATTCCATAGAGATTTCAGAACCCAGAACGGAACCCATTACGAAACACCCCATTGTGATACATTGCGTGCCGTCGCAACTGCAGGTCTGTTCGGTCTATCTGCCTTTTTATTCTATGTTGTTGTCATATTAACATGGAATCCTTACAGGCATAATGGCCCGGCATCATATCTATATCTTTGGCTTGGACTTATCGGATTTTTAGTCCTCGGCATAAACGTGGACGTGATGCATCAGCGTTATTTATTTTTTATTATAGGATTTTTTTCTTCACAGCCATCTATCGATAGAGGCTTGAGAGGATCTTAGTATGAGTTTTAGACATGCATTGCGGTCTAGCTGGCCGCTTTGCCAACGTCGGAACGGAGCTGTTTCTGGACAGTTGGTGATCTTTTGAGGTATTTTGGTATGGAATGGTTGAAACAAGCGATATTGCTGCTGAGATTGTATCCCGCATAAGAAGAAGGATGAATCCCCAGCGCATTATTTTGTTCGGTAGCCGAGGAAAAGGGGAAGCACGTCCAAACAGTGATTTTGATATTCTCGTTATCCTTGAAAGTGAAAAGCCTCGGTATAAAAGATCGGCACCCCTTTACGCCGAGCTCGCAGATCTTCCTATTGAAGTAGATGCGGTAGTCTACACCCCAGAAGAAGTTGCTGAATGGCGAGATGTATCAGAGTCGTTGGTTTCAACTGCGCTTAGGCACGGAGTCGTTCTTTATGAAGCGCAAACATGATCTGGTAACCGGTTGGTTGCGCAAAGCTGAAAACGATCTTCGGACGCTGGCGGCCGCCATAAACGTCGATGCCCCTTAACCAAAGCTCCCCTTCATCCCTAGCCAGCTAGTTCGTCGACAGTGAGGTCGTAGATTTTCTTTCGGGGCTGTCCGAGACCCCTGGCTAGGGCTGTGGCGATGTCTTTTGCGCTTTTGCCTTTGCCAATCTCTTGCCTGATAAGCGCTCGGAGGGTCCCCTCGCTGAGGGGATCTTCTTGTTGATCAGTAGCGCCTTCGATGGCTATGGTAATTTCGCCTTTGACGGCATCTCGATATTTGTCCCTGACTGCTGCCAGTGTGCCGCGGGTGATTTCCTCGTGTATCTTTGTGAGCTCGCGCATGACACAGGCCTGTCGTGTGCCGCAAACATCAGCCAGATCGGTGAGGGTCTGCTTGAGGCGGTGTGGGGATTCGTAGAGGACGGTGAGCCCGGTCTCTACCTTGAGCGCCTGAATGCGCTCTTTTCGCCTTCGACCGGATCGGGGCAAAAACCCCAGGAATCGAACCCCGTCTCCAGATAGACCAGCGATGGAGACTGCTGTTGCAAGAGCAGATGCGCCGGGAATGGGCACCACAGGAACCTGCACCTCGTGGGCTCGGTTGACCAGGTCTGCCCCTGGATCTGAAACCGATGGCGTGCCCGCATCTGTCACCAAGGCGATGCTATTGCCGGAGATGAGCGCATCGAGGATTTTGGGGATGGCTGTGCGGGCGTTATGCTCTCTGATACTTACAAGACGACCGGTTATCCCGTGTCGAAGAAGAAGCTTCTTTGTCACCCGGGTATCCTCAGCCGCTATTGCGTGGACCTCAGATAGCACTTCCAGTGCGCGCAGGGTAATGTCCTTGAGGTTCCCAATGGGCGTTCCTACCACAAAAAGCGTTCCGACCCGCTTCGTTGACTTCATATATCGATGCTCTCATCGAAATATTCGGGCAGCTCTGCTTTGAGATAGTTGCGCAGTTTGCCGATAAGCCGCTTCTCGATTTGCCGTACCCGCTCGCGACTGATACCAAAATGATCTCCGATTTCTTGAAGGGTGAGCGGGTCTTCTACGATTAAGCGCTTGCGAAAGATATAGTCTTCCTTATCGGTTAGGGGCTCGGCAAATTGCTCGAGATGATCGTGGACCATGTCGTCGAATCGGGCGTTCTGAATTTGTTCATCTTGCAGTGAAGAGGTCTCGTCGGTCAACAGGTCCATGCGTGTCAAAGACCGACCATCCCCGTTGTTGATCTCCGTGTCCAGGGATACATCTTGACCGTGCAAGCGGCGCTCCATGTCGATGACTTCGGATTCACTGACATTGAGCCGCTCGGCCAGTAGGCCGGCTGTGGGCTCCATGCCGAGTGCTTTTAAGCGGGCGCGCTCCTTATTGAGGTTGAAAAATAGCTTGCGCTGGGCCTGGGTTGTTCCTAGTTTGACCAAGCGCCAGTTGTTGAGCACAAAACGCAAGATGTATGCCCGAATCCACCACGCCGCATAGGAGGAGAGCTTTACCCCCCGGTCGGGGTCGTATTTTTTGACAGCTTGCATTAACCCGATGTTGCCCTCTTGGATGAGGTCCATGACATTGCGATACGCGCGCCTGTATTCGAATGCAATTTTGACAACGAGTCTCAGGTTAGACGTGACGAGCTTGGCCGCGGTGTGAACGTCCCCGGTTGCTACGTAATTCTCTGCCAGGGATTTTTCCTCCTCAGGTGTGAGCAGGGGGTAGTGCTGAATTTCTTTAAGAAATGCGGCAAGTGGGTCGTATGTGGAAACAGCGTCAGTTGGGGCTGGCGGTAGGCTCTTTCTCGCCTGCCAGTTTTCAGGTGGATAGGTCGTTGCTAGCGTTCCACGCCCTGTTTCATCCCCTTGGGCTGCGTCCAGATTCGCATCTTTTATTTTTTTCGGCAAAATTCCCACGCCTCATTACAATCAGACGTAAAATGAACACTGAAAATGGTTTCTCGTCAACTAACCATGTACTATGTACGGTGATGATAGTGCGGACGCAAGTAATAATGGTGTTTCTCTGGGCATTGAGCGGTATTGTCGCTTGTTCCACTGGGGCAGGAGAGGGACGGATTTGGGGATCTGTCTATTTGCCGGATTGCGACCTCGAAAAAGACGCGTTTGATATGGAGATCGATTTTTTTGCAGCAGATTACTTTGACAACACCCTTTCGATTCGTTTGCAGCGTTCCGGCCAGGATCCGATCTTCAGCGATGGTTTGATTTTATTGATTCGGGATGTAAAGGAAGTCGCGGCCGCAGGGGGTGAGGTGGAGCACGAGATTGCTGTCGAGCCGTCCCTGGAAGCATTCAAGGAGAACGGCGTCGTGGACGGCATACCAAGGACAGCGGCCAACAGCAGTGCCCGGGTTACCTTGTATCTCAATGGTACCTGTCCGGGCAATCGCTTGGCCTTTACTGATGGCGCGGGAGTGTATCAACTCACGCACATCTACATTCCAGGTAAGCAAAAGCGGATAAAGGGGTCCTTTCACCTCGAGTTTATCGATCCCCGGTTCTGGGAGTCGCCTGAAGATTTTGGTCCCCATGCGCGCCTGAGCGGTGAATTCGATTTTAACTATACCCGCGGCAGGCCTGCCCAGACGTTTCCTTAATCGGCGAGAGGATGTTCGATCCATGTATGTCATTCACAAGGAACGGTTTGATGTGGAACGTCGGTTATTTGCCTTTTGTTTTACTTGCGAGCACTGTGCCCATTTTGACGACCGCCTCTTAATCTGTATACACGGCTTTCCCAATCGACAGCACCGCTTAAGCTACTACGAGGCGACGCCAAGGCCGCCAGAGATAGTTTTTTGCAAGGATTTTGATTTGGCTTGAAGCTGCGGGACGGGCAAAGTTGGGAGATTAGCGATGAATAAAAGAAATCTGTTGCTGTTGCTTTTGCTGTTGCTGGTGGGTTCCTGCGAGAGCGGGCTGACCTCGTGCAACATCAAGTATGATGGATCCGACGAGGAGTCGCTGGACAATGGCTTGTTTAAGTACGTTTGCGTGGACGAAATCGCCGACCCGACCTGCGACAATGTACTGCCTCCAATTCCTTTCCCATCGACCATTGCCGTGGGTGCCTTATTTACAATGGCATATGAGCGCAGCGACAACCTACCGAGCTCCCTTAATCAAATTCACTTCGTTCCTGCATTCGAGTCCCAGGTGGACCTGGTTTCATATGACGTATTGCGGATAAAAACGCCCGAAGTCGTCACTGTTTTTGCCGTGGATTATATCGATGTGGTCGTGGATTTGATCTATCTCCAGGGAGGGCCTGTCCAATCTCTGATGATCGCCAAAAAGAAACCCAATCCAGAGTGGGGCAGCTGGGAAAAGAAGTGGGAAGAAACTCTCTCGGCCTCCCTGTATGTTGGACAACCATTGGAATTTAGGGCGTTTCCAAAGGGCGGTGATGGTGAAATATTGAGTGGCGTATTGGAATACCAATGGTCAGTCGGTGACGATACAATTTTATCCGCCGTGCCAGTGACAGGGACGACTGTTATTCAAGCGATAGGTCTTGCAGCAGGGCCAACCACATTGACCGTCATGTCTGAGCATGTGACCCATCGCATCGACATCACTGTCGAAGCACAGGAAACAGATACTGACACGGATTCGGCAATAGATCTCGATGCGAGCGTGGACGCTGGATAAGCTGGAGCAGGAGGAGAACCATGAATATAAGTGCGCATGGGCCTATTAGCATATCTATCCTGTTGGTGCTGATCCTCCTCGCGGGATGTGGCCCTGAATTTGATACACTCGAAATAACGCCAATAGAGCCCCCACCGGTGTCTGTGAGCATTTCAGGGGAAGGGCCGATCATTATGCCCGCAGAGATGGCTCTGGCCGTGTCGGTGCGGCCGATAAGCGGCAACGATAAGGATTATGACGGCTATGACGGGGTAGACCTATCATCAAAGGACGAGGCAATTTTCGCAGTGGCACCCACCAATGCGGGTCGCGTGTTCATTTTGATGGGTATTGCCGTTGGCACCACGTGTATGGAAGTGCGAATAAACGGTAAAAAAGAGGCGTGCATCGATGTACAGGTCACGCCGTAGTTGATTAATACTTCTTAGCGGCGCCTTTCTTGGCTAGCTTGCGTAGCATTTTCTCTACTTCTTTCCTATCGGCCTCTGGTGGATCCGTATCCAGGTACTCCCTTAAAAACCGAATGGCTGCTTTTTTCTTCCCCATGGCCTTGTGACATAGGGCCAGATTATAGATGAGGTGGGGAAATGGTGCGTAGGCATAGGAAAGGGCAAAGTAGCGGGATGCGACCTCGAATTGCCTGGCCCTGAACAGGGCTGCGCCGATCTCGAATAGCTGCTTGGCCTCCTCGACGTTGTTGGCCTTGGGTACGAGTTTTTGATACTCGTCAAAGAATTGGAGTGCCTTTCCAATGCGGCCGGCTCGGCTATGGACGAGTCCGATATTGTAAATGATGTCAGGGTGCTGGGCATAGGTGTAGGCCTGCTGAAACGCATCGATCGCGCCGTCCCATTCCCCCCTATCAAACAGGCGCTTGCCAATCGCAAAGAACCGCTGGGCTTCGACAGACATGGTTTTTTGCTGCGAGCTCAAGAAGATGCTTTCGCCTTTTTCTAAGCGCGACACCATTTCCAGCGCCTTACTTCGCTGTTCACCAGTTGTCAGATCCGCGTATTTTCGCATTGTGGAAAGCGCGGCACCTGCGTTTCTATCTCGGGCATAGGCTCGGGCAGCTTCATACAATAGGGTTGGCTTTTTTATTTTTTGGTATGCCTCTTTAAAAAGGCCGGCGGCTTTTTTGTGGTTGCCAGCCAGGGTCGCTATCCAAGCCAGATCGACGGTATTGTATTTTTGGGCAGGCGCATAGTCGACTTTTTTTAGGGGGGGCGTATTGACGACCGCGGGTTGATGCACATGTGCGGTCTGAGGTTCGGCTAGGAAAATCGCTGCTGTGAGGGAGCCGGGTTCGTGATTCGGATGGTTGCCCTGGGCCAAGCCCAAGCCGATGTACGCCAGGGCAGGATCACTTGTAATCGAAGGAATGAGGATCGCGGTTTCAGTTTCAGCGACTTGGAACGTGATGGTCACCCGTCCAAGGGCAAAGGTGTCGCCACCTAAATCTTGCTGGGCATTCGCGATGAGCCCTTCGCTTGACTGGCCGGTCTTCATGAAGGTCTGTGCAATGTGGTTCGCCCGGTTGTCGAGTTTTGCTTCAACTTCAAGCGGCTGGACGCTGTTATCCGCACGTTTGCGCTGGATGCGCGCCATCAGGGATTGACGGGCTGCGTCCATGTCGATTTTGGGAGCAATGCGGGCCAGGTCCACTGCGGCGAAGAACGTCCCCCTGTGTTTTGTAATGCCGATGCCGATATGGGTGAGGCGTCCGTGAAGTATTTTGCTCCTGACCAGCGGATCCTCGGCAAAAGCGGTCATCATCTCCTTGCGGGAATCAGCTCGTATTTGATGAGAAAGGGCAAATCTGGCATAGCTCCCGGCTGCGATGAGGGTGGGCAACCGGTTCACCGCTACTTGAATGGCCCCACCATCGGCCGACTTCATTGATTGTTTTCTAGCGGTTCGATTCAGTATTTTGTCGACTTCCAAAGGGGGAAGGTTCTCCTGTTCGCGCATGGCATTTACAGTGTCGACGATTTTTTTTCGTTCAGAAAGAAAGTCTCTCGATGTGACGGTCGTGAGGCAGCCCAAAAACGAGAACGCGGATGTGGCAACAATGAAAAATGAAAAAATTACACCAAACAAAATTCCCATGTATACTCGTAATATTGGCAACAATGTCCTACTCCCAGTCGGTGTTTATATGGAAATGAAAACATATTCTCGAATTTGGTTTATTTCAATCATCCTATGCCTCACTACAATCGGTGCAAGTAAAAAAGACGCCCTTGCCGCAGATGGAGATGGGATTTCATTGGAGACGTTCAAGCTCTCACCGAGCATGGGCGCTATTTTTGAAACCACACTGCCCGAGGTAAAGGAACATCGCTGGTGGTCCATAGGTGGATTGGTATCCTATGCCCACAGACCCCTCAGGCGGGAGACCTCAGTGGTCAGTACAGGCGAGGTGTTGGAGGAAGCAGACGCGGTCCAGGGGCGGGTATCGCTCGACCTCTACGGCGCCATTGGGCTCTTTGACTTGGCAGAGCTGGGCCTTGTACTGCCACTTGTCCTGTTTCAATCCGGCGAGGGAACCGAGGTGGGGGGAGATATTCAGTCCGCTGGATTTGCGGATCCTCGCCTGGCCCTCAAGGTCCGTATTGCCGAGATTGCCGGCCTTGCGTTCGGGGTAGGGGCAGTGGTGACAGCCCCCCTTGGCCACTATGTGTCATCAGGCGGTGATGTCTTGGGATCGACCGGACCCACAGCAGAACCCCAAGTGCTGGCTGGATTTCGCACTGGGCCGGCGATCATTGCGCTCAACGTGGGAGTTCTCTTTCGCCCAGAGGCAACACTCGCCAATTATACCCAAACCCATGCACTCACCTGGAATGCTTCTTTTGCATATGACATTCGGAATTTCGACGAGCCTCAAGGCATTCGGCTGGCCATTGAGACCAACGGGGAAGCGGGCATCGGCTTTGATTCGCTGATCGAGACGCCCATGGAGGCGATTTTAGGTGCAAAATACCGCACTGAGCAGGATTTTATTATTACCGCGGGTGCTGGGCCAGGCATGTCCACAGCGGTTGGAACACCAGCTTTTAGAGTGTTTGCCAGTTTTGCGATTGACAGGGTGCGGCGCAGTTGTCCGGCTGGCCCCGAAGATATGGATGGCTTTGAAGATCACGACAAGTGCATTGACCCAGATAATGACCAGGACGGCCTGTTGGACGGCGTGGATGACTGTCCAAACGAAGCAGAGGATCAGGACAAATTCCAGGATCAAGACGGATGCCCAGATAGGGATAATGACGGGGATGCGATCCCAGATGCTGTGGATAAATGCCCAATGATTCCCGAGGATGTGGATGACTATGAAGACGACGATGGGTGCCCTGAAGAAGGACCTGGCAGGGCCACGGTAAAGATCACTGATTCCCAGATTCTGATTTCGAGTAAAATCTATTTTGACTTTGACAAGGCGACGATCAAGCCGGTCAGCTATCCTATTCTCAATGCCGTGGCAGAGGCACTCACTGCCAATACAGCCATAAAAAAAGTACAAATCGAGGGCCACACAGACAATGAAGGGACTGAGGATTACAATCAAAAACTCTCCGAAGACAGGGCAAAAGCTGTAATGGATTACCTTATTAATAAAAAAGTACAGTCAGAGCGTCTAAGTTATAAGGGATATGGATTTTCCAGGCCAAAAGCGTCGAATCGCACAGAAGAAGGCAAGGCGATCAATCGGCGGGTGGAATTTGCCATCATAGAAAGGGATTAATTATGCAGGTATTTAAAATTATTGCGTTTAGCCTTGTGTTGTGGGTTTCTTTCCAAGCCTCTTTCCTGGCCATTGCAGAGGAGTGCCCCGTGGGGGATCCAAACGCCCATACCCTTGATCCCGAAGAGGACTGGGACGACGATGCCATTAAAAACGAAGTAGACAAGTGCTGCTACATCACTTCGGTACCCGGGGATACCACAGATGCCATGTGTGCCGAGTCTGACAATGACGTAAACAATGAAACCCGCGATATGAACGGCAACATGATACCGGCCAAGAGCGAGGGGCAGTGCTGCATTCGGTTTGATATAGGCTATTGCTGGCGGGCTGCGGCAACAGAGGGGAGCTGTGAATTTGAAGATGATGAAACCGAAGAAGGCTTTGGTGCCAAGGTGAGCTGTGACAAGCTCCTATACTACGACGGCATGCCCAATTACGGAAATATGGCAGCCCCACTTCGATGCGGTATTGAGGATGAACCGGATTGCATTTGCTTCACAGTGGGGGATTACGACGAGGACGGCCATACAACCGAGGATATCGGGCCCTTTGACAACTGCCCAGAAACCGCCACCCCTGATAATGATCAGACAAACATAGATGTGGACCTCGATCCGCCTGGAGACATTTGGGGGGATGTGTGCGATGCCTGCGTTGACATCACCGATGAGATGATTCCCTGTGACAACACCGTTGTGCCAGATCCCTGTCCCCCGTCTGGCCAATGCGTGACCTTTGCTTTTCGGGAAGGCGGTCCCAATAGTGGGTTCTTGAGCGTCGAAGTCGAGCAATACTGCTCTTATTCTCCCAATGCAGATGGCGATGTAGGGGGAGATGAGTGTGATAATTGTCCTGAAATAGCCAATCCCGATCAGGAAGACATGGATGCGGACGGCATCGGGGACGCCTGTGACAACTGCCCTGAAATTTTCAATGAGTTTCAGGAGGATCTTGACGGGGACGAGGTCGGAGATGTGTGCGATAACTGCCTTGAAATACCCAATCCTGATCAAAAAGACATCGATGCGGATGGCATTGGAGATGCCTGCGACAGCTGCCCAGAGACACCTGACCCCAACACTGATCAGGCAGACATGGACAGCGACGGTGCTGGGGATGTGTGCGACAATTGCATCGACATTGAGAATCCCGATCAGTCAGATGTAGATGCGGACGCGCTCGGCGATGTGTGCGACAATTGCATCAACGATGCCAATGCAGACCAGGCAGATACGGATAGCGATGGGATTGGCGATGCCTGCGACAACTGCATACACGAAAACAATCCAGGCCAAGCCGATGTAGACGAGGATGGGGTGGGTAACCCGTGCGACAACTGCAAGGATGTGCAGAACCCCGACCAATCCGACATAGACGAAGATGGAAAAGGGGATGTGTGCGACAATTGCCCAGCTGCTTGGAATCCAGACCAGAGCGATAGTGATAGCGATGCCATTGGCGATGCCTGTGATAACTGCAAACATGCATCAAACCCAGGCCAGGAAGACAAGGATACTGACGGCGTGGGCAATGCCTGCGATAACTGCGACATGCATCCAAACCCGAACCAGGAAGACGAAAACCAAGACGGTACTGGCGATGCCTGCGAAGCAGAGATAACCTATCACGGCGCCTTTGGATGTGGGTGTGCCATTGCCCAATCAGGTCCCAGGACCCGGTCTCTTCTGGGCACCCTGTCCCATCTTTTTAGGTAGCCTGGCAGCTTAAATTAAGGGTATAAATCGGCATGAGTGTGTTGAACTACGTACGCGTGCTGTATCGAGCGCCCATTGCGTTTCTTCTTACCCTGGCCATTCACTACGCCATGATTCGGCTGCCCCAGCTGTTTCACCCGGGCAGGAGATATACCCGGGCGATAGGCTTATGGGGACGTTGTCTGGCCTTTGTCATGGGTATTCGCTTCCATCAGCGCAACGAGCGCACAGGCCCTATGGGGGATATCATCATCGCCAATCACATGGGATTTTTGGATGTGCCGGTCCTCCTGTCTTTTTTCCCATCTGTCTTTATTATCAAAATGGAGATGCGGCGGGTCTTCTATTTTGGTAAGGCCTTGGAACAGCAGGGCCATGTTTTTGTGGAGCGCGGTGAATCCAAGTCGAGGAAAGATGCCCGCGAGGGCCTGACCCAGGTGTTGGCAGACGGGGATCGGATCATCGTGTTTCCAGAGGGCGGTGCGAGCCCTGGTGCTGAGCGAAAGCCGTTTAAGCCGTTTTCCTTTATCGCGGCAAAAAACATGGATAAGACGGTCCAGGCGTGCGTTATCGACTATTTGCCGGACAGATCCATGTTGGCGTGGGACACTAAGCGCGCCATGTTTCCCCAGTTAGTGGCGCTTTTCGGCCGTAGAAGAACAGATATCAGCGTCGAATTTTTTCCAGCAGAGAAGGTGGTCGATCCAGTTGAGATGGCCCAGCGATATCACGACATGATGCAAGGCCGACTGGAAGCCTACGACCAGGAGCGATAGCAGTTCATTAAAAGGTTCCTTTGATGGCCGGCATAACGATTGTTTGGCTGTCATAGCCAGGCACAGACGATACGGTCAGAGTGATGGTTCGACGATTTTCGCGTTTTCTCCTTGCGCTTTGGACCCCGCCCTCAATGATACCTATGACGAGTCCTGCGCCCGCACCGATGACGGCGCCCAAGGCAGGACCAAAGGCCAGGTATTCCCACTCGTTTTTAACGAGAGCGGACGTCAGCCCAGCCACAACCCCCACGCCAATGCCAAGCACGGTCCCATACAACGTGTCGCGGAGTATGATACCGCCGATGCCTGGATGTTCAGAGGCCAGATCGATAAAGCCGGTCCCAAGGCCCAATCCCACACCGGCGATTGTACCGATGCCCACACTCAGTGCAAAGGGTTTCCAATTGTCACTGAAGTCCTCATTGCGCACTGCGAGATACCCCACGCCCGTGCCAACCAGTGCGCCTATGCCAAAGCCCTTGAACGCATAGGTAAAAACAGATGGTTTGTGCTCAGGGTTTTCTCCGTAATACCCCGAGGCAGCGGCTGTGTTTGCGATTGTCAAAAGTAAGATCGACAAATAAAAAGATAGCCTGAGTCTGGTCATTGCTCCTCCACGACGCTAGCAAAACGGTCATGAAATAGGGGGTAAAGCAAATATCGTTCCAGATGGGCTTAGGTTGCTTAACTATGCATAAAGTAAAAATTATCGACAAAATCAGAATGCGTCACTACTTACTTATTGTGACGCTACTACAACACTATAACCAAAGTGATCCTCACGCATCGTCATCGATAGTTATTCATAGTGCGTCCACATCCTGATTGTGGTACACGCATCTCATTGAGCGTATGCGCCGACCTCATTCAGAGGGGAGTATGGTAAAACAATGCGATTCGGCCTGATGACAGGGATGTGTGTTGCCTCAACAATTTTCTTCTTGAGTTGTGGCACCCCGATCCGGACGCAGCCCATACGGTTTGTCGAAAAGGAGCCTATTCGCGTTAGCATAGATGGGTTGGATGGCTGTGGTCTAGGAGGCGATGTCGTTGAGATCGATCCACGGACGCCCTTGGTAGTGCTGGTCCACGGGTGCAACACGTCTAGCGGGCGATTTCGCACCTTGGCCGGGGTGTTTGAGGCGCGCGGCCAGCAGGCAATTTGTTTCACCTACAACGATCGCGCCAGGTTGGCAGAAAGTGCAAGAAGGCTGGCCAATGCAATCCATGACCTGCGACACCGTATGAAAAACGATAAACTCATCTTGTTGGGCCATAGCCAAGGAGGACTTTTGACCCGGCGAGCGTTAGCATCGACTAACCCGGCAAAGAGCGCAGCTTCGACCGGGTTTGACCTACACATCGTGACGATTTCATCTCCGTTCAATGGCATTGAAGCCTCTTCTCATTGTTCCCTTATCGGTATGCACATCGCGACCCTCGGCTTTTCCGTATTTTTGTGTCGATCTATTGCCGGTGCCAAGTGGCGGGAAATCCACGCCAATGCTGCATTTATTCGCAACCCCGGCCGGTTAGGCGCGGAGGTAGATACATATCTGAAGATTGTCACTGATGAGAGAGATACCTGTCGCGTCTACGAGAACGGGGAATGCGTAGAGGATGACTATGTCTTCAGCCTCGCGGAGCAGTACAATGCCAGGGTGGATGGGGACCCTCGTACCCAAAACGTGGAGGTACGAGCCGGTCACGTGGAGATCGTCGGAGCTGTGGGGGAAGTGCCGGTAAAGCTCCTTAAAATTCTAGAGAGACAGGGGGTTCTGAATCCGGTTGCCCCATCAAAACAGCACTCAGTTGCCCGGAAAGTAAAGCAGCTGTACGGCGCTTTTTGATCTATTCGCTCGATTTCCAGCGCCGAATTTGATCCCCCTCGCGGTATAGCTGTCCCCATATTTTCTCGGACTTTCGCCTTAGGTGCTCGTTCTGGCGTAGCGCGTTGGCCTGGGCTTCCCGTTCCAGCTTGAGATAGTGATCGAGCCGCTCCTCGGGCAACTGGCCTTGGGCCACAGCTGCCTTTACGGCACAACCCGGTTCTGTGCTGTGGCGACAGTCCCTAAACCGGCATTGTTGGGATAACGCCTCAATATCGGCAAAGACCGCATCAATACCCGTTGTTTCAACAAGTTGCAGTTCGCGCATGCCAGGCGTATCGAGCACCAGGCCACCGTTGGGAAGGGGGATGAGCTGGCGATGGCTCGTGGTGTGGCATCCGCGACCGTCGCGAGGGCGCACTTCTTTTGTTGCCATTCGCGCTTCGCCCAGCAGTGCATTGACAAGGGTCGATTTGCCCGCACCAGATGATCCGACAAAGGCTCCGGTAAGGCCAGGGCGCAACAGGGCCCGAATTTCATCGAGACCCTCATGGCGCAGCGCACTCGTCAGGTAAACCGGTACCCCAGGACATCGACTGTTGACTTCAATTACTTTCAAGTCTGCATCAGCGCAAATATCGGCCTTGTTCAGAACAATAACTGGCTCAGCACCGCTGGCCCAAATCCGGGCCAGATAGCGTTCGATGCGCCGTACGCTGTAATCCGCATCCAACCCACAAACAGCGAATACCAGGTCCACGTTGGCAGCGATGACTTGGGTTCGGGTTTCTTTACCAGCCGCACCTCGGGTGAAAACCGTTCGGCGGGGAAGCACAGCTTCGATAATGCCGGCATCATCGGGCGTTTGTGGCGAACGGAGCGCGACCCAATCGCCCACACCAGGGAGGGCTTGTTTTTCAGATTTCCAAAGGAGCCTGCCTGCAAGCTCCGCAGTGTCCAATCCAGCGGACGACCACACCTCGTAACCGCCGCGGTGCTCGGCTGTTATCCTGGCAGGCACTACACCATCGAGACCCAAACCTTGCAATTGGTCTTGAAAAAACGGGTCGAATCCTAGGTCAGGTAGGGCAACCATAACGCCGATTATAATACACAGAGCCCAGCACAATCACAAAGGGTTTTTTGTCCACCCGCGACGTATTTTTATCTGACTTGAATCGGATATCTCAAGCGAAATGAGGTGCTGCTGAACCGGGGAAACCTGGATTTTTTGGCCACCATAGCGACACATTTTCCAAGGCGTGTCCGCGCGTGATTGGCTGATGGTCGCGCTGTCGATACGGTTCCCTGACCAGTGACCACCAATTGCAGCTGAACCGTGCCCGGACCAAACCGGGCACAGGCCCTATTCGCATCTTGCACTGCGGATGCCATCACGCGCTGTACGTCTGCGCGACTCGGTCTTTCAGGGAGGTCCTCTTGGGGCTGCTTTGGCACAGCTTTGGTAGTGCGCTGTGTTTCGGGGTTGAGCAGATCATCCAACTCATCTGATGTTCGATTTTTCTTCTGGCGTTCCGGCACCAGCGCGATTTTGTCTGTTCGTTTAGCATTTGTATCATGCTGTTGATTGGTTGCAGGTGGGTTTTTTATAACAGACGGCGCTTGCGGGGCAGGTGTGGGCTCAGAGTCCTGTAGTTGCTGGGGCTCACGGTTGCGGGTTTCACGAATGGCTGGTCTGGTTTCTCGAGCTGGTCTGGTTTCTCTCGTTCGTCTATTTCGCATTCCCCTGGGCACGACCTCTTTTTCCGCGTGTTCAGGATGGTTTATTTGCACTGGTACTACTTGTTCCACTGGGGTGGGTGCGTCATTGGGATCAGTACGGTCCGTGGCGAGCATGATGCTTGCGGTTTGCATCTTATGTGGCGTGGGGGCCTCGAGTCGGTCTTTCTCCTTTAAGTATGCTGGTTTCTGATCTACCAGATTTAACTCGTAAAGTAGTGGTTGCGCTGCAAAAGAGATAATGAGTATCTTATCAAACGCTGGTGCCAAGGCATTTATCATGGGTTGCAGTGTAAACGCATAAAGCCCATGCAGCGTTCTTTCAAAATATGACTGGGACTGATGATTCATCGCAACGGAGACCTGTGGTGATTCGGCCAGCTGTTGATGTCTGTACAACTGGAACAAGCCAACAAAAGTCGCAACAATGAACACCACGATCATTAGCAACATGAAAATCAGTTTGCGTTTGGTTTTTCGCTTTGTCCGCTCAGTTTGCTGTTCCTGATCGAGGTAGGAGCATTCATCTTCAGCGACCTGCGCTGCCCATTGCGCCATGGCGTTGTTTGGGACCGGTTGGGTGTGCGCCACATATGGTTTCACGGTGGCCGCATGCTGTGCGGCTGATTGGTGTGAATACAGATGCTGGGCCCACGCGTAATACTGCTGTGCTCGTGTTGCATATCCACTGGCGTGCAGTTTTTGTGCGTACGCGTAATAGTCGTGCCAATTCCCGGTTTGTTCCTGTCCAGCAAGCATTACTACCATCTACTCCTTCTACAAAAATTGGAGCCAAGTTTGCCCAGTGTACCGTTTTTTTTATTGCACCTGCAACACGTAACGTTCCAACCGTCCTACCCGAACCATCGATGAGACAGTGTCTTTTGTGTTAGTGGCGCTACACACTTTGATTTACGAAAACACTCAGCAGGGTAAGTGAGGACTCATATTGAGAACTGGCTTTCCACTGGCGTACCCACCACACGTGTTATACAATTTATAAAAGTTAAACAGCGATAAACAATAGCCCGATCGCTGG
Organism: Myxococcota bacterium; assembly: GCA_030065855.1. GTDB lineage: Bacteria > Myxococcota_A > Polyangia > JAAYKL01 > JAAYKL01 > JASJCT01. Next base: position 35,523 of record JASJCT010000008.1, read on the forward strand.
GTTGGTAAATGGAAACACCCCTATCGACCAGAAAACGTGCACTACTGGCCGCCACTGCCTTACTAGTGGTCATTTTTGGTGGTGCAACAGCCTTTATGGCTGTCGAAGGGTGGACCTTCTGGCGCTCATTCTTCTTTACGCTAATTACTGTCACGACTGTTGGATATCATTCGGAAGGACTATCGATCGCCGGGGAACGCATCGCTGCGGTGCTGTTGATTGGGGGTATTGGCACTGCCACGTATGCGTTTGGCGTCATTATACGCTCAGCCGTTGAGGCACAACTCTCCTGGAGGAAGAGGATGGAAGATCGTATCGATAAGTTACACGACCACTATATCATTTGTGGATTCGGACGTATCGGACGAACCATATGCGATCGCTTGACCGAGGCTGGGTTGCCGTTCGTGGTCATTGATGGCGAACACGATGCATATGAAGATGCCAGGTCAAGAGGTTTTCTCACGATGCGCGGCAACGCTACAGAAGACGATATGTTAATTGGCGCTGGCATCCAACGAGCCCAAGGTATTGTCTGCGCGGTCAACTCCGATTCGGACAATATCGTTATCACGTTGGGGGCTCGCGAGATGCGGCCAGATATCCCCATCTTTGCGCGGGTGGATGAGGACGGTGCAACGCGTAAAATCCAACGTGCCGGAGCAACCCATATCGTATCGCCATTTCGGACTGGCGCCATTGATATTGCAAATGCCATCGTTCATCCCAACTTGTCTGCATTCCTCCGCGCTGCTGACAGCGGAGATGGCTCATTCGAACTGAGCGAGGTAACCATCGCCAACGATTCACAGATGATAGGTCACACTATCGGTGAGGCCCGGACCTCTGGAGAAGAGCGGGTGGTCATCGTCGCTATCAAGCGGTGTGACGGATCTACTGTAATCGGTCCTGTTGACTCGGAAATACTCGAACCCGAAGATGTGGTCATCATCGCCGGTTCTGCCAAAGATGTCGCACGGGTTTGCACGTTACTAAACAGTTCCCTCAAACGCGGATCAAGCAACGGGAACCTGAAGGTAACGACCTGGGGGCCCCGATCTCCACTGGATTAGGCGCTGTCTCAAGCGGGCAAGAGAAAGCCCCTGAGGCTCGCATTGGGCTCGTTTTTGCTCGTATTGGGGCGGCAGCGCGTGCGCGTGTTTTTCCGTTTTACTCCGGCATCCTTTGGTGAGAAGATGGACCGTTATGACGCATCTTCCCATAGCCATTGGGATAGTCACACTCTTCGTCCTGACCGATGGGGTAGCCGCTAGTAAGGGTACTGTTGACCCCGAAGAAGGCATCGTCGGTGTGTGGCTAACCGAGAAAAAGGGCGGCAAGATTCAGATCTTCCCCTGCGGTGACGCCTTCTGTGGCAAGACGGTATGGATTAGCAAAGATGCCAATCCAGCGGGAATGGATGCCCGAGATCCCAAAAACCCCGACCCCAAAGAGCGCGATCGCAAGCTGGTGGGAGCCACTATCGTTTGGAACCTCAAGTGGGATGCAGACGATCAGGAGTGGCAGGGGGGATATGTGTACGACCCTAAGCGGGGAGCCGTGTTTCGCTGCAAAGCCTGGCTCGAAAACAGAGGCCAGACCCTCAAATTGAAGGGCTACCTGGGGATTTCCCTCCTAGGAAGTACCACCGCTTGGAGCCGCACCAAGGGATAGTTCGATACACAGATAAAAAAGCGAAGCCTATTCCCAAAACGCCCGCGCTTCGGGAAGCACGTCATTGCTGTGCTGTTCTGGAAACCAATGATTGCACTTTTCCTGGTGCAAAAAAAAGCATGGGAATACGAAAAAAGTCGTTTGACAATATTCTATTCAATAGATTATACTTTGTATTATATGATGAGAATAAAATATTATTAAGAATCATTTAAAAATAATACTTTGGAGAGGGTAACTGAAAATGGAATCCCTGTTCACAGAGGAAGAGCTCGCCGCTATCGAGTCTGAACACGCTCAGGGCTTATCCTCGGGTGAAATTGTCGAGATGTTTACCCGCCAAGGGGCGCGATTTTCAGAGGCCACACTTCGCAAATATGTGCAATTGGGTCTGTTGCCGCGTAGTCGCCGGATCGGCAGCAAGGGTAAGCATAAGGGGTCCCGCGGTATCTATCCAGCGTGCATTATTCGCCAGGTAAATGAGATCAAACAAATGATGTCCCTCGACTACACCATCGAGGACTTGAGGCAGCACTACGCATTCATCGGTGGGGAGATCGAAGAGCTTCGCATTCTCCTACACCGGATTATTGACAAGTTGGAACAGAGTATAGCTGACGAATCCGATGAACCGAATGTGCTCGGTGGGATGTGCCATCAAATCGAAGATGTTCGCGGTACCTCTGAAGCGATGGTTTCAAGGCTAGAACAAATGGCAAAGCGGATACGAGCAATGCGGCAATTGGCCAGGGAGGCAGTGTAGCAGGGGGCACATTAACGCTTCCATGGCCGACACATATACGGGAGGGAGTAGAATGACAGAGGCAAAGGACCTGAAGAAACCAGGTGTAGATCAACAGAGCGGCTTGCGCTCGCGTACGACACGCAGAAAAAGACCTGTTCGAGCGCGTACAATACCCATCAAAAAGATTACCAAAGAGCAACTCCGTATCGGTCGGCTTCTCTATTCGCATGTGGACCTCGATCGCCCAACAATGAGGGCCCAATGCGAGAGTGCTGAAAGACCGTGCCCGTATGTTAGTTGTAAATATCACCTCTACCTGGACGTGAATCCAGAAACAGGATCAATTAAACTCAATTTTCCCGATATCGAGATTTGGGAAATGACCGAGACATGCGCCCTCGATATTGCCGAGCGGGGTGGGGTGACCCTCGAGGAAGTCGGTGAGATCATGAACCTCACCCGGGAGCGGATCCGACAGCTCGAAATGTCAGGACTCACCAAGCTGATGCAGTCAGACGAGCTGCCCGGGAATGGCCTCGTCGAATTTGCCGAAGCTGCGGTTTAGTCTTCACCGACGCCCCCCCTTTGGCTCAGGGGCGCCTGGGAAAGTGGCCGGGCCGGATAGAATACGCGCTTGCGAATCCAGATAAAGGCCATGACCGTTGCAACGATGCCGCCAGCGATAATAGCCATCCATACAGCCTCGATCGGTGCCTCGAACAAATAGACCGCGAGATAGGCCGTGAGAACGCCGACCAGGAGCACGCGAACGAGTGTGATCAAAAGGGCGGGCATGCCGTGGCCCAGGCCCTGTAGGATGCGTCCGGACGTCATGCCAAAGGCCATCAGGGGGTAGGCAAAGACCACGTACCGCAAATAGGTGATGCCAATCTCGAGCGCACTGCCATCTTCGGTAAAGAGACCGATAATCCACGGTGACGCACAATAGGCGATGAGGCCCACGGTGACCGCAATGGTGATCACCCACCGATAGGTGTAAAGTGCTGTGCTTCGCACCAAATCAGGTCGGTTGGCGCCGGCGAACATCCCCACGACGCTCACCGCAGCGCCGGCCAGGCCCAGGATGGGCAACGCCACGATGAGGTCGACTTTAGTACCTGCACCGTACCCGGCGACTGCTGTTTGTCCGAACTCCGCGAGCAGGCGGTTAAAGAACCCCGTGCCCACGGCCATGACAAGCTGTCCGCCAGTGGTGGGCAACCCGATGGCCAGGATAGGAGCAATGGTGGGCCAATTGGGGCGCAATTTTTCAAGGTCAAAGCGAATAAAGGAACGCTTTCTAATGACAACGACATAGAAATAGGCAATGAGGCTGAATGCCTGGGCTGAACAGGTTGCAATGGCCGCACCACGGATGCCCCAATTGAGGGTAAAAATAAACACCGGGTCAAGCGCAGCATTGAGGAGCGTTGCGATTGTCACGATGATCATGGGGGTTTTCGCATCTCCCTCGCCAGTGAGTACCGCGCGCATGGTCATGGTGATAAATGTAAACGGCATGATGATGCAGAGTATTTGAAAATAGTGCCAGGCGAGCACTGCTGTCTGTGCGTCTGCACCGAGCAGGGGAATCAGTATGGGACCCAGTGTCAGGCCGAACACCGCAAACCCCAGTCCGATAAGGAAACCAAGACCCAAGGCATTTGATGCGATGTGCTCGGCATGTGCGCTATTCCGGCGTCCAATCGCCTGGGCCACGGTAGCAGTCACACCCGTGGCAAACCCGACGCCCAGGGCGATCGCGATGAGAAAGAGGGCATCCACAAACGTGGCAGCTGCCAGGGCCGTCGGGCCGAGCTGACCGATAAAAGCTGCATCGACAATGGCGTACAAGGCATAGACGGTAAATCCGGCCATCATTGGCAGGGCAAGGGACCAGACAGCCCGCTTGGGGTTTTTGATGAACTGATCCAATCGGCTTTTGTCGGTATTGTTTTTCATACTTGATGGCCCCTTACATTTGGGGCTAACCTAGCACGTCGCCCGATGCGGTGGTTAGATGCTTTTTAGGGAAACGACCCGTGGCAACGAAGACTAATACAATCCTATTGATCGGCGCGGGCACGCTGATGATCGGTGCCTTTCTGCTCATTTTCATTTACGCCCCTGTTGATGCCAATATGGGGATCGTTCAAAAAATCTTTTATTTCCATTTATCTTCTGCGATCTTAATGTATCTCAGTTGGATTATCTGTACGGTGGCATCAGTGGCATACCTGGTGCGTCGCCGCGCTACATGGGATATGCTCGCAGTAAGTGCTGGGGAGCTCGCACTCGTTTTTGCTGCCATGCTGATGATAACCGGCCCCCTCTGGAGCCGCAAATCCTGGGGGACCTATTGGACCTGGGATCCACGGCTGACCTCAGCCATGATGCTCACGCTTGTGATTGTCTCCTATGTGGTTTTGAGGTCCCTTGCAAAGAGCGATGTGGAGCGGCGGTTTGGGGCTGCCCTGACCATTTTGGGCACCTGTCTGATCCCCATCACCCACCTTTCGGTTGTGAAATGGCGGGGGCAACACCCAACAGTGATAACGGGCAAGGGGGGGGGCCTGGACCCGCAAATGTGGGGTGTCTTTATCGCGAGCCTTATTGCACTTGGTGCGTGCTATGCTGTGCTACTGAAACTGCGCTATGGATTTGAAAAAAATAGATACCGGGCCCGGATGCTAGCAGAAACCCTTACGATTCAAGACTCTGAGCAGGGGATCGATCCATGAGATGCCTATGGCTGTTTAGTATTGTCATTTGCCTATGCTTGACCACATCCAGAGTGATTGCTTGCCAAACCGAGATGGATGATGTGCAAGCCGAACGGTCTGCGATATTTGTCGCTGGAACAGCAGGGCCGGCAGATTTATTTGATGCGGGTGAACGACGATTGGTGTTGGGGGGAGGTATTGGCGCGATCGCGGGTCTGTTTGCACTGCTCTTTGCAGCAGGCCGACTGCAAGCAGGAAGCTCAACAGCCCTTGATGGTATTGAAAACCAGCTAAAGCGGCAGACTGATGAATAGAAACCGCAAAAATATCAATGTCTTTGTGTTTGTGCTGGCCATGATAACTGTGCCCGGAAGTATCCGAGCGGATCAAACAGAAGAACAAAGCGAGCCCACAGGCTTGTCAGAAGATTACATCCCCGTAAACCGCGCAGAACTGCAAACAGTAAGCGGCAAGGCGCTGGTGATTGCGAGCTATGGCACTGTATTCTTTATACTTTTACTATACGCCACATCACTGGTGCGGCGTGAATATGGCCTACGCCGGCATGTTGACGCGCTTAAAAAGCGCCGCACAAAAAAGTAGACCTCATGTGAATATTTATTCACACTGCAAATTTTTACCATCCTGTGACAGCCTGAGGGGATTTGATGACAATTCAATGACAACTTAGACATTGTTTTTAGGTATTACCCCTCCTCGAAAATTGATTCGCAACACATGGCTCTCGTTTAAAGGAGTCTATTATCATGGAGTCCTCAATGCTCGAAAACGTATTAATCGGCGCCTACCTGGGGATATTGGGATTGCTGGCAGTATACGGGTTCCACCGCAGTCAGTTGGTGTATCTCTTCTATAAAACCCGGCGCAAAAATCCAGAGATCAAAAACCGATTTGAGGAACTGCCGTTTGTAACGATTCAGTTACCCATGTTCAATGAACGCTATGTTGCAGAGCGACTTATCGAAGCCGCTTCTAGGATCAACTACCCCGCTGATAGATTTGAGATCCAGGTCCTAGACGATTCTACAGATGACACCACTGCCATCGCGCAAAAGAAAGTTGACCGGGTTGCAGCCCGCGGCTTAAACGCCTGTTTAATTCACCGAACCGACCGGACTGGGTTCAAGGCCGGCGCCTTGGAAAATGGCATGAAGACCGCCAAAGGAGAGTTCGTGGCGGTATTTGATGCGGATTTTAACCCAGGCGCTGAAATTCTAAACGATACGATTCACTACTTCACAGACGAAAAGGTGGGGATGGTTCAGATGCGTTGGGGCCATATCAACAGAAGATACTCAGTACTGACGCGCATTCAGTCCCTCATGTTAGACGGTCACTTTGTCATTGAACACGGTGCGCGCCACCGCTCAGGGCGCTTTTTCAATTTCAATGGTACCGCCGGTATCTGGCGCCGCTCTGCAATCAGTGACGCGGGAGGATGGGAGCACGATACCCTGACCGAGGATATGGATTTATCCTACAGGGCCCAGCTTAAGGGGTGGCGATTCGTGTACCTGCCTGACGTTGTGGCGCCGGCAGAAATTCCAGTTGAAATGGCGAGCTTCAAATCCCAACAGCACAGGTGGGCCAAGGGGTCGATCCAGGTGGCCAAAAAGATGCTGCCGACCATTCTTGCAGCTGACGTGCCTTTTAAAATCAAGCTCGAAGCATTCTTTCATTTAACCAACAACATTGCCTATGTCCTGATGATCTTTCTGGCGCTCTTGCTGCTGCCCAACCTCCTGGTCCGCACTGAGCATGGATGGCGAGAAGTCTTATTGATCGATTTGCCGTTGTTCATGGGGACCACCTTCTCGATAGGCACATTTTACGTGGTTGCCCACAAACAACTGTACGGCAACTTTTTTAAGGCACTTGCCAAAGTACCCCTGCTCATGTCTCTGGGCATTGGCATCTCGATCAACAATGCCAAAGCCGTGATCGAGGGATTGCTCGGTCATGAAACCGAATTCGTGCGAACCGCCAAACATTGTGTAGAAGGTCGGAATTGCATGCTCGATAGGATGAAATACCGGGCAAAGCGGGGTGTGATGCCCCTCATCGAGATTCTCTTTGGCCTCTACTTTGTCGCGACCATATACGTGGCGATTGTGGGCGAGCACTACGTATCGATTCCATTTCTATTGCTATTTCTCATCGGATACTTTTACGTAGGTGCGTTTTCCATTCGTCAACGGCGATAGCGCACTATCAGCACGCTTCCCACTCTGTAAGGTCGCATTTAAATTCCACAAAACATCGATCAAAGCACTCGTCGTAGCAATTCATATTATCCTTGCGAATCGTGGGCTCATAGGCGGGATCGCATCCAGGTACGTTCGGTTTGAAGCACGTACACTTGCAGCAATCCTCCCCCTTTTCCTCGTCCTCACAAGCACTGATCACACCCAGGGCCAATCCAACGGCCACAACTATTACGCGTAACATCTTCATCGCATAAACCTCATTTTATTTATTGCCATATGTCTACTGCCTGTATGGTATCCTCAAAATTATACTGGGGACGATACCCCAAGATATTTCGCGCTCGCGCATCGTCAACCATGCACACGTATCGAATGTAGTCTGTGTAAGCGGGCTCGAAATCGACGCGCCCCAGGCGATTGAGCTGGGACAAAAGTGGTCTGGCCATGATATGGGGCAGGGGCAGCACAGCTCGGCCGAGGCGCCTTAATATACGGCTCAGGGGCAGTGGGGGCGGACCTGCGATATTAAAAATACCGCGCTGGCCAGGTGAAAGTGCCAATCGGATGCTCTCGATGACATCCTCCTCGTGAACCAGTTGGATCATTGGATCATACCCCATCAATACGGGCACCGGAGACATGCGAAAGTAGCGGGAAATAAGATTGGCGATGCCGCCAGTGATATGGGCAGGGCGCAGAATGACAGTTTCGATATCCGGTCGTTTCCAGAAAAAACTCTGGGCCATCATGTCCACATCGCGCAAGGAAGCAAACCCCTTTGCCAGTAACGGGGCCTCCTCGGTGAGGAACTGTGGATTTCGCGCTCTCGCGCCATAGACATCAGCGGAAGATAGGAGCACGAGCTTTCTAATGTGGTAGTGATCGCAGTACTCCAGCAGGCGAGCAAAATTCTCCACAGCCGCTGTAAAGGATGCACTTGGCCGTTGTTTTTGACCTTTTGTGTGAAAGGGACCCAGGTGGATAACCGCTTGTAGGGTGTGTCGGCGGAATAGGTCTTTGCAGTCCTTGCGCCGCAACTCTGTTTGGTAGTGACCGACGTCTGCGGGTCGGTGTGCAAAGTCCCGATCGTCAATGGTAATGACCGCATCGGTGCGGTGAAGCCGTCTTACAACGAGGCTACCCAGCCTTCCAGCCGCGCCAGAGACGGCGATGGTTCCATCAAACGCTGCAGCGCGCTGGTTTGTTTGTTGCCGTTTCAAAAGAATACGCTCCGTCGCTCTTTGCGCAGCGCCTCGAGCATCGATTGGATGGTTTCTCTCACATCAGTAACCAAGCGGGAAATCATTGCATCTTCGTCGTCTGGATCCCCTTCAAACCGCATGGGCTCGCCAAAGTGAAGCAAATATCGAACCGGAAGCGGCAGGATCCCGAGCACTGGTATGAGCATCTGCGCCCAAATCGGGATGGCCGGCAGACCAATGCGCTTGCCGAGATTTTTTAGATTGTACAATGTGGGGTATTGCTCTTCAGACCCAACCACGGCGACCGGCACAATCGGCGTTTGAGTGGCGAGCGCGAGCCGCATGAATCCCAAGCTAAAATTTTTAAGCTGGTAGGCTTGATCGACGGTCTTTGAAATGCCCTCCATACCCTCTGGAAAGGCGAGCAGCGCCTCACCCCGTGAGAGCAGTCTCTGGGCGTTCTCAGGCGTGCCCACTGCCATGCCCACCCGCGCATAAAACGTCGAGACATAGGGAAGACTGGGGATCCAGCGATCCACGAGACTCCTGACCAGACGGGGCGGCTCCTTGTCCAGCACAAGTGCGGCCGTAATCATCGCTCCGTCAATGGGCAGCTGGCCCGCGTGGTTGGCAACCAAAATCACAGGTCCCTCGGGAATGTTCTCCAGCCCCTTGGGAATGCATCGAAAATAGACCTTATAGAGAAACGAGGCACCCACAGCGGTTTTGTACAGTGCGGTTGGATCCAGGCCAAACGGATCGACACCTGCTTCGCCCACAGATCCAGCGGCGCGAGTGAGGCGCTCGTCAAGGTCATTAAGCACATCATTTCGGAACGTTCGGACAGATGCGCTCCCCTTGAGAACAAGGCCACCGATCGTCTCAAGGAGATCGGCGAACAGCGTACTTTTTTCCTGTTTAGACGATATCATTTCGTCTAAAGCCTGCCGCCGCAAAAAGAACATGTCAAGAACCGGTCACACCTAGAGTGATAATTTCGGAAAAGATCCAGCATTATCAGGGGTTTGACAACCTAGAAGGCCAATGCTACGTTCCACGCGAAAAGTGGCGGTACGGGGTTTTTTCATTTCACGAGCGAGATGACGCAGACGATCGATGACAACTGACATTTACAAATGGCAGCAGTCCTGGGCACCTTACTGGTCGTTTTTAGAGGATGCATACCTGACGACGCGTCACCTAAAGATGCACTTAAGCAGCATCAAGTCGCCGGTGTTGGTCCTCGGAGCGCTCCAGGGGCTCATCGTCGAATACCTCCAGGAACAAGGATTTCTCACTTACGGCGTGGATCCGGAAAAGCAAATGGTCTTGCAAGCAAAAAAGCGGCGGGATCTGAGGTTGATACGAGCCGACGCTTTCTTTCTACCATTTAGAACAGACGCGTATAACACTGTGATTATAGCGCCCGGCATTATTGACTATATGTCAGACGAAACCCTGGCAGCGGCCACAATTGCCGAGGCCAGCCGCGTTCTCCATGCCTCTGGCCACCTGATCGTCACCCTCTATCAACTCTCCACCCGTGTTGAAGAGATATATCGCAATATCGGCGTATTGACGAATGACCGTCGATTCCAGATGAAGCGCATTTTTGATTTATTCAACAAAGGTATGTCAGATCCATTGGGCTGCGCTAGGCTGATCAGTGGTTGGACGGACAAGGATTCTCTTTCCGCTTTTTATCATTGGATCAAGCTGGGCCTCACCATGCCTGCTGAGATGAAAAGAGAATACAACAACATCAAAGCAATCGTCAAAGCCGCTCAACAAGACGGCATCAGTCAGGACGTGCTCTTGGAGAGCGTTCCCGTGAGCGTTCCCTATCGAGGCCGCTATGAAATTGAGCAGATCTTAAGAAACGTCAATATGGACCCGTTTGAACTGCGGGTCGGCAATCGATGCATGATCGCCAAGTGCCGGGATAAAGCCCGATTCACACGCGAAGACGCAGCACTCTTTTCAACGGTACGCTATCGGCAGCTAGGTCCCTTCAAGAGGGATTTGGCGATTGAAACAATTGAACTAACAAAGAAGTTTCAATTGCTCATGCGTCCAGCTGTAGATGCCCTAACCCTGAGGGTGCCCCGGGGAAGTATCTACGGACTGTTGGGACCAGATGGTGCCGGCAAGACAACGACCTTATCCATGTTGTGCGGTCTTACTGCGCCCAGTAGTGGCCGTATCACTTTTGGCAGTAACACATTTGGATACGTACCGCAGGAGCTGGCTGTGTACGACGAGCTGAGCGGGCGGGACAACATTCGTTTTTTTGCCAGCTTATATGGATTGCATGGGACGTCTTTCGAACAGCGGGAAGCAGCATTGTTAGAACTTTCAGGGCTCGCTGAGTATGCGGATGATCTGGTGGGAAAGTATTCGACAGGCATGAAGCGTCGGCTCAACTTGGCACTAGGGTTGGTCCATAGCCCCACGGTTCTCCTTTTGGACGAGCCTACTGCGGGCGTCGACCCCCAGTCCCAACACCTGATCTTCGATGTCGTAAAGGGCTTGAATGCAAGTGGTATTATCATCGTTTACGCCACGCGTTATATGGAAGAGGCCTTGGGTCTTTGCGATCAGGTGGCGATTATGGATCTGGGCCAGCTCATTATCGAGGGAGAACCAAGCGATCTCATCAGGTCCTATGGCACCTATCGGATTGACTTCGAGCTCGACAACCAGGACCGAGGGCCCCTCAAACAATCAACCCTAGGATGGCTAGAGAAAATCTACGGCGTTCGCCATGTAAGTAGCAATGCAAGTCGCTTGACGTTTGTGGTCCAGAAAAACCGTAAAAGAAAAGACTTCCTCAAAGAATTAGACGTGTATTGCAACGCGATGGAAATATCTGCTGAGTTTATTGGCATTACAGAAGCAACCATGGATAGTCTTTTTCTGGATCTCACGGGGAGATCATTGCGAGACGATATCTATCGAGGGACAGCTGTATAAATGGCAGTGCTGATTACATTTGTTAAAAAAGAGTTTAAAATCATCATACGAAATCCAAGTGGGTTAATGATACTCTTCATATTGCCGGCGATTTTAATCATCGTGCTGTCAGTTGCCCTTCAAGGTACATTTACAATCAGCGCCGAAAACCAAAAACTGGATGTACTCATTCCTAATGAAGTCCAGCAGAGCGTCTCTGGATGGACCGTATTTGCACTGTTCTGGATTGCCCAAATGGTTGCCATCAGTATTCTTAACGAACACAAAAGTAGTGTCTACAAGAGAATCGTGCTATCGCCCGTTACGATGGCGGCATATCTCGTCGGTAAAATCGTTCCGTTTATCGGTATCAACGCGCTGCAGGCGGCTCTATTATTCGCCATAGGTATCCATGTACTGCCCCTATTCGGTTGCCGTGGATTGACGGTACCCCACTACGGCGCATTGGTTATCACCACATTGGCCATCTCCATGGCGGCAAACGGCCTTGGTGTGATGATGGCGTTTTTTTCGAGGACCGATAGGTTTGCCGGTGCTGTAAATGTTGCGCTTCTCATTTTAATGAGCGTAATGGGCGGGATCGTAATACCCCGATTCGCACTGCCAGCATACATGCAGCAGCTAACCCTGGCCGTGCCCCATGGTTGGGCCATCCAGATCTATCAGGACATTCTGATTAGAAAACACGACATCGGCCAAATCTTGCCTGAAGTGGGTGTACTGCTCCTATTCGCAGTTGGCTTTTTCTTTCTGGGTACCGTAAAGATGTTCGCTGGCAATCGGGCATAGGTTAATCTTGTAACAGCATGCGGCCAAAGGAACTCATCTCATTCGGCGTCCCCCGAGGAGAGCCATTGGCAATGGCCCTCGAAGCTGTCAAAACTGCGTCTCGCGAGTGGGGGATGAAAAAAGGGGCCATCCGCCAGGCCATAAAAAATGTGGTCAAAGATCCCGTTGCCCATCGCCGCGATGAGCTGTTTGGGGGACTGGCAGAAGCACTCATCGCACTGAAAAGGCATCGTTCTAACCATGTTAGCCGCCTAGAACCAGCCCCGTATCGGCAATGGGGCAGCGATCTGGAGCCAGGTGCGATTCGCCAAATGCAAAACGCCTGCAACCTACCCGTTGCGGTAAGAGGCGCACTCATGCCAGATGCCCACCAGGGCTATGGGCTGCCCATTGGCGGTGTGCTGGCGACCGAGGGCGCTGTGATTCCCTATGCGGTAGGCATGGATATCGCTTGTCGCATGCGCTTGTCAGTGCTCGATTGGCCGGTTTCGGCGATCGAAAGAAAACGCAAAACGCTCGAGAACGCCCTGGAACGCGAAACCCGCTTTGGTGTGGGGGCTGCGTTCGCGCATCGACGAGAACACGCTGTGATGGACGAGGATTGGTCCGTTTCTAAGGTGACAGCAACCAATAAGGACACTGCATGGTCCCAGCTCGGTACAAGCGGGAGTGGCAATCACTTTGTCGAGTTCGGTACACTTTTATTAAATAAAGAAGAAATCGGACTCGAAAGAGGTGTGTATGTGGCCCTTCTCAGTCATAGCGGCAGCCGTGGCACCGGTGCTCTGGTGGCGCGCCACTACAGCCGCATGGCAATGGATATACACAAAGCACTGCCCAAAGAACTCATGCACCTGGCCTGGCTCGACGTATCGAGCGAACCAGGACGAGAGTATTGGCTGGCCATGACATTGCTGGGTCACTACGCCGCAGCCAATCACGAGCTAATTCACCATCACATCGCAAGCAACCTGGGTGCCCAGGTGCTTGCCGTGGTGGAAAATCATCACAACTTTGCCTGGAAAGAACGGCACTTTGAAAAAGCGCTCATCGTGCATCGAAAAGGTGCGACCCCAGCGGGTGAACATACACTTGGTATCATTCCTGGTTCCATGGGAACCCCGGGCTATGTTGTACGTGGAAAAGGTTCGCCCGATGCATTGTCATCTGCCGCGCACGGTGCGGGCCGCAAGATGAGCCGTAAAGCTGCCAAGGCGAGATACACCTGGGAAGATGCCAAACGGGTTTTAAAAAAGCGCGGCGTTAAGGTGCTGAGCGCCGGTCTCGACGAAGTTCCTATGGCCTATAAAGACATTGAAACAGTCATGGCTGCTCAACGGGATTTGGTCCTGCCGATTGCCCGGTTTGATCCCAAACTCGTAAAAATGGCTTCTGATTGAATGCGTGTGAAATGAAATAAATGCCCCTATAGTTCACCGGAGAGCATTTCTGCGACGTTAAAGGCATGGTCGCCGAGCTTCTCGAAGCTGGTCAGCATGTCGATGAAGACCAGACCCGAATCCACGTCGCTGTTGCCCTGGCGCAGCCGCTCCACGTGGGTATCCCGCATATGTCGTCGCTTTTCATTGATCGTATTCTCGATTTTCCGTGCTTCTTCCATGAGATTGGAGGCGTTGCCGTTGAGCATACGCGAGATATTTTGCTTTAGTAACTCGATAAAGCGCATGACCTGCTCTCCGATCTCAGTGGCCTCTCGAATCTCCTCTTTGCTGAAGGCAAGCTTCTCGTCATATCTGCGCTCCAGTAGTTTGAGCAGTAGTTCGCAGTGATCCCCCATGCGCTCGATATCACCAACCGCATTGATGATGCCTGCAAGTTCGCGGCTTTGGCGACCGGATTTTTCCGACCTCGCGATCTTGGTCAAATAGACAGTTATTTCTTTTTGCAGGAGATCTACGGTTTGTTCAGACGCGGCGATTGCCGCGGCGATCTTGCCGAGCTTCTTCTCAGGTGAGGCAATGAGCATGAGTACCCGGCTGAGCATGGATTCAACTTCATCGAGCATGCGACCGACTTCGCTGCGCGCCGCATGCAAGGCCATTGGGGTCAGGTTGATGATAGTGGGGTCGATATACTTGAGCGATTTACTTTCTGTCTTCTTGACGCTGGATACGAGCTTGTCTGCAATCCACGCTATCTGTGAGGCAAACGGCAGAAACATCGCCGTATTGAGAACATTGAACACAGAGTGAAACGCGGCGATCCGCGCTGCAATGCTGGTTTGAGAGGGGGCACTGCCCAGATCACCTGTGATAGCCGAGACTATGTGATTTATCCCACTTAAGAACGGGGTAAACAGAATCACCGCCCATACGGCGCCAGAGATGTTGAAAACGAGATGGGCTCGGGCCGCGCGCTTGGCAGTATTTGACGCGCCGATGGCAGCCAGGTTTGCTGTGAGTGTGGTGCCAATGTTCTCTCCGAGGACCAGGGCGCAGGCAGTGGGCAGATCGATGAGCTGTTGTGCTGCCAGCGTCATTGTGATGGCCATGGTTGCTGAGGAGGATTGGATGATCATCGTGACAAGCGCACCGACAAATACGGCCAACAAGCGCCACCCGATGAAATCTGCGCGGCAGCTCGACATCCAGGCAAGGATGACCTCGGAATCTCGGAGTTGGTGGACCGAATCCTTCATGAAATCGAGGCCGATGAAAAGAACCCCGAATCCGATAAGGACTTCACCCCATTCGGCGATCCGCCGGGCACCGAAAAATCTTGGGAAGAATCCAAGCGCCACAGCCGGCAAGGCCATCATCACAATTTTTACCTTGAATCCCACAATAGCCACGAGCCAGCCGGTGAGCGTGGTGCCGATATTGGCCCCCATAATGACGCCGATAGATTGATGTAAGGTGATGAGGCCAGCGTTGACAAACCCGACGAGCATGACGGTTGTCGCGCTCGAAGACTGGACTGCACTGGTGACCAGGATCCCCGTTCCGACGCCGGCCAGCCGGTTGTTGGTCATCACGGACAGCACCCGGCGCATCTTTGCGCCAGCCACCTTTTGCAGCCCTTCGCTCATGATTTTCATGCCAAAGAGGAAAAATGCCAGGCCCCCTAAAACCGTGATCAAAGTCTGCGCAATATTCATGGTGGGCACTAGTTAGCATAGGTATAGATTGGCTTACAACACGGAACAGAAGGTTGAGGATTATCGATGGGTTGCCAGGGGGCCGATTTCGCTCTCGACAGCTGTCAGAACCTCCAGGCGCTCGACCATGCCCTGCATGGCGTTGTGATCCGGATAAAGGGGTCGATCCTCATCGAGAAACGCGACGTGCTTTCGAATCGCGGCCTTTGCCGCTGATGTGCCCCTGCCAACGGTATATTCGCGAAAATCAAGGGCTTGGGCAGCGGCCATCAGCTCGATACCCAAGACGCCATTGGCGATATCGCAGATTTGACGCGTTTTTAGGGCACTGTTCATACCCATGGAAACGAAATCTTCCTGGTCAGCAGCAGCGGGAATGGATTGGATGTAAGCCGGTGCCGAGAGGATGCGTTGCTCCACAATCTGCATATCTGCGGTATATTGACTGAGCATGAGCCCGGAGAACATCCCGGCGCCTTTGGTCAGAAAGGCGGGTAACCCGACATTGAGTGCGGGATTGGTCAACCGATTGAGGCGCCTCTCGGAGAGCACACAGATCATCGTAATGGCTGCGCCCAGGGTGTCGAGGGGCAGGCTCACGGGTGTGCCTTGGAAGTTGGCGCCGGTCAGAACGACCCGTTCCTCTGGTAGAAAAATGGGATTATCACCCACCCCATTGGCCTCTATCTCGAGTTGACTGCGGGTCCACTGCAGCTGATCACGAGCTGCGCCGATAATTTGGGGCGTTGATCGCATCGAATAGGCATCTTGAACTTTGACCTTCTCTTTTCCTGTAACAAGGTCAGAGCCGGCCATGATTTTTCTCAGATTCTCTGCCGAGATAACTGCGCCATGGAATCCCCGGAGTGCGTGGAGTCGGGGATCATAGGGCTTCATATTGGCCTTGAGGGCCTCCAGGGTCATGGCCGCTCCTATTTCAGCCTGTTTGAGCCAACGCTCAGCATCATAGGCAATGAGGCAGCCGATGGCGTTGGTCAAATTAGACCCGTTGATGGTGGCCAAGCCATCTCTCGCCTGTAATCCAGGAATTGGGATCCCCGCCTTCTTAAAGGCCTTGTCTCCGGGTAGGCGCTCACCTCGATAGATGGCTTCTCCCTCGCCCAACATCAACAGGGCGATCTGGCTCATCGGCGCGAGATCTCCGCAGGCACCAACCGAGCCTTTTTGACAGACGATAGGGGTGACGCCCTTGTTAAGCATTTCGATTAGGGTTTCGGTAATGATGGGGCGCCCACCTGAGCAACCGTTGGCGTGCACGTTTGCGCGCAGCAACATGGCCGCGCGCACCTGATCGATCGGCACTGGATCACCGATACCAGCTGCGTGATTGTAAATGAGGTATCGCTGGAAATCTTTGACCTGATCGTCTGTGAGCACGACTTCTGAGAACTCTCCGATACCTGTGTTTACCCCGTACATAATCTCCCGTGCCTCAATCCGCTCCTCGATAAAGGCGCGACACTTGGCGATGCGCGCTAGTGCATCCGCGTGGAGCGCAACTTTTTCATTTCTGCGGGCAACGCGTTCGATGTCTTCGATGGTAAGGTTTTTACCTGTAAGTACAATTGCCATGGCTCCTCCAAGTTTCAATGGCTAGGCGGAGTGCCTAATAATAACTATGATGATATATATTTTAATTATCAAGGTTTAAAAAGAAAATAATGATTTTTTTTTAACAAATTGTTATTTATAAAAATTTTCTTTATTTTTGAAACGCATGTAGCGCCTATTTTTCCCTTGTCACGTCACATCTGCCTGTGCGATTGTTCAGGGGTGAACGGGCGCTCTTACTCCTGACTGAATCCAGTGCAGCGCTCGCAATAATGAGGTATCTAGTATGGCGAGCTTCATAGTCGAAGGGGGCGTACCATTATCCGGAGAAATCATACCTGCTGGCAATAAAAATGAGGCATTGCCGGTGCTGGCCGCCTCCCTCCTACCTTCATCCCCAGTGACACTTTATAATATTCCACATATAGGTGATATTAACCAGATGATACAATTGTTGCAGGGTGTGGGAGCAAGGGTGGCATCTTCCCCTGATAAGGGGCTGACGATTGACACGACCGGCGTCGGCGATGCAGAGCCGGACCAATTGACCTGTGCTCGGATTCGCGCCTCCTTTCTACTGGCAGGCCCCCTGCTTGCGCGTCGCGGACATATTGTTTTACCGAGACCGGGGGGGGATCGCATCGGACGGCGGCGCCTGGATACGCATGTGCTCGCACTCAAAGCGCTCGGGGCCGATATAACCACCGATGGGTCGTATCATTTAACCGCGCCACGCGGATTAAACGGCGCAGAGATTTTTTTGGATGAAGCATCGGTCATGGCGACTGAAAACGCGATCATGGCCGCAGTTGCCGCATCTGGCGAATCAATTATCTACAACGCTGCTTGCGAGCCCCATGTCCAGGGCTTGTGTCGGTTTCTCACCAACATGGGCGCTGAGATAGACGGGATCGGCAGCAATGTCCTTTCCATTCGTGGCGCGGCCGAGCTTCATGGCTGCTCCCATCGCGTGATGAGTGATCACATCGAGATCGGGAGTTTTATCGGTTTGGCCGCGGTCACAGGCGGCAGCATCGTTATCCGCAATGTGGAACCAGAGAACCTGCGGATGATCCGAATGGTCTTTCGCAAGCTCGGTATTCAGATTGAGATGGACGACACCACGTTGACGGTTCCGGAAAACCAGCAACCAGAGGTCTATTGTGACCTAGGTGGTGCTATTCCGCGAATCGACGATGCGACCTGGCCCGGGTTCCCTGCTGACTTGACGTCCATAGCGCTCGTCACAGCGACCCAGGCCTCGGGAACCGTCGTCATCCACGAAAAAATGTTTGAAAGTCGCCTGTTTTTCGTCGATAGCCTCGTCTCAATGGGCGCAAAGATTGTGCTATGTGACCCTCACCGGGCCGTGGTCGTCGGTCCTACTCCCCTCTATGGGTGCGAACTATCGAGTCCAGATATTCGCGCGGGCATGGCCTTACTCATCGCCGCATTAAGCGCAAAAGGCCGATCTGTGATTCACAATATTCGCCAGATCGACCGCGGCTATCAGGATATTGACGGCCGTTTGAGAAAGCTCGGCGCCAGAATAGACCGCGTATTGGTATAGGTTGTATTCAATGTGCGGGCATTTGTTGACTTTTTAGTAAACGCGTCGTACTGGACCGGATAGTCAATTGTGCTTCCTCATGGCGATGAATAGGAGAGGACATACATTAGGGAAAGGAGCTTTGCATGAGTGAATACCTGTTTACATCCGAATCTGTTTCAGAAGGTCATCCAGATAAGATTTGCGATCAAATTTCAGATGCGATCCTGGACGAATGCATAAAAGAAGACCCGACCAGCCGAGTGGCCGTGGAGACCATGGTAAAGACCGGGATGGCGGTCATTGCCGGCGAAATTACCACTCGAACATGGGTAGACATGCCCGAGGTCGTTCGAAATACAATTCGAGAAATCGGATACACAGATTCGTGTATGGGCTTTGATGCAAACACCTGTGCCGTCCTGACAGCAATCGAGAAGCAGTCTCCAGACATTTCCCAAGGTGTAGATGCAGATCAGGCAGCATCCAAGGAACAGGGAGCTGGAGACCAGGGCATGATGTTCGGTTTTGCTTGCAATGAAACCGCGTCGCTGATGCCATTGCCCATCTCCCTCGCCCATGCGCTCATGAAAAAAATGGCCAAGATCAGAAAATCCAGTGAGGTACCTTTCCTCAGGCCAGACGCGAAAGGTCAGGTCAGCGTCAGATACAACGACGGCAGGCCCGTTCACATCGATACTGTCGTCGTCTCAACGCAGCATAGCGAAGATATAAGCGCCGATGACCTCGAAGCCTGGGTTCGGACGAACGTTGTCACACCCACCCTACAGGGTGAGCTGTTCAGCGAGAAGACCCGCGTACTCGTCAACCCTACCGGACGATTTGTCTTTGGTGGGCCCTATGCAGATGCAGGGGTAACGGGTCGAAAAATAATCGTCGATACCTACGGGGGCATGGGTGCGCACGGCGGGGGGGCGTTTTCCGGTAAGGATCCGTCTAAAGTCGATCGATCCGCTGCCTATTACGCGCGCTACGTGGCTAAGAACCTCGTTGCCGCGGGCGTGGCCTCTCGCCTGCAAGTGCAAATCGCTTACGCCATCGGCGTTGCCCAGCCCGTGTCCGTGCACGTGCAGACCTTCAATACCGGTAAAGTGCCCGATGAGGTGATTGGCAAATATGTCAGCGATAATTTCGACATGCGCCCTGCAGCCATTATCGAGCAGCTGGATCTATTGAAGCCCATCTACAAAGCCACCGCTACATATGGTCACTTCGGTCGTTCTGGGCCGTCTTTTACTTGGGAACGGGTAGATCGGAAAGAGAAGATAGCAAGCGATCTGCTGTAGCAGCCCGTTATTCCCCTTCCTTCTGCTTTGCTCAAAGCGCCCGTTTCTTGCTCCTGCCATCTTCGTTGGATATCATTGGTTTACGTACTAAACTCTAAAGAATAGGCGCAGTGGCAGTCAGCTTGCAAAGGCGGATAGGGATATGAAAATCAGTTGCCCCAAATGTAACCGCACTTATAAAGTCGATAAACAGCGGATACCGGAAAATGGGCTTCGAATGCGATGCCCACAGTGTTCCACAACCTTTGTCGCGCGCAGTAGTGGGGCAGTAACAGGTGGCAAGCCCTCAATTCCAAGCCCCACCTCACCCAAGGCCCTGCAGGATAATCTCGTTGCATCACCAGTAAAGCCAGCTCGACCCGAACAGCGCCCCAAGGTACAGGTAGGACCATCTGTATCCAGCCTAAAGGACCCACCGCCGCCACCTCATCCCCCCGCATCCCCCAATGCGTCCCATTCCCAATCGCTTACACCGGGCGGAAAGGATGCTATTGGCACCGAGCTCGATATATCCCTCGATCAGAGCGAGGCTGTCATGCTGCAGTCCAAACCGTCGACCTCCGGGGATGAGATAGATCCAGGCAGCTCTGGGGAAGGTGGGGTTTCTGATGCAGATGGATCTTCAGTATCATTTGGGGAAATCGAGCTGTCGCCGCTCAGTGGAAATCCAAACGAGCATACACCTGGGACAAATGCAAAGGCATCACTCTCAGATAGGGGTGAGTGGCATGATGCCTTTGATTTACCCGCGCCCAAGGACGCGATCGACCTACCCGCTCCCCGGGATGCAATCGACTTGCCCGCGCCCAAGGACGCGATCGACTTACCCGCTCCCCGGGATGCAATCGACTTGCCCGCGCCCAAGGACGCGATCGACTTACCCGCTCCCCGGGATGCAATCGACTTGCCCGCGCCCAAAGACGCGATCGACTTACCCGCTCCCCGGGATGCAATCGACTTGCCCGCGCCCAAAGACGCCATCGACTTACCTACTCCCCGGGATGCAGTCGATTTACCCGCGCCCAAAGACGCCATCGACTTACCTACTCCCCGGGATGCAGTCGATTTACCCGCGCCCAAGGACGCGATCGACTTACCTACTCCCCGGGATGCAGTCGATTTGCCGACCCCGGCTAACAAGGCCTTATCCCAATCGCCAAACAGCGCTTCCGCGGCCAAACCTCAGGCAGAGGTAAGCCGGGAACCAAGCGCTGATTTTGGATTCTCCTTGGGCAGCGATATACCCGGACTTGCATCTGAGAATCCAGGACCTTTGATGGACGCAACACCATCTCCACAGGTCGTCGAGCCAACGAGTTTAGATCCGGGGGCAGCAACGTCAGCTCCGGATGCCAGATCCCAGACGGGCCATACTCAAAGCTCGGGATTTGGTGCGCTCGCAGATGGACAGCGCCTGCCGAGTGTCGAGGCACCACACGCTGCCTCGGCAGAGGCCAGTGGCCAGCACTACCAGATAGCGGAGCGCGTGGGCACGAGTGGCACAACCGATTTTGGGGAAGTCGATCTCCAACCAGGCGTCGGTGCGACAGGGTCTCTTCCCCCACCCACGTTGGATACTGAAGACGGGGAGTTCGACGCATTCCCGACAAAGCGCGATACATCCGAAAAAATGTCCTCACCGGGAAGTACCGGGATCGATTTGGCTGTCGACCCTCTTGATTTGGAAAAGACAGAAACGGATTCTGAGCCACGGTTATCTCTGGATGAAGCCGATCGCAAACCTGCAACGGCGTTTTCAGGTCGCCGAAAATTAGAGCGTCAGAGCCGGCGGTCAAAATTTGTCCTATTAGGGGTGCTCTTTGCCATTCTCCTAGGTGGTGGGGCATTGACCTTTACCCCACTCGGACCATTTGGTGCCTACCAGATTGCCAAATTGTTGCCTTCAGCGGCGAGTGATGCGGTTGTTCAACAGGCAAGGGATATGTTGTTTCGCAAGTTGGCAGCCGATACAGCAAAAGGCCTGGCCGAGTCTCATCGAGAAATTCAGCAGGCCTTGGCTGAGCTACCCAATAACGAAGATCTGCGGTTGCTCGGTGTATTCGCGTACCATTGGGATCAGATGCGGTTTGCTCCAGACAAGAACAAGGATAACCTCGCAACAAAATTGTTGGGATCCATTAATTTGGATGAGTCACAATCCCAATTTGCACCATTGGTCAAAGCAGCCCAACTTGCCAGATCAGGCAAGCCCACAAGCGCGGCGAGCGCCCTCGTAGGGCCAGAGGGAAAAACCGCGAACGGATTATCGATACTGGTGCTTGCTTATCTGAACACAGGGGATCAGGATAAGGCACTGGATGCGGCTCAAAAGCTGGCTACGGCAGAAAACTCGGCCCGGTCTGTTTTTTTAGTGGCCCGTGCACTGGCCGAGTCAGGATCACACAACAACGCCGTGACCAAACTTAAGGATCTACTGACCCGATTTCCAAAACACCTGGACGGCATCCTGGCCTTGGCGAAGGTACACCTCGATATCCCCCCTATTGATCGGGATCGCGTGATTGCCCTAACCACCCAAATACTGGCAGGCAAACCACAGATCCCCAGCGATGCGCAAAAAGCCGAAGCCCATGCTATTTTGGGACGCCTCCATATGTTGGAGCGGAACTATGACTTGGCTGCCTCAGCAATAGCCAAGGCGGAAAAACACAATCCAGAGAACCTGCTGATGCTCATCGGAAAAGGCGAGTTGGCACTCATTGGGAACGATCAATCAACGGCAGCCGTGGCCTTCAATGCAGCCCGGGCCCTGGCCCCGACAAATCTCAATGTGGTGCTCGGCCACATCGAGACGATTTTACGCGAAGGGGATCTCAAGAATGCCAAGGTAGCGCTTGAACCCCTTGTCAAGGACAATCCAGACTGCGCGCGTGCCCATTATCTCAGGGCCAAGCTCGCATGGGCGCTTAAGGATATCGAGGTAGCAGAAGCGGCCTTTCAACAGGCACTGGCATTGGATAAAGGGTATTTGGAGGCTTATGTCGACCTGTCCCAGCTGTATCTTGAATTGAATCGAGATGCGGACGGTATGAAGATCCTTGACCAAGCATCTGAGGCAGTGCCGAATTCACCGTTGATTAATCAAACCTTGGCTGATGCCCAGGCGGCTCGGGGAGACTATGCCGCTGCGATCGTCGAGTTGAACAAGGCGATTGACATTGATCCCGAAGATGCCCGTTCCCATTTTCGCATGGGGCAGATGTATCGCAAGATGAACAGTATCGAGGATGCGGAGCGGGCCTTTGACGAAGTGGAAAAGCGAGACCCGAGTTACCCCGGACTTGCGCTCGAACGGGGCATCCTCCTAGAACTTACTGGGCAGACCGCAAATGCCCTTGCGATTTATAAAAAGGCGCTCAGCGAGTCAGCCGGCGATCTGAATCTGAAAATTCGCCTGGCCGCTGCGTCTCATCTATTGGGCGACCAGAAGACCGCGGAAACCCTGTTAAAAGAGATTATTGCATCCCTACCTGAATCGGCCGAGGTAAACTTCTTTTTGGGTGAGGTGTATCGGGTCACTGGACGTTCAGTTGAAGCGGTTCAGATGCTCAAAAAAGCGATTCTACATGACAATGCAAACGCGTTGTATCACGTGCGATACGGTATGGCACTGCGGGATATCAAAGATGCAGTGCAAGCCATGGAACAGTTTAAAACAGCCGAAAAACTAGACCCCAACCTCGCAGAAGCCCATGTGCGGATAGGCCAGATCCACCTCGACCGAGGCGCCGCAAGGAGTGCCATAGAATCTTTTGATCGGGCCCTGTCCCTTAATCCTGGCATGGGGGAAACGTATCAATTCATCGCAGAGGCGTTCGATCAACTTTCAGATCCCCGTTCTGCAGTGGCCTATTACAGAAAAGCTGTAAAGGCCCATCCCGACAATGGCGCGCTTTGTTTCAAGCTAGGCCTTGCCGAGCTAAAGGTAGCGGGAAATCGGACGGCCATCGGGGCGCTCGATCGGGCAGCCAAACTCGGTCTTGCATCCACCCCTCATCCGGACTGGCTTCCCGAAGCCCTCTATCGGTTGGGAACTGCCCAACATTCAACTGGCATGCGGTCTGCTGCGATCGATTCCTTTCGACGATACCTGGAGATTGCACCTTCTAATCATATCGATCGCTCTGAAGTACTCGCCCATTTAGACCAGTTGGGTGGGTAGTGTTATTGTGACGCGGCCGATACTTTTGATTGTTTTTGATGCATTGGCGTATGGAACCTCCAGAGGCAGCGCATGATTGAAAGTCAAACCGGTGTCTTTATTGTGTCTGGGCCCAATCCGTGCGCTGAGCAGCATATCGCCCCATTAAGTTCACTTTTAGAGCGGTGTCAGGAAGTGCTCGTGGCAAGTCCGAGTGAGGCAGCCTGCTTTATCGGTCTCGGCGATATGGATACGTGGCCGGAGTTGCCAGCTGGGGATCTATCCATATCCATATCCATCCCCATGGTCTACGTCTGGTTCGAAAGCTTTGCTTCAAAAGAAGCATACGATGCGGTGGTCCGCCGCCTGCCGAATGCCGTATTCGTTCACGGATACATGGGGCTTGTCGAGCTGACAACCCTGCTCGAAAACGCCGGCTTTCTGGCTGGGGCACTAGCGAGCGATCCCCTGGCAGAAGATGTCTTTTTTCGCATGCGGGGCGACTATCTCAACACAGTGGCAGAGGAACTGGACCAGCTGTCCGCTCTGGCCAAGAAAACCAGCCGGGAAAAAACCGAGGTTTGGGCAGAAACCTTGCGTCGGATCGCTGGATCCGCAGGTACCTATGAGTTTGATATCCTATCTCGCACAGCCACCGAGAGCCTTGAGGTGTGCTCGGAGAAGAAACTTTCAGCTGTCCAGGAAAAGGCGCTTCATGCCGCGCTTAGAACTTCGATTAATGAAGAGGCCGAAACCTACAAACAACAAGTAGAGGCTTGCCTGCCCACATTGGTGGAACTGGATGTGCGACAACGCGTGCTCGCGCTGGCAGACGACGCCCAGGTCTCCAAACAACTCCAATTCGCACTGACCCATAGCCGCATGCAGACCGTCCTCTACGACAACCCAGCCGAAATCCTGGCTGCACTCCACACGGTGCAACCCGACATCCTCGTCGTACAGCAGGCCATGCGGCATTTTGATGGGCTCGATCTGGCAGCCTATGTCCGTGGCATGGAGAGATTTGAGTCCTTGCCCATTCTAGCGCTGCTCCAAGACAGTGCCGAGGCCACTATTGCTCGGGCAACCCGCGGCGGTGTGGATAGTTGGCTGACCATTCCCTTTTCAGCGGCCAATGTCGCACTTGGTGTGCTAAACCTGCTTCAGCGCGTCGAAGTCGCGCGCAAGTTAGGCGGGCGAGACGCACTGACCGGTCTGTACACCAAGGAAGCGCTGTTGGATCGCCTCGCAGGGGACTTGTCTCGCGTGGCCAGGGGTGGCCAGCAACTCGCAGTGATGCTGATTCACTTGACCAGCGAAACCGACACCCCTCGCCTCGCATTTCTGGATTTGACCAGCATCTCCAATCGGGTTTTCAGACGGTCCGATCTGCTCGCCAAATATAACGAGACCACCCTGGCCGCTGTACTGCCAGGGATCGATACCCGCACGATCCTATCTGCCCTGTCCCGCTTTCGAACCATGCTCGGAGACGCCCATACTGTTGAGATCGCCGCGAGTATTACAGACGGTTCAGCAGAGGCGGCAGCCCTGCTCGCAGACGTGGAGACCCGACTGACCCATGTACTGGGCGGGGCTACAGCGTCGGCTATCGGGATTTTTACGCCAGAAGTCCCGAGGGAGACATCCCGCGCTCCCAAAATTCTCATCGCAGATACAGACGAAGCCATTGTCAATCTGCTCAGATTCTTTTTGGCGAGGGAGGGGTTTGAGGTCGACGATGTCCGCACTGGCACCGATACATTGGATTATCTGGAGAAAGCTCGAAGCGAAGATACCTTACCAGAGGTGATGGTCCTCGAGGCGTTCCTGCCCGGGACTGACGGCTTTCAGATATTGGAGCGGGTCGCAGGAGAATTCGGCAATCGGATCGCGGTGATCATGATATCGGTCAGCCCGAGTGAGGAACGGGTATCCAAGGCATTTGAGATGGGGGCGACCGACTTTGTGGCCAAGCCGTTCCGGGTTCCAGAAATGGTCGCCCGTATTCGCAACGGCCTGCTTAGGACAGCTGCGATTTAGGCGAGATGTATCCGACCGCGCATCTATGGGAAGAGCCGTTATACCGGCTCATTTTGCAGATCACCCTGTTGCAGGTGTTTATCTTAAGCGCGGTCATCATCGGCATTATTGTTGTGCGGTCCCTTCGATTGCATGGCCAACAACGGGCAAAACACTTCTCGAGCGAGCTCTATGCGCCCCTGATGACCTACTTGGCCGGAGATATGTCCCTCGAAGCTGCCTATGACCTGGTCGTGAAATATCCGCGCCAGACCATCTGCCGGGAGCTCGAGCGATACGCCATCATGCTCGGCGGCGATGCATTGGCAAAAATCCGCGCCCTTTACGAGCGCCTCAACTTGAGGAACTACGGCATTAAGCTCAGCCATTCCTGGGTGTGGTGGCGGCGTCTGGAAGGGGTGCGGATCCTCGGCGCAGCCGGTGGCCACGACATTGTCGACGTGCTTTTAGACAGCTTAAGCGATAGACATGCCGTTGTCCGCCTGGCAGCAGCCCGATCCCTTGGCAGGACCAAGAATCCCCGAGCCATCGAGCCGATATTGGGCATCATGGCCGAATCAAAACAGCTCTCACAGCGGCAACTCGCCCAAACCTTGGTGGCGTTTGGTCCAGCTGCATATCCAGCCCTCAGGCGCATCGTGCGCCAAGGCGCGAGGGCCCCCTCAGATCATCGCTTCATCGCCATGGCTCTGGAGATGCTAGCACTGACCGGCGATATTGAATCATCACGGGAAATTCGCGCAGCCCTCACTTCGGAAAATATCGAGGTGCGCATTGCCGGGTACAAATCTGCCATGTTGCTGCACATTCCCCTTTTGGTCACTGATTTGACCCAAGGCCTTGGCGATGATGAGTGGCCAGTGCGCGCCCAAGCCGCTCTGGCCGCTGGCAAGACAGGTGATCCGGCCATTGTAAAAAAACTCGGGGAGTGCCTATCTGATCGATCCTGGTGGGTGCGCAACAACGCGGCGACCGCACTCCATCAGCTCGGCATGACCGGACTAAACGAGCTCGAGCACATTCGCCTCAACAGCCAAGATGCCTTTGCCCGCGACATGGCCACGCGAATACTCTCGACAGATCCTGCCTACAGTCTTGTCCGATATTCAGAAGTCTCAGTGCACGATTCAAAAAAACAGCAGCCAAGCAGCCCGTAACGAGGAGATCCAATGGAAAATATTGTCATTATCGTCGACTGGCTCTTCCTCCTCTTTTATGTGGTGCTGAACACATCGTATTCGTTTTTATTGTTCTTCTCTCTCATCGACATTGTACTGCGGAATCGGCGGCGCGTTGAGGTCGAGCTCGACCACGCCCTTGAAAGTTTTTACACCATCCCAGTGTCCATCATCGCCCCTGCTTACAACGAGGAGTACACCATTGTCGCATCGGTCAAGTCCCTGTTATCCCTACGGTACCCCCAGTTTGAAGTAGTGGTGGTCAATGACGGATCAGGGGACGATACCATCGGCGTGATGAAAGCGGCCTTTGAGCTCTATCCAATCCACTCGATCTTTCAAAAACAAATTGACACCAAGCATGTGCGGGGTATTTACAAATCCCGGATAGAGCCCCGACTCATCTTTGTAGACAAGGAAAACGGGGGCAAAGCCGATGCCCTCAACTGCGGTGTAAACATCGCCAGGTTCCCGCTTTTTTGCGCTATTGATGCGGACACGCTCATCCAACCCAACGCGCTGTTAAAAGTCGCCATTCCGTTCATGGAGGATCCAGAGCAAACCGTGGCGAGCGGGGGCACGATTCGGGTGGCCAATGGGTGCCGCATTCGGTCCGGCGATATCGAGGCGGTTGGATTCCCTAAAAACCCCCTGGCTGCGTTTCAAGTGGTCGAGTACTTAAGGGCTTTTTTATTCGGCCGCATCGGTTGGAACATTCTGGGCGGTACACTCATCATTTCCGGGGCGTTTGGCCTTTTTAGTAGACGGGTCGCCATCGAGGTGGGTGGCTATGCCCACGACACCGTGGGCGAAGATATGGAGCTGGTGGTGCGCATGCACCGCTACTTGCGAGAAAAAAAGAGGAAATATCGCATCGTGTTCGTCTGGGATGCCGCGTGCTACACTGAGGTGCCCGAGGACATCGGCGTGCTCGGTCGCCAACGAAACCGGTGGCATCGCGGCCTCATCGATGTGATCCTGCGCCACAAGCGCATGATGCTCAATTTAAAATATGGCGTCATCGGTTTGGTAGCCTATCCGTTTTTTGCCATATTCGAAATGTTTGGTCCTGTCGTCGAGGTGGCAGGGCTCGTCTTTGTCGTCTTTTCATATATCCTGGGACTGGCTGATGTGACCTTTTTATTCCTGTACGTCAACGTGGCAGTGCTGTTCGGCATTATGCTCAGTATTGCGGCGATAATGCTCGAAGAGCTGTCTTTCAGGGCCTATCCCAAATGGCGCGATATTGGATTGATGTGCGCATTTGCATTCCTCGAGAACCTGGGATACCGTCACATGACGTTGATCTGGCGCATTAAGGGCATTTACAGCTACATGCGCGGTTCCAAACAGTGGGGAGCCATGGTCCGAAAGGGATTTGGCGGTCAGTAGATCAGATACATTGATACTTTCGGGTTGTGTATTACTCTAAATATTGGGATATAGTGAAACCCATGCATCCGATTGAATGCTCATATTGTTCGGATCCACCGCCAGGTGCAACCGGCAAGTGTCCCAAGTGTGGCAAACCAATGGCAGATGCCAGTGGCAGCGAACCAGTCTCATCTGGAACTGCGCAGCCCAAAGAAAAAAAGGGCATCCAATGGGATCCCAAGTCCCTAGCATTTTTAGACGGCACCACCCTTTCATTTGGCTCCCGTGGCCGCCAATATTCTATTGATAGCTTTACCAAGGAAGATCTCATTGCAGGCCTAAAGGCAGCTGCTACCGGAACACCGATGGATGATTATTTACCAGCCACCCAGTGGGAGGCATATGCGGCGTCGGTTTTCGAGGTCCTTTTAGATAAGCACCTGGTTTTTTTCGGGGAAATCAACCAAGCATTGAGCAAAAAAAAGACCGACGAAGACTAGCGTTACTCCGTCTCGGACAGGCCTAACTTTTTCTCGATTCTGGAGAGATTTGGCAATTCCGACAGGTTCGGCATGAGTGTGATTTCAATGCGGCGGTTGCGGGCCTTGCCCCGCTTTGATTTGTTCGACGCCAA
The DNA here is from genome assembly GCA_030065855.1 of Myxococcota bacterium. Lineage (GTDB taxonomy): Bacteria > Myxococcota_A > Polyangia > JAAYKL01 > JAAYKL01 > JASJCT01. The sequence goes on from JASJCT010000008.1 coordinate 64,794, forward strand.
GGGCTGAAACTGGGCATAACCAGCAGCAGATAGGCGCTTTGGCCTTATGCCAGCTTCTTTTAAATACAACACCACCGAGATCGCGCGGGCAGTGCTTAAGTGCCAGTTCGTGCCGTACGGGTTACCCTCGCTTACCCTTACGTTATCTGTGTGGCCAGCGACCTGAAAATTGCGATCACTTATTTCCTTGAGGACTTCAGAAACTTTATCTAGGGTCTTTTTCCCCTTGCCACTCAGATCTGCCTTACCAGATTTAAAAAGGACCGCGCTCGGCAGTGCGACAACCATTCTGCCCCGTCGCAGCCGAACCGTCAGATCTCCGGCGTCAATGACGTCTTTGAGCCTGTCGAGCAATCGCTTAACGATTTTTTGTTGCACTTCGACAATTGCTTCCTGCTCTTTGAATTTTGCCACGGCGTTTTTTGCCCCCTCAAACTCCTGCTTCATGCGATCGAGTTCGCCTTCGAGGGGTTCCAGCACGAGTAAGCGGGCTTTGAGCGCATTATTTTCTGACACCAATGCGGCTTTTTCGGTTGCCAATTGACGTGCTTTTTTTTCGGCTTCCTTGCCGCACCCGGCCACTGTAACTGCAAGGGCTCCACAAATTGCGACTGCGCTGAGCTGTATCTGTTTTTGACAGGACATCGACCGTCCTCCTCTCTTGTTGACCGAATAAAACCCATCTTGTTCTATCCCTTGGGCCAGGCCTTCGTCAACCAGGGGAAGCACGGGCATCCTGATTGTTGACCTCTTGGAGAGTCCGGGTAAATTACACAAGATGGATCCCATTATTAAAATCCTAAGGGTTGAATTCTTTGGCATTGCCTCTTGGATCTACCTGGCTGCCTTTGTGGCCATACTCTTTGGGTTTATCGGCAAGAAGATAACGGCCGTCATTTTCCGCAGGCTCATCCGGGCCGCATCGCGGACAAGACTTTCCCTTGACGATATTCTATTAACCTCTCTTTCCAAACCAGCCGAATGGGGCGCTGTTCTGGGAGGCTTGGCACTGGCCGCTGTTGTTCTGCCGGTCCCACGGGAACCCATCGATGTAGATCGATTTATTCGGGCATTGTTAACCGCGGTTTTTATCGCGCTGGTCATATGGTTTGCCATGAGGTTCGTGGATGGCTTGACAGCCCTGTGGGCCAAGAAAGCCGAAACGACCGAAACCAAATTGGACGATCAGCTCGTACCAATAGTCAGGCGCAGCAGTAAAGTTTTTCTTTTTATTATCGGCGTTGTCCTCGGGTTGCAGAACATGGGCTACTCCGTGGCCAGCCTGCTGGCGGGGTTGGGTATCGGCGGTGTGGCACTCGCCATGGCCGCCAAGGATACGGTGGCCAACCTCTTTGGGTCCCTGGTGATTTTCTTAGACAAGCCATTTCAAATCGGCGACTGGATTGAAATGGGCGGCACAGAGGGAACGGTCGAAGAGGTGGGCCTTAGAACCACACGGGTGAGAACCTTTGCCAATAGCCTTATTACTGTGCCCAACTCACTGTTTACCACCGAGACCATCAACAACTGGTCCAGAATGAAAAAGCGGCGCATCAAAATGACGGTTGGGGTAACATATGACACATCACCTGAAAAAATGGAGACCCTGGTACGCAACATACGCCAAATAATAGAAGAAGATGAAAAAATACGAAGTGATTTTTATCTCGTCAATTTTGACAATTTCGGCCCGAGCAGCCTCGATGTTTTCATCTATTGCTTTACCGAGACCACGGTGTGGTCGGAATTTCTACAAGTAAAGCAAGCGTTTATGCTGAAGGTGATGGCATGCGTTCACGATTTGGGGTTGGCATTTGCGTTTCCGACCCAAACCGTACATTTGGAAAGTATGCCAAATGATGCAACCGTGCTCGATGGACAACGGCCGAAGTAATGCCCTTCCAAATGCTGATGCTGTGTTCTAATCCAGGCCCATCTGGAATAACAATTGTTGACGTAATCATAGATAAGAATGGTCCCAGTGGCCCCCTCTACTACTGAAATTCTAGGCTAGCCACATCACTTCCGCGCAGTGCCTGCAAATGCGAAGGCATGGGGCGGGCGTCCAGGGCAAGAATAGTTTCATTCAATTTTATATTGCATGTTTCTAATCTGCATTTTCGTTTTGGACAATACTGATATTTTTTAGTAAAAAGGGGTATAAACAGCAACTAAGTCATCAAATTGGTTCTGATAAAGGGCATAGATTCTAGAGATCTCTAAAGGCAAATTTCGATATGGAGGGTGTGATGAGAGTAGAACTGACAGTATGTGCTTTATGCATCTCTGCCTTTTTGGGTGGCATTGGGTGTGAAAAAACCGGGGTTGTCGATCTCAACAACAACGGGTCAGACACTGGAGACAATGGCACAGACACAGGGAGTGATGGAACAGATACGGGCGCAGATGCGGACACGGATACCGACACAGATGTAGACACTGATACTGGTACTGATGCTGATACTGACACTGATACTGATTCAGATACAGATACTGACAGTGATACAGACTCAGATACGGACACCGACACAGATATAGATACAGATACCGGCTGTGTCGATAGTGATGCAGATGGGTGGTGTGAGGAATTTGACTGCGATGACACAAATGCCGACATTAATCCAGGAGTCATCGAAGATCCAGATAACGGCATTGATGATGATTGTGACGATCAAATCGACGAAGTAGACACCGATACGGGATGCGGAGAGGAGGACTTGCCCATCGAACTGGTTCCTATCCGGATGATGATATTGGAAGATGTCTCCGGGTCAATGGAAGAGAGCAACAAGTGGCCCCAGGCCAAGGCAGCGTTGACCACCATGCTGAACGACTATGGCGATTCGATCGAGTTTGGCTTTGACGAGTTCCCCAACGAAACCCCTTGTAACGTGAGTAGCCCGGTTATTGCAGATACGTTGCCCGATAACACCCAGACCATCATCGATTATCTCGACAGTGTCGTTCCAAATGGCGGAACCCCCCTTGCCGTTGGCATGAAAAACTTTCTGATCACCACTCCCACGCCCTATGCACCTCTTTTTATCGATGAACAAGCAGATAGCTACCTGGTGATCGTTTCCGACGGGAGGGACACTTGCAAGGCCGACGGCAGTGGCAGCGGCAGCTCCACTGAAACCGGTGCCACACCTGCCGAGCTCGCAGCCATTACCACTCAGCTGCTCACCGAGAGGCAAATCAAGACGTTTGTCATTGGATTCGGCGCCGGCGCAGAGCCAGACCAGCTCAACGCCATTGCTGCAGCAGGCGGCACAGCCTTCAATACCTATTTTGATGCTGCAAACCAGGCCGACCTCGAAGCAGCACTAGACAGCATTGGCAGCTCAATATTGACCTGCGAATTCGATGTAACGATTCCCGAGGATGCGGACGAGGAAGAGGTAAATATCTACCTTGACGGGACCGTCCTCATCTACAATCAGGATTGCCAAGATCCTGCGGCGCCACCAAACGTGGGGTGGACGTGGGTCGATGTCAACACAAAGGACAAGCTGCGGTTCTGCGATGAGACATGTGGCGGGCTTGTCACGGTCGGTACTATCCAAGCCAAGTTCGGCTGCCCCACTGAATTACCTTAGAGCTGTATTCTATCCCGCATTTCTGGTCGTCGTCCCCGCGAAGGCGGGGACCCAAGTAACTTCTTATATTTACTGCTCATTCTGGATTCCCGCCTGCGCTGGAATGACGATATTGGATGAATTCCAGGACACGATCTAGACCCAAAAGCACAGCGTGAATTTTTCCTTTGTCACTCTTTGCGACCACTTCCCGAAGAATAGAGATGAAGCTGAATCTCAGCTGCCCGGATCCGGGCTGCCCGGTAGTATTGACTATCTGGAAACTGCCTTAACAGCGCCCGTAGCACTGATCTGGCCTCGTCCTTTTGATGGGCTTCCTGATGGGCAAGCGCCAGATACCAGTAGGCATCATCCGAAAGCGCCCTGTCCAAATGCTCCTCTAAAAGCCGTTGTAGCACGGCAATCGCCTCCCTGGGTTTGCCCTGCAGTCGAAGCGCATTGGCCATTTGAATTTTGGCTGCTGTGCCGTGTCCGGCATCCCCTTTGAATCGAAGTGAGGTGCGAAATTCCTCTACTGCCTCGGCGTATTTCTTTTCGGCCACCAAATCCTGAGCATGGGCATAGTGCTGCATTGCCAGGTCTGCCCTGAACGCTTCGACCGTATCTTCGAGCAGCTTTGCCTCGAGTGGTGTTAATTGTTCGTGGTTTAGGGCCTCATATGCATCGATGGCGGCCTGTCTTTCCCTATTTTTGATGAGCTCGTACAGCGCAATCAGGTCTTCGTCCTCGGTTTTATTCTCGGATCGATTTTCTCGTTTGAACGCGTTGACCTCACCCTCGGCCTTTTCAGCGCGCTGCTTGGTCAAGGCAAGGGCTTCTTCGAGCGACGCTTGCCGCTGGTCGAATGCGAGTTTTAAGCCTACAAAAATCAGCACCGCAAAGATAATGTACGCCGCAATGGAGTTCCAGGAGATCTGGCGTTCGTAACTGGTCTGGCGCTTGGCAATGCTGCGCACCTCGGCCGAGAGACTATTGGCGAGGTTGTTGGACTTGATAATCAGCCCACGCGCTTCGATGATTTCCTTTTTAATCTCTTTTAAATCGCTTACACCAGCCATAGTGGGCACCCATACCAGAAGATGTAAATCTCGTCCATCTGCAGCAACCCCAAAAGTTTGAGAGGTCTCATGAAAATCACCCCCCCCTCTTGAAATGGTCAAATCCGCCGGCCAAAAGGGCGACCGGCTGCCCTTGCCGCTCGAATGTCACGCCACCATCGCCAGGGTCAATGTGACCGATCACTGTCACAGCAGTACCAGTTTCTCTCCCTATCGCAGCTATGATCTCATCGACGTTCTCAGGCCGCACTGAAAAGAGCAACTCAAAATCTTCTCCCCCGGCTGCGGCGAACCGAGCTGCATCCACACCCAGCACATCTGCCACTTGCTGCGCTGCCAAGGAGATGGGCAGTCGGCCCAAGTCGATGGCAACCGCAACCCGGCTTTCTTTGGCAATGTGTCCGGCGTCACTTACCAGGCCATCGCTGATATCGATACACCCGGTCACACCCCTTGAGCGACCCAGAACCATGCCCTCTCGAACGCGGGGGGTGGGTGTCTGGTGGGCGACCATGGCTTGTTCAAGGGCCGGGTTACCAAGAGATACATCGGGTTTCTCGGCCAGCACCAGGCCAGCTGCAGCTCGGCCCAAGTCCCCGGTAACACAGATAAAATCCCCTGGCTCAGCCGTGTTTCTGAGCAGCAGGTGATCCTCTCTGACCTGACCGAGCAAGGTCACGTCGATGATGGTTCGCTCAGGCATGCGAGCGGTATTTCCGCCCACGATTTCTACCTTCCACGGGTCAAATGCCCGGACCAGGCCCGCGTATATCCCATCCAGTTTCTCTGGTGCCAGGGTTTCGGGTGTGCTGAGCGAGACCAGGGCATAGGTGGGCGTCCCCCCCATGGCAGCGATATCACTCAGGTTAACCGCTGCTGCACGCTGGCCGATCTGCTCAGGCGCGGCTGTTGCAAAGGTAAAGTGGACCCCCTCAATCTGGGCATCGCAGGTGGCTAGCACCAGCAGATCGCGATTCATTTTTAATACGGCCGCATCGTCCCCAACACCTCGGATAACGCCGGCCCCCCCCCGATCCAGGCCGCTGGTTAACCGGTGAATGAGCCCCCATTCCCCTAGGTCACTGAGCTTCAAGGTGGTGTGCCTCCTCTTGACATAGCGACTGTGTCGAACATAGTCTACCCCAATCGCGTCCCAAATAACATCTGACAATCCACCCCTGCACTGCCTGCGCAATATACTTTGCAGTGGGTAATGGCGTATGTATACGACGTTATCCACTTGACACTGACATCCAGTCGCCGTACTGTCCGCGTCGTCTCGCTGGACGCTAGTGGGGAATGGTGTATCCAAGTGAAGAAAAGCGAGAACAAAAAGAAGTCGAGCCGCGGTCAACTCGCGGTAACGATAACGGAGCTTAAGGGTGGTCCGGTTGCGCTTAGGCGCTCCTTGCTACCCGCACAGCTCGTAGAGCGGATGCAGTATTGTGAATACGAGGTAACCCCGGAACGGGCAGAAGTGAATTTAGAGCTTGAGATCTGTGGAGACGGTGTCTTGGTGCGAGGTAGCCTCGATGTTGACGTCAAAACCCAATGCGGCACTTGTCTTGCAGACACCTCCATTCACTTGACGCCTGAGGTCAGCGCGTTCATGACGCCAAAACCAGACGTTCATGACCACAGTGACACAGCCCTGACTCCGGAGGCATTGGAAAATGAGTGGTTTGACGGAGAGACCGTTATATTGGATGACCTCGTTTACGATACCCTGATGCTGGAACTACCCATGAACCCAAAGTGCGGCTCTGCTTGCCCAGGAATCCGAACGGAAACTCCGCATGTCCAGGCCGGAAACGTAGATCCGCGCCTCGCGCCGCTCGCAACTATAAAAATCGAAAAGGAGCGTTAAAAGTGGCTGTCCCAAAGAAAAAAACCTCGCGCGCCCGCCGCGATCGCCGCCGGGCAAATCACGATCGCATGGCAACGCCCAATCTCGCGAATTGTCCAGAGTGCAACGCGCCGATGATACCCCATCGGGCATGCCCCGCTTGTGGCGTATATCGCGGACGTCAGGTGGTCGAATTTTCAGAAGATGATGAATCCACTGAAAGCGGTTAGCAATCCCGAATACGATGCGCTAAACCGATAACAGAAACATCTGGGCCATGTGGAGGGCAATCGATAAATGAACCGTGAGCTTCATACAAGAATCGTCGGCGTCGGCAGCTATATCGCCGAAGGGGTGCTCACAAACAAGGACCTCGAAAACATGGTTGAAACCAGCGACGAGTGGATCATCGAGCGCACGGGGATCCGCGAGCGCCGCATTGCACCCAAGCAGGTCGTTACATCTGACATGGCAGCCCACGCGCTCAAGCAGGCCCTTGCGGCGGCAGGCCTGGGTCCAAACGACCTGGATATGATAATCTGTGCCACTGTGACACCGGACAAGCCCCTGCCAGCCACCGCTGCTTTTGTCCAGCAGAAGATCGGTGCAACCAGCCATTGTGCGTCATTTGATATTGCGGCTGCCTGTGCCGGCTTCCTCTATGGTCTCTCGATTGCGGATTGTCACATTCGTTTAAAAAAGGCCAAATATATCGGTGTTATCGGCGTTGAATTGCTCTCTCGTATTCTCGATTTCAAGGACCGCAACACCTGTGTCCTGTTTGGAGACGGCGCTGGTGCGGCCGTGGTTACCGGTGATGAAACCGGACGGGGTATCCTTTCCACACACCTGTTCACAGACGGATCTCTCACCGGCATCCTTCATGTTCCCGCTGGTGGATCCGCCAACCCAGCCAGCGAGCACACCGTGGCCGATCGCCTTCACTACGTCCATATGGGCGGCCAGGAGGTATTTCGCTATGCCGTGCGCTATCTTTCCGAAGCCGCACAGACAGCGCTCAAAGCAAACCAAATACCCCCAGAACAGGTAGATTGGGTGGTCGCCCACCAGGCCAATATCCGAATCTTGAACACTGTGTCGCACCGGGTTGGCATTCCCATGGAAAAATTTGTTCTCAATATTGAGCGGTTGGGCAATACGTCCAGCGCTTCCATTCCCCTTGCCCTCAATGAGGCAATTCAAGACGGGCGCGTTAAGGATAACGAACTCATTTTAATGACTGCACTGGGCGGGGGGATTTCGTGGGGATCTGCACTTTTGAGGTGGTAATGCGATGAAAGCTGCGTTTGTATTTCCGGGCCAAGGGGCCCAAAAAGTAGGCATGGGTCGAGATTTTTTTGAGCGATCCCCCATCGGCCGCAGTGTTTTTGAAAGTGCTGACAGGGCACTCGATGCATCCATCACTGAGCTGATATTCGAGGGCCCAGAAGAAACGCTGACACTGACCGCAAATACCCAGCCCGCTATCCTCACCGTCTCCATTGCAGCCCTCAAAGCGTTTCGAGAACAATCTGACCTGCAACCCGAATTCGTTGCCGGACACAGTCTTGGAGAGTACTCGGCACTGGTCGCAGCTGGAGCAATGTCATTTGAGGATGCGGTTCGCACGACCCGGGCCCGGGGACAATTCATGCAAGACGCAGTGCCGCCAGGAGACGGTGCCATGGCTGCAGTCATGGGAAATCTCTCGGGCGAGGCGATACTAGATATTTGCAATGAGGTTGCAGATGACCGTGTCGTCGTGGCCCCGGCCAATTTCAATGCACCCGGACAGGTGGTCATCTCTGGTCATGCCGATGGCGTAAAGCGGGCGTCTACCGTGCTCAAAGAGCGCGGCGCCCGGGTTATTCCCCTTAAAGTAAGCGCCCCATTTCATTCAGCGCTCATGTCGCCAGCGGCGCGCCGCCTGGATGCGGTCTTGGCGGACGTACGGTTCAGTGCGCCTGCCATGCCAGTCATCACAAACGCAGAAGCGCGGCCAAATCAGGATCCACACCGCATCCGCGACCTGCTCGTTCGTCAGGTGACCGCGCCTGTGTTGTGGACCGATACGGTGAATAGCATGCTGAACGCCGGCATTGACGTGTTTATCGAATTTGGTCCGGGAAACGTACTTACCGGACTGCTCCGCCGGTTTAAGAGCAATGCTGCGATGATTTCGATAAATGCAATGGATAAAATTGACATGGGATTGGACACTTTAAAAAAACTCCAAAACCCATAAGCGTTGCGGTATAAATAGCCGCCAGGAACATCGCGCAGACATCTACTGACTGTGCGAAAATTCGGAGGATACGATGGAAATAGAAAACAAGGTTCGCGAGATTGTGTGCCAGCAACTGGACGTGGACCCGGATCAGGTCAAACTAGAAACCTCGTTTGTCGACGATTTGGGTGCTGATTCCCTCGCTGTCGTCGAGCTCGTCCTCGCCCTCGAAGAAGCATTTGAAATCGATATACCGGACGAGGATACTGAAAAGCTGCGAACCTTCAAGGATGCAGTAGATTACATAGCTGCCAAAGCGGCCGGCTAAGAAAGGCCAGCTAGTGACGCACAAGCGAAGAGTCGTGGTGACCGGCATGGGTTGCGTCAGTCCCTTGGGGCTCGACTTGGCCGCCACTTGGGACGGATTGATGAACTGCCGCAGCGGTGTCGGCATGATTACCCGATTTGATACAGAACGCTTTCCGACCAAGATAGCAGCAGAAGTAAAGGGATTCGACCCGGAGAAGTGGATCTCAAAGCGCGAACTCCGCCAGATGGATCGCTTCATTCAATTCGCTATCGCAGCTGCAGATGAGGCGATAAACGATGCTGGACTTGAAATTACGCCTGAGCTCGCCCCCAGTGTGGGCACGCTTGTAGGTGCTGGCCTGGGTGGTTTGGAAACCCTGGAAAAAAACAGAGACCAATTCACGATTAAAGGCCCTAGAAGGATTTCTCCATATTTTATCCCATCCATGATATCGAATCTCGCCCCTGGACAAATATCAATACGCTACAACGCAAAGGGGCCCTGCATTACCACGACAACTGCGTGCTCGTCCGCGTCCCATGCACTGGGCGATGCGCTCAGATGGATCCAACTGGGTGAAGTGGATGCCATGATCGCCGGCGGTGCTGAGGCAACCATTACAGAGCTGGGGGTCGGAGGGTTCAACGCCATGAAGGCGCTGTCGACCCGCAATGAGGAACCCATCCGTGCGAGTCGACCCTTTGATCGGGATCGGGATGGGTTTGTCATCGCAGAAGGGGCGGGCATCCTTATTCTGGAGTCCCTCGAGTTTGCAACAGCGCGCGGTGCGAAAATATACGCCGAGTTCACCGGCTATGGGGCCACAGCAGATGCCAACCACATCACTGCCCCTGCACCGGACGGCGAGGGCGCGGTCCGCTGCATGCTGCAGTGCATGAAGAGTGCTGGGGTTTCCCCCCATGAGGTGCAATACGTCAACGCCCATGGCACATCCACACCGCTCAACGACCCCCTCGAAACCATGGCGATAAAAACCGCATTTGGCGACCACGCGCGCAAGCTCGCTGTCAGCTCGACCAAGTCCATGACCGGCCATCTGCTGGGTGCTGCCGGCGCGATTGAAGCGATCATTTCGGCCAAGACCCTCGCCGATCAGGTCATCTTGCCCACTATCAACTTAGAAACCCCGGATCCAGAGTGCGACCTCGACTACGTGCCGAACGAACCCAGAGAGATGCCGATTGCCAATGCCATCTCCAACTCCCTTGGATTTGGCGGTACCAACGCAACCCTTTGCTTTAGCAAGTTTTCGGGATAGTACCATGACCATTCGGCTCGCACTGGCATCAGATCACGGTGGCTTCGCATTAAAGCAAACCCTTAAAACGTCACTTGGCACGCTCGATGTGGACATTGTGGACCTGGGCGTGAACACGGCCGATGCCGTTGATTATCCAGAAAAAGCCCACGATCTATCCGAGACTATTTTGTCAAAGAAAGCAGACCTGGGCGTGCTTATCTGCGGCACGGGAATCGGCGTCAGCATTGCGGCGAATCGACATCCGGGCATCCGAGCGGCCCTGTGCACCGATCCCTTTATGGCGAGAATGAGCCGGGCCCACAACGACGCCAATATCTTGTGCCTGGGGGGGCGCGTCGTCGGTCCTGGCCTCGCCTTGGAAATCGTGAGCGCCTTCCTAGAAGGCGCCTATGAGGGGGGCAGGCACGCCCGTCGCCTCGAAAAAATCGATCTCAAATGAAGTGTCCGGCTTGCGGCGACCTCGGGACCCGGGTGGTCGACTCGCGGAGTGTCAAGGAGGACACGGAGATTCGCCGCCGCCGATTGTGCGATGCCTGCGGCTTTCGCTTTACCACATTTGAATCTCCTGAACGCTTTCTTCCAGCTGTCGTGAAAAAGGATTTTCGCCGGGAACCCTGGGATCGCCAAAAGCTCCTTCGAGGACTGATCAAAGCCTGTGAAAAACGACCGATTTCCACTGACGCCATCGAAAAGCTGGCCGACGCCATCGGGGAAGAAGCGCGATCCATCGGAGAAGCGGAGATACCATCGTCCATCATTGGTGAGCGGGTCATGGCAAAACTTCGCGTCCTCGACGAAGTGGCCTATGTGCGGTTTGCCAGCGTCTACCGCTCATTTAAGGATATCGAAGCCTTTATGGAAGAGATGTCCCTGCTGGCAAAAGATCGGGGGCGACAGCCAGACGGAGATGCGGCATGAACAAAGGCGCACCTCCGTTTGATCCAGCATATATGCGCGAGGCACTTTGCCTGGCCAGAAAAAGCCGTCCAAGTCCAAATCCACGGGTAGGTGCTGTCGTCGTTAAGGATGGCGTGGTCGTCGGCCGCGGTTTTCACGAGCGACCCGGCACCCCACACGCCGAGATCAATGCGCTTCGTGAGGCTGGCCCTGCAGCGCGCGGCGCTGACCTTTACGCAACGTTGGAGCCCTGCTGTCATCACGGAAAAACAGGCCCCTGTGTAGAGGCAATTGTAAGTGCAGGCATTGCCCGTATTGCCATTGGCATGGTCGACCCGGATAGTCGGGTGAGCGGTAGGGGGATTGCCTTTCTGCAGTCGGCTAACCTCCAGGTCGACGTGGGCATTGAGCAGGCGGCGTGCGAGCAATTGTTGGCGGGATATATCGTACACAGGACAACAGGCCGGTCAATGATAGTACTCAAGGCGGCCATTACCTTGGACGGCTACTTGGCAACACAGACCGGCGACTCCAAATGGATTTCATCAAAAGCGTCGAGGCAGCTGGCCCACGAAATGCGCGCAGATGCAGACGCCGTACTGGTGGGCGTAGGGACGGTCCTAGCAGACGATCCGGCGCTCACGGTGCGCCACTGCGATGGGAAGACCCCACTTCGCGTTGTGGTGGATTCGTCCCTCAAGACCCCGACCCACTCGCATCTTGTGTCGCACGCCAGTGACGAAGGACCCGTGCTGATCGCCCATACAGGTGCTTCGCAAGTCAACATCGAAGCGTTCGCCCACAGGGACAGCGTTGAAACCCTTGCTTGTGATCGGACTTCAGATGGACGGGTCGATTTGACCGACCTTGTAGAGAAATTGAGCAAGCGCGGTATACTGTCTGTCTTAGTCGAGGGTGGCAGCCAGATACACGGGGCATTTATGCAATCCGGTCTGGCAGATCGGCTCGCCCTTTTTGTGGCCCCGCGAGTTCTCGGCAGCGGGATTGCCTGGAATTCATTTAACGGGGTTGGAAAAATTACTGAAGGGCGATCATTATGCGATATCACGGCCACGCCTGTCGGCCCGGATGTCCTGATTCAAGGCAGTATCGGCGACTAGCACTGCCACCTGAGATTCCCACTACCCTGTCGATTGTTTCGCAGAACCAGTGTCGTCGCTGACCCCAAGGGGTGGCGTCAGAGGAAAAATGGAAAACACTAAGTAATAGGGGCATTTTCTGTCCCTTGCGCTTTGGGGGAAGCGTTGAGAGAAAAGAAGAACCCACTACCACCGCCGCCGCCGCCGCTAGCGCCGCCACCTCAGAAACGGGTAAACACGGGGACCGGTCTGCCCGACGCGCTGCGTCCGAAGCTTCCTTTGCCAGGGCCCCGCTCGGTTGTGCTGCCCCCCCCAACGAGCGCTGTTCTGTCGCCCCAGCAGGAACGACGGGATGATGACAACGGCGATCCAGTTGAAGCCCCTGTTGACGCCTCCATTGAAGCTCTGACGGTGCTTCCTGGAGGCAACACCAGTTCGCAGGAGGACGATTCGATTGCATCTCGCGATAGGGTATTTCGCGGGCAACCGGCCAAGGTCACACTGGGATTCATCAGCGGAGAAACCAAAATCGGAACAGTGGGCGGTTTTTTTGATGATGCACCAGAGCTAATGGTCACCACATCGTCCAAGCTGCCTAGTGGTGAGGTTCGGGAGATGCGGCATCGCATCTCGACGAAAGATTTGTGTTATGTGGCGTTTCACAAACGAGACGAGCCAGTGGCTTGGACCCTAGGTGCAACGCTCAGGGAGTTCGACGTGCATCTGCCCGGGGGAAAAAAGTTCAATGTCGAGGCTGCAGCAGATGCGGTGATGCACCCGATCGGCTTTTATGCCGTGCCATTATCAAAGTTTAGCCTGTTCGATGAGATGTTCTTTTTCGCACGGGGGGTCAATGCCATCGAGGACAAGGAGCCCCTTGGCTCTATTATGGTGCGAGAGGGGTTCATCAACCCTGAGGCAATCGAAAAAGGCTTGAACGAACAGATTGCGGCACAGAATGCCCCCATTGGACAGATCCTCGTCGAGCAGAACAAGCTGACCGACAGCGCTGTTCAAGATGCTGCTGAAGAGCAGCGAGCTATGGCCCGCCAAGGTCGCCCGCTGAGACTCGGAGAGGTGCTCGTAGAAGCCGGGCTCGCTACCGATGAAGATATCGAATCTGCCCTCAAAGAGCAGAAAAAACGCAAGGGCAAGCGGTTGGGTGAAGTGCTCGTGGATCTGGGCATCGTCAAAGAGAGCGACGTCTCCAAGACGTTGGCCGCCAAATTTCACCTGCCGTACGTGGATCTCGACGAGCAGGTAATCAATACAGAGGCGATCAAGGAAGTCCCTACCGGCCTCATCCAAAAGTATCGCGTTTTCCCCTATGCTACGGATGAGCACTCCATCAGCATTGCCATCGGGGATCCACTGGCCATGGAGACCATCGATATGCTGCGCTTCAGTGTGATCAAGCGGATCAATGAAGTGGTGGTAATGCCGAGCCAGCTCGAAAAGCACATTCTGACCTATGTGGAAGACTTGGATTCAGGGCGGCACAGCGAGGTGCGGGACATTCTAGAAGAAATGGGCGGCGAAGAAGAGGAATCAGATCTCGGATCCCAAGTGGCCAGAGACTTTGGCGAGGAAGGGGAGGACGATACGGCGGTGGCCCGCCTGGTCAATCGGATCATTATCGACGCCTTTCGCCGCGGTGCGTCCGATATCCATATCGAACCCTACAGCAAGAAAGAAGCAACTCAGGTCCGCTTCCGGGTCGACGGCGTGTGTCACTTGTATCAGAAGATTCCTGCGGCCTACCGCAAGCGTGTCGTCGCTCGGCTAAAGGTCATGGCCCATATGGACATCACTGAACGGCGCAAACCACAGGACGGCAAGATACGCTTCAAGATCGGCAAAAAGTCAGTGGAGCTGCGGGTTGCGACGATCCCAACCGTGCCTGACAACGAGGACGTCGTATTGCGGATCCTCGCTAGTGGTGAACCCATGCCGCTCAGCGTGCTGGCACTCAGCGACTACAACATCCGCGAGCTCAAGACAATCGTACAGCGCCCTTATGGGCTGATTTTGGTCGTAGGGCCCACTGGTTCGGGTAAAACAACCACACTCCACTCCATGCTTGGGGAGATCAATATCGAGGACCGCAAGATTTGGACCGCGGAGGATCCCGTGGAGATCACCCAGGCCGGCCTGAGGCAGGTGCAGGTGCACCCCAAAATCGGGTTTACCTTTGCCGCGGCTATGCGCGCCTTTTTACGGGCTGATCCAGATGTGATCATGGTGGGTGAGATGCGCGATCAGGAGACCGCTTCAACCGCAGTGGAAGCATCGCTGACCGGGCACCTCGTGCTGTCGACCCTACATACGAATAGCGCGCCAGAGACGATTACCAGGCTGATCGACATGGGACTCGATCCGTTTAGCTTTGCCGATGCCCTGTTGGGCGTGCTGGCCCAGCGGCTCGCCAAGGGATTATGCCCTGCCTGCCGGAGTCCCGATGCAGCTGAGCAAGAGGAGCAGGAACAGGTCGCGTCGGTTTTGGGAGAGGCCCGGCTCGAGCAGCTCCTCAAAGGTGAAGCGCTCAAGTTGTGGCGGGCAGAGGGATGCGACACCTGCAAGGGGAGTGGATACAAGGGCCGCGTTGGGGTGCACGAGTTGCTCATTGCCACCCCTGAAATTCGCCACGCGATCCAACACCAAGGCACTGTGGACGAGATTTTCGACCTTGCCCAAAAGCAGGGCATGCGCACGCTGCTTCAAGACGGCGTGGAAAAATGCCTCAGCGGGCTCACTGACCTCAAGCAGGTCTTGGCGGTATGCAATAGATAAACCTACTGCCGGGTTCCCAGGCGGAGCATTCGGGCAATGGCGCCTGGAGAGGCGGTGATCGCTCCTTCAGGGCATATTTCCTGGCAGCAGAAACAAGAGATACACTGTTTTTTATCGATGACTGTTTTTTTCTTTGGCTTTGTTGCCTGTTTGTCCACTGTGATGGCCTTGGCAATGCAGATGGATGCGCAGATGCCGCAGGCCGTGCACTTTTTGGGATCTACCAGTGGGCGCAGGGTCAGGGTGCGATCCAGTACATTTCCCATCCATCTGGATTCGACGATGCGATTGATAGGTGACATCCGGGCCATGCGCCATGGCGTGCTGGGGCGAAGATCCTCGATGTTTTCGCCGATAACTTCGATGTCATCGATGGATCCTAGGGCACCGATCTCCTGGGCCACTGCCAGCGTGAGGATTTCTTTAGGGCCGATGCCCAAGATGCGACAGAGAATCCCATCCAGGGCGTGGGCATTTGGCGATGCCAAAATAAAGCCCAAATGACGGGGATCGCCCGAATTCGGCCCATTGCCCTCCATTCCCACCACTGCATCGAGGATATTCAATGACGGTCTAACAGTTTGATGGATGTGGACCAGTAACCGGGCAAAGTGGCGCGGGTCTGGCCCAATTCTGAAATGCCACTGGACTTTTTCCATGCCCACGACCGCACCAAAGCTGTTTTTGACCGCAGCGGTGATACCGGTTTTGGCATGGGTTTTGGCCTTGGCAATATTGATCAGTGTTCCTGCATTGGCGACGCGTGCACTCAATCGAAGCCGGTGAAAGTGTGCTTCTGGGAACGAGACCTCCACACCGTCGTCCGCGTTCACTACTTCAAACAGGGAAGGATCGGAAAGCCCCAGTCGCTTTGCACAGCCAGAGGCCGATCCAATGGCAGGGCTATCGGTGACCAAGATGGGATTGGCACAGGCTGAACGGGTGAGTCGTGCCACGCCCCGGATGATTTCCGGATGGGTGGTCACTGCCTTGTTCACGTGTCTCGGTGCGAGGAAATTTGGTTTGAGGACCACGTCCCTTGCTGGCTGAATAAATGCGCCGATGCCGCCAAACGGTTCAAGTGCTGCTCTGATGGCCCGGTCCACCGCGTCCGGTTCATAGGTGTCGAGGCGTACTGCGCTCACGCGCGCGGGTGGAGATGCCGATGTATGCTGTGGTTTTGTCATTTCTACCATGCCCTTTGGGCTCGATCATACGCATTCACCCTAAACGACCCACACAAAAAAAACGAGGGGATTCCTAAAAACAAAACTTTCCAAATTCGAGGTGTTTGCTGGCCTGATGCGAGATACGTGATACAGTTACATCATGCTCGGAAAAAGTGAATGTACGAAAGAATATCAAGTAGATAGATGGTAGCGATAAGAGAAATCATCACGCCATTGAGTGTTAAAGTGCATGGTTCAAGAAGGGACTTCGGTTCCACGCAGGAGCAGGCACCCATCCACGTACTGGTCGTTGACGACGAGCCCGAATCCTTGCGTGCGGTTGCGCGGATCCTAAAGGCACGTGGGTTCGAAGTCGATACGGCGATGAACGGGATTGAAGCACTGGAGCGGCTGGAAAAGAACACTGTCGATGTCATGCTCGTCGACCTGGTGATGCCAGGCATGAGCGGCCTCGAGGTGCTCAAGAAAGCAAAAGTTGGATTTGAGCGATTGGAAGTGGTTATGATGACCGCTTTTGCCGATGTGGATACGGCTGTGGCTGCTGTAAAGGCTGGCGCATACGATTTTCTGACAAAGCCATTTCCATCATCGGATACGGTTGCGCTCGCCGTGACAAAAGCTGCTGAGCACGGCCGGCTCGTCTATAAAACGCGGCGCCTCGAAGAGGAACTAGAAGTAAGGGAGCGCTACGGCAACATCATTGGATCGTCCCCGCCGATGCTGGAGGTGTACCGGATGATCGACTCCGTGGCCCACTCCACATCGACCGTCTTGCTCCAGGGAGAGTCTGGTACGGGTAAAGAACTCGCGGCAAGGGCTATCCATAACCGGGGTCCCAGGGGGTCAAAGCCCTTTGTTCCGGTCAATTGCTCGGCCATTCCAGAAAATTTGGTTGAATCCGAGCTCTTTGGGCATATCCGAGGTGCATTTACCGGCGCCGTGGCCACGCGAATGGGGCTCTTTGAAGCAGCAGATGGGGGCACCATCCTCCTCGACGAAGTGGGTGAATTACCGCCCCAGGTCCAGGTCAAGCTGCTCCGAACCCTTCAAGAGGGGGAAGTAAAAAGGGTCGGTGCGTCAGAATCGTCCAAGGTCGACGTTCGGATCATCGCCGCTACCAATGTGGATTTGTACCAAGCGATGGTAGCGAGTACTTTCCGGGAGGATCTCTATTATCGTCTGAACGTGATCACGATTCAGATCCCTCCCTTACGAGAACGAGTGGAGGACATCCCCCTGCTGGCCTATCACTTCTTGCGCAGGTATGCCCTGCGGTCAGGACGAGACATCCGACGCATCTCTCTGGAGGCCATGCGCGCTTTGCGCAGTTATGCCTGGCCAGGGAATGTCCGGGAACTCGAAAATGCTATGGAACGGGCCGTGGTCATGGCCAAAGGCGATGTCATCATCCCCGGTGATCTGCCGCGATACGTGGTGAGCACGGCTGAATCCACGACGTCGCGCAATGTACTGCTCGATCTGCCCTTTGCCGAGGCCAAAAGACGGGTCATCGATGGATTTGAAAAAGAATATGTTCAAGAAGTACTGCGGCGAACCGGCGGCAATGTCAGTGAAGCTGCGCGGCAGTCTTCGCTGGACCGGAGCAACTTTCGGCGAATACTGAAAAAATATAAAGTAAGTTCAAACTCCAACTCGCACATTTAAACCAACACAGGCCAACCCGGATGACGTGCTAATTTTCTTGCTGGATTTTTAACGGCGTTGTTCATGGTATTAATTTATATTAACCTTATAAAGAGGGGGCGACCATTTGAGGTAGTATCGCCTTTCAAAAGAGGAAAAGAGAGGACCGTTTAACCACTGACGCGGTTTTGAAAAATGAGTGATTCCCAAAAGCACAAGCTCTCCGATAGGACCCTCCAAATTGATAGATCGACACTCGCCGAACAAATGCTCAATGTCAACGCTATCAAGAAAAAGGCGAGTTTTATTATTTTGGGGGGATTGGACATTGGCAGTGTCCGTCCCATCGATAAATCCAAAATGATCATTGGCAGGGATCCCAAATGCGATCTCGTCCTCCGAGATGATGGTATCTCCCGTCATCATGCAGAGGTGACCCACATGGGATTGGGTAGCGTTGCGATTCGGGACCTCGACAGTACCAACGGAACCTTCATTGAGGGCAAACGGATTAAGGATGCTGTCCTTCGAGACGGAGAAAAGGTCTTGTTGGGCAGACGTACTATTCTCAAATTTGTGCTACAAGATGAACTTGAACAATCTTACCAACAGCAGATGTACGAATCTTCGACGCGGGACGGTCTCACAGGTGCATATAATCGTAAATACTTCATCAAAAAAACCCTGGCAGACCTGTCTTTTTCTCGGCGACACAACCTGCCGTTCACCTTATTGCTGCTAGATATCGACTTCTTTAAGAAGATAAATGATACGTATGGCCATCGGACAGGTGATCAGGTGCTGGTTCGCGTTACTGAGACAATACATGGGATCATACGGGCCGAGGACAGCTTGGCCCGATACGGTGGAGAGGAGTTCGCGATCGTGGCCCAGGGCACGGATATCAACGGGGGCAGTTCCCTGGCCGAGCGCATCCGCAGCGGTATTGAAAGCAAGGTTTTTAAGGCTGTTGACGGCAGCGAAGCATCGTTTCACATCACCGTAAGCATCGGGGTTGCTACGGTTTCGCCTGGCATCACATCCCAGCCCGAATCAGTGGTCTCAGCAGCAGACAGCAATCTATACCAGGCAAAAAATACAGGTCGCAATAGAGTCGTATCATCTGAAGTGACGGGGTAATGCGGGTATCGCGCTAACGTAACAAGGCGCATACTGTTAGTACATGTGCCAGCTGGCCAGGTGTTTCGACACTCAGTTTTCTTCGGATGCTGGCGAACTGTTTTCCCAACTGGGATGCGCTTTTCCTACGTTGCTTGCTAAGTTCCCGCTGAGAAGGAAAATTGTCTCTGAAAAAATGGTCCATCAAGTCCAACTCATCGCTAGTAAGACCCGTTGACCTGAGAAATCCTGACTCGGTAAGGGGTCGAAACCACGTTATCGGCTGTTTTGAGCCGTTTTGATACCGGCCGAGTACGCGTCGTACCTCTTCGGGAAAATCGAGGTGCTCGGATTTCAAGAGGAAATCGTCTGCACCGGACTGGAAGACCTCGTAGAGTCGCTTTTTCAAGGGCTCTTTTGCAAGAACCACAATAGGTCCGTTATAGCCTCTTGCGCGGATTTGACTGACGAGCCCGATACCATCTGATCCGCCCTTTTCCTTAAGGTGAATGTCGCAAAGTACGAGATCAGGTGCTTTGAACTCAAGGCGGGCAAGCACAGCGCCAGCAGTTGGTAGCAATTCCACCTGCTGAATGCCCATGTTTTCGAGGAGCGTCACAGCGCAATCGCGCAGAAATCCCCCATCATCGACCAAGACTACGTTCCCGTCGATTTGTTTGCTGCGGGTGCCTGGCGATGGCCTCCTGGTCTCTGAAATCATTACAATAATACTGTAATCAATTTGGCCATTTTCATTAGAAAAAGCAACACATATAAATTTGCATACAGTAATACTGTATTCTCCGCAAGCTATATCGACAAGGTAAAAAATACTTTTAACCGAGTTTTAACCGAGCCCCTATAGACAGCACCCAAAGAGATTGGTTTTTCTTCAATGGATGTTATCTTTGCTTTTAAAATCTCCCTTTTCCCTCTAGATTGTTCGGAGGAGATCGTGTTTCAGCATCCAGAGGACCGTGTACATGATCCTCCACGGCGGGACTTCAAAGGCGTCAAAGAGGTCTTTTAGTAGTTCTGGAATTCTCGTTTGTCGAATGATTTTGGCCACCTGCCTTCTATCGATGAGCCAGTCCATATTTGCGAGGCAGGGATACGTGCTTTCGGATGCAAATAGCCCTAGACCAAATTCAGTTGCCTGGATCCGATCTTCAAAAGATAGCGTTCGGGTTGTGTAATGAGAAAATGTATCGAAAAGTTGCATGGCCAAGGGGTCTGGTTGGGGCTTGGCTGCTGAGGCGGCGCGTTTCAGATTGGCCCAGATAGTCTCTAGCTGATCGATGATTGTTCGGTGGGCGTATTTGCGATCAAACTGCAACCGCGCCCCAGTACCGAGCTTTCTACGCAGAGAGTGATCGGAAAAAAATCGCTTTAATGCCCCGGCAAGTCCCCGGACGTCTATCGAAACAGACTGGGCCGCGATGCGGTGAAAGGTTCGCGCGTCCATTATGGGCTGAAGTAGATCCAGTTCTTTAAAACGAAACCAGGTCGTTGGAATTTTAACGCCGACCTCATCGGTTACGATTTCCCGATATCCATCAAAATCAGATACGATGAGTGGTAACCCCGCGTTCATTGCCTCAATCACGGTCAGGCCGAATGTCTCCTGTGGATTGTCTGCGATAGAGACAAAAAAATCGGCAGCATGGAATAGGGAGCGTTTCTTTTCATCGCTGGGATCTACGACGAATGAAACCTGATCGGCAATGTGGATGGCCCGGGTCCACAGCTTTACCATCTCGAAATAACTTTTATCGTGGAGGGCCCCGCCGAGCACGAGTCGCCAGTTTTTGTCCAATGCTGCCACTTGCCCAAAGGCCTGGAGCAGGGGAAAGAGGTCCATCTTGTCGAAATCGGAAAATCTACCAAAGCAAAGGGCAATGACATCCCTGGTGCCAAAGCCAAGCTGCTCCCGAATATCTGATCGGTTTGGATTGTATTCCCTCTCGTCGATGCCGAGGGGAACGACTTCGAGGCTGATATTAGGGGGATCGGTGCCCAGATTTTCTGTCACGCGGGACGTGCACTGCTCAAGCACTTTTTTGCCGCACTGGGAGGAGGCAATCAATGCATCCATGGACGGTCCGCCCGCAGCAGCCATTTCCAAGTAGGATTTCATATGCTCTTGATAGCTCAGGGAATGGACAAAGCTGGTGATGGGAATGTCGACACCCAGACTGTTTCTAAGGCGACGCAGGGCATTGAACATGGCGATATGATCGCTTTGATGGAAGGCGATGTAGTTGTGTTTTTTCATCATTTCCGGCAAATCCAGCCGGTCAAAGGCCATGATCCGATTTTCAAGGCCGTGTGCCTCGATAAACGGCTGGTGGGCTTCCAAAAAAGTGCGGATATGGGCAGAGTTGGAGAGGAAAAAGTGGTACTCGGAAAAATCTGCATATCTGAGGAGTGCCCGAAAAAAATAGTGATTGGCCATGTTTCGGCCCACCCTTGAAATACCTGATAAAGGGGGAAGGTAGTCGTCTAAGCTGCCCCAAATTCGTCTTTCACTCTCCATCTAGTATTTAAACGCACATTAAAAGAAAAAATTAAAGGTCGGGATTTTATTTTTGGCAGGCTCTGATTCTATTTTTAACAGGCTTGTTTTTTTATGGAGGTTTTTTAGGAATGAACCTCCATTCATAGCGCTGAAGGGCTCGCGCGAGCGAATCCAATGGTTACATTTATAATTGGGGCCTTTGAAAGAACCGGCCCTCAAAGGGGAGGTGAAAGGCGCATAGCCGGATCAGATGGATAAAAAACAGGGTCTGCTGATCTCTAAACCGGAAAAACTGAATAGACGGTGTTTCTTAAAGCGATCTCTTATCGCATCTGCAGGGGTCGTACTGGCAGGACCAGCGCTCTTTACCGGATGCAGGTCGAATCGACCCATTGTTCGACGCCCGATAAGAACAAAGTACAACACCGTTGCCCACCAAATTCTCGACATCGAACAAGAACATATTGAGAACATCCTTGCAGCGAAAAATTACCAAATTTTAGACAGCATCATCGACGCGGCATTTGATGTTTTTCAAGACATCGACACGCAGGGCAAAACAACCAAAGACAATGCCCGCCTCGTGCTGCATCAGATTCACGCATTGCTCTTGGAGCTGGGGTTTGAATACGAAGAAAAACAGCTGATCTGCTTTGGACTCAGAACAAAGCGCATCAACTGCGATGGATTTTCCGCGCTCTACCTGGCTGTAGGAGAGGCACTCGACCTACCCATCCAGATGGTTCGGGCACCCGTACACACCTTTGTAAGATGGCAGATGAGTGAAGATGACTATGTCAATTGGGAGACCACAAAAGGCGTGGAAAAAGACGACGCCTACTATATTTTAAATCACGATATTGCTGAGGAATCCCTGGGTACAGGTGCGTTGAAAAGCCTGGACGTCCAGAAGAACAGGGATCAGATCCTGGCCAATGCCTATGTGAACAGCGGCGTGGAATGGCTAAAAAAATGCAACCAGGAGATGGCGATACTTCGGTTTAAACAGGCCATCAAGAGGGACCCGTCCTATGAAACCCCATATTACAATCTCGGGCTCATCCACTTCAGGAACGGACAGTTGGAGGAGGCGATTGGGTGGTGTAAAAGGGCCCTGGAAAAGAACCCCAATCACTTGAGGTCCCACGCTGTCCTAAAGACGATCTATAGTGAACTAAACAGGTTCGACCATTCTCAGAAACACTTTGCCAAGATCATGGCCTTGGATCCAGACTACTACCTGGCAGTATCTGAGAAAAGGAATCGGGCGAGAAAGAATACGTGTCGACGCCGACCGTTTTTGCTGTCACTGCTCGACGACTAAGCATCGCTCATTAAACACAACGTCGCTATTTACCAGCGGGCGTCGTGATCCTCTGCCACACCTGGGATGCCGGTGAGGGTCAGCTTCTCTCCAACCGGGGGCTGAATGGTACCTGAATAAACGCCGATGGGCTGGGCATAACAACTCTTTACAATGCCTAAATTGATGGTCTCCTTTCGTGCACATTGGGGCCTAAACGCCAGGTCTACGGTGCCATCCAAAGTCGTAACGCGCCAGGGTGCGATCACATCTCTCTGATCCCGCTCAAATCGGGCGCGGTGAAGCGGGTATCTACGGCCGTCCACCCATAAGGCGTTTTCTTGATTTACAGGATCGTGGATCGGATCGACCAGGTTTAGCCCGACGCGCCTGCCGTCATTGGCCAGGCCTCCGAGCGATGCCCAACGCCACTCCCAGTGGTAATCGTGGTATCCCACGGTATGATCGACAGCGGCAAAGGTGGCGGATTCAGGGAAATCAATGGTACGGCCGTTGATCACTGCCCGACCACTTGCCGGCATGCCAGCTGCTTTATGGGTATAGACCCATCGCCCCCCTGGGGTGGGTGTGACAATTTGGTGGGGCAAGGCAACAGTATGGGATTCATCAAAGACCGCCTCAATTTCTAGTATGCCGTTGTCGGTTGGGGCATACACGTCCACTCGGCTTACATCACCACCTGAACGATAGGTCAGTTGGATGCGGGTCTTACCCTTTTCGTATGTTGCCTCGCCGTCAGTAGAATGGTCGCTGATGCGAATATGTCGCCCCAGCAGGGTCATTGTGTGGAACTCGGCCATGAGGTTCTGATCCATGTCCACACCGTAGGCAAAGGTGGATCCACTGTAACCCACATCGACCACTGCAACCCCTGTGACCAGGCTAGGGCTGAACAGGCCCACAAACCGCCATCGCTTTGCACGCCAATTTTTTTTCCACCTTGGGAGTCCGGTATAGTCCCACATGTTGAGTGGGCCCACATCCCCCCCATAGACGCCAAAGTTCGGGCGCCCTTCTGCGTTGATTAGCTGTGCCATTGGCTTACCCCTCCAAAGTTTCGTCCATGGCAAAGAGCGCAGCGCCGATGGCGCCTGTAAATTGAGGGTTCGGGGGGAGTGCCACTTGTTTGCCAGTGGCTTCGGACAAGAGTGCGACCGCGATGGGGTTGTGTGCCACCACACCACCAGTGGCCGCGACCTTGCCTTCCAGGGGATCCATTTCCAAAACGCGCTTGACCACAGACTGATATGCGCCCTTGGCAATATCGGGAGTCTTTGCGCCTTGCCGGACAAGGGCCAGGATCTCGGTAGCTGCAAATACAGTGCAAAACGAGCTTATTTCAACAGGTGCTGTACTTTTTAAAGCCAGGGTTCCCATCTCCTCTAGGGACAGGTTCATGCGCCGGGCTATCTCCTCTAGAAATGCGCCCGTACCAGCGGCGCACTTGCGGTTCATCTTGAAATCCAGCCGGGTGCCATCTGCTGCGATGCAAATGACTTTATTATCCTGACCGCCGATGTCAACCAGGGTGAGCGCCTCTTTGAAATAATCATAGGCACCCCGCGCGTGGCAGGCAATTTCGGTCTTGGTGGACCTGGCAAAGGCTGCGTTTTTTCTACCGTAGCCGGTTGCGACAACGCGGCGCACGTCTTTGATTGCCTTGCCGGCATTGCGCAGCGCTGCCTCAAACGCAGCTTGGCTCGCCCGCGCAAAGTCCATGCCGCTCTGGCAGATTGCCTCTGCCACCAATGCACCGTTCCCGTCGAGCAATACCGCCTTGGTGGCTGAAGCCCCTGCGTCCACACCGCCATAGAGCAGCGGTTCGGTCATGGTCTAGCGTCCTCCAAGTTGCTCGATAAAAGCCTCTAATTGGGTCACTGTCTGTTCTTCGCTGTAGAGGCGCAGGTCATTTAAATCGCCGTTAATGACCACGTGGGGGACACCCTTATCTTCTGTCACGCGTCGGTGCATGCCGTAGCGGCAATTGGAATTATTGGGGCAGGTCTTGGCATCGTGAAAAATAATGCCATCCACGTCGTAGCATTCGATCATGCGGCCGATATAGTCTTCCTTGGCCCGATCGGAACGGACGATAAAGAGCTCGGTATACGCCCTGGCCATGGAGTCAAAGGGATTATCTGGATCAAAGGCGGCAAAGATCCAGGAGTTGCAGTAGGTCGAGGCAACCACGCAGGTCTGTTGATCGAGAAACAGGGTGGAGAGGTCGCGCAGCTTGCCCCACACGGGCATGCCCTCCCAGTATAAGCGAAACCGCTCGCCCTCGACCGCGCCCACACCATCTGTAATGCGCTGCTTGAGCTCGCTTAATAGATGCTCGTAGTAATCCACTGCCTCCTGTGTGCCCCGGGCTACCACGGCTGGGCCCATGTGTATGACAGCATCAAAAAATGTAAACGGCGAAGGTGTTGCCGCCGATGTTTTGAGGGTCTCCTCCCACAGCTCTGAGCAGCGCCGGGAGAGGCGAACCGCTTCTTTTAACTTATCGATGTCAAACTTCTCGCCGGAAACCGCCTCGAGTGTGGGGACGAGATTTTTAATTTGAGCGCTGATTGTTTTCACGTGCGTTTCGGTTACTTCGTCCACATTGCAAAAACTCTCAACGCCGATGCAGGGCACGCCCAGCCGCCTCCCATACCACATGAACCAATCTTTGACATCGCGGCATTGGTTGGTGTTGTAGACGAGCACATCGGGTTTTGGAACTTCGGTAATGCCATCGTATGCCTTGGATATGGGCGTCTCACCCTTTAAGAACGCGCCGACATCACTGGTCAGGTAAGAACAGATGTCCGGTGAGTACCCCGCTGCGTTGGCCTGTGAGATGTATCCCATGGCAGTGCGCGTTGCACCGAGCATGGCACCGTGGTTTTCTGGAAAGTAAACGAGGAAGCCCATGGCGCGGAGCAGCTCTGCCGGTCCCACGCTCGTACACCACGCAACTTTGGGAGCACCGCTCTTGGCAGCGGCATCGAGGTCGTAAAAATGATTCGCCATGACCTGCTTCATCATCCGGGTGGCAGCTATTTTTTTGAATCCCAACTTTTTTTTCTCATCAGCCATTGTTTCCTATTTCTCCTTTAATCTCGTGTAGACCACCTTGTATCTGCTCGGATCCCGCGTCATACATTCTGCACAGCCAGGCACTTCATCTGGATTGAACGGCGCAAGAACGACTTCGAACCCCATTTCTTCGTACATCGAGACGATTTCAGACAGCCGGGGCTCATCGTAGACGGTACGCTTTTCAAAGCCCTTGTCGATTAACTCCCGCTCTCGTATCACATCCATCTCCCAGGATGTCTAATGTATAACATTTGCAGCACACCCTTGTGGCATAACCTTCCATAATCATGATGTCAATATGTATAATCCTATTGTCAAGGCCTTTCCATGCAGGATCAAACATTTGCCATATCCTGGCGCTTGACCCGCCAGTGATAAAGGCGGGCTTATTAGCAAAGTATGCCATGATCTTTCTCCTTTGGGCCGATTCTCATGGGGAGGGGTTAGGTTTTTATGCCTGATGCTTCAAAGATCGCCCTGCAGCGTTCCAGTACGCTGCGTTCTGAAAAAGAAGCCAATGCCTGGACTGCCTTAGAGGGGGTATTCGCACCGATCTTTTTATTCTTTTCAGGCCAGAGTGGATTGTACTCGAGCAGGGCAGCATGATCGATATCCAGACGCTTTAGAAATGCAGCGATACCCCTGATGTTTGTCTCTGTGTCGGTAATATCTGGAATGAGCGGTATTCGCGGCAATAGGTGTTTTCCGTCTTGTTTTGCTGCGTTTAAAAGCCGTTCAAAATTATCCAGTATTTTTTCGTTGGACTGGCCACAGTAATGCTTGTGAAGGTTACGATCAATGAGTTTGAAATCAAAATAGATAGCATCAATGTTTAGATAGAGCATCTCCATAAACCTGTCCCAGTGAAAGAAGCCGCAGGTTTCCAGGAGTGTGTGGATCTTCTCCTGCTTTAGCGCATGTACGAGTTGTGAGGTAAACGCCATGTAGAGGGTGGGTTCACCACCGGACAGGGTAACACCGCCGCCAGATGCATCGAAAAAGGGCTTGTCCGGCAAAATCTTTTCGAGCATCGCATCAACTGACATTGGTCTTCCAACCCGTTCCAGTGCGTTAGAAGGGCAGATGTCCAGGCATTGGAAGCAAAGCGTGCATTTACTTCTGTCGACGTAATACCGGTTATCGAGTGAAAGCGCGTCTTCTGGACATGTATTTCGACAGGCACCGCAGTTGATACACACATTGGTATCAAAAGAGAGCTCCACTGCTGCTCTCTTGCTTTCTGGATTGTGGCACCAGACGCATGAGAGGGGACAGCCCTTATAAAATACAACAGACCGTATCCCGGGTCCGTCATCCAGGCTGTTGCCCTTAATCTCAAGTATCAACGGCGCAGCGTGTGATGCAGGGATATCCATTTGTTCATATGCCGAATTCAGCTCTTTCTATTAATTCCATCTGCATATCCCTGTTCAGAGTTACGAAATAGGCGTTGTAGCCTGAAATGCGGACGAGCAGGTTTTGATAGTCTTCCGGATGGGCCATGGCATCCTTGAGGGTCTCTGAGGACACAACATTGAGCTGCATCTGCATACCGCCCAAGTCAGTGTACGCCTTTGCATAAGAATAGATATTGTCAACGGTCCGGCTGTGGGACTCCTGTGCGGCTGGCACGAGTTTGACGTTGAAGGCGATGTTGTTGTTCAAGTGTCGGTGGTCCAGTTTGGCAACATCGCGCATATTATCCAAAATATTTTTTGAGGCATGGGGTTCAGGTGTCAGCCCCGGTGTAAACGCCTTTCCTGCCAGTCGGCCCGATGGCAGCGCCCCGGTCAATGTGCCGAATGCCACATGGTTGGACATGGACCAGAACCCGGCCGTATATCGCCCGCCCCGATAGTTGGTCTGTTCCCAGAACGTATCATGGGCCAGTTCTGTTACTTGATTGGCAATGGCCAGTGCCGCGTTGTCTCCAGAGCCGAACAGGGGGACCTTGTGCTTGACCATGGCGAGCAGTGCCGGGTTGTTTTCGAAGTTGGTGTTGACAGTGGTCAGCAGTTGGCCAAAGGAAATTTTTTTCTCTTCAAACACCAACTTTTTGATGACCATCAGCGAGTCGGTAATATCGGCCAGCCCGATACACGCGGTGCCAGATGAATTGTAAAGGGCGCCGCCCTTGGTGACATCTTTCCCGCTTTTAACGGGGCCTGCGATCAGGGCCGAAATCAGAGGTGTCGGGCGGATGGCCTGATGGGCTTGTCCTAGAAAATTGTTGTATTCACAGGTCTGTTCTGCCAAGAAGCGGAACTGCTGGGCAAAGGCGCTGAAGAACGATGCATAGTCTTTAAAATCACCGGCATTGATATCTCCGGTTTGGGGTCCCAGGTCCCACCGCATCAACGGGTGTCGTCCGTTATTCAACGCCATCTCAAGGGCAGCCACCATGTTGAACATCATGCAGTTGGTGTGGCCCATATGTTTGCCAGAGAGGGTGGGTTCCACGCATCCGGTCGCAGACCAATCCCGCAGATGTTCGATCGGATAGTTGAACACCTCGAGAGATGCCATGACTGCCTCGTCATTGTGTATCGATGGGGTGGCAGCGGTATTTAGATTGACTTCGCAGAGTCGCTTCAGGTAGGTCGCGCTGTTTTTTTCTCGGTTGTACCGGGCATTGACGTTCGGATCCCGGATGCATAGCATTTCCGTTACTTTCAGGAAGATATAGGTCATATCATTGACCGCATCTGCACCGTTTGGTGTCACCCCCCCCAGGGTGATGGCCTGGTCAGATGAACTCCCCCCGAATAGATAGTTGCCGATATCGGGTATGAGGGGCAGGTGGTCGGTACAGCGCATGTAAAAGCAGCCGATGAGGTCCAGGGCGTGTTTGACATATGCCTGTCGCTCTTCATCTGTGATCAGCTTTTCCATGTCTGCTTCAAAATAGGGTTGGAGCCACTGGTCCAGTCGGCCCAATGAAAACCCGGCGTTCGTGTTTTCCATATGAACGCCCACCCAGGTGATCCATACGGCATTGACTGCCTCGTCAAGGGTTGCGCAAGGTCCTTTGGGCACGCGCAGACAGATCTCCGCAAGCCTGAGCAGTTCTTCTTTTCGCTCAGGAGATGCTTTCTGATCTGCGAGCCGGTTGGCCTCCCTTGAAAGATTTTTTGCGTAGGCGGTCACTCCCTCGAGGCCGATCTTCATTGCGCGGAGTGTATTGTGTTTTTGTATGTCTGATGCTGGTGTATTGCTGATTTCGTTATCTATCTCGTCTACAATCCCGTTTGTGCCGATCTTTAGTAGCGTTGGGTAGTCAATAATGGTGTGTGAAAGTGCAACGGTCTTCCAGAGAAAACAAGCTGCAAAGCGTTCATCCAACTTCTGACAAGTGGGGTAATCCTTGTTATGGCGCACCCATTCCCGAAAATTGCGCTGCAGCCAAAAGGGAAAGACCTTGTTGTGCAGCACGTCAATGGTCTCGGGGTCGATACAATAGGGATTCAGCGGGCGATGGGGCGCGGTGAGCAATTCCCCCCAGATCATGGTGCCATGGGCATCTGGATAGAGCACAACGCCGATCTCTTTGGTGGTGGTCGTGCCTGCTACCAGATCGGCCTTTCTGATAATGGGTCTCTTGTTTTCCATAAGAAATTTGAACGCATATGCCTGACGAAGCTCAGGAACCCACGGCACCCCGGATGTGTCTGTTTCAAAGCCGTTTTCTCTGTACCACTGGGTCAAAAGCTCAGGCCGTTCGTGACAAATGGCAGCCCGTTCTTTGAGGTGAATATCCAGAAAATGTTTTAGCCTGGGAAAGTCGTTGAGACGGTATGCCGCGAGATAGGGGTCTGCTAGAAACCTCACGCCCGGATCAACCGCATCTGCCTTTAGTTGGTGCAGTGTTTTGGCATCGATGCTTTTTTTTGAGGCTTTTGCAGCATCGTACGGCTGCTTCATTGCTTTGGCCTCTTTTTTAAGCTTGCGAATCTGTGTCGAGCGCAGGAGAAGCGATAAATAAAAATTCATTAATTGGAGGTAACCGATATTGCCGCGGGTCATCATTCTGTTTTCCATCAGGGTGAGCATCAACCTGTTGGGGGGCTGTGTGGCGGCTTCTTTTACTGCTTTTTCATCCACAAAGATGAGTTGGGCATCCAGCTCTTCAGGTGTTTTTCTTAAAATACGGACCTTTCCGTTCTCAATGCCAATCGCCTGTTCCACACTGCCGGTTTCCGTTTTGATGCCAAAGGTAAAGTTAAGCCAGCCATCCTCGGATTTTAGATATTTGTTTAGCGATGGCCGAAAGTTGAAATTAGCGGCAAAGAATCTAAAAAACAGATTGGCCAGCGCATTGGTAACCCCCTTTTTGGCTGTTTGATCGATCATTGCCATCATCTGCTCTTTGTCTTTGGCTTAGAGATTGCTTCTCCGGCATCGATGCGCTGTTTAATTTGTAGGAGATCTGCTATCAGGTCTGATATCCGTTCCTCGACAAAGGCCTCCACATCGTCCAGCACTTCGTGAAATAGCCTGCTGTTGCAAAGGGCAATCAGGCCATGGAGGTCAGACCAAAATTTTACGACTTGATACAGAATGAATTGATCGTCCATCTCTCCATCGTCATGGAGATAGGAGCGTATGGGCTGGGCAAAGAGTTCCAGGCACTTCAAGGCAGTTTGTTTTTCATGATAGGCAACAGATTCAATGGCTGTGCCCACGTAATCCAGGTATTTGGGGGTGTTTAGATTGAACATGATGTCATAGTAGCTGGGGTAGGTCAGACCGAACGCCACATATGCCCGAATCATTGCTGCGAATCGAAGGTCGATATCTTCAAATGGGCTGGAGCGCTCGATCAGCAGGTCATAGAGCGTTTCAAACCCCCTCACCCGGATCATCAGATTGAGCTCGTCTTTATTGGCGTAGTAGTTGTAAATGGTCGTTGCTGTCACCCCAAGCCGAGCAGCGATGTTTCGAATACTGAGATTGCTGAACCCCTCATTAATAATGATATCAAGGGCAGTATCGAGAATCTTTGCCCGCGTACTCTCAACTTCTTCCCTAGACATCGGCGCTTTTGGCATTTGAGGTTTCCCTTTAAAATAACAGCGTTATATTAACAGTGTTATCTTTAAAAACCAAGGCGATTTTCAAGATGTTAGTGACCTGAGCTTGTTGGGGGTTGTCTCCCCGGTGAACAAATGGTCATTAACTCCCCCTCCCCTAACGTCCGAACGTCCAACGGGGGAGGGTTAGGGAGGGGGTCCCCAAAATGGTTAAGCAGCCGCTGGACACTGATGAGCTGGGGTCTCTCTGGGTTCGCCAACGGTATATCCAATTTCTTTGAAATAATTTACAAATCCCCGCGTACTTCTAAATGTGAATGGCTTGGCGACCAAAGCGGTGATAGGCTGGCTTACAGTGAGTGACACACCCGGAAATGACAGTGCGCTGACCGAAAAGGCGCTTGCCAGTCGCGCTGCTGCAGGCGATTCAGATGCGTTTACTCAGATCGTGAAGCGATATGAGGGGCCAGTGTACAATCTATGTTATCGATATCTGGGTCCGGCCAATGCCGAGGATGCAGCACAGGAGACGTTTATCCGCGCGTTTGTACACAGGGGGGCGTTTGACCCGGATCGGCCCCTATTGCCCTGGCTCATAACCATTGCGCGTCGCCTCTGCATCGATCGGTTGCGACGGTCCAAGCGGGAAACCCTGTCAAATGAGAGCAGCGATGCCTTGGCAGATTCGAGGCCCACGGCCGAGGATGCCACCGCGTCCCAAGAGACCCTCGGCC
This sequence comes from Myxococcota bacterium, assembly GCA_030065855.1. GTDB lineage: Bacteria > Myxococcota_A > Polyangia > JAAYKL01 > JAAYKL01 > JASJCT01. The sequence goes on from JASJCT010000008.1 coordinate 96,546, forward strand.
AGCTCGCCACCATGCTCGAGACCCTTCCAGAAGGACAGCGCGAAGCCATTTCACTCTACCATATCGATGAACTCTCGTATGAAGATGTTGCCAAGACACTGGATGTTCCCATAGGCACTGTCATGACTTGGCTCCATCGGGGTCGCGTAAAATTGAGAACACTCCTCACCCAATCTGCTGGGCATGCCCAGGCAGCCCCAGGAGGGAAATAATGGACCATTTGGACGATATGCGTTTGACCATACTCGCAATTGATGCCCAGAGTGAGCCATCTGAGCGCGAGATCGCCCATCTCGTGTCTTGTCCACGATGCGCAGCTAACTTGGCCGAAGAGCGACAGTTGACGGCAGCCATCAAGGGCATTGCACCCCGCCTGGCACCTATCGGATTTGCCGAGCGCACAGCAACCAGGTTTATCCGCGCCACCACGACTAAAGTGGTGTTTATGCCGTCCTTGATATTCGGGATCATCTTGGCAATGGGTATCACTTCGGCCATGCTGTGGACCATCATTGCAAATCCCAGCATTTTCGCGACCGAGGCCGCACTGGCCATTGGAGAAACCGCGGCATTTTTCAAGGCGATGTACCTGGTTGTCAACCGCGTCCCTTACGCGAGCGAACTACTGACAACGACATCGGGTGCGATGGTTCTCATTGCAGCCGGCATGCTCGCAGGGCTCACCAAAAGAGCCCAGGCAGTGAAATAATGACCGCCACCGGCCTTACTATAAGTAGAGCGCGGGCTACGAAACCGAGCTCGCTAGAAAAAGGACCGACCATGAAAAAGACACCCACAGTTTCCACTCAAAGGATCCCATTGTTTGTCATTCCCATGGCGACGCTTTTCGCGCTGCAGGCAGTTGCTCAAGACACGGACAGGCCTGATACGCCCATTTCAGATCTCGCCGAGCCCAAGGAAATGGAAGCAATTCCCCCGTCATCACCAGATGCTTTGGCCGACCCAACAGTTGAGCCCAAAGCACCTGCAGCCCCCGCCATTCCATCCCCATCCCGTATTCAGGGGGATTGGCCGAAAAAAACTCGGTTTGTGAGCATCAAGGCCACAGATGCATCCATTCCAAGCATACTCCAGGATATTGCCAAGCAAACCCGCTTCGGCTTGGTTCTTGACCTGCCAGAGGAGGCCCTACAAAAGAAGATGACCTTGCGACTGGTTCGCAAGCCAGCCAAGGACGTGCTTGAAATCGTCCTGGAGAACGCAACCCTCAAAGCAACCCTGAAGGGAGACATTCTCTTTGTAACAGCGTCTGAGACACCTGCGCCAACCGAGACCGATCCTGAGGTAGCCGCACAAGAGGATACCGAGACACAGACCCTCTTGCAGATAACCACCCGCTCGTCAGACAAAAAACACAAACAGCATTTAAAAGTGCAGCACGAAAAGAATCGGGTTCAGATCGGCAAGCCCATCCATATTGCGGTTGACGAAGAAGTCGACGATGTGGTGTCTGTTGGCGGATCTGTCACGGTTGAGGGGAAAGTAAACGGCGATGCGGTTTCAGTGGGTGGGACGTTGACACTAGCATCTACAGCCGTGGTCCACGGCGATGCGGTCTCAGTGGGTGGCGCCCTCGATGTCGAACCCGGGGCCGTGGTGCACGGTCAGCAAGTGAACGTGGGTATCCCGTTCCCTATTGGTGCCATCTTAGCCGAAGGTGAGGATGGGGACATAAATCTCGCTCTACCGTCTGCACTTTCAGGGCTCGCAGGAACGTTTGCCGCATTCTCGTTTTTCGGATCTCTCCTGGAAGCGGTGCTGCTGTTTGTCCTCGCCCTTGCTATTTTGGCGCTCGCCCCAAGGCGGGTACAGCGCATCCGGGATTACTTATCAGAACGCACTGGCATGTCCGTACTCGCAGGGCTGATCATCCTACTCGCCTTTGTGCCGCTTATCATCCTCCTTGCGGTTACCATCATCGGCCTCCCGCTCATACCGGTGGTGATCATCGCCCTGCTCGTACTGATAGTATTTGGATTGGCGGCTATGCTCAGCTGGATTGGGTACAAGGTGCCGATATTTAAAAAGAATAAGAGCCAATTGGCCGCGATAACCATCGGTGCAGTGGTCTTCATGCTGATCAATCTCATACCGGTGGCCGGTCCGGTGCTCCTGTTCTGTATCGCCATGGTCGCTGCCGGTGCTGCCCTGCTGTCCCGCTTGGGAAGCGAGAATCAGGCAAAGTAGCTCAGCCGCAGAACCCCATCCCTATGCCGAGGGCCAGCGTACGCGTGCTGGGCTTGGCAACCCGAGCAAAATGCTTGACGGTTGGCCTCAGGAGGCGTTTATTTGACCTACATCTGCACCCATGCGGCAACGTATTGTACATATGAGGCATTCGCTTAAAATGTGTTTGAAATGGACCACTTAGGACAGATACTCGATAACCGATTTAGGTTGCTTCAGCTTCTTGGTGAGGGTGGAATGGGATCCGTGTACCTGGGGCAGCACACGGTGATCGGCCGGGATGTGGCGGTAAAGTTTCTCAGAGCCGAGCTGGCCCAGGACGAGGAAATGATCAAGCGGTTCTTCAGGGAAGCCCAGGCAGCCGCGGCGATCAAGCACAAGAGCATCATCGATGTTTTCGATGTGGGCGTGGCGCCCTGGGGAGAACCCTACCTGGTGATGGAGTATCTGGAGGGGGAGAGCCTCTCTGCTGTGCTCCAGCGGACCGGGCCTATAGATGTGGGCGCCGTGTGCGCCATTATGGAGTCAGTCCTGTCTGCTTTGGGAGCCGCCCATGACAAGGGCATCGTCCACCGGGACATCAAGCCGGAGAATATCTTTATCGTCCAGGTGCCTGATGGGCCGCCAATGATAAAGCTAATCGATTTCGGCATTTCCAAGTTCACCCAGGGCGTGGACCAAACCAAGCTGACCCGAACCGGGGAGTTGCTGGGCACCCCCACCTACATGGCACCGGAGCAGGCACGCGGTACCTCTGATATCAAGATGAGCGCCGACCTGTACGCCCTGGGGATCGTACTGTACGAAATGCTGACCGGGGAGTTGCCGTTTACAGGTGAAAACTATAATGCCATCATTGTCAATATCCTGACCACCGAGGCCCGTCCGCCCAGGGAAGCCTACCCAGATTTTCCAATAGAGGCCGAGGGCATCGTGCTGCGCGCCATCCACAAGGATCCGGAATACCGATACCAAAGCGCCCAGGAGATGCTGGACGCGCTGAAAACCCTCCGGCAATTTAGCCAGCGGGCCGAACAACTCGCTAAGATCACCGGGGAAGCCACGAATATGACCTTTGCCGCGGGGGATTTGGGCAAGACGATCCTCAAGAACAAGGGAATCGATGTGGCTTCGGATGTTTTCGCCAAGGCGATCCAGAGCTCTATCCCGAGTGGACGGACCCAGTCAGCGATCACAAATAACACCTTCAACCAGGGGATTGTACTCGGTTTGGCCAGCGTGGCGGTTGCGATTGTGGTGGCTGCCGTTGTCTACCTGGTTTCGGGCTCGAAGAAGGAGACCAGGATACCAGCTCCTGCAATCGAGGCGAAAATAGAACCGCCAGTGGCTGCCCAGACCAAGGACGTGCAGATTTCAGTCCAAGGCGTACCGCAAGGCGCTAGGATTTTTTTTAAGGGCGCGCCGGTCGATGAGAATCCGTTTCGATCAGAGCGTTCCAAGCGTCCGGCCCTGCTCAAGGTGGAGGCGCCCGGGTTCGAATCGTTTGAGATTTCCCTCGTGCCCTCGGAGGATATGACTATCGAGGCCCGGCTTACGGCAGTGATCCAGCCTGCGCCCCCAGCGCCTGAGGTGAAGAAGAGCAGATCCAAACAGGGGCACGGGACGCCCGGCATCCAGAAGGCGGATGAAACCATTGACGATCAATCCCTGAAACAGGGCAAAAGGGGGACCGAGTTCACTGAGGATTTTGAGTAATCCAAAAGTAGTGATACAGATCCGCCCAGTGGCCTGTGTCGGCCCGATTCACCTCTGCGAAAAAAGGGAGGACAATGTCCCTTCAAACGATATTGAAGCGAATGGCACAGGTGGGAATCTGCCTATCGGTGCTCTGCGTGACAGCGCCTGCGTTCAGCGAGCCGAGTGAGCTCGACAAGGTCGAGGCAAAGAAACACTTCGATGCCGGGTTGTCCCTGCTCAAGGCTGAGAATTACACCGGCGCCATGGTAGAGTTCGAGGCATCGTTGCTCTTATATCCGACCAAGAATGCCCTGTTCAACCTGGCCAACACATACAAGGCGCTCCATCGCTATGCCGAGGCTTACGATGCGTTTGTCAGGCTGCAGCGGGAGTTCAGCGATCAATTGAATGAGGAGATGGAGCGGTCTGTGGAGCGGCACAAGCAGGAGATTCGCAACCTGGTCGCCGAGTTGATGGTCAAGGTGAACCTTCCCGGTGCCAAGGTCAGGGTAGGGGACAAGGAAATGCGTATCACCGAGGACTCGGGTGCACTGATCCTGGGGCCGGGGGAGTATACGGTCAGCGTGACCCTCGACGGGTACGAGCCTCAGAGCCGCAATGTAAAGATGATCTGCGGTGCCAAGAAGACCGAAGTATTTGAGCTGGAAAAGGCTGGGGCCGAAGCAGCGGTCAGCCAAACCCCGGTGTTGCCAAACACGGAGCAACTGAGGATCGAGCCACTGGATCCGAGCGGACCAACCCTGCCTGACACCCCTCGGAAAGACAACCGTCTCGTGCAGCGCCTGTTTTGGGGAGGCCTGGCCGGCACAGTCGTGGTGGGGGCCACTACCGGTGTGTTCTGGGGCCTGACCGCCTCGAAACAAAACGAGTACAACGACCTCAAGAACGGGTTCGAAAGTGGTGAGATACCGTCGAGCGACACGGGAAAGAAGAGCAATCTGCATCAGCTCAAAGAGGACACCGAGGCCTACAATAAGGTGGCGGTGGGACTGTCCATCGGCACCGGCGCCATAGCCGTGGCCACGACAGTACTGTTCTTCATGAGCCGATCCAGCGAAGCGCCCAAATCCGGAAGCGGGCCAGAAATCTCAGCGATCCCCGGTGGGGTGCGGGTTCGGTTCTAGTCTAGTTCACTCCAAACACAACGCACGGCCCTTGCGTTTTCTTTTGACGAGATCCTTGCTTGGCCGCTGAGGAAGCTAATAGACCACGCTTCCTGATGGTTGCTCACATCTGTCGTGGAAGACCAATAGGTCTCGGATGTCATATCGGGAAATGCTGATGGGATGCCCTCGATCTTGAAGTTCACCAGGCTGCGCAGCTCGTTTATATTTGGCAGTCGCCATTCAGCCTTGTTGCCAAGGGTGCTGCATTCGCAACGGGCCAGCGCTTCCTGCCACGAAGTTGTCACCACGTCGAATCGCTGCCAGAGCAGATTGGTGGCGGTGTCCTGCACCATACGGTGGGGGCCGTCATCAATGGGAATGAATCGTGCTCGATTGGCAGGCTCGATCACGCGCGGGCCGACTGCGGCCGAGCGCTGGGGGGAAGAGGGAGATGCGCTTGGCTTTGCTGCTCTTGTGTTTCTTACACACCTAACATGCTCTTTGTTTGAAATTCCCGCTGTGAGGAATCTTCCCGTTGTGAAAGCCAGGCGCCATCTGTCCTCAAACGTTTCAGCCACATGTGTCGCACTGTAGAAGTACCGATCCGTGGTGGTCGGCATTCCCGGGAATACGGTTTCGTCGATGGCCGGGCTGTTGCCGTAATTTACGATGCTGATCAATTCGTGAATTTCCGGCATTCGCCAACCGACCATCCCGGCGTAGACGAGCTGCTCGCAGTGCTCAACCGACGCTCCCCAGTCCATAATTTTCGGGTCCAGCTTGCGCTGCCACATCAGCCCAGTAAGCGAGTCCGTTACGACTTCGTCGTCTGATGCATTTGCAATACAGGGGTTCTGTTCAGAGCCGTCTGCGTTGAAGCAGGTGAATACCCGTTCGTTTTGAAACTCTTTGTAGTCCGCATCCTGACCGCAGAAGTCACCTGGGGCATCTGTGTCCAACTCAGTACAAGGAACCCCCAGGCATGTCATGTCCTGCGATTCGTCGTAGCAGAAATCCTGACCAGTGGGCTGAGCCCCCCAGCATCCGTGGGTGGCGCCACAAAAGTCGTCACAGGCCGTGCCTTCGGAGTTGCAGGCGCCGCCCGGGCATTCGATTGCAGACGACCACTTCAGGAAACCACCCGTGTCCAGGCATTCCCGCCAGCTGCCGCCGGTACATTCTATGAGGCCGAGCGTCGTGCAGGCATCGCTGTCGGTATCTGTTTCGGTGCCGGTATCTGTGCCCGTATCCGTATCGGTGCCTGTGTCTGAATCGGTGCCTGTGTCTGAATCGGTGTCTGTGTCTGAATCCGTGCCTGTGTCTGAATCGGTGCCTGTGTCTGAATCGGTGCCTGTGTCTGAATCGGTGCCTGTGTCTGAATCGGTGCCGGTGTCCACGTCGGTGTCCGTGTTGGTATCCGAATCTGAACCCGCATCTGGAAACGCCACAGGCTCCAGGTTGATACAACCGATTACTAAAAAAATAGACAGCGTCGATAAAAGAGCAGCATACGGTTTCATCTGAGACACCTCATATGTCTTTTAATCTGCTAATAGTCCCAATTAACACCTTTTTAACTGCGGGGGCAACGGTTTGAAAGGTAGATTTTAGGCCTAACGTTTTGGCAGCTATTGGATGCTTCAGATGATCCCAGTGTCGAGAACTGTTTGGCTTATGGCCAGAATTTGTTATAGTCGACAGCATCTCAACATAATTGAATGGCACCGACCGTATTGAGGTGCTGTGTGGGTTGGTGCCCCCTCAAACGAGCACGTAGGGTGTAAAATGAAAAAAACGCTTTTGATGATCGGTTTACTTTCTATGGTTTGGACCTTGGGTTGCGGCGGGGACGACGATGCCAACGGCGACTCTGATGATGAATCGACCGGCGATGTAAGCACGGACACGGATACCGGCACGGACACGGATACAGACACCGATACAGATACGGATACCGATACAGACACAGATATGGATACCGATACAGACACAGATACGGATACCGATACAGACACAGATACAGACACGGATACGGGAACGGACACGGGCACAGATACGGATACCGATACAGACACAGATACGGGTACGGATACAGATACCGGCACGGGTACGGACACAGATACGGGCACGGATACGGGTACGGATACAGATACCGGCACGGATACGGGTACGGATACAGATACCGGCACGGGTACGGATACAGATACGGGCACGGATACAGATACGGGTACGGATACAGATACGGGCACGGGTACGGACACAGATACGGGCACGGATACGGGTACGGATACAGATACCGGTACGGGTACGGACACAGATACAGATACCGGCACGGATACGGGTACAGACACAGATACGGGCACGGGTACAGACACAGATACGGGCACGGGTACAGACACAGATACCGGCACGGACACGGGCACAGATACAAGTGTGGGTGTAGATGGCATCGTCTTTGTCTCCGACCGGGACGGCAACAACGAAATCTACGTCCTCGACATGACCCAAGGGTTGGAGATTCGTCTGACGTATAATGAAGCCAATGACAGGGATCCCGTGTGGTCACCGGACGGTACCAAGATAGCCTTCACATCGGATCGGTTGGGAGGCAATGACATTTTCGTGATGGACAGGAACGGTGCGAATCCAACCCGCTTCTCCCAAGAAACAGCAGATGAGAGATTTCCAGATTGGCATCCAGATGGCGCGCTGATAGCTTTTTATCGAGGGGCAGGTATCTGCATCTACAATGCACAGAATGAGGGGAACTGTGCACCACTCGGCGGCGGACAAAATAATCACCCTTCGTGGGCACCTGATGGCACGAAGGTCGCCATTCAGAGAGACCAGGATATATATTACTTCTACTACAACCCGTATGAATACCCACCGACAGAACTCACTTACAATACTGCTTGGGAGGGCATGCCTGATTGGTCCCCTGATGGAGAGTCCATTGTGTACGTAAGCTTTGTGGGCAGCGGGAATGCGGAAATTTTTGTCATGGACGCAGCAGATGGTGGCAACCAGACCAATCTGACCAATAATGCATACAGCGACAGGTATCCGGCCTGGTCTCCGGACGGCACCCAGGTTGTTTTCACCTCAAACAGGGACGGCGACAATGAGATTTTTATCATGGACGCCAACGGTGAAAACCAGGTTCAGCTCACCGACAACGAGTACGAAGACGTCGATCCCCATTTCTTTCCGGTATTGTTCGAGTAAACAGCAAAGTTAGCATGCTCAGTGCTATGTCAGATCCGTGACGTTGGAGAGAAATCGGAACACCTTATCTCCAAAGCCGCCGCTGTCGAACGGCGTCTCCCCAGCCGCGGGTCGCAAGATTTTGAGTTCCTTGTAGGCCTGAATGGCGTTTTGGATGTTGATTCTGGAATGGCCTTCAGGTTTGACGAATTCACCGGCCTTGGTTCTTTCCTGAAGCAATGCCGTTGATAGCTTTTTGGTATCACCAGTTGTTTTTTCGAGTACGCGGCGCCGAATGACCGCAATAACGGCGAGATAGACCTCATGATAGTTGAGGAGGATATCTGATAGAAGAAGGGCCTTATTCCGATCACACACAGTGAATCGCCCATCGCGCTCTTCCAAAATATTGTTTCGAACCAGCACTGCAAGCACTTTCCCAATAGACATCCGCATATCATTGCTGCCCGGCTTTACAAGATCGTCAGTTGCAGCGGCGAGCATGAACTCCCATTTGTATATCGAGAACATGAGAGCGGCCATCTCAGCGATGTCTGAAACTCCCACCTCCGGTGTCTCGCTCGTTAGGCAAATAGACGCGACCAGTGATATGGGCGCAAAGAAATTAATAATGTTGTTCTTATAATAATCGAGGGGCAATCGCTGATCATCCCGGATAGCATAGGACATGGGTTCCTGGCGTCCTTTTTGCTGGATTCTTCCGCCGCGCAAAAAGACGCGAATGGTACGGTCCAGTAAGTCACCATCTGTTTGGCCATTTTTTGTCTGATCTTGCCATTTTAAAATGATACTGCTGAGCGTCGCACCGATGTCGCTCAAAATATCGACGAGCCATGCCGCGGTGATACGGAGTTCGGGATGGGTTATCCTGGGGCTGCGGTGCGAAAGCAGGGCCGTCGCAAGAACAGCCGACGGCGTGACGATAGTAATTCTCGTAATCTCATTGAGATTTCGGGTCGCCGTTGCCATGGCCAGCTCACGCCGCGCACTGGCACGACTTAAATCATCCCGCGACATTCCCAAGTCGCCCATTACATCCGTCAGGGTAAATGGATTGCCAGTGCGGACATATAGCTGGCCATAACGGTGAAACAGGACGCGTGTCGATTTAATAAGCCCTTTAAAACTCTCGCTTTTTTTCTTTCTACCGAGAGACTCCCGGACATATGCCTGTTCTTCAATAACCCGTTCGTACCCGATGAACATGGGCACCACGCTGATATCCAACCTTGGAGAGATGGCAAGGGCGCGAATGGCCATTTCTAGCATGCCGGATTTGGGCCTGAGGAGCTTGCCGGTGCGGGATCTACCACCCTCGATGAAAATTTCGATGGCGTAGCCCTCTTGAATAAGCCGGCGTATATATGCATTGACTACCGCACTATAGAATCGATCGTTAACAAAGCGCCGGCGAATGAAAAATGCCCCCGAAGATCGAAACAACCATCCAAGCGGCCAAAATGAAAGATTCTGGCCAGCAGCTATATGGGGCAGCACCATGTTGCTCGTCAGCATCACTTGAGAGACCACGATATAGTCGATATGGCTTTTATGGTTGGGAAGAATCAGGGTCGGCCCCCTGGTAGTGAACGCGCGCATTTTTTCCATATCTGTTTTAAGAAAATCGATGCCGGTATAGATGCGTTTCCAAATAAACGCCATTACAAAGGCAAAAAACGCAAGGACCCGTGGGCGAAAGTCTGCAGCCAGCTTATCCAATATGGCCTTGGCCCTTAAGGGGATATCCCCAGCCGGCATTCCCTCTTCATCTGCGATGGTCGCAAGCTCAGCATTGAGTCGCGGGCTGCTGAGTACCTCGGTTTTAAGCCGAGAAGAGGATTTTGTCAGGGATCCCAGCTTGGAACGACGGATAAGTTCTATCTGGCGCCCCACGCCCGCTCGTATGACGCCGGGGAACGCATCAGATGTCACTTGCCGATCGCGTTTGATAGCCAAAAAATTGAGCGGGGGACCCACGATTAGTTCGTGAACCGAGCGTCGACGCATCAGCAACCAGATCGAGCGGATCAATCTCGGATACTCGCTTGATCCAAATAAAAAATCCATGGTGCCGGGCAGCCGGTTCATGGCGTGCTCACCCCAGAGGAATACGGTGGGCAGTGCAAGGATTGGCGCTTGTAAGCGTGATTGCACCGCCACCGCAAGTCGAATACCATCGAGTCGAACAGGTCGGCTGTCGGAGATATTTCGCGTGGCCGGACGCCTGAGAAAGACAACTGCTGATCGGCCATTCTCCAAGGTTTCAGAGAGCCGACTTTCGTAATCCCGGTAGTATTTCCGTCGAAATAGACGGAGGATCCAAAGCCAAAGAGGCGTGTACAGGAACGGGCCAATCCCTGCGGCAAATCCAACTTGTGGGAGTCCGTAAACCTTGCACAGGCCGCGCAGACAAATCAAATCGATTAGACTACGGTTTCTGAGGACAAAGATAATCCTGCCCTGCGTTGCGGCTTCCTTTACATTGCGTACCCATGCGTTATCTACTTTGATATACCGAACCAGTAGCCACTGGAGAACCCCTAACCACCATGAGATGACAATTTTTGGTAAACGTCCTGTTTGCATCGCCGTTTCGTACTCGCCAAGTGCACGAGGCCAACTTGCCGCTTGCACAGGCGTATTAGAGGCTACTTTTTAAACCAATATGGGGATGAAAATCAAACTCATCTTGTCTGTTCGAAAAAATAAAATTGAGTAATAATAGGAACATACAGTTATGTATGATCACAGCCCACTAGGGGGGATAAAGGGTTGGTACAACCCATGAGTAGCCCGGTTTGTACCATGGCGTCGGTTGGTCCTTGGGATACTTTGAAGTATCTCCCAGTATGCTCTGAAGTATCCCAGGGATAGCAGTGTGACGTGTTATCACTTATCGCTTCAGGTTAACGACTTCCATATAGAGTTGATCCGCGGTGGAGATGGTTCTTGCGTTGGCTTGAAAACCGCGTTGATAGGAGATGAGATCGACGAATTCATCTGCGAGATCCACGGTGGATTGCTCGAGCGCACCAGATGTGATGGCTCCGGATGAACCAGTGGAGGCCGCGCTGATCCTGGCTTCACCGGAGTGAATGCTCTCGGCCCATAGGCCGTCTCCCACCCGGGAAAGCCTATCTTCGGCCTCGAAGGTGGCAAGAGCGAGCTTGCCCACGAGCCGCTGCTGGCCGTTGTAATAGACCGCCAACACATCGCCGTTGCTCTCTACACCCACTGCAGATAACTCCCCAGTGGCATACCCGTCCTGATCCTGGCTGCGAATGGTGCTCGACGATGCGTATTGGGTCGTGCCAGCTTGACCTGTTCCGCCGTCGGTCGTGATACTATCCCCGAATTCGAATGTGATGGCCTGATCCGAGGCATTGTTAAACGTGGGCGTCGTGCCGGTGGTATCCCAATCCACAGTCGACGTTTCTGTGTCGAGCCACCCATCCGTAGTGAACGTCAGCGTACCGGCGGCCATTTCGACGGCAGTACCAGTCGTACCACCAGTGAGATCTCCTCCATCCACCAGGGCGTGATACTCCCAGGCGTTTGAGCCTGTTTTTCTAAAATAAATATCGACCCGATGGGCCTCACCCAATGAGTCGTAAACCGTCATGGCAGTGGAAAAGTTAGAGGTAGTGCCAGGGCTGGTGGTTGAAAACGCTGCGCCCCCAGGATCTTCAGTGGCAGCGGCATCCAGATTGGCAGAGATGTCGATCAGTTCCGTCATTGATGGGGGTAGCACTGAATTGGCGATCTGGAGATCGGTCAGCTGGTTGTCTAACTCTCCAGCAGCATTGACGAGATATCCCTGCACGATAAACCCCAGTGGGTTGACCAGATTGCCTTGCTTGTCCAAGGTGAACTGACCCGCCCGCGTATAGAAATTGGCTGAAATGCCGCTCACATCCCCGCTTACGATGAAGAACCCCTTGCCGTTGATGGCCAAATCCGTGGGCGAATCTGTTGTGAGCAGTGTACCTTGGGTAAACGATCGGGTGACCTTATCTACTTTCACTCCTGAACCTGGTTTGTTGACCGACCCGATGGATCGACCGAGCAAGTCGGAAAAGATGATCCGCTCTTTTTTGTACCCGGTAGTGTTCACATTTGCGATGTTGTCACCCACAACACCCAGGGCATCTCCGTGGGATTGTAGCCCAGTTACGCCGATATAAAGTGCCTTGGTAATGCTCATTGGAATTCTCCTTTGGTCAGTATTTCCATAAATACTTCATGCATCACGGCGATTCTCCGTCCGGCGTGTCCTTTGGGAAAATACCGACGATATCCGATAGGGCCACACGTAAAGAATCGATGATCAACTCTGGGTATCCCGCGTCGTAGTTCACGCCATCAACCGTACCGCGGACCCGTGCTTCCCAGCCGATGCTAACCCCATCTGCGTCCTCCGCGACCACATCGATGCGATAGGTACCTGGCGGAACCATTTGGCCGTTGTCGTTCATCAGATCCCATTCCACATTCACTTCACCCTGGTCCTGGGGTCCGAGCTGCATAGTCCTTACAACGGCACCAGTGGCGTCGCGGAAGTTCACCTCCACCGAACTGGCATTACCCTCCAATGTAAAGGCTGCTTGGGCAGTACTATCATCCCCGTATACCGTCATCTTGTCGCTTCTTATTTCTACCTCATTGCCAATAAGCGATGCAGCCTGGGCGTTGGCCATCCCCATCTGTTGAACACCTAAGAGGTTGAGACCTTCGTTCACGGCAACCAGCTGCTCAACACTGGAAAACTGAGCCAACTGTGCCACAAACTCAGTATTACTCATTGGCTCGAGTGGATCCTGATGTTCAAGCTGGGCTACGAGAAGGGACAAAAACGCGGTCTTGTCCATCTCGGATCGGCCCACGGGTTCTGGCTGATATCCCTGCTCAGCTGGGTTTGATTGGATCGGATCTACCATCGTATGGACCTCTTTCTTTTGGGCCTCGTCAGTGAAAACTCCCCCTTACCCTACTTGACAATTGTCAACCACCTTTCTTGAAATGATTGAGTTTTTTTGATTGAGGGGAACAGCGTTCCCCGGATTGTCCATTTGAATTCCTCTTTCTTGAAAGGCCTTAGCCTTTCAAGTGATGT